>NZ_JAEQAZ010000007.1 GCF_016654115.1 Streptomyces sp. MBT53
GGGCGCGAGTGTGGGCGCGACGGACGGGGCCGCGGCGAAGGAGACCTCGGGGGCGGGGGCGGCCGGCTGCCACTCCTGCTGCGGCGGGCGCCAGGACGGTTCCGGTGCGGGCTGCCAGTCGGGCTGGGCCGCGGGCTGCTGGGGGATGAGAGGAATTTGCCCTGTGGACCAAGCCGGTTGCTCGGCGACTGCGGGCATCTGCCCGGTCGACCAGGCCGGTTGCTCGGTCACTGCGGGCATCTGCCCCGTGGACCACGTCTGTTGCTCGGTCACTGCGGGGAACTGGCCCGTGGACCACGGCGCTTGCTGGGTCACTGCGGGCATCTGCCCTGTGGACCAGGGCTGTTGCTCGGTCACCATTGGCATCTGTCCGGTGGACCACGTGGTCTCCGGGGCGGACCAGGCCGTCTCCGGCGGCGGCCAGGTGGCGCCCGTCGGCGCGGTCTCGGTGCGCGGCGCGCCGATGGGCGGGAGCAGGTCCAGGCTCGCGGTGAGCGGGTCGAAGGCCGGTGCCGGGGCCGTCGCGAACTGCTGCGGTGCCATGACGCGCGCGGGCGGCACGCCGAAGGCCGGGGCGATCGGCACCGGCGGCAGGTCGAGGACGGTCGCCGGAGGCATCTGCGACATCTGGGCCTGAGCCATCTGCGCGATCTGGGCGATCTGAGACATCTGCGGAGACTGCGGCATCTGCGTCTGCGGCATCTGCGCCATCACAGGAGACTGCTGTGTCTGCTGTGTCTGCTGTGCGGCGGGAGGTAGCGCGGCGATGGGCGCTGCGGTCAACTCCGCTGCGGGAGCCATGAGTTGCGGGGCGGTGGGCTCCGGTGCGGCGGTGGTCCCCATGGTCAGTTCGGCCACGGCGCGGCCGGTGCTCTGGGGTTCGGGACGTCGTTCGGACCGATCGGACCGCTCGGGGCGGGATTCGGCCGGGCGGGCAGGGGTCCTGCCGGGCGGCAGTATCGCCGGTACGGTCGGGCCCAGTTGGGTGCGGGCGCGGTCGAACAGCTGCCGGGTGACGGCTTCGACGGCGGGGTCGGAAGAGCGTGACGCGCTGGGGCGCGACTCGACACGCTTGCGCGGTTTCCCGGACATCGCACGTGTGGCGTTGTAGGTTCCGGAGTCCGTCTCGGCCCGGTCGTAAAGAGAGTTGATCCGCCGCTGGACTTCGTCGCGGCTGGGTCGGTCGTCCACGGTGGGGCCACTGCCTCCGGTGCGCGTGCGTCGTTCTGCCGGCATGGCAGACGTGCTCCTTCCGCTTCGCGCCTACCGGGTTAGCTGTCGGGTTCGGGCGTCGATCACGGAAGGTTTGCCCTACGGTCCTTGCCCTGAGGGGCAGTTGGACCGATTCACCCCAAGTTCGGTTGGGTCCCCGGCTCCGGCTGTCGCGAGCGACACGCCGGACTCGGCGCAAGCCGTGCGGCCCGGCGCCGATCGCCGGAGTAGGTCGTACGGCCTGGACGCCAACTTAGCCAACGTGTGTGCCTCGTGTGAAGGTTGAAGCGCGATATGTCCGATACGTATTTGTGACCTTTACCTCGCCCTGGTGTGTCGAGGGGTCAGGGGCTCGCCGGGGCGGGTGATCCATAAGAGGTCGCTATGAATTTCTGGGACGGTTGAACACGCTGGGGCCGGGCTCCGTATTGGGTCGGGGGATTTCCATGCCGGGACGAGCCGGGCCGACCGATACGTGTAGGAGCAACTTCCTTGGCACGCAACACGCGCAGACGCCCCACAGGCGCACGACGCGCGACGATGGCAGCAGTCGCCCTGATGCTGGGCGGCGGAGGACTGATGGCGGCGAACGTCTACGCGTCGGCGTCCGAAGGTGGTTGGGGCGGTGACTCCGCCCAGCAAGGGTCTCCGGACGCGGCATCGCGAGGCGCGACGATCGACTGCCCGGACATCGGTACCCAGTTGACGACGGTGCCCGACGAGGCGAAGGCCGACGTCGACAAGGAACTCGCGAATCTGGACCAGCAGATAACCGAGGCCTACCAGAAGCTTCAGGACTCGAGGGAGTCCATACGCCAGGACGCCTCCTTCGCCGACAACGCGATCATGAATCCGTTGAAGGAGAAGCGGGCCGCGACCATCGGGCGGATCGACGACGCGATCGCGCGCGTCGGGGACCGGCCGGAGGGGCTCGACGCGCTCGCCGCCTGCACCCTGATCGCGCCCACGAACGAGAACGGCGACCAGGGTGACCAGGGAGGCAACGGCAACGGCGACGACCAGAGCGCCAGTGCCAGTGCCAGCACCGGAGACCAGGGCGGCCAGGGCCAGCAGCAGTCCACCAACGGGCCCGTTGCCTCGGACTACGCGGACATCACCTCCGTACAGCCGAATGTGAACGCTCCGCAGGACCAGGCCGATGCCTCCCGCGGCACGTTCGTCACCGCCTGCGGGGTGAACGAGAACGGCCTGTTCAACTCCGACAACGTGATCGTCGCGCCCGGAGTCAGCAACGGCGCCCACCACTTCCACGACTACATCGGCAACCAGTCCAACAACGCCTTCGCCAGCGACCAGGATCTCGCGAACGCCGACACCAGCTGCGAGAACCCGGGCGACAAGTCCACCTACTACTGGCCCGTGCTGCGTCTGCAGAACGGCAAGCAGGAGCGGGACGCCGACAAGCCCGGTGGCGGCACCGAGGGCAACACCGGTGAGATCGTCACGGCCAAGCAGGTCACCCTGACCTTCGAGGGCAACCCGCAGAGCAAGGTCGTCGCGATGCCGCGCCTCCTGCGCATCATCACCGGCGACGCGAAGGCCTTCGTCAACGGCCCGGCCAACGCCAACGCCTCCTGGAGCTGCACCGGGTTCGAGGACCGGCAGCTCAAGGACAAGTACCCGCTGTGCCCGTCCGGCAGTGACGTCGTGCGCACCTTCAAGTTCCAGAGCTGCTGGGACGGCCGCAACATCGACAGCGCCAACCACCGCACCCACGTGGCCTTCGAGGCCGCCGACGGCGCCTGCCCGGCCGGCTTCAAGGCCATTCCGCAGCTGGTCCAGCGGATCGTCTACGCCGTCGACGCGCCGAGCCTCCAGGACGGCGGCAAGACGAGCCCGCTGTTCGCGGTGGACTCCTTCCCCGAGCAGCAGCACAAGCCCGTCACCGACCACGGCGACTTCATCAACGTCTTCTCCGAGAGCCTGATGAACGACATGGTCACCTGCATCAACAGCGGCGAGAAGTGCGGCGCCGGCACGGACAACGACCCTGGAACGGGCGGCGGTTCGGACAACGGCAACGGCAACGGCAATGGCAATGGCAACGGTGCTGGCGGCGGTTCGGGTGAGCCGCAGGAGTCCCCGTCGGCGACCGACACCGCTACGGCGGCGCCTACCGCCACCGCGTCCGACGAGCCCGGCGGGAACGGCGGCAACGGCGGGGACGAGGGGAATGGCGGCAACGGCGGCAACTCCGGTGACCAGCCTTCCGCCGATCCCGCGACGAGCGCCCCGGACACCGAGACCAGCGCCCCCGAGCCCACCGACACCCAGACCACCGACCCCGGAGATCTGACGACCGCCGTGTCCGTCCCCAAGGCCGACACAAAGACCGAAGGGTCCAAGTCGACAGAGACGCAGGGGAGTTCGGAAGACCAGACCGGTGGCCAGGTCGGCAGCCCCGTGGCGACACCGCCCGACTCGTCCTCGGGCGGGGAGAGCTACGCAGCCGTGGGTCCGAACCAGCCGCAGGCTCAGGGCGGCCTGGCGGAGACCGGCGCGAACCTGTGGCCGGCGATGGCCGGAGCGCTGCTGCTCGTCGCCGGATTCGTCGTGCTGTACCGGAGTAAGCGCAGCACTCGCTGACACCTCGCTCGGCTCTGACCGACAACGGCCCGACCGCCCTCACCGGGGCGGCCGGGCCGTCGTACGTTCAGCGTGTTCCGGTGGTCAGGCGGCGGGTGCCGGGTACGTCGGGTACTCGACCCCGGAGACGTGCTGGACGACGCGGACGACCTGGCAGGAGTAGCCGAACTCGTTGTCGTACCAGAGGTAGAGGATCGCGTTGTCGCCGTCGACCTTGGTGGCGCCCGCGTCGATGATCGAGGCGTGGCGGGAGCCCATGAAGTCGCTCGACACCGCGTCCGGGGCGGTGGTGAAGTCGATCTGCCGCTTGAGCGGTGAGGTCAGCGAGACATCGCGGAGGTAGTCGAGGACCTCGGCGCGGGTGGTCTCGCGGCCGAGTCGCAGGCTGAGGATCGCGATCGAGACGTCCGGCACCGGGACGCGGATCGAGCTGCCGGTGATCGGCGCCTTGAGGTCCGGGAGCGCCTTGGCGACGGCGGACGCGGCACCGGTCTCGGTGATCACCATGTTGAGCGGCGCGGAACGGCCGCGGCGGTCGGCCTTGTGGTAATTGTCCAGCAGGTTCTGGTCGTTGGTGAACGAGTGGACGGTCTCCACATGGCCGCGCAGTACACCGTACTCGTCGGCCATCGCCTTCAGCGGCGGCACGATCGCGTTGGTGGTGCAGGACGCGCAGGACAGGATCTGCTCGTCCGGCTTGATCGTGTCGTGGTTGACGCCGTGCACGATGTTGGGGACGTCGCCCTTGCCCGGCGCGGTCAGCACCACCTTGTCGATCCCGGGCCGCAGATGCTGCGAAAGTCCTTCCCGGTCACGCCACTTGCCCGTGTTGTCGATGAGGATGGCGTCCTTGATGCCGTACGCCGTGTAGTCGACCTCGGACGGGTCGCTCGCGTAGATCACCTTGATCTCGTTGCCGTTGGCGATGATCGTGCTGCTCGCCTCGTCGACGGTGATCGTGCCCTGGAACTGGCCGTGGATCGAGTCGCGGCGCAGCAGCGAGGCGCGCTTCACGATGTCCTGGTCCCCGCCCTGGCGTACGACGATGGCGCGCAGCCGTAGGCCGTTGCCCGAGCCGGCCTTCTCGATGAGCAGGCGGGCGACCAGGCGGCCGATGCGGCCGAAGCCGTAGAGAACGACGTCGCGACCCTCGCGGAACGCGATCTTGTTGCCGCCGGTGGCACCCGCGACGGCCTCGGCTGTGAACTCCTCGGCGGTCAGGCCGTGTTCGTCGGTGCGGTGGGTCGCGGCGAGCATGCCGATGTCGATCTGGGAGGGGCCCAGGTCGAGCGTGGTGAGTGCCCGCAGATACGGCAGGGTCTCGGTGACGGAGAGTTCCTCGCCGTCGATCTGGCGGGCGAACCGGTGGGTCTTGAGGATGCTGACGACCGACTTGTTGACCAGGGAGCGGCTGTGCAGCAGGACGGTGACGTCCCTCTCGCGGTGCAGCTTCCCGATCATCGGGATCATCGACTCCGCGATCTCCTCACGGTGCTTCCAGTTGGTGAACGAGTCCTCGTTGACAGGCACAGGTTTCTCTTTCGAGCTAGGCGGCGCTCATATGCTAACCCGCTGTTCATCTGCTCGTTCCGAGGGGGTCCCTCCTGGGCCGCCGAACGCCGTGAGGGCCCTGCCGACGCGCGTCGGCAGGGCCCTCACGGTTGTGCTGGTGTCGTTCCTACGCGTCCTGGGGCGCGCCGCTGCCCAACAGCGCCGACGCGTTCTCGAACGGCGTGAGCGCGTGCACAGGCGCCGCCTCCGGCAGGCCGTGGCAGGTGAAGCCGAGCCGGGTCATGGCCCGGATGACCTCGCCGCTGTTGAAGTCGCGCGGATCCTGTCGGGTGATGACCTGCCCCACCTGCTTGACGGGGTAGCGGCGCCGCCCGATGGTCACGGACTCACCCGTGACCAGCTCGGGCTTGATGCCCTTCATCGTCTCCAGCACTCCCAGCTTGGTGAGATCGAAGGGATACCGGGCGATGACACAACGCATGTTGCCTCACAGAGAGAAGGAGAAACCGTCCGAACAGGTCGCCGAAGAGGCCGAGTTGATCCCTAGGCCGCAGGGCCGAAGGACGAGCGTCGCTGGCCCCTGCCGCTTCCGCCGGAGCCGCCGTTGCCGCCGCCACCGCGCCGGGCGGCACCGCCGCCGGTCCGGCCCTCGGCGGCGGGACGGCCACGACGGCCGCGCGACGACGAGGAGGAAGGGCTGCGGCGAGTGCGCTCGCGCTGCTCCACGACCGGGGCGGTGATGACGACCGGGACGCCGGAGGGGGCCTGGGCGCCGGTGATCCGGGTCAGCTCCTCCTCGCCCGAGCGCACCGAGGTGACCTCCGGGGTGACGCCGGCCATGGTCATCAGGCGGGTGAAGTCACGGCGCTGGTCGGGGGTGACCAGCGTGACGACACTGCCGGACTCGCCCGCACGGGCCGTACGGCCGCCGCGGTGCAGATAGTCCTTGGGGTCGGTGGGCGGGTCGACGTTGACGACCAGGTCGAGGTTGTCGACGTGGATGCCGCGCGCCGCGACGTTGGTCGCCACCAGCGCCGTCACATGCCCGTCCTTGAACTGGGCGAGGGTGCGGGTGCGCTGCGGCTGGGACTTGCCGCCGTGCAGACCGGCCGCGCGGACGCCGTTGCTCAGCAGGTGCTTGACCAGCTTGTCCACCGCGTGCTTGGTGTCCAGGAACATGATGACCCGGCCGTCGCGCGCCGCGATCTCGGTGGTCGCCCGCTGCTTGTCCGTGCCGTGGACGTGCAGGACGTGGTGTTCCATCGTCGTGACCGCGCCCGCGGAGGGGTCGACGGAGTGGACGACGGGGTCGGTCAGATAGCGGCGGACCAGGAGGTCCACGTTGCGGTCCAGGGTGGCCGAGAACAGCATCCGCTGGCCGCCGGTCTGCACCTGGTCCAGCAGGCCGGTGACCTGCGGCATGAAGCCCATGTCGGCCATCTGGTCGGCCTCGTCGAGGACGGTGATGGTGACGTGGTCGAGGCGGCAGTCGCCGCGGTCGATGAGGTCCTTGAGGCGTCCCGGAGTCGCGACCACGACCTCCGCACCGCCGCGCAGCGCCCCGGCCTGGCGGCCGATCGACATACCGCCGACGACGGTGGTCATCCGCACGCTGACGGCGCGGGCGTACGGGGTGAGCGCGTCGGTGACCTGCTGGGCCAGCTCGCGGGTCGGGACGAGGACGAGCGCGAGTGGCTGACGCGGCTCGGCACGGCGGCCCGCCGTACGGGCCAGCATCGCGAGGCCGAAGGCGAGGGTCTTGCCGGAGCCGGTACGGCCGCGGCCGAGAACGTCGCGCCCGGCAAGGGAGTTGGGGAGGGTCGTGGCCTGGATCGGGAACGGGACGGTGACGCCCTCGTGGCCGAGCGCGGCCAACAACTTGGCGGGCATGTCGAGTTCGGCGAACGACTCCACGGCCGGCAGGCCGGGGGTCACGGTCTTCGGCAGCGCGAACTCGCCCTGCAGCGCGGCCGGTCGACCGCCGCCGCCCTTGGAGCGGCGCGGAGCGCTGGAGCGATTGCCGGACGGAGCCGCCGAGCGGTAGCCGCCGCTCTTTCCGGATTCCGGATTTCCATTGCGCTTTCGCGCGAAGCGATCATTTGTACGTGCGCGGTTCAATGTGGAACCTTCCTTGATATGGCACGTATCAAGGAATTCCCGCGGTGAATGAACGGCGCAGAGAATCGCAAGAACGAGCCGGTGGCTTCGACGGAATAACGCCGAAGCATGGAAAATGCAGCGAGCTGGGGCCCGCACCCCAAGGTGCGGGCCCCAGCTGCGAAGTTAACGTCGGTGTTACGCAGGGACGATGTTCTCGGCCGTCGGGCCCTTCTGGCCCTGCGCGATGTCGAAGGTCACCTTCTGACCCTCCTGCAGCTCGCGGAAGCCCTGGGCGGCGATGTTCGAGTAGTGGGCGAAGACGTCAGCGCCGCCACCGTCCTGCTCGATGAAGCCGAAACCCTTTTCCGCGTTGAACCACTTCACGGTGCCACTGGCCATTTTGTTCTCCTTCGGGGCGGTCAGCGGAGTCCGCACAGTGCGGGCTCCGTGTCGCCGTGATGATCACCCCGCCGGAAGAAAAACCGGACACACAAAAAAATGCTCCACCGCCTCGGAGGGCGGTGCGGGCATCTGAAGGGTTTGGCAACCACAACTGCAACTGAGATCAATAGTAGCACGGCGCGATCGTGAGTGTGCGGGCGTGAATTCCGTTTCTCATGCCGCGAACATAGATATTCGATCTCCCGTCGGGCTATGCGAGGCCGTCGATCCAGTCGCGGACGGCCTTGGCCGTGGTCGGCGCGTTCTCTTCGAGCAGGCTGAGATGAGTGCCGGGGACGTCCGCCGTGTCCCGCACACCGGGCCAGGACGAGCGCCACTCCGACGGCATGTCCGCCAGGGGTGCGGAGGCCCGGACCAACAGGCTTGGCACCCGCGTGAGTTCGGGCTGCCAGCCACGGAACATCCGTGTGTACGCACCCAGCGACAGCAGTGCCAGATCGTCCACCAGGGTGTCGAATCTCTCGCCGGCCGCCAGCGGAATCCGCGCGGGCAGGGACAGCAGCCACGGCTCGGCCTCCCGGTCCGGGGTGATGTGGTACGAGTCGATCAGGACAAGCCCGGCCGGGGGAGCGTCGAGGTTCGCCAGGTGCGTGGTGAGCGCGTGGGCGGCCGATCCCCCCATGGAATGGCCGACCACTACATAGGGGCGATCGCCGAGCTGGTGCCGCACGGTCGCCGCGTGCGACGCGGTCAGGGTCTCCAGATCCCGTGGCAGCGCCTCTCCGTGATCGATCCCGGTGTGCCGCACCTCGAACACGTCCCGCTCGCCCTCGAAGCAGGCGGCGAGCCCGGCGTACCAGGGGCGGCCCAGGTTGGAGGCGAAGCCGGGAACACAGACCAGGGCCGGCCCCCGGGTGCCCGCGGCCAGCCGCAACGGCGGCAGCGCGTGCCGGGCCGCCTCCTCGGGGCCGAAGGCGGGAGCGCCGATGGACGCGGTCACCAGCAGATGCATGGCCGATACGACGTCACCGGTCTCGCACACCTGCCGGTACAGGGCGGGCAGCGACTGCCCGGCTCCGCGTCCACGTCCACCGGACCGCACCGGTGCCGGGACGCACGCGGCGGCGGGCTCGTCGGGCAGTGCGCCGCGCAGCTCGCCGTACAGGTGCTCGGCGAGCTGTTCGGTGTCCGGCCAGTCGTAGGCCACGGTGACGGCGAGCGGTGTCCCGGTCAGCAGGCTCAGCCGGTTGCAGAGCATGACCCGCATCAGGGAGTCGAGGCCCAGTTCGGCGAAGTCCCGGTTCACGGCGTCGACTTCGGTGTGTCCGAGCACGGCGGCGACCTCGGTGCGGATGAGCGAACGCAGGGCGGCCAACCGCTCGGGCGGGGCCAGGGCGGCGAGTTGGTTCCGCCAGGATCCTGCGCCGTCGTCCGCCACTCCGCCGCCCGCGCTGGCGGCGGCCGTGGGTCGGCCCGTACGCAGCAACCCGCGCAGTGGCGGCGGAACCGCCGTCCCGGCCGGGAGCGCCTTGGGCGAGCGGTCCAACGGCAGGGGCGCGAGGACGGGTTCGGTACTGCCGAGCGCGGCGTCGAAGAGCGCGAACGCCTGCTCCGGAGAGACCGCGCGCACCGGACCGCCGTGCACCCGTCCGCTGCGTGCTGCCATGCCCTCCTGATCCGCCCACGCGCCCCAGACCAACGACAGGGCGGGCAGGCCCAGTTCGGAGCGATGGCGTGCGAGCGCGTCCAGGAAGGAGTTCGCCGCCGCGTAGTTGGCCTGACCGGGGTTGCCCAGCAGCCCGGCCGCCGACGAGAACAGCACGAACCGGGCCGGCGGCAGATCCTTCGTCGACTCGTGCAACTGCCAGGCCGCGTCGGCCTTCGGCCCCAGCACCGCCGCCAGCCGCTCGGGTGTCATCGACGCCAGCACACCGTCGTCCAGCACCCCGGCCGCGTGCACTACGGCGGTCAGGTCCGGCCCGAACGCCTTGAGTACGGCGGCGAGTTGGTCCCGCTCGGTGATGTCGCAGGCCACCAGATCCACCTGTGCGCCCGCTCGATGAAGATCGTCACGCAACTCCCGCGCTCCCGGCGCCTGTTCGCCACGCCGACTGAGGAGGACGAGCCGTCGCACGCCGTGGCGGTCGACGAGGTGCCGGGCCAGCATCGCGCCCAGGGACCCGGTGCCGCCGGTGATCAGGACGGTGCCGCCGGCGAGCGAGCCCGCGTCCTCGGAAGGGGGCGCCGCTGCCAGTCGGGGCACGCACAACACGCCTTCACGTACGGCGAGTTGGGGTTCGCCCGTGGCGAGCGCGGCGGGCAGCTGTCGTAGCGACTCGGGGTGGCTGTCCACGTCCACGAGGGTGAGGCGTCCGGGGTACTCGGCCTGCGCGGTTCGGAGCAGGCCCCAGACCGTGGCGGCGGGCAGGTCGGGCGACGGCTCGGCGGCGCCGCGTGTGACCACGGTCAGGTGCCCGGAACCGGCGAGGTGTGTTTGCAGCAACTGCATTGCTCGTACGGTGAGTTGGTGTGCCTCCGCGACCGGGTCCGTGTCCTGGTCGCCGGGAGCGGCCAAGGAGGCGACTGTTGTCTCCGGTGTCTCCTCGTCGTCGGCAGAGGCGAGGAACGCGGCCAGGCCCAGATCGTCCGTCCGCGACACGACCACGGCGGGTACCTCACCGACAGCGGGCACGTTCGTCCACCGCAGCCGATACAGCTCCCCGGCCGGGGCGGGACCGATCTCCGGTGCCGGTCGGGTCGTCATCGACTCCAGGCGGGCCACGGGCGCGCCGGTCGGGGTCGCGAGATCGAGGGTGATCGTGTCCGGGCCGGGCCTCGTCATGCGGACGCGCAGTGCCGTCGCGCCTGTGGCGTGCACGGTCAGGCCGCGCCAGGCGAACGGCAGCCGGGCAGGACCGGAGGGCGGTTCGGCGAGCAGACCCGGGTGCAGGGCGGCGTCCAGCAGGGCCGGGTGGAGGACATGGCGCCGGGCGTCCGCGACCGGCAACGGGCCGACCTCGGCGAACAGTTCCTCGCCGCGCCGCCACAACGCGGTGACCCCCTGGAAGGCCGGACCGTAGGCCAACCCGGCCGCGGTCACCCGGTCGTAGGCCTCGGACAGGTCCACCCGCGTGGCACCCGTCGGCGGCCACACGGTGAGCGGGACCGCGTCGTCCAGGACACCCGGCGCGGTCGGGCCGAGCCGACCCGTCGCGTGCTGTGTCCAGGCGCCGAGCGCGCCGGACTTCTCGGACCGCGCGTACACGTCCGCCGCGCGACGCCCGGAGTCGTCCGGCTCACCCAGGACCACCTGGACCTGGACGCCCTCCTCGTCGTCGTCGGGCAGGAACAGCGGGTTCAGCAGGGCGAGTTCCTCCAGTACGGCCAGCCCGCACAGGTCGCCCGCGTGCAGCACGAGGTCGGCGAAGGCCGCGCCCGGCACGAGGGTGTGTCCGCCCACGACGTGGTCCCGCAACCACGGCTGGCCCGCACCGGACAACCGCCCGCCGCACAGCAGCCGTTCCGTACCCGGCACCGTGACGACCTGGGCCACCAGCGGGTGCCCGGAGCCTGCGCTCGGGTCGCTGCCGGTGTCGGGCAGCCAGTAGCGCTGCCGCTGGAAGGGATACGTCGGCAGGCCGTCGACCCGCCGGGCACCGCTGCCCGCGTAGACCTTGCGCCACTCCAACCGCACCCCATGCACGTGGAGTTGGCCGAGCGCGTCGAACAGCGTCCGCGCCTCGGCGCCTCTCCGCCGGGCCGTCGCGGCGAAGAGGAGCTCCTTGCCGGTCCCGGCGGCCTGGGCGGTGAGGTGGGCGTCCGGGCCGACCTCGGCGAACGCGGTCACCCGCCCGTCGTGTGCCAGCCAGTGCACGGCGTCCCCGAACCGCACGGCCTCACGGGCATGCCGCACCCAGTACGCGGCCGACCGCAGTTCCTCCCCGGTGGCCGGAAGCCCGGTCAGGCCCGACAGCACCGGGATGCCGGGAGTGCTGTAGGTCAACTCGCCCGCGACACGGCCGAATTCGGCGAGCATCGGCTCCATCAGCGGGGAGTGGAAGGCGTGACTGACCCGCAGCCGGACGGTACGACGGCCTCGTACCGCGAAGCGTTCCGCGAGCGCGAGGACCGGCTCCTGCGCGCCGGAGACGACGACCGCGCGCGGGCCGTTCACCGCCGCGATCGCGACTCCCTCGGTGAGCTCGGCCGTCACCTCCGCCTCGGTGGCGTCGAGCGCCACCATCGCGCCGCCCTCCGGCAGCTCCCGCATCAACCTCCCACGGGCCGCGACCAGTTCGACGGCGTCCGCCTCGGACAGCACGCCCGCGCAGTGCGCCGCCGCCAGCTCGCCGACCGAGTGCCCGGCCAGGAAGTCGGGCCGTACGCCCCAGGAGGAGAGCAGCCGGAAGAGGGACACCTCGTAGGTGAACAGGGCGGCCTGGGCGAAGTCCGTACGCTCCAGCAGGGCGCTTTGGCCCGCGTCCCAGAGCACCGGGCGCAACGGACACTCCAAGCGGGCGTCGAAGCGAGCGCACAGGGCGTCGAGCGCGGTCGCGAACACCGGGAAGGTGTCGTACAACTCCCGTCCCATGCCGGTGCGTTGGGCGCCCTGGCCGGTGAACAGCAGGGCCAGGCGGGCGGCGGAGGCGGCGGTGTGCGCGGGAGTGGACTCCGTCAGGGCGTCGAGGGCGGTCAGGGTCGCTGCCCGGTCGGTTGTGGTGACGGCCACGCGGTGGGGGAGGCCGGACCGGCTGGTCGCGTGGGTGAACGCCACGTCCAGAAGGGGGAGTTCGGGGTGCTCGCGGAGGAAGGCGGCGGTGCGTGCGGCCTGTGCTCGGAGGGCGGACGGGGTGGCGGCCGAGAGCAGCAGCGGGGGTGTCAACGTGTTGCGCGGGGATGGCGCAGCGTCTGCTTCCGCCTCCTCCAGGATCACGTGCGCGTTGGTCCCGCCGATGCCGAACGCGGAGACCGCCGCCCGCCTCGGCCGTCCGGGCTCGGGCCGCCACTCCTCGTCCTGGGACAGCAGCCGTACCGTGCCCGACGACCAGTCCACGTGCGGGGACGGCTCGTCGGCGTGCAGGGTGCGGGGGAGTCGGCCGTGGTGCATCGCCAGCACCGTCTTGATGACACCGGCGACCCCGGCCGCCGCCTGGGTGTGTCCGAGGTTGGACTTCAACGAGCCTAGCCACAGCGGGCGTTGGGCGGGACGGTCCCGGCCGTAGGTGGCGAGGAGCGCGTGGGCCTCGATCGGGTCGCCGAGCGCGGTGCCCGTGCCGTGTGCCTCCACGGTGTCGATGTCGGCGGGGGTCAGTCCCGCGTCGGCCAGGGCCGAGTGGATCACGCGTTGCTGCGCGGGGCCGTTGGGCGCGGTGAGACCGTTGGACGCGCCGTCGGAGTTGACGGCCGAGCCGCGCAGGACGGCCAGTACGGGATGGCCGTTGCGGCGCGCGTCCGAGAGCCGTTCCAGCAGGACCAGGCCGACCCCCTCGCCCCACGCGGTACCGTCGGCCGCCGCCGAGAAGGGCTTGCAGCGGCCGTCTGGCGCCAGCCCGCGCAGTCTGCTGAAGGCGATGAACGGTCCGGGCGACGACATGACCGTGACCCCGCCGGCCATCGCGAGGGAGCACTCCCCGTCGCGCAGGGACCGTACGGCCGAGTGCATCGCGACCAGCGACGACGAGCACGCGGTGTCCACGGTCACGGCGGGACCGCGCAGCCCCAGCGTGTAGGCGATGCGGCCGGAGGCCACGCTGCCTGCGGAGCCGAGGGCGAGATGCGCCTCCAACTCGTGCCCGCCGTGGTGCAGTCGGCTCGCGTAGGTGGCGTGCATGACGCCCACGAAGACACCGGTGTCGCTGTCGCGCAGACCGGCCGGGTCCAGCCCCGCCCGCTCCAGCAGCTCCCAACTCGTCTCCAGGAGCAGCCGTTGCTGGGGGTCGGTGGCCAGGGCCTCGCGGGGTGACATGGCGAAGAAGGCCGCGTCGAAGTCGGCCGCGTCATGCAGGAAACCGCCCCGCCGGGTGACCGATCTGCCGAGGCGGTCGGGGTCCGGGTCGTACAGGTCGGCCACGTTCCAGCCGCGGTCGGCGGGGAAGTCGGAGGTCGCGTCCGTGCCGTCGGCGAGCAGCCGCCACAGATCCTCCGGGGACTCCACCCCGCCCGGATAGCGGCAGGCCATGGCGACGACGGCGATGGGCTCCCCGGGGTCGCCTGCGGAGGTGCGCGCGGGACCCGGGGTGCTCTCGCCGTGCAACGTGGCACGCACCAGGTCAGCCACGGCGGTGGGCGTGGGGTGGTCGAAGACCAGGGTCGCGGGCAGCGTGAGACCGGTCGCCGTGCTCAGCCGATCGCGCAGCAGGACAGCGCCGAGCGAGGTCAACCCTTGGGCGCTGAACGGTACTTCGGGGTCCAGCTCCGGTACGGGGACGTCGAGGGTCCGTGCCGTCACGTCGAGGACCAGGCCGAGCACGGCGTCGGACGCGGCGGCGAACCGCTCGCGCAGGGCGGCCGAGGCAGCCGTACGTTCCGCGGCCAGGCGCTGCGGCAACTCCTCGACGAGCACCGCGCGGGCGAGCTTCCCGGACGCGGTGCGGGGAAGGGACTCGGTCGGATAGATCTCGTCCGGCACCTTGAACCCGGACAGCCGCTCCCGGCAGGCGGCGAGCGCCCGCTCGGTGTCGACCCCGTCCGGGCCGGGCACGACGAAGGCCACCGGCACCTCGCCCAGCACGTCGTGGCGTCGGCCGACGACCGCGGCGTCGACGACGTCGGGGCGGGCCAGCAACACCCGTTCCACCTCGGACGGGTTGATGTTCACCCCGCCCCGGATGATGAGTTCCTTGACCCTGCCGGTGACGTGGAGATGGCCGTGCGCGTCGCGCCGGCCGAGGTCCCCGGTGCGGTACCAGCCGTCGGTGAACGCCTCCGCGGTCGCCTCCGGACGGTTGTGATAGCCCGCCATCAGCCCCGGACCGCGTACCCAGATCTCGCCCTCGTCCGCGTCGCCGGCCTCGGCACCGGTGGAGGGGTCGGTGATCCGGATGTCCAGCACCAGCAGCGGAAATCCGCGCGAGGGGTCGTCGCGGGGGCTGTCCAGCCGCTCGATCGCGATCTTCCCGCAGGTCTCCGTGGAGCCGTACCCGTCGAGCAGGGGAGCGCCCAGGGTCTGTTCGACCTCGGTCCGCAACTCCGGGGAACAGGGAGCCCCGCCGCTGACACACACCCGCAGCGACGCGGGCACCGGACGTGCCGTCTCGCGCAGTGACTCCAGCAGGAGACGGTAGGTGGCGGGCACACCGCCCAGCACGGTGAACGGCTCGGCGGCGAGTGCCTCGGCGAGGTTCGCGCCCGGTCCGAGGACCCGCGCTGTCGCACCGACCGAGACGACACCCAGCAGGCACACGGAGTGGCCGAGGGCGTGGAACATCGGCAACGGCCACAGCAGTCGGTCCTGTTGCTCCAGCTCGTACGCCGGTACGTACGCCTTCGCCACCGACCAGAGCGCGGAACGCTGCGTGGAGACCACGCCCTTGCTCTGGCCGGTGGTGCCCGACGTGTAGTGGATCCAGGCCGGCTCGTCGAGCCCGAGGTCGTCACGGGCGGCCGTACCGGAATCCGTACCGGCCAGATCCTCGAAGTCGAGGGTGCCGTCGGCGAGTTCGTCCCTTCCGACGACGATCACCCGTCGTACGGCGGCCGGTTGGGCGACCGGCTGCTCCGTCACCACCACGACGGCTCCGCTGTCGTCGAGGAAGTACGTCAACTCCTCTTCCGACGCGGCGGAGTTGAGGAGCACACCGATCGCCCCGGCACGCAACACGCCGAGCCAGGCCTCGACCAGTTCCACCCGGTTGCCGAGGTGGATCGCGACCCGGTCCCCGCGTCGCACCCCGAGCCGTACCAGATGGCCCGCCAGCCGGGCGGTGCGCCGCTCCAACTCCCGGTAGGTGACGGCGCGTCGGTCGTCCAGGTAGGCGGTCTTGTCGCCGATCCGATCCGAGTGCTCCCGCAGAATGCCGGGCAGCGTGCGTGTCAACTCGTCGTCGGAAACGGCCATTTCCACCCCTTTGCTCACCAACCCCGAGTGGCAACCGTACGACAGGCACCCTCCGGAACCGGGATCGGGCAGGATCTTCGGCATGGCGATGTGCGACTACTTCTCCGCCGCGAGCGACGAGGCCGCCGTGGGTGTCCTCAACACGCCGGGCGGACCTGATCCGTCGGTCTTCGACGTGCTGTCCCTGAAGGGCATCGACCCGGTGGTCGTCATGGCGCGGCTCGAAGGCCTCCTCACGGACTGCGCCTACGACGAGGCACGCGCCCGTCCGCGCTCCGGGCAGCTGCTCTCGGATCCCGAGGCCGAAGCCGCCTTCGTCATCAGCGTCTCCGACACACTCAGGGACGCGTTGGCTTCGGCGACGGATGACCAACTGGGTCTGGTGGCAGGGCCGTTCGGGGCCGTGGAGGAGGTGGGTCTACCGCCCGCCGAGGCGCTGGAACTGCTCCGGCTGCTGTCCGGGCTGGCCGGGAGGGCCGTGGCGGAGAACCGGAGGCTGTACTGCTGGTGGGCCCTCTGACCCGACTCTCCGGTCTTACTCCAGTACGTCGGGCTCCTCCTCCACCACGAGGTCGGCCAGGAGATTGAAGTTGTGCCGTGCCATGTTGGCGTTGCTGAACTGCCGGTGCGCCAGCGTCACTTCCTCCTCGGTCATGATCCGGGGCGTTCCGGCGGCGTCGGCGAGCAGTTGCATCTGGCAGGCGCGTTCCATGGTGATGAACCACCACGCGGCCTCCTCGACCGAGCGGCCGACGGTCAGCAGGCCGTGGTGCCGGAGGATGGCCGCCCTCCGGTCGCCGAGCCGGACGGCGATCCGCTCGCCCTCGGACTTCTCGAGGACCAGACCCTTGTACTCGTCGAACAGGACATGGTCGTCGTGGAAGGCGCAGGACTCCTGCACGATCGGGGCCAAGGGCTTGTCCAGTGAGGCGAAGGCCCGGCCGTGGATGGTGTGGGCGTGTGCCACCGCCACGACGTCCGGGCGGGCGTGGTGGATGGAGGAGTGGATCCAGAAGGCCGCCTTGTTGGTCCTGCGTTCGCCCTCGATCACCCGGCCCTCCTCGTCGATGAGGAGGAGGTCGCTGACGCGGATCCTGGAGAAGTGCACCGCGTACGGGTTCACCCAGAACCGGTCGGGGAATTCGGGGTCCCGTGCGGTGATGTGTCCGGCGATGCCCTCGTCGAAGCCGTAGCGGGCGAAGATCCGGAACGCGGCTGCCAACTGCCGCTTGCGGTGGGTGCGTTCGGCCTCGATGGTGTCGCGGCTCTCCGCGAGGCGAGGAATGTCGAGTTCCTCGGTGTTGTCGAAGTCGATGTCGTTGCTTCCGGTGGTGACGGACATCAGCACGTCCTTTCCGGTGCGAGGTCACGAGGAATTTCTTTCAGGCTGCAACCATCCTCCGCCTCATGTCAACCTCAGAGGCAATTAATGTTGCCTCAGTGGCATCAAGCTCGGTCTGTTCAGTCGCCCCTTCGCCAGGCGCCCAGCACCATGAGCGTCTTCGTGCCGATCACCGCACCCGTGCGCCGGAGCCGGTCGATGACATCTCTGAGGTGCTGCACGTCGGTCACCCGGACGCGGACCAGGGCGTCGGGGTCGCCCGCGACGGTGAAGACCTCCTGGGCCTCCGGGACGCTGGTCGCGGCCATGGTGATCGCCTCGACCTTGACGTCGCCGGCGAACCGCAGCTCGACGAAGGCCTCGAAGCCGGCGCCGAGCTTTCCGTGGTCGAGGGTCACCGTGTAGCCCGCGATGACTCCGACCCGCTCCAGCCGGTCGACCCGGCGTTTGACCGCCGACGGAGAGAGGCTGACCCGCTCCGCGATCTCCGTCATCGTCCGGCGGCCGTCCTCGACCAGCAGATCCAGAATCGCGCGGTCGACGCTGTCGATGAGTCCTGTGTCGGTCATGTGCTGTCCTCCCGTTGACGCCCGTTCTTTGCGGCAAACCTCGATGTGAGTCGAGTTTCTTGCATCACGTGCAAGATACCTGCAACTTAATTGCCCCGCGCTCCGTCCCGCCGCTCCACTGTCCACACCTGCCAACCGGTCGGCGACCGCCGTTCGAGAGCGTGAGAAAGGGACTCAGCGGTGAAAGTTGAGCGCGAACTACCCTCCGGCGAAGCCCAGGAGCTGCTGGAGCTGACCGTCGACATCGCGGACAAGGAACTCGCCCCGCGTGCCGCGGAGTTCGAGGAGGAGGGCCACTTCCCCCGCGAGGTGTTCCACCTCCTGGGCGAGACGGGACTGCTGACCCTGCCCTTCGCCGAGGAGGTCGGGGGCGGCGGCCAGCCGTACGCCGTCTACCTGCAAGTACTCGAAGAACTGGCCGCCCGCTGGGCCGCCGTCGCGGTCGGCGTCAGCGTCCACACGCTGTCCTGCCACGCCGTCGCGGCCTTCGGCTCCGCGAGCCAGAAGCAGACGCTGCTCCCGTGGCAGCTGAGCGGCACCGCGCTCGGCGCGTACTGCCTGTCCGAGGAGCACGCGGGCTCCGACCCCAGCGCCATCCGTGCCCGCGCGGCACACGACGGCGGTGCGTGGGTCGCCCGGGGCACCAAGGCCTGGGTCACCCACGGTGGTGAAGCCGACTTCTACACCGCGTTTCTGCGCACCTCCGACGACCCCCGCAACGGCATCTCCTGCTTCCACGTGGACGCCCGGTCGCCCGGCCTGAGCGCGGGTGCCCCGGAGCGCAAGATGGGGCTGCGGAGTTCGACCACCGCGGTCATGAACTTCGACGACGTACGGATCCCCGAGGACCGGCTGATCGGCGAGCCCGGCCAGGGACTGAGGATCGCGCTGTCCGCACTCGACGCGGGACGGCTCGGCATCGCCGCCGTCGCGGTCGGCATCGCGCAGGCGGCCCTCGACCACGCGGTCGAATACGCCCGCGAGCGCCGGACGTTCGGCCACCGCATCATCGAGCACCAGGGCGTGGGATTCCTCCTCGCCGACATGGCCGCGCGCACCGAGGCGGCCCGCGCCACCTACCTGGTCGCCGCCCGTCGCAAGGACTCCGGTCAGCCGTTCAGCCGGCAGGCCAGCATCGCCAAGCTCATCGCGACCGACACGGCCATGGCCGTCACGACCGACGCCGTCCAGGTCCTCGGCGGTGCCGGATACGTCCGTGAACACCCGGTGGAGCGCTATATGCGCGAGGCGAAGATCACCCAGATCTTCGAGGGCACCAACCAGATCCAGCGCATGGTCATCAGTCGCCATCTCGACGGCTCCTGAACACCCCACGTTTTCAAAGAACTTGAGCGAACGAACTTGAGAAAGGCGGGCACCGTGGCACCACACGACGCCGTTGCCGTCATCGCGGGCGGCGGCTCCGGACTGGGGCGCGCGACCGCGCACCGGCTGCACCGACAGGGCCGTACGGTCGTGCTGTTGGACCTCCCCGGCAGCCAAGGCCAGGACGCGGCAGCCGCGTTGGGGGAACGCGCCCATTTCGTCCCGGCCGACGTGACCGATCCCGACCAGGTCCGGCAGGCCTTCGCGTACGCGGCCGGGCACGGGCCGGTGCGCGCGGCGGTCAACTGCGCCGGGATCGCGACACCCGGCCGCATCCTGGGCAAGCGGGGAGCACTGCCCGCCGAGGACTTCCGGCGCGTGATCGAGATCAACCTGCTCGGCACCTTCCACGTACTGTCCGCCGCTGCCGCCGTCATGGCGGGCAACACCCCGGACAACGGCGACCGGGGCGTCATCGTCTGCACCGCGTCGATCGCCGCCTACGACGGACAGATCGGCCAGGCCGCCTACGCGGCGAGCAAGGGCGGAGTGGTCTCCCTGACCCTGGCGGCGGCCCGGGATCTCGCCGACTCGGCCATCCGCGTCGTCACCGTCGCGCCCGGGCTGTTCGACACCCCGCTGCTGTCGGGACTCCCGGAGAAGCCACGGACGGAACTGGGAGCGGCCGTACCGCATCCGTCCCGGCTCGGATCGCCGGACGAATACGCCTCCCTGGTCGGCCACATCCTCGACAACCCGATGCTCAACGGCGAGGTCATCCGCCTCGACGGCGCCCTGCGCATGCCCCCGCGCTGAATCCCGAACCGACATCGCCCACGGCCCGTTGCCCGTCGCCCGCTGCCCGGAAAGAGACCGCTCATGGCACGCACCGAACCCGCGCCGCCGGAGACACCACCCTCCGACGCACCCATACAACTCCTCGACCCGGCCGGGAACTTGAGCACGGACGACCGGCTCCCGCTCGACCTGGCGACCGTCGACCTCGCCGCCCTGCACCGCGACATGGCGCTCACCCGCCGGCTGGACACGGAGGCCATCGCCCTGCAGCGGCAGGGCGAACTGGGACTGTGGCCCTCACTGCGCGGCCAGGAGGCCGCACAGGTCGGCGCCGCGCACGCACTGCGCCGCCAGGACATGGTCTTCCCCACCTACCGCGAGCACGGTGTGGCCTGGTGCCGCGGCCTCGACCCGGTCGCCCTGCTGGGCCTCTTCCGGGGCACCACACTCGGCGGCTGGGACCCCTACGCCCACCACTTCAACCTGTACACCCTGGTCATCGGGGCGCAGACCCTGCACGCGGTGGGCTACGCCATGGGCCTGCACCGGGACGACAGCACCGGCTCGGGCGATCCCGACCGCGACACGGCCGTCCTGGCGTTTCTCGGCGACGGCGCCCTGAGCGAGGGCGAGACCAACGAGGCGTTCATCTGGGCCGCCGCCCAGAATCTGCCGGTGGTCTTCTTCTGCCAGAACAACCAGTGGGCCATCTCCGCCCCCTACAGCGTGCAGAGCCGCATCCCCGCGGCCCAACGGGCGGCCGGATACGGCTTTCCGGGCATCCGCGTCGACGGCAACGACGTACTGGCCTGCCTCGCCGCCACCCGCCGGGCACTGCACCAGGCGCGCTCGGGCGGCGGCCCGACGCTGATCGAGGCCGTCACCTACCGCGTCAACGCCCACACCACCGCCGACGACGCGACCCGCTACCGGCCCGCCGCCGAGACCGAGGACTGGGCGGCCCGGGATCCGCTGGAGCGGCTGGAGGCCCATCTGCGGTCCACGGGCGCGGTGACCGACGACCACTTCACCGACCTCGAACAGCGGGAACGCGACCTGGCCGAGCAACTGCGCGCCGGTTGCCGCGAGTTGGCGGAGCCCAACCCGGCTTCCCCCTTCGAGTACACCTACGCGCAGATGCCCGCGGATCTGCGTCAACAGCTGCGCGCGCACCTGGAGTTCGTCTCCACCGGGCCGCAGGACGGAGAGCGGCAGTGAGCGTTTCCATGGTGAAAGCCCTCAACGACGGCCTGCGCCAAGCCCTGACCGACGACCCCAAGGTCCTGCTCATGGGTGAGGACATCGGCCGCCTCGGTGGTGTGTTCCGGGTGACGGACGGTCTGCGGAAGGAGTTCGGCGACCTGCGCGTCGTAGACACGCCACTGGGCGAGGCAGGCATCGTCGGAGCGGCGATCGGACTCGCGATGCGCGGCTACCGGCCCGTCTGCGAGCTCCAGTTCGACGGCTTCGTCTACCCGGCCGCGAACCAGATCATCACCCAACTCGCCAAACTCCGGCACCGCTCGGCGGGCCGTATCTCCCTGCCCGTCGTGATCCGCATCCCCTACGGCGGCGGCATCGGCTCGATCGAGCACCACTCGGAGTCGCCGGAGACGTACTTCGCTCACACCGCCGGGCTCAAGGTGGTCACCTGCTCCACTCCGCACGACGCGTTCCACATGATCCAGCAGGCCGTGGCCGACGACGACCCCGTGGTCTTCCTCGAACCCAAGCGGCACTACTGGACCAAGGGGGAGGTCGACTCCGCTTTGCCCCAGCCCTTGGAACAGGCCGTGATCCGCCGCCAGGGCACGGACGTGACACTCATCGCCTACGGCCCGACCGTGCCCGTCGCCCTGGAGGCGGCCGAGGCCGCGGCGGAGGAGGGGCGCAGCGTGGAGGTCGTGGACCTGCGCAGTCTCTCGCCCTGGGACATCACGACCGTCCGCGCGTCCGTGCACCGTACCGGCCGAGCCGTCGTGGTCCACGAGGCCGCCTTCTCCCACGGGTTCGGCGCCGAGGTCGCCGCACGGCTGCAGGACGAGGAGTTCCACTTCCTCGAAGCACCCGTCGTCCGGGTGACCGGCTACGACACCCCCTACCCGCCCAGCCGCCTTGAGTCGGACTGGCTTCCCGGTGTCGACCGGATCCTCAACGCCATTGACCGCAGCCTGAGTTACTAGGAAGGGGCGCACAGTGACGAGCCCGCAGCAGTTCCTGCTCCCCGACGTCGGCGAGGGCCTGACGGAGGCGGAGATCCTGGCCTGGTCGGTCCGGCCCGGCGACACCATCGAGGTCAACCAGATCATCGTCGAGGTGGAGACGGCCAAGGCCGCCGTAGAACTCCCCTCGCCCTACGCCGGTGTCGTCAGCGCCCTCCACGCGGAAGTGGGGGAGTCCCTGGCGGTCGGCAAACCGCTCATCACCATCGACACCGGACCACCGGGAGAGACGGCGGACGGACCGTCGGACGGTCGTACGACGCGGCAGTCGGAGCCGGAACAGGCGGCGCTGTTGGTCGGATACGGCCCGCAGGGCGCGGGCACCGGCCGTCGTAGAAGGCGCTCGGCCGCACCCCCGGACGGGACAGCACAGCCCGCGGCCAGCCGCTCGGACCACGTGGCCGCGAGGCCCGCGGCCAAGCCGCCGGTCCGCAAGCTCGCCAAGGATCTCGGAGTCGACCTCACCACCGTCACCCCCACCGGCCCCGGGGGCACCATCACCCGCGAGGATGTGCGAGAGGCCGCCGCGCGCGCGACCCCGGAGACCGCGCCCATCCCGGCCCCCGACACGGCACGACCGGCCGAGACCCGCATACCGATCCGAGGCGTACGCAAGCACACGGCCGCCGCCATGGTCGCCTCCGCCTTCACCGCACCGCATGTCACCGAGTTCATCACCGTCGACGTCACCGCCACCATGCGACTTCGTGAACTCGTCGTCGGGCGACGGGAGTTCCGCGACCTGCGGGTCACCCCCCTGCTGTTCTTCGCCCGGGCCCTGGTGATCGCGCTGGCCAAGACCCCCGAGGCGAACTCCAGTTGGGACGAGGCGGCGCAGGAGATCGTCCTGAAGCACTACGTCAACCTCGGGGTCGCGGCGGCGACGGACCGCGGGCTGGTCGTGCCGAACATCAAGGGCGCGGACCGGATGTCGTTGCGCGAACTCGCCCAGGCACTGGCCGACTTGACCGCGACCGCCCGGGCCGGCCGTACCTCACCGCAGGACATGACGGGCGGCACTGTCACGCTCACCAACGTGGGGGTGTTCGGGGTGGACACCGGTACCCCGATCCTCAACCCGGGAGAGGCCGCCATCCTCGCCGTGGGCGCAGTCCGCCGTATGCCCTGGGTGGTCCGGGACGACGACCGGGACGAACGGATCGAACCTCGGTGGGTGACGCAGCTCGCGCTCTCCTTCGACCACAGGTTGATGGACGGCCGGCAGGGCTCCGAGCTGCTGGCGGGTATCGCGGAGATCCTGCACGAACCGGGGCTGGCGTTGCTGTGACGGCGATCGCGCCAATCGGCGACTTGGCCTTGGAGGCAACTTAAATTGCCTAAGAGGTTGACTTGGTCGGGCTGGGCCGAGACTCTGTGGGAAAGGCCGAGGGGTCTTTGAGTCTCAGGAGGAGCGGGCCATGGCAACGTTCGTGCTGGTACACGGTTCATGGGGTGGCGGCTGGGTGTGGGACCGGTTGCGGCCCCTGCTGGAGAGCGCCGGCCATACGGTTCTCACCCCGACCCTGGCCGGTCTCGCCGAGCGTCACGAGCTCTCCGCGCCGGACGTCGGCCTCGGTGTCCACGCGCGGGAAATCGCCCAACTCCTCGAATCCGAAGGGGTGCAGGACGCGATCCTGGTCGGGCACAGCTACGGCGGAATGGTGATCACCGGAGCCGCCGCGCTCGCCGCCGACCGGGTCGGACAGGTGGTCTACGCGGACGCCTTCGCCCCGGTGACCGGCGAGTCGGCGTTCGGGATGCTGCCCTGGCTGGAGCCGGCGTTCGCCGAGGCGCGGGGGCCGGCCGAGTGGGAGGTGGCGCCGCTCGACACCGGGGCGCTCGGTGCCGACGAGGAGGGGGC
Organism: Streptomyces sp. MBT53; assembly: GCF_016654115.1. GTDB lineage: Bacteria > Actinomycetota > Actinomycetes > Streptomycetales > Streptomycetaceae > Streptomyces. The sequence goes on from NZ_JAEQAZ010000007.1 coordinate 24,008, forward strand.
GGCCTGGCTGTCGAGCAGGATGACGCCGATGCCGCGGTTCACCCACGAGGAACCGCTCGGGCCCGGCAGCGAAGAGGTTCTGGCGGCCAAGCCCGTCACCTATGTCTACTGTGCCGATCAGGACTTCTTCACCGAGGTGGCCGCCGCGGCGGAGAAACGCGGGTTCCGGGTCGTCGCACTGTCCGGCGTCACCCATGTCGGCCTGCTGACGCACCCGGACGGCTTCGCGCAGGAACTGCTGAAGCTCGCGTAAGGGCCCCGCCCGATGTACCTGGCAGGCTGGCTTGATTACCTCACAGGCATGTTATCGTGCGGGAATGTCGATCGAGGACACTGATCTGTGGGTTGCCCAACGCCTCAAGGACATGCGGGGCGAGCGGGGCATCACCCTGACGACACTGTCCGAACAGACCGGCATTTCCTCGGCGCATCTCTCGCGCCTGGAGAAGGGCGTACGCAAGCCGTCCATCGGCAGCCTGCTCCAGATCGCCCGCGTCTACGGCGTGTCCATCAGTGAACTCGTGCAGGAACCCGACCAGGACGACTTCCATCTGGTGCGCGCCGACGAGGCGATGACACGTGAGGGCCAGGACGGCCGCTACACCGTACTGAGCGGACCTCGCGAAACGATGTCCGTCATCCGGGTCGAATTGACGGCCGGCAAACCCACCAAGACCGCACGACATGTCGGCGAGGAATGGCTGCATGTCGTGTCGGGGGCGATCACGCTCGACATCTCGGGCGTATCGCTGCAACTCAATGCCGGGGACTCGGTGCATTTCGACTCGTCGAAGGAGCACCGTCTCACCAGCAACGACGATGCCGACGCCACCGTACTGATCGCGTCGACGGCGGCGACCGTTCCGATGCGACACCCCATTCCGGCGTCGCGTCGCAATTAGCCGCACACCCGCTGCATACCGCACAGGAATGCCGGAAACACCCATTCTGCGGCAAGAGGGAAGGCCTCGCCATGTCTTCGATCATCGCGCTGAATCCCGCTGAACTCCCGCCCCTCACCGGTGTGATCTCCCACGGTCTGGCAGTCCCCGACCTCGGTCTTCTCTACACGTCCGGACAGGTCGCGTGGGACGCCGAGGGGAAACTCGTCGGCCGGGGCGACCTGGCCGCGCAGTTCACCAAGGCCTACGAGAACATCGACGCGGTGCTGGCGGCCGGAGGTTCGAGCCGTAGCAAAATCATCAAGGAGACCATTCACCTCGTGGGCTACGACCCCGATCACGCCGACGCGTTGATCGCGCTCATCGCCAGTTGCCGAGGGGAGGGGCAGACGCCGCCCGCGAGCACCTGTGTGGGTGTGGAGACGCTCTTCGCGGAGGGCTACCTGGTCGAGATCGAGGTGGTCGCGACCCTCTGACCGACCGGTGCGGGCCGCCTGGGTAGCATTGATCAGTGACCAAGACGCCAGGCGCTGCCCGAACCAAGGTCGGTATCACGCTCGACCGGGTGGTCGGGGCCGCATTCGACGTCCTGCAGAGAGAAGGCATCGCCAAGCTCTCCGCGAGGGCGGTGGCCGCCGAACTCGGCGTCAGGATGAACACGGTCATGTGGCACATCCGGACCAAGGACCGACTGCTCGGCCTGATGGCGGAGTTCATCATGGGCGAGGTCGACCTGGCGAACCTGCACGGAGACTGGCGCGAGCAAGTGACCGAACTGCTCGGGCGGTTGCGAGAGGCCATGCTCGCCCACCGCGACGGCGCTCTGCTCGTCGCCGGAACCTTTCCCGTCGAGCCGAACACGCTGGCCTTCTCCGAACGGCTGGTGACCGTCCTCTTCGAGGGATGCCCCACCCGCAAGTCGGCCGCGTGGACGTCCTGGAGTCTTTTCTATTTCACGCTCGGCCTCGTCCAGGAGGAGCAGGCGACACCGGCCGTGTTCCACGACCGGTTGCGGGAATCCGTCGACGAGCAGCATTTCCCCGGCCTCCATTCGGTACTGGAGGACTACGTCTCGATCGACTACGGCGAGCGCTTCGCCTTCGGTGTCGAGCAGATCCTGCAATCGGCCCCGACGACCAGACCCCGGCCCGCTTCCGGGAGTTGAGTGAGGGCCTGTCCGCCGGACATCGGTCCGGCGGACAGGCCCTCGGGTCGTGACTATCCGCGGCGGCCTGCCGGATCGTGGGCGACCGAGTCCTGGTCCTCACCGGCGGAGATACCGGAACTGGTGTCCTGAGCAGGCGCGGTTTCCCGGGCGCGGTCGGCATGGCCGGGCCACCAGGCCGTGTGGCCCATCAGGGCGGTGAGGCTGGGCGTGAAGAACATCGCCATCACGAACGCGGCGACGGCGATGCCGAAGGAGACGGCGAAACCCATCTCCGTGAGCAGCGCGTTGCCGGCCAGCATCATCGTGGCGAAGGTCGCCGCGAGGATGAAACCGGCCGCCGCCACGGTCGGCCCCGCGTGCCGCAGCGCCATACCCGCAGCCTCGCGCGGATCGCGACCCTCGCGGGCCTCCTCGCGGAGCCGGGCGATCATCAGGATGTTGTAGTCCGTGCCGATGGCGACCACGAAGAGATACATGATCACCGGGAGCATGAACATCAGCCCCGGGTGTCCCTGCGCGTCCTGGAAGATCCAGACGGTGGCGCCGAGTGTGGCGCCGAAGCCGAGACCCACCGATGCCATGAGGTACAGGGGCGCGACCACGCTCCGCAGCACCAGGCCCAGGATCAGCATGATCAGCAGGGCGGCGACGGGGAAGACGGTCCGGTAGTCGTGATTGACCGCCGCGTTGATGTCCTTGTAGATCGAGGACATCCCACCGACCAGGGCCTCCGTACCGTCGGGAGCGGAGGAGTGCGCGACCTCGCGCACCCGGCCCACGGTGTCGATCGCCTTCTCCGTCGAAGCCTCGAACTTCAGCGTGACGGTGAAGTCCGCCGTGGTCCCGCCCTTGTTGACCTGGCTCATCCGGGCGCTCGCGACACCGTCCACGGCCCCGAGTTTCTCGGCGTAGGCGGTGAAGGTGCTCCGGTCGAGGGGGCTGCCGTCGGAGCTGGAGAGGTAGACGTCGGTGGGAGCGGCGGCGCCCGCCGAGTACGCCTTCTGCATCTCGTCCTGGACGACCATCGACTCCTTGGTCTTGGGCATGGAACCCGAGGCCAGGTCGAAGGTGGCCTTGTAGCCGAGGGTGCCGAGCGAGAGGGCGACGAGCACGAGGCCGGAGAGCGCGGCGGTCAGCGCGGGACGGCTGCGCACACCGCGGCCGAGGGCGGCGAACCGGGCGTTCTCCGGCTCCCGCTGCCACGACTTGGAGGGCCAGAAGACCTTCGGCCCGATCAGCGACACCACGGCCGGGATCAGGGTCAGGCCCGCGATCAGTGTGACGCTGACCGCGATGGCCAGCGCCGGACCCATCTGCTTGAGGAAGCCCAGCGTGGACAGCACCAGCGCGAGGAACGCGATGATGACCGCGCCGGCCGCCGACGCGATGGCCTCGCCGACCCGGGCGACCGCGTTGATCATGGCCTGCTTCGGTTCGTCACCTGCCCGCAGCCGTTCTCGGTAACGGAACATCAGGAACAGGAAGTAGTCCGTGCCCACACCGAACAGCACGACGATCAGGATCGACGAGACGGAACTGTTGGCCTGCAGCCCGAACAGCTTGGTGGCGTACGCGATCAGCCCGTTGGCGATGGCCGCCACCACACCGATCAGCAGCAGGGGCAGGAAAGCGAGGATCGGCGCCCGGAAGATGATCAGGAGCGTCACCAGAATGATGACGAAGGTCCCGATGCCGATCAGCGCCTCGCCGCGCTTGGAGGAGTCCTGCTGGTCGAGGGCCTGCGCGGCGGAACCGCCCAGCTTCACCTCCAGGTCCGTGCCCTTGACCAGTTGCTTGACGTCGTCACGCAACACCTTGGCGGCATCCGCCTGAACGGGCTGGCCGGCGTTCTTGCTGTCCATCTGGACCAGGGACATGGTGTAGCGGCCGTCCTTCGACGGCTGGCCGGTGACCACCTTCTGCACCTGGTCGATGTGCTTGTCGCCCAGCTCGGTGGTGATCCGGGCGACGTCCTTCTTGTCGGCGGCGGTCAGTGTGCCGCCGTCGGTGCGCTGGTACAGCGCGATGGCGGACGGGGTGAAGGCGCTGGGGAACGCCTTCACCTGCAGATCCGCCGCTTTGATGGATTCGTAGCTCTTGGGCAGGAAGCTGCTCTCGTCACTGTTGGAGGGCAGGCCCGGAGCGGTGGCGACAATCGCCACCGCCGCGATCAGCCACGCGACGATCGTCCAGACGGGATGTCGGACGACCGTATTGCCAATACGTTGGAACATGCGGGAGGTCCTCCTGGGCAGGAAGATCACCGCAGCCCGGGGAGCGGACCCCGGCATCGGCGACCCCGACCGGCCCTCACCCGGTGGCCGGTCGAATGGTTGTCTGTCTTTTTGTCATATCGGTCAGGCGTGAAGATTCATAACACACGCATGGTCGCGACCGCGGGTGAGTTTTTACGGGCGGAACGAGACCGTGGGCCCGCCGCCGTGACGACCTAGGCTCCGAACGCGAGCTTCGAGATGTCGTCCCACTTCCGCCACTCGTCCAGTCGTGCCCCGTACTCCTTGGTGATCAGTTCCAGGGGTCCTTCGCCGAAGAAGATCCGCAGCGGCGGCTGCTCCGCGTCGACCACGGTGAGGATCGCCGCGCGCGTCGCGCTCGGGTCGCCGCGTCGCGCCGCGATCCGCGTCATGGCGGCACGGAAGTCGTCGTAGGCTGGCAGGTGTTGGGCCTGTACGGCGGAGGGCCCGGCCCATTCGGTGGCGTATCCGGCCGGTTCGACCAGGGTGACCTTGATGCCGAAGCCCTTGACCTCGGCGGCGAGGCTCGCGGTGAAGCCCTCCAGGGCGAACTTGGACGCGTGGTAGAGGCCAAGTCCGGGCAGCGACACGACCCCGCCGATGGACGACACCTGGATGATGTGGCCGGATCGGCGGGCGCGCAGGTGCGGCAGCACGGCCTGGGTGACCCAGAGCGCGCCGAACACATTGACGTCGATCTGTTCGCGGGCCTGCTGCTCGGTGACCTCCTCGGTCATGCCGAACAGGCCGTAGCCCGCGTTGTTGATGACGACGTCAAGGCCGCCGAACGTGTCGACCGTCTGTTGCACGGCCTCGAACGCCGCATCGCGGTCGACGACATCGAGCCGCAGCGGCAGGACCGCGTCGCCGTACTTCGCGACCAGGTCGTCGAACGCGGACTCCGAGCGACTGGTCACGGCGACCCGGTCGCCTCGTTCGAGCGCGGCTTCCGCCCATTCCAGGCCGAATCCCTTGGAGGCTCCGGTGATGAACCATGTCTTCGGCATGATCTCCCTCGCTCACTCTCTTGTTCGCTGACCAACAAGGCAAGTGAACTTGGTCGGTGACCAAGATGTCAACCCGCGACAACGCGCCCCTTGTGTGGTGACCAAGGGGCGCGTTACTGTCCTTGTGCGGCGACCAAGATGATCGTCGGCCCTGTCCTGTGGCGAGGGCTGAATTGTTTCCGGGCACGAAAGGACCACTCTGCGGCCATGAATGCGACTGAGCGTTATCGGGATCTCTTCGACGGTATGTACACGTGGGTCTCGGACCTGTGTGACGTCGAGAAGGGTGGTGCTCTCGACGAGATTCACCGCTACTGGGCGGACGGCGCGCGGATCGTCACCTTCGGCAGAGTCAAGGCGGACGGCATCGAGGCGCTGCGGAAGCACTTCGGGGTCTTTCCCGAGCTGTACGAGAAAGTGCAGGTTCGCGTGCCTTACTACACATACCTGGAATCGGGAAACAGGGTCGTCGTCGAGCACGACATCCTGATCCGTCCGCGAAGCGCCGACCATGCCGTCATCGACGGGGAGGCCGGCCGGGAGGAGTTCCGGGTGACGTCGATCTTCACCGTCCTCGACGGCAGGATCACGGAAATGCGTGAGGTCGCCGCCGTCAAGGCCGGAGATGACTGACCGTCAGTCGGAGAGCGGTGCCGCTTTGCGGCGCAACCACATGTTGCGGCAGGAGACGCCGTATCGGTTCAGGTCCGTCCGGTCCTGGAAGAACTGCCCCTGATCGCCGGCCAGCCAGTCGCGCACCGCCGACACGACCCCACCGGTCTCGCCCGGGGGCTTTATGCGCACGCACAGTTCCGGGGAATCTATGAGACCGTCCTCGACCACGAAGAAGCCGTCGTCCGGGACGAACCGGGAGTAGTGGCGCAGCGCCGCGTGGGTGGTCGCGTAGGCGTGCCGGGTGTCCTCCACCACGAGACAGCGCGCGCCCTGCGGAATGTGCTCGGCGACTGCGAAGCTCGTGTCCTGGTCGAGGATGTCCCCTTCGAGCAGGGTGATGTGCTCGCCGTAACGACTGTCGGCCGCGGCCAGGACGTCGTGCGTGTTCTTCTGCGAGAGGTCCACGGAGATCACGCGGATGCCCTGGGGGATCAGACCGTAGGCGGCCATGGTCCGCAGCCGATCCCGGAACCACAGCGCCGAGCCGCCCGAATGTGTGCCGAGCTCCACGACGACCTGGGCTCGGGAAAGCCACAGCAGATGTTCGAACATCCGCAGATCCTCGGGGAACTTCATGAGGCGAACGCCGGCGTACGAATCATGCACGTGCTGGCCCACGCGATCCTGCCAGTAGGTCAGCAGGCTCCCCTCGGCGGGGGATTCCACTCCGGGCGGAAGTAATTCGGGGTCGTCGACGTGGGGCGGAAGGACGACTGACTCCTGGTCGGTCATGTGATTTCCCATCGGTGGTTCCACGAGAAGGGCAGGCGGGAATGCGCTCCGACTGCTGCCCAGCAAGCGGAGAACCTACCACCGCTTAGTGCCGACGGAAGAGGTTTCTCGTGGATGGGATGAGCCTCGTAGGTAAAGATTCTTGCCCGTGAGGTGTAGACCCAGATGCGGGACGAGGGCTCCCCGTGAGAGGCTGCACGGCATGGGGGCAACGTCGGGCCATCAGGCGGCCAGGGAATTCCCGGCAGGGCTGCACACGGGGGACATCTGCTGGACGAGGGCCGGGTGCGGCCTGTGATGAACGGTGACGAGAACCCGGAACTCTGGGCGTTCCTGGCCTCGCTTCATCCCGGCGAAATTCTGTCCGGGACGGTCGCCGCGATCGAGCGGTTCGGCGTGTTCGTGGCGCTGGACGACGGTCCTGACCACCCCGTCTTCCCCGGCGTCGGGTTCATCACGATCCCCGAACTGTCATGGCGCCGCATCGACGCCGCTTCGGACGTCGTTCGGGTCGGGCAGCGCGTCTCGTGCGAGTTCCTCCAGTTCGACGACTGGAACGGAGAGGCGCGGCTGTCGTTGCGGGCGATGCAGCCGGACCCCTTCGCGGTGTTCGCCGAAGGGGTCACGGTGGGTCGGGCACTGCACGGACAGGTCACCAAGGTGGTCCCGTTCGGCGTCTTCGTCCGGGTCGCCGACGGCATCGAGGGACTGGTCCATCTACGAGAACTCACCGAGCTGCCCGTGGAGACGGCGGAGGGCATCCTTCAAGTGGGCGACGAACTCATGGTCGTCATCACCGAAATCGACCTGGAACGACGCAGGTTGGCGCTCTCTCGGGCGCAGCGACCGTGAACTCCCGCACCCGGCCGCACTGTTCACCATGAGTCAGGTGCCGGGATCCGTCCCCACGTCGCCCTCGCGCGGAGACGGATCAGGCAGTCGCCTCAGGACTTGACCGGCCGCCCCCGACCCCACGCCCAGGCGAGCCGGTCCGCGCCGGACTGGTTGGTCGTCTCCAGCCAGGGTCGGGCCGCGTCGCCGATGAGCTTCTGGATCGAGTACGTGTCGTCGGTGCGCAGGCCGGGCCAGTAGACGGAGCCCATGCCGAGCTTGCGGAAGGTGTCGGTGTCGGCCTGGATGAAGTTGACCGAATTATCGGCAGGAGTCGGCACGTTGTAGTTCAGGCCCGTGGTCATCGGGGCGCCGAACTCGTCGGCCACGGTGCGGTTCGCGCAGTCGCCGAGGCGTACCTTGAGGTCGCTCACCCACTGGTCGTAGGTGGCGTAGTCCTTCCAGAAGCCGTAGTGGTGCAGGGAGAGGTAAGTCCCCTTGAGGCGCGGGTCGGCGCAGACCGTGGTGACGTGGTCGTTGTAGCCGGCGCCGCTCACGAACACGCGGTTGCGCGGCACCTTGGAGTAGGTGTCCAGCCACTTGGCGGCGAGGTCGGCCCACTCGGCGTCGGTGTAGCCGTGCGGCTCGTTCATCGGCTCGAAGTAGACGCGCTGGTTGTGCTGGTAGGTCTTCACCACGGTGTCCCACATCGGCCAGTACGTGGCGGGGTCGTCGATGAAGCCGTCCTTGTTGGCGCCCGTGCCCTCCCAGTACGACACGATGACCTTGAAGCCCTGCGCCGTCGCCGCGTCGATGACACCGCGGTACGACTTCCAGTAACTGCCGTTCACCGTGTACGGGTTGATGGGCAGCCGCACCGTGTTGGCGCCGAGGTTGGCGCGGAACGCCGCGATGACTCGGGTCGCCTTCCTGTACGTCTGGGCATAGGTGTCGGTGAGCGACAGGCCCGACAGGACGACCGGGTCGTCGGCGTAATTGTCGCGCGGGTCGGCCCAGTTGACGCCCTTGAACTGGGAGGTGTTGGTGCTCGGCGCGGCGGAGGCGGGGCTGCCGGCCAGCGTCGTGCCGGTGACCGCGGCGATCGCGACGGCCACGAAGGTGGCCCGCAGACGGGTTCTGGCGGGGTTGGTGCGCATCGACTTGCCCTTTCAGGAATGGCGACTCGGCGCAGGGCGGGGCCCGCGCGCGGCTGAGCGGCCGTCGGAACAGATACCGGGCGGGCGGCTCGTGCCGGCTCGCCGTCCTTGGACCCGGTGGGCTCGGTGTGGGGGAGTGGAGTGGGATGTTTACGCAAACATGGCGGCGCCGGAATCGTGGCATCCGGCACCGCCATCGTCAAGGTTTCCCGCACGTAACGTCGTTGGCGTCCTGCGACGCGGCTACGGCTTGATGCCCACTCCGGTCCACAGGCTGACCTCGGCGTCCGTGGGCGGCTCCGCCGTGACGGTGTCCTCGTCGGCGGCGTCGGGGCGCCAGCGGTGGCCGACCGCGATGCCGGGTTCGAGCAGATCGAGCCCGGTGAAGAAGCGGGAGACGTCCTTCTGGGAGCGGAACTGCACCGGTGTCCCGGCGTTGGTGTAGATCGACGTCACCTTCTCCCAGGTGGCCGGGTCGAAGTCGGGCGTGCAGTGGCTTATGGCCAGGGCGCTGCCCGAAGGGAGAACCGACAGCAGGCGCTCGACGAGCCCGTACGGGTCCTGGGCGTCGGTGACGAAGTGCAGGAGCGCGTTGAGGGAGAGCGCGACCGGCTGGCCGAGGTCCAGTACCTCGGCCAACTCCGGCGCGTTGAGCAGGGTTTCGGGGTCGTTGACGTCCGCCTGCACATAGGTGGTGCGGCCCTGCCGGGTGCTGCGCATCAGTCGCTCGGCGTACTTGAGGACCAGCGGGTCGTTGTCGGCGTAGACCACCCGGGCCTCGGGGACCACGGACTGGGCGACCTGGTGCAGGTTCGGTTCGGTGGGGATGCCGGTGCCGATGTCGAGCCACTGCCGGATGCCGTGCTCCCGGGCCAGGACACGGGTGGCCCGGTGCATGAACGCACGATTCTCGCGGGCGCAGACGAAGATGGCGGGGTAGGCCGCCGCGACCGTCTCGGCCGCCTGCTTGTCGACCTCGAAGTGGTCCTTGCCGCCCAGGTAGTAGTCGTACATGCGGGCGGAGTGCGGCCTGCTGGTGTCGATGTCCCGCGCGGCGTGGGGGTTGGTCATGCTGTCCCTCTCAAGTGGTGTGCATCGGCGTCTCGGGCAGGTCGCAGCCGGGCCGGCTCCAGTTCCTCACGCCCGTGGTTCTGGTTCAGCCGGCCATCAGATGGTCGGCCAGGCCGCGCTTGACCCCGGCGACGAACGCCGCCATCTCCTGCGGCGTGTAGATCAGCGCGGGTCCGGCGGGGTCGGTCGACTGGCGCAACGCGACACGGCCGTCGGCGAGTTGCTTGGTCTCCACGCACTGACCGCCGTTGGGACCGCTCCAGGGGCATTCCCAGCCCTGCTCGCCGAGGTTCGACGCGGGCATCCCGTTGTAGACCGAGTTGTCGGTGGAGGTCATGAGTACTCCTTGCGCATGCGGTTCAAGAGCGCCTTGCTGTCCGCGGACGAGGTCAGCAGCGACATCCTGTTGTGCGCCTCCAGATGGGCCGCGACATCGGATCGCTGGTCCAGATACATGGAGGCGGAGAGGATCTCGCTGTAGACGATGTCGGGCAGCTCCGGTTCCTCGAACCGGAAATAGGTGAAGGGTGCGCACGCCCCCACGTGGGCACCCGCCGAGAACGGGACGATGTCGACACTGACGTGGTCCAGTTCCGAGACCTCGAGGAGCCGGTCTATCTGGTCCCGCATGACCGCGGGAGTGCCCACCACCCGGTGGAGCACGGCTTCTTCCAGCACCGCCCACAGGGTGGGCGAGTCCGGCCTCTCCAGCAGACTCTGGCGGCGCAGACGTAACTGCACCCGCCGTTCGAGGTCTTCGTCGTTGTCGTTCGGGAAGCCGCCGCTCAGTACGGCACGCGCGTAGTCGTACGTCTGGAGGAGTCCCGTGACGTAGTGGGGTTCATAGGTGCGCAGGGTCTTGGCGCCGGTCTCCAGGCTCACATAGGCGGTGAACCAGCCGGGCAGCACATCACGGAAGTCGTGCCACCAGCCGGGCCGGTTGGCGCGCTCGGCGAGGGCGACGAACTCCTCGATCTCCTGCCGGTCGGCGCCGTAGGTCTCCAGCAGCTTCTCGACGTAGAGCGGTTTGAGGCCGACCTCGGCCTTCTCCAGGCGGCGGATGGTCAGGGACGTCACCCGCAGGGCCCTGGCGGCGTCGTCCAAGGACACGCCCGCGTCCTGCCGCCGGTCCTGCAGCCGGCGGCCGAGGATCATGCGCAGGACCGTGGGTGCACCGGCGCCCGAACGAGCTTCGCTCACGCCCAACCTCCTGAGGGACTGTCACCGGCGTTAGTGTGACAGCGACTTGCTGATGCCGCCAGACAGAAATCGCCGTTCTGTAATTATCAGGGAGCCGGTTGCAGCTTGAACTGACCTATGGGCATAGTTACTTGTGTCAGTGATCTAGGCCGTCCGCCGGAACACCCCAATTCCGGCACGCCTGTTGCCGCTGACGCGCGTCTCCCGCCTGCGCACGCCCCCGATGGAAGGCGAACCACCGTGTCCCCCCACACGACTCCCTCCCCGCAGCTTTTAGACGTCGCCAGCCCCGACCTGGCGCACTGGCTGGAACTTCCCGCGCACCGCTCCGGCGTCCGGGTCGCCCGCCACGTCATGGGCGCGCAACTGACCAAGTGGGGCCTGCCCGAGAGCGTGCGTGACGACGCGGTGCTCCTAGTCTCGGAGTTGGCCACCAACGGTGTGTGTCACACACCCAGCGCGCGGCTGCTGTGCGGGGTCGGGATCGTCGACGACCGCTCTCTGCGCATCGAGGTGCACGACCACGACTACACCGGTGGCGGACTCTCCCGTTGTGAGCCGTGTGTCGACGACGAGAGCGGGCGCGGGCTGTTCATCGTGCAGGCGCTCGCGGACACCTGGGGGGTCGACCGGTCGGCGCTCACCGGCGGCAAGGCCGTGTGGGCCATGCTGCCGACCGGGCGCTGATCCCGGACGATGCAGGGGGCGAGGACGCCCGCGGCCTGTTCAGGTGGTCGCGGGCGTCAACTCGGCCAGCAGCAGCGTGCGGTCGTCGGCTCCCGGTGCCGCGCCGGGAGAGCGGAGCAGCCGCTCGCACAGCGAGGGGAACGCGTCCGGGCCGCCCGATGGCGCGGGCTCGGCGGCGGCGGTGTCGAGGGCGGCGCCCAACCGGGCGATCTCCTGATCTATGTCGGCGTGCCGGGACTCCACCAGCCCGTCGCTGTAGAGCAGGAGCAGGGACGGCTCGGAGACGGTCAGCACCGTGGCTTCGTAGTTGCCGGTGCCGAGTCCCAGTGGCAGTCCCGCGCTGGCGAGGATGACGGGTGCCGCCGGTCCCCCGGGGCCGCGCAGCAGCGGCGGAGGGTGCCCGGCGCCGACCAGGGTGCAGGTGTGCGCCCGCGCGTCCCACTCGGCGTATATACAGGTGGCGAAGGACGCGCCCGGGGTGTCGTAGGCCAACTCGTCCAGGCGGCGCATCAGTTCGGCCGGTTCCATGTCGAGTCGGGCCAACGTGCGTACGGCGGTGCGCAGTTGGATCATGGCGACGGCCGAGTCGGGGCCGTGTCCCATCGCGTCGCCGACGACGAGGCCGACCCGGCCGCCGGGGCGGGGCAGCACGTCGAACCAGTCGCCGCCGATGATGTTGCCCTGGCCTGCGGGGAGATAGCCGTGCGCGATACGGCAGCCGGGGAACTGCCGGGCCGGGTCCGGGAGCAGGCTGTTGCGGATGGCCAGCGCGGTGCGGCGCTCGCGTTCGTAGCGGCGCGCGTTGTCCAGGGCCACCCCGGCCCGGGCCGCCAGTGACTCCACGGCCACGGCCTCGCCGGGCAGGAACGCTTCCCGCTCCGGGCCGCGGGTGCAGGCGATGAACCCGATGACGGCGCCGCGCAGTTGGAGCGGCACCACGAGGAAGGACGCCGTCTTCAGCAGATCGTCTATGCGCTGCGCGTCCCCGCCCGCGGAGGCCAGCAGCCGTTGCGAGGTGTGCGCGTCGACTCCGTCGAGCACCTGGGTGTGCCCGGTCGCGAGGGCCCGCGCGTACGGCGTCTCGCGCGGGAAGACGATCACCTCACCGACCGGCAGCACACCGTCCCAGGACTCCTGCGCCTCCGTACCCACCCGCACCGCCAGCCGGCGCGCCTCGATCTGGGCCGGGTCCACGGAGGGCGTCGCGTTCTCCTCCAGCACCCACCGCTCCAGCAGATACACCGAGGCCGCGTCGCAGAACCCGGGCGTCAGCGCGTGCACGACATGCGTGCCGGTCAGCCGCAGATCGAGCTCCGAGCCGATCACGTCCGCCGCCGGGGCGAAGGCCTGCCTGCGGCGTGGGGGCCCGGCAGGGAGTGCGTCACCGTAGTGACTTCGCGGTTCGTTCCGCAGGGTCGTGCCTTTCCGGGTGGGGACCGGCCGCGTGGCGTGGGGCATGCGGTCTGCCGTGCGTTCGACGGCAATCATATGATGACTCGTCAAGGATCTTCGGGCGAAAAGGAGTTGCAGTGCCGGGTAGTGGAGGTCTGCCGCAGGGGATCGATCCCGACAAGGCGAGTGTCGCCCGAATGTACGACGCGATGCTGGGCGGTGAACACAATTTCGCCATAGACCGCGAGGCGGTGGCGGCGTTCACCGCGATCGACCCCCAGGTCCGCACCCTGGCCCGGGCCAACCGCGACTTCCTCGGCCGGGCCGTGCGCTTCCTGGTCGCCTCCGGAGTACGGCAGTTCATCGACCTCGGCTCGGGCATCCCCACCCAGGGCAACGTCCACGAGGTCGCACAGGCGGCGAGCCCCGGCGCCCGCGTGGTCTACGTCGACAACGACCCGGTGGCCGTCGCGCACAGCACCTCCCTCCTCGCCGACAACCCGGACGCGGACATCGTCGACGGCGACATCCGGCGGCCGGACGAGATCCTGTCCGCCCCGCAGGTAAGGAAGTTGATCGACTTCGAGCAGCCGGTCGCGGTCCTGATGATCACGATCCTGCACTTCATCACGCCCGCGGAGGACCCGGCCGGCATCGTCGCCGCGTTCCGTGACGCGCTGCCCGACGGCAGCTGGCTCGCGCTGAGCCACGCGACGAACCAGGACCGCCCGGACACCGCGGCGGCCGTGGGCCAGTTGTACCGTTCCAAGGCCACCTCGCCCGTCACCGCGCGTTCCCACGACGAGATCCTCGGCCTGTTCGACGGCTTCGACCTCGCGCAACCCGGTCTGACCTATGTCCCCTTGTGGCGCCCGGACTCCGAGGACGAGATCCCGGAGAACCCTTCGGAGTACTGGGTCTACGCGGGCGTCGGCCGCAAGGGCGCGTGAGCCGTCCGGTCGAGTTCCGTACCGAAAGCCAGGCGCCCGCCCCGGATTTGACCCGACGAGGGGGAGTGAGACGCGCGATCCGGGGCAGGGGGCTCTAGACGGAAGTTCGTTCGAGCGAATGGGGTGGGCGTTATGGGAGCCGTGACGGCAGCGAAGGCAGCGGCCACGGCAGGGCGGCGGGTGGCGGCCGAGGAGTCGCTCCCGTTGATCGCGGAGCCGTTGAAGGTGAGCCCGAAGGACGCGCGTGAGCTGTCGCGCCAGTTCTTCGACCGGCTGACCTCGCTGGAGGAGGGCACCCCCGAGTTCCAGTACGTGCGCAACACCCTGATCGAGATGAACCTCTCCCTCGTGCGCTACGCGGCGGCGCGCTTCCGCAGCCGCAGCAACAACGAGATGGAGGACATCGTCCAGGTCGGCACGATCGGACTCATCAAGGCGATCGACCGCTTCGAACTCACCCGGCAGGTCGAGTTCACCTCGTTCGCCGTCCCCTACATCGTCGGCGAGATCAAGCGCTTCTTCCGCGACACCAGTTGGGCCGTCCATGTGCCGCGCCGACTGCAGGAGGCCCGCGTCGAACTCGCCAAGGCGACCGAGGAACTCCGCTCCCGCCTCGGACGTACCCCCACCACGCGTGAACTCTCCGAGCTGATGTGCCTGACCGAGGAAGAGGTCATCGAGGCCCGCAAGGCGTCGAACGGCTACACCTCCTCCTCGCTCGACGCCGCGCTCAGCTCCGACGCCGGCGCCGAGGGCGAGACCGTGCTCGCCGACGTCATCGGCGAGGACGACCCGGGCCTCGAACTGGTCGACGACCTCAGCTCCTTGGCCCCCCTGATCGCCCAACTCGACGGTCGGGAGCGGAAGATCATCCACATGCGCTACGTCGAGGAGCGCACCCAGGCCGAGATCGGCGAGGAACTCGGCATCTCCCAGATGCACGTGTCCCGTCTCATCAGTCGTATGCTCCGGCGCCTGCGCGCGGGGCTGCTCGATCCCGCGGTGGCCTGACCGGCCATTCTGCCCAACAATCCGGTCTGTTGGGTGAAATCACCCTCCCCGGACGCCCGTTCCGCGGGACTCTCGTACTGTGACCGGTCCGGCACCCTCGGTGCCGGACCGGCCGTTGCAGGGTTGCCGGAAGGGGGAGTTGTGGCGTGGCGGAGTGAGGAGTTCGGGGAGTCCCACGAGGGCATCGTGGGGGCGACACTCGCCGACGGCAGTGAGCCCAAACCCGTGTATCTGGACGTGGGCAGTGGCACCAACGGATTCCAGACGTGCGAGTGGTGGGCGTACAACGGCTGGCTGGGCCGCCCCAAGGCGGCGGCCTGGCGGGCCTCCTGTGTGTGCGGCTGGCGTGGCGAGAGCCATCCCATCGACTGGGACCAGGTCGAGGACCGCGACCTGGACGACCTGGACACGTCCGACGCGTACGAGGACTGGTGGGAGCACATCAGCGCGGTCGAACGCCGTACGGTCCCGCTGCCTGAGGAACTCTCCGATCTGATCGAGCAGTTGGAGGAGCGGCTCGACGCGCTCGCCGAGACGGCACCGGTGGCCGCGCTGAAGGCGGTGGCCATGCTGGAACGCATGGCGAGCCGGGTCGGCAGGGAGGCCGCGTACGGGGTACGGGCCGACGACGTGTCCGGCGAGGCGCTCGGCAAGGCACTGGGACTCAGCGTGAACCGGGCCCGCTCCCGGGTCGACCGTTACCTGCGCCCCTACTGAGCGGACGGCGGGCGGGACGCCGTGCCGCTGCGATGCCGTACGGTCGCCGGGCCGTGCCAGACTGGACGTACCGTTAGTCCCGCTCCGCCGTTCCCGCACTTCACCGAGGTTGTCCGTGACCAAGCCCCCGGCCCGAGTCCCCCAGCGAAGCAACGCGCGCTCCAACCGGGAACGCATCCTGGCCACGGCCCGCCGGGAACTCGGCCGGAACCCGGACATCACCCTCGAAGAGCTCGCCCGCGCCTCCGGTGTGGTGCGGCGCACCCTGTTCGGGCACTTCCCCGGCAGGGAGGCGCTGCTGGAGGCGCTCGCCGAGGAGGCTTCGGAGGCGTTGAAGGCCGCGCTGCCCGCCGGCCCGGAACCGGCGGAGCCGGAGTCGGCCGACCGGGCGTTCGTACGCTTCGTTTTGTCGATGTGGACCGTGGGCGACCGCTACCGGCTGCTGCTGGCCCTGGCCCGCCGTGACCTGGGTGTCGAGCGGGTGGCCGAGGTCCTGGCACCGGCCCGCCGCGTCGCCACCGCCATCCTGGACCGCGGGCAGCGCGACGGCGTCTTCCATACACAGCTGCCACCCGCCGTACTGAGCGCGGGACTTGAGGCCCTGACGATCGCGCTGCTCGAAGAGCTCAACACCGGCGAGCTGGAGGACGACGGCACGCACGCGGCCGTCGCCGCGCTGATCGCGACCGGTGTCCCGGAGAAGCAGGCGCGTGACGTGGTGGACGAGATCGCGGGCGCGGACGACCGATTCCTCAACCAGCAATCCGGTACGGCTGGTTGACTCACGCCGAACCGCTCCGCGCGCTGCCGTCGGACCGGAAGGTGACCGACTCGCCCGACAGCCGGGCGCTGAGCCCGCTCTCCGTCGCGGTGACGGACCGCAGTCGCAGTCCCTCGGGGATGTTCCGCAGCTGTATCGGCCGCTCGAAGACCGCTGTGAGCGCCGCCCGCCCGACCTCGGGCAGCAGGCCGCCGGTGACCTGGAAGTTCTTGAAGGCGATGCGGTTGCCGGACAGCACGGATACGGTCGCCGCCACGGTGACGTCGGCGCCGGGAGCGAGCTGCACCGTCGCGCGGACCTGGTCGGGGCGGGTGCCCCGGGAGATCTCCAGTCCGAGGGCGTCGGACACGTCGGGGTAGGACAGCAGGGCGGTCGCCTCGGCCGAGCGGGCCAGTGCCTCCTTGTCGTCGTCGGACTTCCTCAACCCGGCCAGATGCAGCGAGAGTTGGCTCACCGGAAGCCGGCCGGTGGTGTCGCTCGCCGGTATGTCGTGCGCGGTGATGTCCACCTGCCGCAGAGTGCCGGCGGCCAGTTGGGTCAGGACGGGGAAGCCCCGGACGTGGACCTCCGGCAACGAGGGCGTGTGCATGCCCTCTTGGAACGCCTTGGCCGTACGGGACTCGACCCGCGCGGTCGCGAAGCGGTCGACGGCGACGGGAATCACGAGCAGTGCGACCAGCGAGCCGACCGCGATGACGACCGGGCGCCGGTTCCTGCGGGGCGGGCGGGTGTCGTCGGGCTCGTACGCCCCGTACGTGAAGTCGGCGTATTCGTAAGGGTGTTGGTCCATGAGATCTCCTTCAGCCGGACGGGCGCAGATGGTGAACCGTGGCGGCGGCGCTGTCGCGCCCGACGCCGGCGGCGATGAGGGCGGCGGTGGCGGCCGCCGTGCCGTCGTCGTTCCAGAGGCCTGAGTTGACGCATTCCAGCAGCGCCAGCATCTGCGCCTCCAGGGCTCTGTTGAGCGGTCCCGGTGGGACGGCGGTGTGGAAGTCGCCCTGTTGCTGGCCCTGGGTGAGGATCCCGACGGCGGTCTCGCGGGCCGGGCGGAGGAGCGCGTCGATCGCGTCGGGGCCGAGGTCGTGGTGGGCGAGTCGCAGGAGCGTGCGGTAGCGGTCACCGACCGGCCACAGGGCCAGGACGAAGCGGGCCAGCGCGGTCACGGCGTCCGGCGTCGGCGCCCGGGTGGCGGCGCTCACCCGCCGTACCGCGTCCCCGGCGTCCGCGGCGAGGCCCTCGACGAGCGCGGCCCGCCCGGTGAAGTGCCCGTAGATGGTGCGCCGGGCAACGCCCGCGGCTCCTGCGATGTCACCGAGGCTGCAGTCGGGGTCGCGGCCCAGTTCCCGCAGGGCCGCTTCCAGGATCCGGGCGCGGGTGGCGTGCGCCCTGGCGCTGCTGCGGCTGATCACGTCGACACCTCCTGGCGGGGCTGGCTCGTCTCGGCATAGTTGCACATCGATGAGCAATAAAATAGTCTGCACATCAGTGAGCAATTAATGCGTCCCCAGGAGTTCCCGATGCCGCTCTTCGTCACCACCCCCGTCGACCGGACGGCCGGGCCCTACGCACGCCGCTGGTCCGCCCTGATCGTCCTGTGCCTGAGCCTGCTGATCGTGGTCATGGCGAACACCTCGCTGATCGTGGCCGCGCCCGACATGACCACTGACCTCGGCCTGAGCAGCAGCGATCTGCAGTGGGTCATCGACGGCTACACCGTCCCCTATGCCGCGCTGATGCTCGTACTGGGCTCGATCGGCGACAAGTACAGCCGCCGCGGCGCCCTCGTCACCGGCCTGGTGATCTTCGCCGGCGGATCGGTGATGGGCAGCCTCGTCCACGAGACCGGGCTCGTCATCGCCGCCCGCGCGATCATGGGAGTGGGCGCGGCCGTGGTCATGCCGGCCACGCTGTCCCTGCTGGTCGCGATCTTCCCGAAGCACGAGCGGGCGCGGGCCATCACGGCCTGGACCGCCACCTCGGGCCTCGCCATCGCGGTCGGCCCGCTGGTCGCGGGGTGGCTGCTCGAGAGCCACGCCTGGGGTTCCACGTTCCTGATCAACGTCCCCATCGCCGTCCTCGCTGTGGTCGGCGCCCTGGTCCTCGTCCCGCCGTCCAAGGCGGACACGGCGTTCCGCATCGACTACGTAGGCGGTCTGCTCTCCATCGTCTCGGTCGGCAGCCTTGTCTACGCCATCATCGAGGGCCCGCACTTCGGCTGGGGCGCGGGACCTGTCACCGCGGCCGTCGTCGCCGCCGTAGGACTGCCCGCCTTCGTGGCCTGGGAGCTGCGCCACCCGCACCCCATGCTCGACGTCCGCAAGTTCGCCCACCGCCCCTTCAGCGGCTCGATGACGGCGGTGCTGTTCTTCTTCTTCGGCACCTTCGGCGCGATCTACTACGCCACGCAGTTCCTGCAGTTCGTCCTCGGCTACAACGCGCTGGAGACCGGCGTACGACTGCTGCCGCTGGCCGGAGCCGTCTTCCTCGGCGCCGCGGTCACCGGACGGCTCACCCCCAAGCTCGGCATGAAGCCGATGGTGGTGACCGGCATGGTGCTCGGCACCGTGGCCGTCTTCCTGCTCACCCGGATCGACAAGACCTCCACCTACGGAGATTTCCTGCCCACGATGATGCTGCTCGGCTTCGCGATCGGACTGAGCGTCTCCCCGGCCACGGACACGATCATGGGCTCCTTCCCGGAGAACGAGCTCGGCGTCGGCGGCGGCGCCAACGACACCGCGCTGGAACTGGGCGGC
Organism: Streptomyces sp. MBT53; assembly: GCF_016654115.1. Taxonomy (GTDB): domain Bacteria; phylum Actinomycetota; class Actinomycetes; order Streptomycetales; family Streptomycetaceae; genus Streptomyces. The sequence goes on from NZ_JAEQAZ010000007.1 coordinate 43,300, forward strand.
TCGCTCGGCATCGCCATCCTCGGCTCGCTGCTCGGCACCAGCTACAAGGACAGGCTGACCGACCTGGTCGGCGGCCATCTCCCCGCCGCCGCCCTCGACACCGCCAAGGACTCGGTCGGCGGCGGCCTGGCGGTCGCCGAGGAGATCGCGAAGACGCCGTCCGCCGGACCGCAGCAGGCACAGGCCCTGGTCGACGCCGTGCACGAGGCCTTCGCCCACGGTGTCGCGCAGACCAGCCTGGTCGGCGGGATCATCATGGCCGCCGGCACGCTGATCGTCCTCGCGGTCCTGCCCGGCCGCCGTGCGGCCGGCGAGCCCGAGCCGAAGGCGACGGAGACCAGCCGCGACCAGGAGCACGCCGACTCCGTCTGAAGTCTCGGGCGATGCGGGCCCCTGCGTGCAGCGGGGGCCCGCACGATCGCGTGCGGGGCCGACGAATACGGCGTGCGTGCGTGACGAACAAGCAGGGGCACACTGCGGTCCGCCGGGCCATCGTGCATAAACTGGCACAGTTCCGCCTCGGCGCCCGCTCCCTCGTCCGCTCGGAGAACACCGTCCCCGCACTGAGCGGCGCCGGGATCGCCGACGGTTGAAGCTCACTTCACGAAATCGACGGTCCTGCCTGTGCACGCTCCGGACACCACCGCCATCACCCCCGAACCGGCCGACACGGCGCCGCGTCGCACCCGACGCTGGCTGCGCCCGGTGGTGATCACGGTCCTGCTCGCGCTGTTCACCACCGAACTGGTGCTGGGCTGGCCGTCACTCGCCGCCGCCCTGTCACAGCTGCGCGCACCCCGGCTGAACTGGTTCGCCGTCGCGCTCGTCGCCGAGGTCGGCGCCATGGGCTGCTACGCGCGCATGCAGCGCCGGCTGCTGCGCTCGGCCGGTGTGGAGGTGCCGATCCAACGCCATGTCGCCCTGGCCTACGCCGCGCACTCGCTCAGCGTCACACTGCCCGGCGGACCCGCCTTCTCCACCCACTTCAACTACCAGCAGATGCGCCGCTTCGGGGCCACGCCCGCCGTCGCCTCCTGGTGCATCGCGCTGTCCGGCATCCTCTCCGCGGCGGCTCTGGCCGTCGTCACCGCGATCTCCGCGATCGCCTCCGACGGCAGTCTGCAGTGGCACAGCCTGGTCACCCTCGGCCTGGCCGTCCTGCTGCTCACCGTCGGCATCCGGCGCATCACCCGGCACCCGGAGAAGGTCGAACCGGCGACCCGGGCCGCGCTGGCCAAGGTCAACAAGTTGCGGCACCTGCCCGAGACCCAGGGCCTCGACCGGATCCGCGGCTTCGTCGAGCAACTCCGCACCGCCCGGCTGCAACCCCGGCACGCGGTCGCCGCCGCCGTCTTCGCCGTGCTCAACTGGCTGCTCGACGCGGGCTGTCTGTGGCTCTGCTTCCACGCCATAAGCGACACACAGATCAGCAACGCCCAACTGCTGCTCGCCTTCTGCGCGGGCATGGCCGCCGGCACCCTCACGATCATCCCGGGCGGACTCGGCATCATCGACAGCGCGCTCGTCCTCGGGCTGGTCACGGGTGGCGTGGCGACCAGTACCGCCATCGCCACGGTCGTGCTCTACCGGATCATCAGCTTCGGGTTCATCATCGGCGTCGGCTGGATAACGTGGCTGGTCATCCGCCGCCACAACCGCCGTGAGCCGGTCGTCGCGGCGGACGCCGACGGTGCCCAGGAGGACAGGGGTCCCCTGGGCACCGGTGCCGGTACGTCGGCGGGTCGTTAGCTGAGCGTGAAGTCGTCGGCCGTGACGTTCGACTGGCCGTACCAGCCGTGGACGAACACGGTGACCGTTCCGCTGCTGCCGGTGGTGAAGGGGACCGACAGCTGGTTCCAGCTCGTGCTGTTGGACCAGGTACTCGCGGAGGCGCCGCCGCTCACCCCGAGGTAGGCGTACGGGCCCTGGACCCAGGCGGTGAGCGTGTAGCTCTTGTTGGGGGACAGGGTGACGGTCTGGTCGCATTCGCCGGTACCGCTGGCACTCGGCGTGACCTGGAGGCTGTGGCTTCCGCTGTGTACGGGACTGGAGACCACCGCGCTGCCGCCCGTGCAGGTCCACGGACTCAGACTGCCGGTCTCGAAGCCCGCGTTGGTCAGCGAGCCCCCGCCGCCTCCGCCACCACTGCTGCTGGTGACGGTGAGCGTGTACGTGGCGGTGTGGCTGCCGGTCGCGGCGGTGCCGGTGACGGTGATCGGGTAGCTGCCCGCGGCCACGGACGAACCGACCGCCGCCGTCAGTGTCGAACTGCCCCCGGACGTCACGGAGTTGGGGCTGAAGGAGACGCTGACGCCGGAGGGAGCGCCGGAGGCGGAGAGAGTGACGGACTCGGCGCTGCCGGAGGTGACGGCGGTGGAGACGGCCGAGGTCGCCGTACCGCCCTGAGCGACCGAGGCGGAGCCCGGCGACAGGGACAGTGAGAAGTCGCTGGTGGTGCCTCCGCCGCCGCCCGTGCCCGTGCCCGTGTAGGGCACGAACGCGTCGGTGAACGCGAGGCTGTTCTGGCTGATCTGACTGCACGTGGGCAGGGAGTTGGCGCTGCCGCCGCACGCCTGGTCGCGGGTGATGGCCCAGAACGCCAGTCGGCCGACGCTGTTCTGCGCGGCGAAGGTCTCCACCGTCTGGGCATCGGCCAGGGTGAAGGTGGAGCCGTCGTCGTTCTTGCCGATCATCGGGGTGATGCCGAGGTTGGCGTAGGTGTAGCTGGAGTCGACGGACTGCATCTGCGCCAGGGTGGCCTTCGCGGCGGAGACCGCGGCCTGCCCCATCTCGGTGCCGGTGCCCGCGTAGTAGTCCATCGCCATGATGTTGAGCACGTCGATCTTGATGCCCGCGGTCTTGGCGGCCTTGACGATGTTGACGCCGTCGCCGGTCAACCCGCTCGTCAGGACCGGGAGGGTCATGGAGAACTTCAGGTTCGGGTTGGCCGCCTTGAGGTCCTTCATCGCCTGCATCTGGCGGGCCACCGCGGCGGTGTCCGCGATGGCGGCGCCCTCGATGTCGAAGTCGAGCTGGGTGACGCCGTAGTCGTTGATGATGGCCTGGTATCCGGCGTCGATGCTGCTCTGCGTCGAGCACGTCCAGGCCAGCGGCTCGCCGCTCGCGCCGCCGGAGGAGATGATGACCGACGCGCCCTCGGACTTCGCCTTGGCGATCAGGGGGTCGGTGAAGGAGTCGTTGCCGATGGGGAGGGTGTCGCCCCAGATCTGGTTGCAGCCGACGCCGAGCACGAAGGCCGCTGTGTACGCCTTGAGTTGGTGTCCGGTGATGGCGGTGTCGAGCAGTCCTTCCTGACTGTTCGACATGTCGACGTAGGGGGCCACGGAGTAGACGCTGCTTCCCGCGGCGCTGCTCGCGGGGGCCAGGGCGACGGTGACGCCGGTGACCGAGAGCGCGAGGGTGCACACGGAGGCCGCGAGTCTTGCCAGGCGCATGACAGATCCCCTTTCGGGGGTGCCTATAAGGAGGGAGTGGTGGGGGGTGGCGCGTGAAGGCTTTGGTATATACCAAAGCGCCGGTGCGGCTCTCCGTCAAGAGGACTAGACCAACTCAATACCGTCGGGTCGGTCCGCCTCGACTCCCCACGGGTGTCGGCGCCATGAGGTGCCGACACCCGGGTCCTCGCGGCCGGTCCGGACTCAGGCCGGGTTCGCCTCGCGGGCGACCAGGTCGAGTGCGATGTCCGTGATCATGTCCTCCTGGCCGCCGACCATCGCCCGCCGCCCCGCCTCGACGAGGATGCTGCGTGTGTCGAGCCCGTAGCGGGCGGCTGCCGTCTCGGCGTGGCGCAGGAAGCTGGAGTACACGCCCGCGTACCCGAGGCTCAGGGTCTCGCGGTCCACCCGCACCTCGCGGTCCTGCAACGGTCGTACGAGGTCGTCGGCCGCGTCCATCAGCGGGAACAGGTCGCAGCCGTGCTTCCAGCCCATCAGGTCGGCCACCGCTACGAACGCCTCCAGCGGACAGTTGCCCGCGCCCGCGCCCTGGCCCGCGAGGGAGGCGTCGACGCGGATGGCGCCGCCCTCGACCGCGACGACCGTGTTGGCCACGCCGAGTGCGAGGTTGTGGTGGGCGTGGATGCCCAACTCGGTCTCCGGGGCGAGGACTTCGCGGTAGGCGCGGAAGCGGTCCCGGACGCCGTCCATCGTCAACCGGCCGCCGGAGTCGGTGACATAGACGCAGTGGGCGCCGTAGGACTCCATCAGCTTGGCCTGGCGGGCGAGTTCGGTGGGCTCGGCCATGTGGGACATCATCAGGAAGCCGGCCACGTCCATGCCCAACTCCCGCGCCGCGGCGATGTGTTGGGCGGAGATGTCGGCCTCGGTGCAGTGCGTGGCGACCCGTACCGAGCGGATGCCCAGCGCGTGCGCCTGCTTGAGGTCGTGGACGGTTCCGATGCCGGGCAGGAGGAGGGTCGTCGGGATCGACTGCCGTACGACGTCGGTGACGGCCTCGATCCACTCCCAGTCGGTGTGGGCACCGACGCCGTAGTTGATGCTGGAGCCCGACAGCCCGTCGCCGTGGGCGATCTCGATGGCCGCAACCTCGGCCGCGTCCAGGGCGGCGGCGATCGCGCGGGCCTGGTCGACGGTGTAGCGGTGGCGTACGGCGTGCATGCCGTCCCGGAGGGTGACGTCCTGGACATAGAGGGACGGGGTCACTTGGCGGTCTCCTTGCCGGTCCGGGCGGCCATGCGCTCCGCGGTGCGCAGGGCGGCCGAGGTCATGATGTCGAGGTTTCCGGCGTAGGCGGGCAGGTAGTGGGCGGCGCCCTCGACCTCCAGGAACACCGACACCTTCAGCAACTCGCCCGCGCCCGGCGCCAGGGTGCGCAGCGGATCGTCGGCCGCCACCTTGTCGTACTGCACCTGCTGCTTGAGGCGGTAGCCGGGCACATACGCCTGCACGCGGCCGACCATCTCCTCGACGGACGCGGTGACCGCCTCGGTCGCGCAGTCGGAGACCAGGCAGTGCACGGTGTCCCGCATGATCAGCGGGGGTTCGGCCGGGTTGAGGACGATGATCGCCTTGCCGCGCGTGGCGCCGCCGACCGCCTCGATGGCCTGGGAGGTGGTCTCGGTGAACTCGTCGATGTTCGCGCGGGTGCCGGGGCCGGCCGAGCGCGAGGCGATGGACGCGACGATCTCGCCGTAGTGGACCGGCGAGACCGCGCCCACGGCGGCGACGATCGGGATCGTGGCCTGGCCGCCGCAGGTGACCATGTTGACGTTCGGGGCGTCGAGGTGGGCCTCGCCGTTGACCGGCGGGACGACGTACGGGCCGATGGCGGCCGGGGTGAGGTCGACGAGGGTGCGGCCCAGGGGCCGTAGAACCTCTTCGTGGTGGCGGTGGGCGCCGGCCGAGGTCGCGTCGAAGACGAGGTCCACGTCGGCGAACTCGTCCAACTTGACCAGTCCTTCGACGCCCTCGTGAGTCGTGGCGACCTTGAGGCGGCGGGCGCGGGCCAGGCCGTCGGAGTCCGGGTCGATGCCGGCCAGCGCGGCGATCTCCAGGGTGTCCGAGAGGCGCAGAACCTTGATCAGGAGGTCGGTGCCTATGTTGCCGGAGCCGATGATGGCGACCTTGGTCGTCACTTGCCGTTCCCTTCCGTGGCGAAGCGGACCCGTACCGAGCCCAGGTCCGAGATGTGCGCCTCGAAGGAGTCGCCCGGGGCGGCCGGGGTCATCGGGCCGAGGGCGCCGGTCAGCACGAGGTCGCCCGCGCGCAGCGGGTCGCCGCGCTCGGCGAGGGCCGAGGCCAGCCAGACCGCCGCGGTGAGGGGGCTGCCGAGGCAGTCGGCGCCGGTGCCCTCGGAGACGGTCTCGCCGTCCCGGCTCATGGTCATCGTGACCGCGCGCAGGTCGACCCTGTCGAGCGGTACGGGCGTGCCGCCCAGGACGTACAGACCGCAGGAGGCGTTGTCGGCGACGGTGTCGACCAGGGAGATGTCCCAGTTCCGCACCCGGCTGTCGACGATCTCCAGCGCGGGCAGCGCGAAGTCGACCGCGCGCAGCACGTCGACGATCGTGCACTCGCGTTCCGGCAGGTCCCGGCCGAGGACCAGCGCGACCTCCGCCTCCACCTTCGGCTGGAGCAGTCGGCCCACCGGCACCTCGCCGCCGTCCGGCACCGCCATGTCGGCGAACAGCGCGCCGAAGTCCGGCTGGTCCACGCCGAGTTGGCGCTGCACGGCGGGGGAGGTCAGGCCGATCTTCCGGCCGACGACACGGCGTCCTGCGGCCAGACCGCGGCGGACGTTCACCTGCTGCACGGCGTAGGCGGTCTCCAGGCCGCCGCCGTCGAGCAGGTCGCGCACCGGCGGACAGGCGACCCCGGTACGGGTGGCCTCCGCCAGCAGGTCGGCGGCCTTGACCACGGCCGGGGACACGGCGTCCGGGCTGGCGCCGTCGGGCACGGTGGGCACGGGTTACCTCCTGGGAGAGCAGTGCGGTACACCCCTCGGTATAGACAGCATCCCCGCCAAGGGACAATCTTTGTTCCGTGACACGGAACAACGCGGGCGGCAGCATGCTGGAGAAGGCCGCGCTCATCCTCGACTGCTTCAGTCCGAGCGGCGGACCGTACCGCCTGTCGGAACTCTCGGAGCACACCGGACTGCCCAAGCCCACCGTCCACCGGCTGGCGGCCGACCTTGTCCGGCTGGGCTGGCTGGAGCGCTCGGGCACCCGCTATCTGCTCGGCGCGAAGCTGTTCGAGCTGGGCTCGCTGGTCCCGCACCGGCGCGATCTGCGCGAGACGGCCCTGCCCTTCCTCCAGGACTTGTTCGAGGCCACCCGCGAGACCATCCACCTCGGTATCCGCGAGGGCCTGGAAGTGGTCTACCTGGAACGCATCCACGGCCACGAGGCACTGCGGCTGCCCTCCCGCATCGGCGGCAGCCTGCCCTTGACCTGCACCGCCGTCGGCAAGGCCCTACTGGCCTTCTCCGGCGCCGAGTTGACGGAGGAGGTGCTGTCCCGCCCGCTGCCGAGTCTCACCCCGCACTCGATCACCGACCCGGCCCGGCTGCGCACGGCCCTGGAGAAGATCCAGGTCTCCGGCCTCGCCTACGAGGAACAGGAGGCGGCCTCGGGCGTGAGCTGCATCGCGGCCCCGGTGTTCGCCGGTGACACCGCGGTCGCCGCCCTCTCCGTCGCCGTACCGCGCACCCGCTTCCGGCCCGCCCAACTCGCCCCGGCGGTACGGACGGCGGCGCTCGGGCTGTCCAGGGTGCTGAGAGGCGGAGGTGCCCCGCGGGCTCCACTTACCTAGCGGCGAACCCGACCGTACACTGACAAGTCACGGTAACGGGGGCGTTGTTGAGCGGGGGGAGAATCATGTCCGGGGATCAGTACGGCGGTTATCAGGGATACCAGGGAAATCAGGGATATCAGGGGTTCGCCGTTCCACCCATGCCCACCTCACCTCCACCCGCTCCGCCGGACCGACTCAGATCCGTCGCGGTCGGCCTCCTCAACCTCAGTGGCCTGGGCCTCGGTTACGCACTGACGCGACGCTGGCTGCTGATGCTCGTGTGCTGGGTCGCGACCGCCGTCCTGCTGCTGGTGGCGCTGCCCGCCGACCCGGACGGTGTCTCCGGTGTCCTCGTCACCCTGTACGTCGTGTTCCTCGTGTTCGCCGCCGTCCACGGCGCGTTGGTCGGTCTGCGCACCCGGCTGGCCTGGCCCGCGGCCGCACCGCTCGCGATCCTGCTGGGCCTGGTACTGCTCGCCGTACCCGCCGGGGGAGTCGTGCTGTACGACAACGCCCGGGACGAGGCGACCCAGCAGATGCTCCTCGACCGGCTGGAGAAGGCCGACCAACTCGTGGCGGACAACGGGAGGTTGTCGTTCTCCGTGGCCGAGCCCCACTACCGTCAGGCGCTGGCGGTGTACGACGACCTCACCACCGCGCACTCCGGTTCGCGGGCCGCCGGCAAGGTGCCCGACCGGCTGAAGACGTTCTACACGACGGTCGCCGGGGCCTACGCGCAGAAGAACTACTGTGACGCGATACCCCAGTTGAAGTATCTGCGGACCGTCCCCGGCACCATCGGGAAGAAGCAGCTGGGCACCCTGACCAGCTGGCCGGACGACCGGCTGGCCACCTCCCTCTACGAGTGCGCCTCCGCCTCGCTGGCCACGCAGAGCGCCGACTGGCCGACGAACTTCGGGGATCTGCTGACCACGTTCCCGCAGTCGTCTCAGGCGGGCCAGGTCGAACCGGCCGTCAAGTCGGCCGTCACCAAGGCGGCGCAGGGTGTGAGCGGCAGCCAACCGTGCGCGGCCGTCGAGCAGTTGAAGAGCCTCTCCTCCCAGATCGGGACCCTGGAGGGCGGACAGGCGGGCGTGGCCGACGAGTTGAGCGCCGACGCCGCGCGGGCCGACGGTCAGGCCGGCGCCGGGGCCTATCAGTGCGGTGTCTCGCAGTACAGGTCCGGCGACTTCGACTCTGCGCTCTCCACGATGAACGACTTCGTGAAGAACAACACGCACGACAAGAACCGGGCCCGCGCCAAGAAGATCGCCATCGCCGCCGAGGTGGCCAAGACGGTCCCCGCCGCGGGCAAGAAGCTGCCGACCACCGCGTCCGGCGGCAGCATCTCCGTCACGGTCAAGAACGACAGCCCCGACGACATCACCGTCCTCTACACCGGGCCGGTCACCGGCAGCTTCACGCTCAAGGCGTGCGGCAGCTGCACGACGTACTCCCTGTCCACCACCCTGCTGTCCGGCTTCAAGCCATGCAGCGGAGGCAAGAACTACCCGCAGAAGACGATCAGTCTGCCGACCGGCACCACGTACTTCGTGCACCGGCCGGACAGTTCCACCGCGAGTCCGGCCTCGGACACGGCCAAGCTCAGGTCGGGCTACATCTACACGGAGTGCGCCTACGCCACGGGGGCCTTCGGCACCGGCTGACGGGCGAGGGTCCGCTCACAGCAGCGCCGGTGCGTGGAAGGCGCCGAGGCCGGTGGTCAGGTCGCGGTCCATCCAGTACCGGCGCGGCTCGGCGAGCATGACGGAGACGCTCACGCCGAGCAGGCCCGGAATCCTGGCCAGTTCGCCGTCGACGAAGAGCGCCAGGGCGGAGCGGTCGGTCACCAGGCCGGTGGCCAGGACCGACATGTCGCTGGCCACATGCGCGGCGAGCCGCGTCTGCGGGAGCTGGTCGATGCGGTGCATGACCTCGGGGGTCGCACCCGGCGCCACCCGCAGGCGCAGGATGAACGGGGTCTGGAAGCCGAGCCACTCCGACACGATCTCCAGGCGCGGCTTGACCCATCCCTCGTCCAGGACCCGGCGGACGACGCGGTGCGCGGTGGAGGTGGCCAGACCGGTGGCCCGGGAGACGCTCGCCGCGGACGCGCGGCTGTCCCCGAGCAACTCGGCGACCACAGCGCGCTCCGCCTCGCTCAGCGGCTTCGCCGGGGGTGTCGCGGTCGCGGTGCCCTCGGGGCGGGCGCCGGCGAGCTTCAACAGCTCGGCGCGCTCGGCGTCCGTGAGGAACTGCGGGTCCCAGGTCCGGCCCCGGCGCAGTGTGCTGAGCGCGGGCAGCGCGTTGACGCGGCGGACACCGGGCACGGAGAACATCCGGTCGATCGCCTGGCTGGTCGCCGCCTCCGACGGGGCGTGCACGACCGCGTAGAGCGGATAGTCGCCCGAGACCTGCGCCAGCAGCTGGAGATGGGGCAGGTCGCGGAGCCGGTGCAGGACGGCCAGGGGGCTCTCGCCGGTGATGTCCAGGAAGACGTGGACGGGCATCGCCGTGGAGTGGATGCCCCAGTCGGCCTGAGCCGAGTGCCCACGGCGCGGTGAAGACCGCCCGCAAGGGCACCGGGATCTTCCAGGTCACCGCCACGGGCGTCGAGTCCCACGCGGGGCTCGCACCGCAGGACGGGGCGAGCGCGATCACCGCACTGTCCGAGTTCGTGGTCGCCGCCGCTGCCGTGGCCGCCCCGGAACGCGGTACCACCGTCAACACAGGCCTCATCAGGGGCGGTTCGGCCATCAACGTCGTCGCCGGGCAGGCGACCGCCGGTGTCGACATCCGGGTGAGCAGCGCCGCCGAACAGGACCGGGTGGACGCCGAGTTCGACGCCATCACGGTCAGCGACCCGCGCGTCCGCATCGAGATCGACCACGCCTGGAACCGCCCGCCGATGACCCTCAACGCGGCCTCCGCCCCGCTGCTCGACCTGGCCCGGACGGTCGCTCGCGAACAGGGCCGCGACCCCCTGCGCGACACCGCGGTCGGCGGCGCCAGCGACGCCAACTTCGTCGCCGCGCTCGGCCTGCCCGTGCTGTGCGGAATGGGCGCGGTCGGCGACGGGGCGCATGCGCAGGGGGAGTTCATCTATCCGGATACGGTGCCGGGGCAGACGGCGCTGGTCGCGGGGTTGTTGGGGCGACTGGCGGAACCGCTGCGGGGATGAGCGCGATCGGCGCATCCAGGGTGGGGCGCGTCATGGAACCGACCCCGGGCCGGGGACAATCGGTGTCATGACGGACGACAGAGACGACCCCGAGAGCCGCCTGGCCAGGATCGAGCGGCTGCTGGAGGACGGCAGTCGCGATGTGGTGCCCGCCTGGCGGCGGGTGACGCACGGGGAGACGCGGTGGGCCGTGTCGGCCGTGATCCTGGTGGCGGTCGCCGTGCAGCTGATGCTGCCGCACCGGCTCGCCTTTCAGCCGTACTGGCTCTTGCCGACCCTCGAACTCGTCCTCATGGTCGGTCTGTTCGTCGCCAACCCCCGGCGGATCGAGCCCGGCACGCGGTGGCTGCGCTGGCCGAGTCTGGTGCTGACCGGGGTCATCAGCCTGGCGAACAGCTGGTCGGCGGCGCGGTTGGTGGTGGGCCTGGTCAGAGGCACCGAAGGCCTGGCCGCCGGACCCCTGCTGCTGACCGGCGGGGGCATCTGGCTGACGAACGTCATCGTGTTCGCGCTCTGGTACTGGGAGTGGGACCGGGGCGGGCCCATGGCGCGGGTCATGGGCAACCACCAGTACGCCGACTTCCTCTTCGTCCAGATGCAGAGCCCGGAGACCGCGCCACCGGACTGGGAACCGGCGTTCCTGGACTACCTGTACCTGTCCTTCACCAACTCCACGGCCTTCAGCCCGACCGACGTGATGCCGCTTTCGCGCTGGGCCAAGATGCTGATGATGGGCCAGTCCTCGGTCTCCGTGTCGATCGTCGTCCTGGTGGTCGCGCGGGCGGTCAACATCCTTCGCTAGCGACGGACAGCGGCGCCGAGCAGGCTCTTCCCAAGGCCGACTCGGCGTCGCAGCCCATGTCCTGCTGATCCCGCCGGATCAGCAGGAGCCCTCGTCCTGCCAGGGGCCCCACTCGGAGGCTCCGGGCACCTCGTTCTGGGTCCACCACTTGGCGACCCAGTTGTGGTTTCCGTACGACACCTCGTTGCCCTTCACGTAGACGGCCGTGGAACTCCACGCCGTCTTGCACGTGCCGGGGGTCGGTGTGGGAGTCGGGGTGGGCGTCGGTGTCGTGGTCGGCGGGGTCACGCCCGCGAACTGGACCGAGTACTTGGCGAAGTCCCACGCGTTCTGCGCCACGCTGGAGCAAGTGCCGGACGTGGTACCGCCGTTGTCGACCGGGCTGCACTGACGGTCGCGGTTGAGCGACCAGAACGTGAAGCGGTCCATGTTGTGGCTGGTGGCGTAGTTCAGGACCGTCTGGAAGTCGGCCTGGGTGAAGTACTCGCCGGTGTCGCTGCGCCCGTTCATCCCCGAGAAGCCCTCGTGGGCGTACGCGGTCGCCGAGTCCCAGCCGAACGTGGACTGGAGGATGGAGTTGAAGTTGGTGAGCGCGCTGGTCTGAGAGGCCGCGCCGTTGAAGCCGCCGTCGAACGGCATGATGGAGAAGTTGTTCGGCGTGAACCCCTGCGACTTCGCCTCCAGCAGCATCTGCTTGCCGAACCAGCCGGTGCCGTCCGCCGTACCGGCCGTGGTGACGGAGACGTACAGACCCGCGTTGTTCTGCTGGAGGATCTTCGCCGCGCCGATCTCGTTGTGGATGGCCGCCGTGTTCTCGTACTCCGGCTCCTCCAGGTCGAAGTCGATCGCGTGCAGGCCGTACTTGGTGATCACCTGCTGGTAGGCCGCGGCCGTCGAGGCCGGGTCGGAGCAGGCCTGGCCGAGCTTGGTGCCGCCGTAGCCGCCGATGGAGACGGAGACGTCGCCGCCCTTGGCGCGGATCGTGTTGATGACCGACTGGACGGCGGTGTCCGAGGAGACCGGTGAGGTGCCTCCCCAAGTGGGGGTGCAGCCACCGCCGTTGGGGGCGAGGACGAAGGCGAGCTGGAAGGCCTTGAGGCCGGTGGCGTCCATGATGCTGCCGGCGTCGGGCGGGTTGTTGTCCGTCGGCATGAGGTAGGGGGCCGCGGCGTACCAGCGGTTGCTGAGCGCGGTGGCCGCGTTGGTCGCGCCCTGGGCGTTGGTCGCGATGAGAGCGGTCGTGCCCGCGGCGGCGAGTGTCACTGCGGCTGCCGCGCCGAGACATGCGCGAGGACGTGTCACGTTGTGCCTCCGGTGGGAGTGGGGGAGGCGCCCAGCTTCTGGCGGTGTCGCGGCCACGTCAATGGATTGGACTGGACCAAATTGCTCTTTGGACTAGACCATGCGATTTCTTTACCGTCGGCCCGTTGAAGCGCGTCGCGCGACACGTTTGCGACTAGTGTCCCGGCTCACATGGCGTTATAGGGGTGACGCCGACACCATGGTGCACGTCACCGGCAGGCTGAAGGGATCCGGAATGTTCCGCAAGGTGCTGGTCGCCAACCGTGGAGAGATCGCGATCAGGGCGTTCCGCGCCGGCTATGAGCTGGGCGCGCGAACGGTCGCGGTCTTCCCCCACGAGGACCGCAATTCGCTGCACCGGCTCAAGGCCGACGAGGCCTACGAGATCGGCCAGCCCGGGCATCCGGTCCGCGCCTATCTCTCGGTCGACGAGATCGTCCGCGCGGCCCAGCGCGCCGGCGCCGACGCGGTGTACCCGGGCTACGGGTTCCTCTCCGAGAACCCCGAACTCGCCCGCGCCTGCGAGGAGGCGGGCATCACCTTCGTCGGCCCCAGCGCCCACATCCTGGAGATGACAGGCAACAAGGCCACCGCGATCGCCGCCGCCCGTGCGGCCGGCGTGCCGGTGCTCGGCTCCTCGGAGCCCTCGACGGACGTCGACGAACTGGTGCGCGCCGCCGAGGAGATCGGCTTCCCGGTGTTCGTGAAGGCCGTCGCCGGTGGCGGCGGGCGCGGCATGCGCCGCGTCGAGGACCCGGCCGCCCTGCGCGAGTCCATCGAGGCGGCCGCCCGCGAGGCCATGTCCGCGTTCGGCGACGCCACGGTGTTCCTGGAGAAGGCCGTCGTCGACCCCCGGCACATCGAGGTGCAGATCCTCGCCGACGGCGAGGGCAACGTCATCCACCTCTTCGAGCGCGACTGCTCGCTGCAGCGCCGCCACCAGAAGGTCGTCGAGCTGGCCCCCGCGCCCAACCTCGACCCCGAACTGCGCGACCGCATCTGCGCCGACGCCGTCCGCTTCGCCCGCGAGATCGGCTACCGCAACGCCGGCACCGTCGAGTTCCTTCTCGACCCGCACGGCAAGCACGTCTTCATCGAGATGAACCCGCGCATCCAGGTCGAGCACACGGTGACCGAGGAGGTCACCGATGTCGACCTCGTCCAGGCGCAGTTGCGGATCGCCTCCGGGGAGACCCTCGCCGACCTCGGCCTCTCGCAGGAGACGGTCACCCTGCACGGCGCCGCCCTCCAGTGCCGTATCACCACAGAGGACCCCGCCAACGGCTTCCGCCCCGACACCGGCCGCATCAGCGCCTACCGCTCGCCCGGCGGCTCCGGTATCCGGCTCGACGGCGGAACCACCCACGCCGGTACGGAGATCAGCGCGCACTTCGACTCCATGCTGGTCAAACTCACCTGCCGGGGGCGGGACTTCACGACCGCCGTCAACCGCGCGCGGCGTGCTGTGGCCGAGTTCCGCATTCGCGGTGTGGCCACCAACATTCCCTTCCTGCAAGCGGTGTTGGACGATCCCGACTTCCAGGCCGGGCGCATCACCACCTCGTTCATCGAGCAGCGCCCGCAGCTGCTGACGGCCCGTCAATCGGCCGACCGTGGCACCAAGCTGCTCACCTACCTCGCCGACGTCACGGTCAACAAGCCGCACGGCGAACGCCCCGACCTGATCGACCCCACCACCAAGCTGCCGCCCGTCCCGACCGGCGAACCCCCGGCCGGTTCACGGCAGTTGCTCGCCCAACTCGGCCCCGAGGGCTTCGCCCGCCACCTCCGCGAGTCGCCCACGATCGGCGTCACCGACACCACCTTCCGCGACGCCCACCAGTCGCTCCTGGCCACCCGCGTCCGCACCAAGGATCTCCTCGCGGTCGCCCCGGTCGTCGCCCACACCGTGCCCCAACTCCTCTCCCTGGAGTGCTGGGGCGGCGCCACCTACGACGTGGCGCTGCGCTTCCTCGCAGAGGACCCTTGGGACCGGCTGGCCGCCCTGCGCGAGGCCGTTCCGAACATCTGCCTCCAGATGCTGCTGCGTGGCCGCAACACGGTGGGCTACACGCCGTATCCGACCCAGGTGACCGACGCCTTCGTGCAGGAGGCCGCCGCCACCGGCATCGACATCTTCCGCATCTTCGACGCGCTCAACGACGTGGGCCAGATGCGCCCGGCCATCGACGCCGTACGCGCCACCGGAACATCGATCGCCGAGGTCGCCCTCTGCTACACCTCGGACCTGTCCGACCCCAACGAGCGCCTGTACACGCTCGATTACTATCTCCGGCTCGCGGAACAGATCGTCGAGGCCGGTGCTCACGTCCTGGCCGTCAAGGACATGGCGGGGCTCCTGCGCGCACCCGCCGCCGCGACCCTCGTATCGGCGCTGCGCCGCGAGTTCGGCCTCCCGGTGCACCTGCACACCCACGACACGGCGGGCGGCCAGCTCGCCACCTACCTCGCCGCGATCCAGGCCGGCGCGGACGCCGTCGACGGTGCCGTGGCCTCCATGGCGGGTACCACCTCGCAGCCGTCCCTCTCCGCGATCGTCGCCGCCACCGACTACTCCGACCGCCCGACCGGCCTCGACCTCCAGGCCATCGGCGACCTGGAGCCGTACTGGGAGAGCGTCCGCAAGATCTATGCCCCCTTCGAGGCGGGCCTCGCCTCGCCCACCGGGCGCGTCTACCACCACGAGATCCCCGGCGGCCAGCTCTCCAACCTGCGCACCCAGGCCATCGCGCTCGGCCTCGGCGACCGCTTCGAGGACATCGAGGCGATGTACGCCGCCGCCGACCGCATCCTCGGCCACCTGGTGAAGGTCACCCCGTCGTCGAAGGTCGTCGGCGACCTCGCCCTGCACCTGGTGGGCGCGGGAGTGACCCCGGCCGATTTCGAGGCGTCCCCGGAACGCTTCGACATCCCGGACTCCGTGATCGGCTTCCTGCGCGGCGAGTTGGGCACGCCGCCCGGCGGCTGGCCCGAGCCGTTCCGCACCAAGGCACTCCAGGGCCGCGCCGCCCCCAAGCCCGTACAGGAGCTGAGCCCCGAGGACC
Organism: Streptomyces sp. MBT53; assembly: GCF_016654115.1. GTDB lineage: Bacteria > Actinomycetota > Actinomycetes > Streptomycetales > Streptomycetaceae > Streptomyces. Next base: position 58,924 of record NZ_JAEQAZ010000007.1, read on the forward strand.
GCACGGCCCTCGACAAGGACCGCCGCGCCACCCTCAACCGCCTGCTGTTCCCCGGCCCGACCCGCGAGTTCGAGACGCACCGCCAGACCTACGGCGACACCAGCGTCCTCGACAGCAAGGACTTCTTCTACGGCATCCGACCTGGCAAGGAGTACACGGTCGACCTGGAACCGGGCGTGCGTCTCCTCATCGAGCTGGAGGCCGTCGGCGAGGCGGACGAGCGTGGGCTGCGTACGGTGATGTCCGCCCTGAACGGGCAGCTCCGGCCGATCCAGGTGCGTGACGCGGCCGCCGCCTCCGACATCCCCGTCACCGAGAAGGCCGACCGCGCCAACTCCGGCCATGTGGCAGCCCCGTTCGCGGGTGTGGTCACCCTCGCGGTCGAGGAGGGCGACGAGGTGGAGGCCGGTGTCACCGTCGCCACCATCGAGGCCATGAAGATGGAGGCGGCGATCACCGCGCCCAGGTCCGGCCGGGTCTCCCGTCTCGCCATCAACCGCATCCAGCAGGTGGAGGGCGGCGACCTGCTCGTCGAGCTGAGGTAGGCGGACGGCGGCGACAGATCGCGTCACCGGTGACCGGATCGGACCGGTCCCGGACCCGATGCGGCCTGTCGCCGCCCCACCCGCACGGCGCAGTCTTGGGACATGACCCGAGCACTGATCGTCATCGATGTCCAGGAATCCTTCCGCGCCCGCCCGCTGTGGGAGACCATCTCCGACCCGAAGATCGCCGAGCAGGCCGACCGCCTGGTGCGGCTCGCCCGCCGGGCGGGCGACCTGGTCGTGTGGGTACTGCACTCCGAGCCCGGCAGCGGCGACGTCTTCGACCCGGCCCTCGGCCACGTCCGTCTCATCGACGGACTGGAGCGCGCGGAGGGCGAGCCGCTCATCCACAAGACCTCGCACAACGCCTTCACCACCACCAACCTGCAGCAGATCCTCACCGAGCACGGCGTCCGCGAGCTGACCATCTGCGGCATCCGCACCGAACAGTGCGTCGAGACCACCACCCGGGTCGCGAGCGACTTCGGCTACCAGGTCACCTTCGTCACCGACGCGACCGCGACGAACCCCATCCCGCACCGCGACGCCCCCGCCGACCAGACCGTCGCCGAACTCCTGGCCGACCCCCGCACCCTCCCCGCCGACGAGATCATCCGCCGTACCGAGTACGCCCTCGCCGGCCGCTTCGCCACCATCGCGACTGTCGCCGAACTGGAAGCCGCAGCGGCACATCAGGCATGATGACCGGATCGTGAGCCACGTCGTCTTCTTCCTGGTACCCGGAGTCCATCTGCTGGACCTGGCCGGCCCCGCGCAGGTCTTCTCCACGGCGGCCGACTTCGGGCACCCCTACACGCTCTCCTACGTCGCCGAGCAGCCCCAGGTCACCAGCGCCCAGGGGCTGCCGCTGACGGCCGCTCTCGACTGGCCCGAGTTGGGACCCGAGGATCTGATCGTGGTACCCGGCTGGCGCGCGCTCCGGCTCGCCCAGGGGCCCACCATCGGTCCCGATCCCCTGCGGGTCCTACGAGACCACCACGCCCGCGGCGGAACGGTGGCCAGCGTCTGTGCCGGAGCCGACGCGCTCGGCCGGGCCGGACTCCTCGACGGCCGCCACTGCACCACCCACCACGACGTACAGGACGAACTCGCCCTGCGCCACCCGAAGACGACCGTCGTCCGCGACGTCCTGTTCACCACCGACGACCGGGTCATCACCTCGGCGGGCATCGCCAGCGGCATCGACCTCGCCCTGCACCTGATCGCCACCCGGCACGGCCCCGCCGTGGCCGCCCAGATCGCCCGGGACATGGTCGTCTACGCCCGCCGCAACGGCCACGAACCACAGACCAGCGCGATGCTCAGGCACCGCTCCCACCTCGACGACACCGTGCACCGCGCCCAGGACCTCATCGACACCCGCTTCGACGAAGCGCTGCCCCTGCCCGCCCTCGCCTCGGCCGTCGGCGTCAGCGAACGCACCCTCACCCGCCTCTTCACCCGGGCCACCGGACTCACCCCGCTGCGCTACCAGCAGACCCTCCGCCTCGAACGCGCCGAGCACCTCATCAGCCACGGCACCACGATCGACACCGCCGCCCGCTCGGTCGGCTTCGAGGACCCGCGCATGCTGCGCCGACTGCGCGCCCGCGGCCAGTAATCGAAGGGCGGTTCGGTGGGGACGCTGTTGGGTTGGCGGCTGATCCTCACAGGACCGCCCCCATCCGCCAGGGGACGATCTCCTCCGTCCCGAACCCGAGCGCCTCGGACTTGCTCTCCGCACCGGAGGCCATGTCCACCAGAGCCTCGAACAAGGCGGTGCCGTAGGCGACTTGGTCGGTATGGGCCATGGCGGGCCCGGCGTCGAAGTCGATGTCGCCGCGCATCCGCTCGTACAGTTCGCTGGTGGTGCTGATCTTCAGCGACGGCACGGGACGGGAGCCGAACAGTGAGCCGCGGCCGGTCGTGAAGGCGAGCAGGTTGGCGCCGCCCGCGACCATCCCGGTGGCGGACACCGGGTCGTAGCCGGGGGTGTCCATGAAGGTGAGGCCCGGCGCGGTGACCGGTTCCGCGTAGCCGACGACGTCGTTCAGCGGACTCGTCCCGGACTTGAGCACGGCGCCCAGGGACTTCTCCCAGATGGTGGTGATGCCGCCGGCCCGGTTTCCCCGCGACGGATTGTTGTCGAGTGTCGCGCCGCTCGCGGCCGTGTACTCCTGCCACCAGTCGATGAGTTGGTCGATCCGTGCCGCCGACTCCGGGGTCGTCGCCCGGTCCCGCAGCAGATGGTGGGCGCCGTAGATCTCCGGGGTCTCGCCGAGTACGACCTTCCCGCCGGCCGCGACGAGCAGATCGGCCGCGACCCCGAGCGTGGGGTTCGCGGTCAGGCCGGAGTAGGCGTCGCTGCCGCCGCATTGGAGGCCCAGGGTCAGTTCCGCGAGCGGGATCGGTGTGCGGTGTGTCCGCGTGATGCGTGGGACCAGGTCCGCGATGCGGTCGAGTGCCGCGTTCACCGTGGCGGCCGTACCGCCCAGTTGCTGGATGGTGAGCGTCTCGGTGGCCAAATCGCCCTCGGCGAGGAGGTTTTCGGGCTGGTTCACCTCGCAGCCGAGGCTGATCAGCAGGGCCGCCGCGACGTTGGCATGGCCGAGGTAACCGCGCAGTGTGCGGCGCAGTACGGCGTCCCCGGGGGTGCCCTCCGCCATTCCGCAGCCAAGGTCGTGCGGGAGCGCGATGACGCCGTCGAGGCCGGGTGTCCCCTTGTGGACGGCGTCGGCCCGCTGGGCGATCATCCGGGCCACCATGGCCGAGCAGTTCACGGTCGGGACCACGACGACGTAGTTCCGGGTGGCGGCGCGCCCGTCGGTCCTGCGGTAGCCGAGGAAGTGGTCGCGGGTGGGGGAGACGCCGGACGGTCCCGGGTGCTTCGGTGGCGGGCCAGCGATTGGTTCCTCCCAGCGGCCGACGCCCAGGTTGTGCACGTGGACGTGCCTGCCCGCCGGGATGTCGGCCAGGGCGACACCGATGACCTCGCCGTACTTGCGGACCGGGGTGCCTTTCGCAATGTCGTGCAGCGCGACCTTGTGCCCGGCGGGGATGTTCTCAACGGCCGGTGCTGCGCCGTTGGCGAGTTCGAGGGGCGTGCCCTGCGTCACCGCCGCGAGAAGCAGGCCGATGTCGTCCACGCCGGGGCGAGGCACCAGCGGCCTGATGGTCGCCGCCGGTCCCTCTGCGGTACGACGTTCACTGTTCACGTGATCGACCGTAGGGCCCCAACACCGCCCAGGGGAAAGACGGTTATCGATGGTCGGTCATCCGGAATACGAATGCCCGGCGCTCCGGCGGCAGTTGGGTCAGGCCCGGAAGGGGCGGACCGGAACCCCGGCCGTCCCGGTCTCGACGACGAAGACGGAACCGGACAGCGGGGACCTGGTCAACTCCTCGGCGGACAGGCCGTTTCGGGCGGAGGTGATGTACAGGCGGCCGTCCGCACCGAAGGCGCAACTCGTCGGCTGGAGCACGGGCACCGGTACCAGTCCGACGACGAGCCCTGTCGGGTCGTACCGTCGCACTTCGCGTCCGCCGTGCATGGCCACCCAGAAGCAGCCCTCCACGTCGACGGCGAGACCGTCGGGGACACCGACTCCCTCGGTCTTGGTCAACACCTCCAGGCGGCCGAGTTCGCCCGGCTCGGCGTCGAAGTCCGCGCGGTAGAGGAGGTTGGCGTAGCTGTCGGCGAGGTACATGACGGTGTCCTCGGCGTTCCAGCCCAGCCCGTTCGGCAGCACGAGGCCGTCCGCGACGACGACGCTCGGACCGTCGCCGTCCCAGCGGTGCAGCCTGCCCTGGCCGGGCGCGAACTCCATGTCGTTGCTGCCGGCCCAGAACCTGCCGCGGGAGTCGACCTTGCCGTCGTTCATGCGCAGGTTCGGTTCGGGCAGTACGGGATCGATCAGCGTCAGACCTTCGTCGGTGACGTAGCCGAACCCGTCGGCCACCGCGACGGCGAAACCGTCGTGCGCCTCGCGGGGTGCGACCGCGCCGACCATCGTGCCGACGTCGTGGACGGTCTGCCGACCGGTGGACAGCTCGTCCTCGAACACCTTGCGGCCGTAGATGTCGACCCAGAGGAGATGCCCGGTGCGCGGATCGAAAACCGGTCCCTCGCCGACGTCCGACGTCTCGCTGCGCACCGCGACTTCGAGCTGTGTGTACGTTCGGACATTGGACATCGCGACTCCGTTCGTTTTCCCTCAACCTGGCCCCGGACGCCCGTGATCGTCAACGCCCGAACAGCCGATGTCGGGTATTCGTTCCGCGAATGGAAGCGAGTCATGTCACACCGGTGGAATGGCCGTTGTGCCTTCGGGTCTTGATGCCTTCAGTACCTCTCGGATGAAAGCCTGTGCGGCTGCGCCCAGTGGCCGTTCCGAATGCCACCACACTCCCACGTCCCGAAAGCGGTTGAGTTGGCGAATGGGGCGCATTTCCATTCCTTCGCGCAGAATCATCACCGCGCCCAGATAGTTGATGATGCCGAGTCCGTGTCCGGCGCGCACCATGGCGCCGAGCGTGGTCGGCTGATGCGACACGATTCCGTTCGGCGAGACCAGGTTCTGGATGCTCAACTCGACCTCGGCCTCATAACCCACCACCGTGTTGGCGAGCGGATCGCCGATCGTGATGACGCGCTGGTTCGCGAAGTCCGCGAGTTCGACCTCGCTCTTCTTGAGCAGGGGATGACCGGTCGGGGCGAGCATCACGTAGGGCTCTCGCCACAACGGTCGCATGGTGAACGCGTGATCGTGCGGCTCGGGGCGGATCGTCCGCACGGCCACCGAGACCCGGCGCTCGGACAGTGCCGCCTCGATGAAGTCCACGTCCCCGTCCAGGACCGCCACCCGGATCCCCGGATATTTCTCCTGCAACGACGTGATGACTCCCGGCAGGAACTCCGAACTCGCGCTGGCGAAACTCGCGACGGTGACGCTTCCCGTGATGTTGCCCAGGTCGGTCTGGCGCGCGGTGACCAATTCGTCCGCCGCCGCGAGAACCGCTCTCGCCCGGGCCAGCAGTGCACGTCCGTCGTCGGTGAGGGTGAGCGGCCGGATACGGCGTTCGATGAGCAGACAGCCGAGTTCGCGTTCCAGATTCGCGATGTGTGCCGATACGCGCGGCTGCGACAAATGCAACTTCTCGGCCGCTCTGGTGAAGCCGCCCGTATCCACGACCTCGACCCAGGTACGCAACCAGGCCAGTTCGAGCGTCATCGACCGAACCTCCTCTTCTTACGGTCATCTGCGCGGCGGATCACCGGTATTCGTATGTCACTGTTGACGAGATTCGGCGACCATGGCCGACTTGGACAATGACCGATCAGACTTCTTTCGGCACCGCCCGCGGACTGCTCTCCGCGCACGGAGCGGACCTCCTTCGCGGCGACGACGGTGCCGTGATCACCTCCGTGGAGACCTACGCACTCGCCGTGCCCCTGAAGCGGCCCATCGCCGACTCCACGGCCGCCATGGCGCACTGGACGGTGCCCGTGGTCGAGATCCGTACCGCCGACGGCCGGGTCGGGACCGGGATCTCCGGTGTGCACTGCGCTCCCGAACTCCTCTCCGACGTGATCCTCTCCTACTACGCCGACGCCCTGCTCGACACCTCCTCGGAGGACATCCTCGGCACCTGGAAGCGCCTGTACTGGCTGCCCACGCACTGGATCGGCCGGGCCGGTGTCGTCCACATGGCGCTGGCCATGGTCGACATCGCCCTGTGGGACCTCGCCGCACAGCGCGCCGGCATGCCTCTGTGGCGGCTGCTGGGCGGCACCCAGGAGAGCGTCGAGGCGTACAACACCGACGGCGGCTGGCTCAACCTCAGCGACTCGGACCTGGTCCGGGACCTCACCTCGCTGGTCGACCACGGCTGGTCCCGGGTGAAGATCAAGGTGGGCCGCTCCGACTGGCGGGAGGACGCCCGGCGCGTCCGCGCGGTCCGCAAGGCGCTCGGCGACGACGTGACCCTGATGTGCGACGCCAACCAGCGCTGGGACCTGTCGACCGCGAACCAGATCATGCCGGTCCTGGAGGAGGCGGCGATGGACTGGGTGGAGGAGCCCTTCCACGCCGACGACCTCCAGGCCCACACCCGCCTCCAGTCGTCGACGCGCCTGGACGTGGCGGCCGGCGAGAGCATCTACTCGTACCACCAGTTCGCCTCCTTCATGGCCGCCGACGCCATCCGCGTCGTCCAGGCCGACGTCACCCGGGTCGGCGGCGTCACCGAGTTCCTGCAAGTCGCCGCCCACGCGGCGGCACGCGGCCTGCGACTGGCCCCGCACGCGGGCGACATGATGCAGGTGCACCAGCACCTGGTCGGCACCGTCCTGTCCGAGGTGCCGCCCCTCGTCGAGTTCATCCCCTGGACGCAAGAAGCGTTCGTCGAGCGCAGCGTCGTACGCGAAGGACTCATGGAGCGCCCGCAGGGCCCGGGCGCCTCGACCGCGATCGAACCGGCCGCCCGGGTCCGCTGGCAGATCCCCGCGGTGGGCTCGACCAGGACCCTGTGAGACCCCGACCGTCCACCGAGGAAAGGAACGAGATGACCGAGCAGACCGACGACCGCGTGGCCGTCGTCACCGGCGCGGGCCAGGGAATCGGGCGTGCCGTCGCCCTGGCGCTCGCGGCCCGAGGCGTACGGGTCGTCGTCACCGACCGCAACACCGAGACCGGCACCGCCGTCGCCAAGGAGATCGGCGGCGACTTCCTGCCCCTGGACGTCGCCGACCCCAGGGCCGTCGCGGAGGTCGCGGACGAGGTCGTACGGCGCTTCGACCGCGTAGACGTCCTCGTCAACAACGCCGGTATCGCCCACGAGAACGCGGCCCTCGACGTGACCGACGAGATCTGGCACCGCGTCCTCGACGTCGACCTGACCGGCACCTTCGTGGCCTGCCGCGAGTTCGGCCGGCACTTCGTGCGCCGACGCTCCGGATCGATCGTGAACATCTCCTCCATCGCCGCCTTCATCGGCTCCAACCCCGAGTACCACGTCGCCTACGACGTCGCGAAGGCCGGTGTCTCCCAGCTCGCGCGGTCCCTCGCGGTCGAGTGGGCCCCGTACGGGGTCCGGGTCAACGCCGTCGCGCCGGGACGGACCCGCACCCCCATCCTCGACACGGTCGGGATGGACGACCCCCTGCGGATGACGCAGTGGATCGGCCAGATCCCGATGGGCCGGCTGCTGGAGGCCGAGGAGATCGCGGCGGCCGTGGCGTTCGTGGCACTGGACGGAACCGCGATGACCGGACAGACCCTCCTCGTCGACGGCGGCCAGATCGCGCAGTGACGCTGTCATCGGCGCTTGCCCTCAGCCGAGGCCGAGGGCAAGCGTCTCTCCCTCGGCGAGTTGTACGTCGAGGAGGTGGGCGCCGTACCGCACCCGGACGTAGGCGGCTCGTGCCGCCCGGATCCGCGCGGCCTCCAACTGCCCTGCTTTCCAACGGATGTCCACGGTGAGACCACCACGGGCGCGCAGTCCGCTCACGCTCCCCTCCGGCCATGCGGCGGGCAGCGCGGGCAGCAGTTCTACGTCCCTGCCGTCGGACTGGAGGAGCATCTCTGCGATGCCCGCCGTGCCGCCGGCGTTGCCGTCGAAGGAGTAGATGTTCTGCGCCGCGCCTGCCACCCCGCCGGCCGAGAACGACATCAGGTTCGCCTCGCCGGCGTCCGCGATCAGGCTGGTGAGGTGCTTCAGGGCCGCGTCGCCGTTGAGCAACCGGGCGAAATAGACAGTGAAGTTGGCCTCGACCCACTCGGTCTGCTCCCAGCCCGGGGCCTGCTGCCTGCGCGCGATGGTGACCTCGGCCGCACGGGCGAGGTCCGGGGTGTCGCGCGGGGTGATCTGGCGCTCCGGGAACAGCGCGCTGAGGTGGGAGGTGTGCCGGTGGCTCGGCTCGGCCTCCTCGTAGTCGTGCAGCCACTCCTGCAACTGCCCGTGCCGCCCGATGCTGAACGGTGGCAGCCGGCGGCGCGCGGCGGCGATCCTGGTCCTCAAGTCGGCGTCGACACCCAGCAGTTCGGCACTCTCCGCGCAGATCCGCAGCACCGCCTCCATGAACACCCGGTCCGCGGTGGCCCCCATGGACACGGAACACTTGCTGCCGTCGGGCGCGAGATACCAGTTCTCCGGCGACTCGGACGGCCCGGTGACCAGCAGACCGTGCTCCGGCTCCTCGACCGCGTAGGCGAGCAGGAACTCGGCGGCACCGCGCAGCACCGGGTACGCACGCTCCCGGAGGAACGCCTCGTCGCGGCCGTACTCGAAGTGCTCCCACAACTGGAGGGCCAGCCAGGCCCCGCCGGTCACGTTCATGCCCCAGCCGATGCCGGAACCGGGTGCCGTGTAGCCCCACGCGTTGGTCACCGTGTGCGCGACCCAGCCCGGAGCGCCGTACAACTGCTCGGCGGTGGAGCGGCCTTGGTCCGCCAGCATTTCCAACAGGCCGAACAGCGGCTCCTGGCACTCGGCGAGGTTGGTCGGTTCGGCGGCCCAGTAGTTCTGCTGGGTGTTCATGTCCAGGTGGAAGTCGTTGGTCCAGGGCGCGCTGCTGGCCAGACCGTCGTTCCACAGACCCTGCAGGGCAAGCGGCAAAGGGGAGTCGGAGCGGGAGCCGGCCACCGTGAGGTAGCGGCCGTACTGGAAATAGAGGGCGATCAAGTCGTTGTCGGCCCTGCCGGAGGCGAGCCGTTCGCGGCGTGTGTCGGTGGGGAGGGCCGCGAGGTCGGGCGGCGTCGGACCGAGTTCCAGGGAGACGCGTTCCATGAGCGCCTGGTGGTCCGCGATGTGGGCCGCCCGGACGGCCTCGTATCCGGCCTCCAGCCCTGCCGACAGCAGTGATTCGGCGCGTTTTCGCGGGTCCGCTCCGGCCCAGTCGGTGCCGACCACGACGTACACGACGGCGCGATCGGCGCCCTCCAATCGGAGCGTGTCTCCCGTGCGGTGCACGGTGCCGCCCTCGGCTTCGAGGTGGGCGCGGATCTCCAGGGCGACGCCCTGCCGCCCGTCACTGTGCAGGCTCTCGTACGCATGGCCGTCGAAGGTGACGCAGGTGTCCGTCGCGGTCGTGTCGCCGGGCAGTATGCCGTCCCGGATCGAGAGGGTGAAGGCGAGCGATCCAGGACGGTCCGAGGTGAGGCAAATCGCCATCAGACCATGGGGGTTGGTGGCGAACACCTCGCGGGTGAAGCGGACGCCGTCCTGTTCGTACGTCACTTCGGCGAGGCCCGTGTCCAGGTCCAGGGTTCGCCGGTAGTCGTGGACCAATGCTCCGTCGGGGAAGGTGAGTTGGACCTCTGGCAGGGGCAGGTTGGTCCCGAACGAGCTTGGTCTGCCCGGGAGATGCTCGGCGGCGAGCCGTTGTGCCTCGGCGTGGTCTCCCGCGAAGAGGAGTTCGCGGATGCGTGGGAGCTGTTGCCGGGCGGTCGGGTTCAGGTCCGTTGAGGAAGGGCCGCCCGACCATGCGGTCGACTCGGAGAGCTGGATCCGCTCGCGGTCCGTGCCGCCGTAGATCATGCCGCCGAGACGGCCGTTGCCTATGGGGAGTGCTTCGAACCAGCGGGTGGCGGGGTGGTCGTAGTGGAGCGTTCCGGGTGGGAGGCGGACAGCGTGGAAGTCCTGGTCGGAGAAGGCTTTCAGCATGGCGTGCGCTTTCGGGACATGGCCAACTCGCGTGCGGTGCTGGCTACTTGACGGGGGCGAAGACGTGCTGGGCGGCTATGGCGGCGCCGCCGCGGGCCCATTCCTCGAAGGGGAGGGGTCTGACGACGAGGTCGCAGTCGGCCGCCGCGCCGAAGGCACGGGCCGCGAAGGTGGCGCGGATCTGGTCCTCGTAGAGGTCGTAAGTGGCCACGCCCTCACCGGAGATGATGATCCGTTCGGGGCCGATGAGGTTGGCGACGGAGGCGATGGCCAGGCCCAGGGCGTGACCGGCCCGGGCGAAGACGGCGCGGACGACGTCGTTGCCGGCGTGGGCCAGGCGGACCGCGCCGTCCATCGTCAGTTCGGGGTCGCCTGCCGCCTGGCGGGCCTGGTCGGTGATGGCCTGGGTGGAGGCGACGGCTTCCACACAGCCGGTGTTGCCGCAGGTGCACACCCGGTCCGTGCCGCCCACGGGGAGGTGGCCGACCTCGCCGGAGACGCCGTGCGCACCGGAGACGACCCGGCCGCCGATGGAGATGCCGCAGCCGATGCCGGCGCCGACGGTGACCAGGGCGAAGGACGACAGCCCGGCGCCCACACCGAACCACTGCTCCGCGACGGTCAGGGCGCGGACGTCGTTCTCGATGACCGTCGGCAACTGCGTCGCGTTCCGGACGAGTTGGGCGAGGGGTACGCGGCGCCAGTTGAGGAAGGGGGAGTACTGGACGGTTCCGGTGTGGCCGTCGACGTCCCCGGAGATCGTGACGCCGATGCCGTGCAGGGCGCCCGGTGCGTACGGCCGCGCCTTCGCGTTCAGCTGCTCGACGAGGCGTGCGACGGCCAGGACGACCGTGCCGACGTCACGCGAACCGAGTGCGGACCGTGCGGTGGCCAGGGTGCGCGCGGTCAAGTCGGCCAGCACGCCGATGAGTTCGTCACCAGTGATCTTCACGCCCACGAAGCGGGCGCGTTCTCCGCGCACCGCCATGAGGGTGGCCGGCCGGCCCTGGGTGCGCTCGGTGGAGCGGCCCAGCTCGGTGATCCAGCCGTCGGTCAGCAGGGGAGTGGCGACCTTCGTCACCGCGCCGGGCGACAGACCGGTGCGGCGCCCGACCTCGGCGCGCGTGAGCGGGCCGTGGGCCAGGAGGGTCTGGAAGAGCAGCGAGGCCGCGGGTGGCTGATCGGCGAGCGTCATGCGGCGACCATACATTTCCATTGGAAAAGAAGATAGAAGAAGGATCGCGTGGATCTGCGCCCGTCTTCCGCACTCATCTCCTGAATCCGGCTCCATTCTTTCCACGAATGTCGATGATTCGCGCGGCGCAATATGTTGACGCTGGAAGAAAAGCCTGGCTACATTCGCGGCACCTCGCGACAGGCGGATGGGACGTCCACCGGCGCAGGTGGCGGCCGGTTTCCCCCACGACCGGCCGTCGTCGTACGGCTACGAGGGCGGATCCGAACGCCCACTCACCAATTCCCCATGCGGCTGACCGCGCAGGGGCACTTCCGGACCTTCCCGGGGCCCCGCCGTGCCTTTTCGCGCCGAGATGGAGTAAACACATGCCTCGTCCAGCAGGACCCGCGTCATTCGCTCGGCACAGATTCCGTGCGGGCGGTGCGCTCCTCCGTCATCTGCCCGTCCTGGCCGCCGGCGCTCTCGTGGTGTCCCTCGCGGCACCGGCCGCCGCGTCGACCGCGGACACCGGCGCGCCCCGGCAACAGGCGGTCCTGGCCGCCAAGCCCTATATGGGCTGGAGCAGTTGGAGCCTGGAGGCCACCAGCTATCCCGGCTACGGCGGGGTGAGCTGGCTGACCGAGGCGCATGTCAAGCAGCAGGCCGACGTGGTCGCCTCGAAGCTCAAGTCCCACGGCTACGAGTACATCAACGTGGACGCCGGCTGGGCGAGCGGCTTCGACCAGTACGCCCGGCCGACCGCGAACACCACGACATTCCCGCACGGCATGAAGTCGCTGGGCGACTACCTCCACCACAAGGGCCTCAAGTTCGGGCTGTATCTGGCGGTCGGCCTCGACCCCGTCGCGTACGGCGACGGGAAGACGGCCATCCACAACGCGCCCGGCTGCACCACTTCGGACATCGTCTATCCCGATCTGCGGAAGACCAACGGGTGGAACTCCGCGTACAAGATGGACTTCGCCAACCCCTGCGCGCAGAAGTACATCGACTCCCTCGCCGACCAACTGGCGGGCTGGGGCGTGGACTTCCTCAAGGTCGACGGTGTCGGCCCGGGTTCGTGGCAGGGTGACGCGGACCACGACAACACCCCGGACGTGAAGGCCTGGCACACCGCGCTCCAACGGACCGGCCGTCCCATGCAGTTGACGCTGTCCTGGTCACTGAGCCACACCCAGGCCGAGACCTGGAAGGCCAACTCCAACGGCTGGCGGGTCGACACCGACGTCGAGTGCTACTGCGACACGCTCGTGACGTGGAACAACTCGCTGAAGGTCCGCTGGAACGACGTCGTGCAGTGGATCGACGACGCGGGACCCGGACACTGGAACAACCTCGACTCCCTGAACGTCGGCGTCGGCGCCATGGACGGCCTCACCGAGGCCGAACGGCAGAGCTACGCCACGCTGTGGGCCATCGAGTCGGCGCCGCTGTACTCGGGCGACGACCTCACCAAACTCGACCCGTACGGGCTGAAGCTGCTCACCAACGACGAGGTCATCGCCGTGGACCAGGCGGGTCATCCCGCGCGGCCGGTCAGCCAGACCACGAACCAGCAGACCTGGTACGCCCGCAATCCCGACGGCAGTTACACCGTCGCCCTGTTCAACCTGGGCTCCGAAACCGCCGACGTCACCGCGGACTTCGCCGACCTGGGCATCAGCGGCCCGGCCGCGGTCCGTGACCTGTGGCAGCACAAGAACCTCGGCCGCGTCTCCGGACACCTCACGGCGAACCTGCCCGCACACGGCTCACGGCTGTTCACCTTCACCCCGAAGGACAATGGCGGCCGACCCGGAACCCCGCTGGGCGTCCACGGCACCGCCGCCACGTCCACGAGTGTCTCGCTGGCCTGGAACAAGGTGAACACCGGCGCCTCGCCCGTCACCCGCTACACCGTCTACGCCGACGGCCGCCCGGTGAGCGCCGGCACCGGCACCACGGCTACCGTGAGCGGCCTGAGCGCGGCCGGTGCCCACACCTTCACCGTCGTCGCCCGTGACGCCAAGGGCCGAACTTCGGCTCCCAGCAAGGCCGTTGCGGTGAACGCGCCGGCGTCCGGCGGTCCCACCGCCTACGAGGCCGAGTCACCCGGCAACATCCTCACCGGCAACGCCGTCGTCGCCGGCTGCGACGCCTGCTCCGGCGGAAAGAAGATCGGCAACCTCGGCGGCGGGGTCGTCGCCTTCACCCACGTCAGCGCGCCGAAGGACGGCACCTATCTGCTGAAGCTGGACTACGTGGACGCCGACTCAAGTCGCGTCATCGACCTGACCGTCGGTGACACGACGCTCCAGGTCCCGGTGCCCGGCACCAACGACAACGCCTGGGGCACCCCGCAGTCGCTCACCGTCCCGGTGCCGCTGAAGGCCGGGGACAACACGATCGGCTTCGGCAACGCGACCGACTACGCGCCGGACATCGACAAGATCACCGTCTGATCCACCAGTTCGTATCGCAGTTCGTATCGCAAGAAGGAGGGTGCTGTGGTGGTCACATCACAGGGCAACCACGCGACATCGGTGAAACCGCGGTCCGGTGAACCGGGCGCCGTGGCCACCACCACCTCACCCAGCAAGGGCCCGGGCAGGAAGGCGCGGCGCACGGCCGTCACCAGGTCGGCCGCCGCCCGCCGCCGGGACCTGCCGATCGCCCTGCTGCTCATCCTGCCCGCCGTGATCGGCTTCGCGACCTTCTACGCCTATCCGACCCTGCGCGGCATCTACCTCAGCTTCACCGAGTTCCATGTCCTGAGCCCGCCGAAATGGGTCGGCCTTGCCAACTTCCGGGAGCTGTTCGGGGACGACGTCTTCTGGCACTCGCTCCTCGTCACCGGCTACTTCGTCCTGCTGTCCGTCGTCTTCGGCACCCTGATCTCGCTGGTGACGGCGGTGGTGCTGGACCGGGTGACCCGGTCGTCGGCACTGCGCGGAGTGATCCTGCTGCCGTTCCTGATCTCCAACGTCATCGCCGCTCTGGTGTGGCAGTGGATGCTCGACCCGACCCTCGGCATCGTCAACATCGCCCTCAAGCATCTGACCGGCCACTCCATCCTGTTCTTCGGCAGCGGGGGATGGGCGATCCCCTCCCTCGCCGCGATCAGCGTCTGGAAGTGGATGGGCTACTACGCCCTGCTGATCTTCGCCGGACTGCAGACCATCCCGCCGACCATCTATGAGGCCGGCCGGGTCGACGGCGCGAGCGAGATCCAGATGTTCCGGCGACTGACCGTGCCCCTGCTGCGGCCGATCCTCGTCATGGTCGTCGTCCTGACGGTGATCAACTCCTTCCAGGTGTTCGACATCGTGCAGGTCACCACCGAGGGCGGTCCGGCGAACGCCTCGAACGTGCTGCAGATGTACATCTACCGCAAGGCCTTCCGCCAGTTCGACTTCGGCTACGCAGCCACCATGTCGCTGGCCCTGTTCGCCCTGCTCATCGCGGTCACCTTCACCCAACTGCGGCTCGCCCGCGCCAATGAATCCGACCTGAGCTGAAGGAGGCCGCCCCATGGCTGTCACCGTCGCACCCGGCCCGGCGGCGCTCCCGCGTCGCCCGCCCCGGAAGGACACCCGCAGGTTCTCGCCCGGCAGGGCCGTGGCCTGGACCTACCTCGGCGGCATCGTCCTCGTCACCCTCTTCCCCTTCTACTGGATCCTCCGCACCGCCCTGTCGAACAACTACCAGCTCGCCACCAACCCGTCCTCGCCGCTGCCGGTCGGCTTCACCTGGGGCGCCTTCGAACGCGTCCTCGGCATCGCCACCACCGCCGAGGCACAGGCCCAGGGCGGCTCGGGCGCCACCCTCGACATCGCGATCTATCTGCGGAACTCGCTGATCTACGCGTCCGTGCAGACGGCGCTCATCGTGCTGTTCTCGGCAGCCGCCGCCTACGCCTTCTCCCGGCTGCACTGGCGTGGCCGCGACCTAGTGTTCAACATCCTGATCAGCGCCCTGATGGTGCCCAGCGTCTTCACGCTGCTGCCCAACTTCGTCCTGGTGAAGGACCTCGGACTCACCGACACCTTTGCCGGACTCATCCTCCCCGGCGGGCTGTTCCAGGCCTTCGCGCTGTTCTTCCTGCGGCAGTTCATGCTGGGCCTGAGCACGGAGGTCGAGGAAGCCGCGATCATCGACGGCGCGGGTCCCCTGCGGATCTTCTTCCGGATCATCCTGCCGATGTCGTCCGCGCCGATCGCCACCGTCTCGCTGCTGATGTTCGTCAACGCCTGGAACGACTACTTCTGGCCGCTGCTCATCGCCAACGACCAGAGCGTCCAGCCACTCACCCTCGCCCTCGGCGTCTTCAAGCAGTCCTCACCCCAAGCCGCCCCCGACTGGGCCGGGTTGATGGCCGCCGCGCTCATCGCGGCGCTGCCGATGCTGCTGCTCTTCATCGCCTTCGGCAAACGCATCGTCAACTCCATCGGCTTCTCCGGCCTCAAGTGATCAGTGAAAGAAGGAACCATGAGAGTTCGCAAGGCCGTGGCACTGGGAGCCGCGCTCACCCTGACCGCCCTCGTCTCCGCCTGCTCCTCGGGCTCGAGCAGCGGCTCCGGCTCCTCCACCCTCAACTGGTGGACCTGGGACGACAAGCAGGCCGCCGCCTACAAGGTCTGCGCCACGGATTTCGAGAACGCCAACCCCGGCGTCAAGGTGAAGATCACCCAGTACAACGTCACGGACTACTTCACCAAGCTCACCGCCGGCTTCGTGGCCGGCAAGGCTCCCGACGCCTTCCAGAACAGCGTCCAGTTCTTCCCGGAGTACGCCGACCAGCACCAACTCCTCCCGCTGGACGACTACATCAAGAAGGACAAGTTCGACCTCTCGCGGTTCTCCGTCGGCGTCGACTCGTGGAAGTACACCGACGGCAAGCAGTACGGCCTGCCCCTGGACTGGGCCGCCACCGGCCTCTACTACAACACCGACATGCTCACCAAGGCCGGCTACTCCGCCGACGACGTCCAGAAGCTGAACTGGAACCCCGACGACGGCGGCACGATCGGCAAGATGATCGCCCACCTCACCCTCGACACCAAGGGCCGACGCGGTGACCAGCCGGGCTTCGACAAGGCGCACATCAAGACCTACGGCTTCGGCCAGCTGGCCGCCAAGGACTTCCTGGGCCAGTCCACCTGGAGCTCCTTCGTCTCCACGACCGGCTGGCGGCTCGGCAACAAGGCCAACTGGCCCACCGAGTTGAACTACAACGACCCGCGCTTGGTGAAGACCATGGACTGGATCCGCACCCTGGTCGCGAAGGGCTACGCACCCAAGATCGGCACGTTCACCAACACCGTGTCCGACGTCGACCTGCTCTCCTCGGGCAAGGTGGCGATGGAGACCGGCGGATCGTGGTCGGCGTCCACCTTCGCCAAGATCCCCAACGTCAAGGTCGGCATCGGCCCCACGGTCCTGGGCCCCGACGGCAAGACCCGCGCCGTCTTCAGCAACTCCAACGGCAACACCATCTGGGCCGGCACGAAGGACCCCGACCTGGCCTGGAAGTGGGTCTCCTACATGGGCTCCGAGGCCTGCCAGACCAAGGCGTCGGCGACCGGCACCTTCTTCCCGTCCATCCCCGCCTCGATGGACGCCTCCGCCAAGGCGCTCAAGGCGCAGGGCGTCGACCTCACGGTCTTCACCGACATGCTCAAGAACAAGGAGCTGTACCCGTCGCCGGACTTCCGCAACGGCGCCGCCCTCCAGGACGCGATCGAGCCGCTGATCGAGGCCTACTTCGGCGGCCAGAAGAGCGACAGCGTCTTCGCCGACATGCAGGCCAAGACGAAGAGCATCCTCACCGAGAAGTGACCGCCGCCCCTTCGGCGCACTGAGGCGGGACGGGGCTTGTACGGCGGGGATCCCCACGCAAGTCCCCGCCGCCGTCGCGGAGTTGCTCCGAGGCCCCGAGCCGCTCGCCGTCCGGCGCTGCCCGGTCGATGACGACTGTGCCGGCCGGCGAGATCCGTCCAGGCGCGTGGGTCCGGCGCGAACCGTGGCCCGGACCGGCTCGGCCATGCCCGCCCCACTCGCCCTTCCGTGCCGGGCCACGGCGTTCCGCCGCCCTCCCCGAAAAGAGACCGCATGCCCACACCCCCCTCGCGCATCGTCAGCCTGCGGGCGGCCGGTACCTGCTTCACCGTGGAACTCACCGAACCCGTGCCCCGGGTCCTGCACTGGGGAGCCGACCTGGGCGACCTCACCCCCGAGGACCTGACGGCCCTGAGCCTCACCGCCGAACCCGCGATCCTCAACAACGCCCCCGACATCCCGCGCCGCTTCACCGTCTGGCCCACCGAGGCGGACGGCTGGTCCGGCACCCCGGCCCACCACGGCCACCGGGCCGGCACCGCCACCGCACCCCGGCCCACCCTCACCGGCGCCACCCACCACACGGCCCCCGACGGCGGCGGCGAACTCCAACTCCGGCTGAGCGACGAGCCGTTCGGCCTGGACATCACCCTCACCTACACCCTGGACCCGCACGGAATCCTCACCGCCGACGCCGTCCTCTCCCGCCCGCCCGGCACCGACACGACGCCCTACGACCTATCCGGTGCCCTGACCCTGCTGCCTCTTCCGCGCCGGGCCACCGAGATCCTGGACTTCACCGGAAAGTGGAGCCGCGAACGCTCCCCGCAACACCGCCCGCTGCACCACGGCGCCCACGTCCGCGACGTACGACGCGGAAAACCCGGCGTCGACTCGCCGTACCTCCTGTCGGTGGGCGTACCGGACTTAGGGTTCCGTACCGGCGAAGTGTGGGCCGTGCACGTGGCGTGGAGCGGCGATCAGCGCTACCTGGTCGAGCAACTCCCGGAGGGAGCGGGCGTACACGCCTCGGCTCTCGGTGGCGGCGAACTCCTCCGGGCGGGCGAGATCCGTCTCGCCCCCGGGGAGTCGTACCGCACGCCCCGCTGCCACTTCGCATGGTCGGCCGATGGCCTCGACGGCATCGCCGACCGTTTCCACCGCCATCTCCGCGCACGACCCCAACACCCGCGCGGCGCCCGCCCCTTGGTGCTCAACAGCTGGGAGGGCGTCTACTTCGACCACGACCTCGGCCGGCTGCGCGCCCTGGCCGAGCGGGCCGCCGCGGTGGGGGTCGAGCGGTTCGTGCTCGACGACGGCTGGTTCAGCGGGCGCCGCGCCGACACGGCAGGTCTCGGCGACTGGCTCGCCGACCCGACCGTCTGGCCCGACGGGCTCAGCCCGCTCGCCGACCATGTCCGGGCGCTGGGCATGGACTTCGGGCTCTGGGTGGAGCCGGAGATGGTGAACCTCGACTCCCACCTGGCCCGCGCCCACCCCGACTGGATCCTCGGCCCCGCCGCAGGCCTCGGCCCGACCGCCCGCCATCAACACGTCCTGGACCTCGCCCGCCCCGAGGTCTTCGACTACCTGCTGAAGTCACTCGACGCCCTCGTCGGCAGCTACGACATCGCCTACCTGAAGTGGGACCACAACCGGGAACTCCACGAGGCCGTGCACACTCCGGACGACCGGCCCGCCGGTCACGCCCAAGTCGCGGCGCTGTACCGGCTGTTGGACGCGGTCAAGCAGCGCCACCCGGGACTGGAGATCGAGAGCTGTGCAAGCGGCGGTGGCCGGATCGACCTGGGCGTGCTGGCCCGCACCGACCGGGTGTGGCCCTCGGACTGCAACGACCCCGTGGAACGCCAGGCCATCCAGAGCTGGACCGCCCAACTCCTGCCGCCCGAACTCGTCGGCGCCCACGTCGGCGCCGCCCGCAGCCACACCACCGGACGTGTCACCTCCGACTCCTTCCGCATGATCACCGCCCTGTTCGGCCACGCGGGCATCGAGCAGGACCTCGCACGGTGCTCCGAGGAGGAGCTGGCCCGACTCACCGCCTGGAGCGCCCTCTACCGCGAACTGCGCCCACTGCTGCACACGAGCCGTACGGTCCGCGCCGACCTGGAGGACGAGGCCCACGTACTGCACGGAGTGGTGGCCCAGGACGGATCGAGGGCCCTGTACTCCTGGGCGCGCGTGGCGAGTTCACCCGAGGGGCAGTCCGGTCGTACGACCCTGCCGGGGCTGAGCCCCGACGCCCACTACCGACTCCGGGTGCGCACCGAACTCGGCCTGCCGTCCTTCCACCAGGTGGCGGCGCCTCCGTGGGTCACGGCCGCGCAGGAGGACTGGCTCGCGCTGCCCGGCTCGGTGCCGGCCGTCGCGGGACTGCCCATGCCGACCCTCGATCCCGGGCAGGCACTGCTCGTCGAGGTCCGCCGCGTTGGCTGAAGTCGCCGTGCGTCAGCGAGAATTGGTGTTCCCCGAGACCGTGACGTTGACGGGAAGGCTCCGTACACCGTGCATCAGCAGACCCGGAGACCACTCCAACTCGGCCTCGCCCACGGCCAGTTCTAGACTCTCGACGCGTTCCAGGAGCGCGGTGACCGCGACCGCGGCCTCCATCCTCGCCAGGGGCGCGCCCAGACAGTGGTGGACACCGTGCCCGAAGGCGACATGGCCGGTCGACCGCCCGAGACGGAAGGAGTCCGGCTCCTCGAACCGGGCGGGATCGCGGTTCGCCGCGGCGAGCGACACCAGCAGCATGTCGCCCCGGCGCACCGGCACTTCACCGATCACCATGTCCTCGGTGGCGAAGCGTTCGGTCGCGGTGAGTACCGGCCCGTCCAGGCGGAGGAACTCCTCGACCGCAGCGGGCACGAGCGCGGGATCGGCGCGCAGCGCCTCGAAGAGGTCCGGCTGTCGGGCCAGACCGAGGAGGACGGCACCGATGAGGTTGGCGGTCGTCTCGTACCCGGCGATCAGAAGGAGGAAGGCCATACCGACCAACTCCGGGTCGGTGAGGGCGTCTTCGACGGTGTCGTTGGCCAGCGCGCTCAGCAGGTCAGGGCCGGGCACGGCCCGCTTGCCCGCGATCAGCACGGCCAGGTACCCGCTCATCCAGACGTAGGCCTCCTCCCGGTCCGATCCGGCGACCGGGGACACGATCTGCTCCGAGGCCCAGCGGAACCTGTCCCAGTCGGCCAGCGGCACGCCGAGCAGTTCACAGATCACCGCGATGGGCACACGGACGGCGAACCCGTCGATCAACTCCGGTGCCTCGGCGGCCAGTACGGCGTCGGCCAGCTCGTCCGAGATCTCGCGCGTGCGGGGCCGTAGCGCCTCGATCTGCTGGGGTGTGAAGGCGCGGGTCACCAGTTTGCGCAGGCGGGTGTGGTCGGGCGGGTCCACGGTGAGCATGTAGTCGATGCCGACCTCGTCCCGCACACCGCTCATCAGCCAGCCCGGCTCCAGGCCGGCGCGCTCGCCGCGCTTGGACACGCGCGGATCGGTGAGGACTTGACGGGCCGCCTGGTAGCCGGTGATCAGCAACTGCGGCGGCGCACCGGCCGGTTCGCAGCGGTGCGCCGCCGCGGACTCCGTCAACCGCCGCAGCAGCGTGTGCGGATCCGCCTGGAACGCCGCACCTTCCAGCTCCGGCCGCAACGACCCGCTCTCGTTCGTGGTCATCCGGGTTCTCCCGCCTGGTTTCTGTGCTCTCGTCGGCGAGCGTCTCGTCGACCGAAGGACTGGAGGGACGTGTCACGGCGTCGGGTGCCGACGGTCGCCGTATGGCTGCCGCAGGCACCCGACTGCCGTGCTGTCACGCGTTGTTGAACCGTGCGGTGACCGTGGCCACGCGCTTGCCCTGGTACGCGGCGGCGGCCCGGGCGGTGTCGTCGACGGGAAGCGCACCCTGGCCGTTGACGTGGCTGGTGCCGTAGGGGTTGCCGTCGGCGAACTTCACCGGGTCGGTGTAGCCCGGGGTGACGATGATGCCGCCGAAGTGGTGCACGGAGTTGTAGAGGGCGAGCAGCGTGGACTCCTGGCCGCCGTGCGCGGTGGCGGTGGCCGTGAAGCCGCTGTAGACCTTGTCGGCCAGCTTGCCCTGCGCCCACAGCCCGCCGAGCGTGTCGATGAACTGCTTCAACTGGCTGGCGACATTGCCGAACCGGGTGGGGCTGCCGAAGATCACCGCGTCCGCCCACTCGATGTCGGCCGGGGTCGCCACCGGTATGTCCTTGGTGGCCGAAGCATGCGCCGACCAGGCGTCGTTGGCGGCGATGGCCTCCTCGGGGGCGAGCTCGGACACACGCAGGAGCCGTACCTCCGCACCCTCCTTGCGGGCGCCCTCGGCCACCGCCTCGGCCAGCTCGTGCACGGTACCGGTCGACGAGTAGTAGATGACTGCGATCTTGGGAGACATGGGAATTTCCTCTCGCTGTGCTGCGTGCTCGACGGCGGTCGCCGCCGTGGCCTCGGCGGCGGGGGCCGCCGTGCTCGGTTCGGGATGGGCGATGGTGGTCAGGGTGAGCCGCAGCCGGCGGGCAGCGAGGCCCTTCGACGCGGTGAGTCCGTGGCGGTAGCGGTCGACGGAGGTCGAGGCCGAGATCCGCAGTGAGCCGTTGTCGACGGACAGGGAGTCCACCGTCAGTTCGACCGGGGCCTGGTGTCCGCGGACGGTGAGGAGCCCCTTGACGACCCAGGCACCCTCCTCGCCGCGGGCCACCCTGGTCGACTCGAACCTGATCTCGGGGTAGCGCTCCGCGTGGAGGAACGCGGGGGAGCGCACATGGTTGTCGCGGCGGGACGTACCCGTGCGGAAGCTGCGCGCTTCGATGACCGCCCGAGCGGTCGAGTGGGTGACCGGCTCCGCGATCGTGACGCGCCCCGACTCCACTTGGAACGTGCCACTCACCCGGCCCAGGCCGAACAGGTGCCGCGTGGTGAAGGTGACGGACGACCGCGCGGGATCGATCACGTACGTCCCGGCTGGGGGCAAGGAGACGCTCATGCCCTGCTGGCCTCTCGCTCGTCGTCGCGCGGGCCGTCCCGTTGCGACGCTGTTGCTTGCTTGGGCAAGTATCTTCGACCCATCGGAAATGCTTTGTCAAGCAAGTAGTTCCTGTGGTTCAGTGGTCTCACCGGGAGCTTCGGCGGGAAGGCGAAGGACATGGAAACGCCGGAGCAACAGCACCCCACGAACCCGGTCTCCACTCCGCTGAGCTGTGTCGAGGAACGCCTCTGGCGCTCGCTGCAGAGACTGCTGGTGACGCTGCCCCGGGCGCTCGACGAGGATCTGCTGCGCTCCACCGGTCTGTCGCTCACCCAGTACACCGTGCTGATGCACCTGTCGGAGGCGGACGACATCGGCCTGCGCATGACCGACCTGGCCACCGCCACGGGCCTGTCCGCGAGCCGCATCACCCGGCTCGTGGAAGCCCTCCGGGCCGAGGGGCTGGTGGTCAAGCGACCGCACTCGACGGACGCTCGGGGCAGCATGGCCGTACTCACCGAAGCGGGGTGGCGACGGCTGCGCGGCGCCTACCCGGCGCATCTGGCCAGCGCGCGCCGACGCGTCATCGACCGGCTCGACCCGGTCCTGGTCGACCAACTGGCCGAGGAACTGGGGGCGGTGGCCGATCCGCTCCACGCCCGGTGCCGGGCGAGCCACGACTCCCGCGAACAGACGTCCGCGTACGGCGAAGCAGTCACATGACCCAAGCCGGGCCCGCTCCCTCCGGCGAAACATGGTGTCCTTCCGGCCCCACCCACCGCCGAGGAGGCATCCATGCTCCAGGGCTACACCTACCCGCTGTCACCGCGTGGAGAGGCGGATCTCGCGCCCGCCCCGCCGTGGCGCTACGCCGGTGACATCCTCGGCGTCGAGTTCTGGGCCGACCCGGCCGCCGCCGAGGCGACACTCCCCGAGGGCTGACACCGGACCCGGACTCCGACGGGCGCGCGGTGGCGCTGTTCACCGACTGGCAGTTCTCCGCGCGGCACGACGAGTACCTCGACCCGGTGCGCAGCCAGTACCGCGAGTTCATGGTCCTGGTCGACGCGCACCACCGGGACGAGCCGGTCTCGTGGTGCCCGTACATCTACGTCGACAACGACCTTGCCCTGGCGCGAGGTTGGCTACAGGGCTTCCCGAAGAAACTGGGCGCGGTCCACCAGACGCGCGTCTTCGCGGCCCCCGGCAACGCCTCGCCGACCCTCGCACCCGGCGGCCCTCTTCGCCCGGCCCACGGTCAACCTCCGGCACTTCCCGAGCCTGTTCGCCGGGTAGTACGGCAAACCCGCCGTGCACGAGCTGGTCATGGCCGAGTTCGACGACCGGCGACTCGCCGACGTGTGGACCGGCACCGGAGACATCAGCCTGTTCGCCGCCCGGGGCGAGGAACTGGCCGACCTGGCTCCCGTGCGTACCGGCGCCGACTTCCGCGCCTCGATGTCCTACAGCGTGCCGGACGTACGGCGACTGGACGGGTAGCGGGCCGCCGTTGAGGTTCCTTGCTTGAGCACGCTAACCTGCGAGGATGACCGCCGAAGATCCCCTCACCGCGCAGGAAGAGCGCTTCTGGCGCGCGCTGATGCGTGTCATCGTCGCGCTGCCGCGCTCGCTGGACGACGACCTGCTGCGCGCCACGGGTCTGACGCTCACCGAGTACGTCGTCCTGATGAGCCTGTCGGAGGCCGAGAACCAGGAACTCCGCATGGCGGACCTGGCCTCGGCCACCGCCCTCTCGGCGAGCCGTATCACCCGTGTCGTGGACGCGCTGCAGAGCCGCGGCCAGGTCGTCAAACGGCGCTACGAAGGGGACGCCCGGGGGAACGTGGCGACGCTCACCCCGGACGGCATGCAACGGCTCCAGGCCGCGTATCCGGTCCACCTCGCCAGTGCCCGCAAGCGGGTCATGGACCATCTGGACGGCCGGTCACTGTCGGCCATGGTGCGGCAGTTCGAGACGGTGGTCGAGAAGTTCGACTGAGGGCCGCGGCCCCCAGCGAGTTCCTTACGCGGGCCGGACCGCGCCGGTGCGGTGGCGCCGCTCCTCGAACGAGGCGAAGACCGCCGAGACGCCGTAGACGAGGCTGAACAGGCCGAAGACCGTGGCGAGGGAGACCGCGCCGATGTCCGGGTGGACGAACAGCGAGAACGCGAACACGATCGCCACCGCGCCGGTCAGCAGGAACAAGGTGCGTTCCCCCGCCGTCTCGCCGCGCTGGAAGGCCAGTCCGATCTCCATGGCGCCGGTCGTCAGGGCCCACGCGGCGATCCAGATCGTGAGCGCGAGAGCCGTGATGCCGGGCCAGGCCAGGGCGACCACCCCGCCGGCCAGCGAGAGCAAGGAGAGCAACAGCCAGCCGAGGACCGGTCCAACCCGGTCACTGGCGAAGGCACGCGCGGCGTCCGTGGCCGCGATCATGAACGCGTAGACGGCGAACAGGACGACAACGGCGCCGATGGTGATGCCGGGCCAGGCGACGGAGACCACACCGAGGACGACGGCCAGCAGACCGCGCGAGAGAAGCACGTTGGGTGAACTGAACATGGTCACCTTCCCCATACGAATGTCGCCCCGGTCTTCGCCCGGGGCCATGGTCCGCCACGAAGGCTAAGGTCGCGCCCCCCGGCCGCGATCTGTCATACGACTGCATCCGCTACTTCCATACCCCCCTGTCGCCATGACATGAAGAGGTACAGCCAACTGACCGATGCGCCACCCGAGTTGCGGCGAGAACATCGGCACCCCCTGGCTGCGGCCGCCGACGAGGAGCCGACGTGAGCACCGTGATCGACACACCGCCTCCCCGGACCGTTCGACGGGCGGTCGATCTGTGGCGGCTGTCGCTGTCCCTGGCCGTACTGCTGGCCGCCGTACTCCTGGCCGTCGCGACCCGCGACTTCGTCCGCGCCGCACAGCAGGGCCTCCTCGACTCGGCGACCGCCCTCCCCCCGGCCCTCCGGGACGCCCTGGTGGGAACGGTCCAGGCCGTCGCCCTCCTCGCGCCGGTCGCGGCCGTGGTGGTGTGGTGCGTACGGCGCCGGGCCGACCCGGTGCTACGGGTCCTGCCCGCGGCGGTGCTCGGCGCACTGGGCGCGTGGTCGCTCACGCACCTGGCGTTGGAGCGGGGGAGACCGGACACCTGGCCGGAGGTGCTGGCCGGCAGGGACGGACTGCTGCGGGCGACCTGGCCACCGGCCGTGTACCTGGCGGCCTGCGCCGCGGCCGTCGTCGCGGCCGGGCCCTGGCTCGGGGCGCGCCCGCGCCGTGCGCTGTGGGCGCTGGCCTCCTCCTGTGCCGTGCTGAGCGTGGCCACCGCGGCGATCGTGCCGCTGGACGCCGTCACCGCACTCGCCATGGGCGGCGCGGCGGGATCGGCCGTACTCCTGCTGGCCGGTGCTCCCGCCGACCGTCCGGCGGCGCAGGCCGTCGCCGACGCCCTCGCCGCGTCCGGGATCTCGGTCAGCGCGCTCCATGAACTGCCCGCGAGTGAGCAGCTGCCGGGGGAGGGGACCCTCTACCGGGCCGACACCCCTGCCGGGTCCCGGCTCGCGGTGCGGGTGCTCGCCGCCGAGGACCACAACCGCGATCTGTTCCACCGGCTCGCCCGGCGGACACTGCTGCGTCACCCCGCCGACCCGACCGCCCCGACACCACTCGTCGCCGCCGAGCACGAATTGCTCATGCTGGTCTTCGCGGCCCGCACCGGCGCCCGGGCCGTCGAACCGGTGATGGCCTATCCGGTGGCCGGGGGCGGCGCCCTCGTGGCGACCTCCGCACCGGACGACGCCCGTGCCCTCTCCGCCCTGCGCGCCGAGGAGTTGACCGACCCGCTCCTCACCGGGGTGTGGAACTCCGTGGCTCGCCTCCAGGAACACCGCCTGGGACATGGGGAGTTGCGCCCGGAACACGTCCTTGTCGCACCCGACGGCGAGAGCCGGCTCACCGCGTTCGCGCGCGGTCGGCTCAACGCGCCGCCCGAGGTGCTCGGCAGCGACCTCGCGGAGTTGCTGGCCACGACCGCGATACGGGTCGGCCCGCAGCGCGCCACCGCGTGCGCACTCGCGGGCCTGGGACCGGAGTTGCTCGCGACCGCGCTGCCGTACCTGCAACCGCTCGCGCTCATGGGACCCGCGCGGAGTGCGGTCGCCCACCACGACCAGGCCCGCGCGCGGGCGGCCCGGGAGAAGGCCGGCCGGCGGACGCTGCGGGCCGGCGGCCGGCCAAGTCTGCTGCGTGATCTCGCCACTGAGGTCTCAACAGCCACTGGCGCCAAGGAAGTTCAGCCCGCGCGGCTGGCGCGCTTCACCTGGAAGAGCGTCCTGGGGCTCGCGGGCGCGTTTCTCGTACTCCACCTGGTGCTGCCCCAGTTGGCCAACGCGCCCGCGGCCGTCGACGCGCTGCGGGACGCCAACTGGTGGTGGGTGCTCGCGGTGTTGCCGATCACCTTCCTCTCGCAGGCGTTCTCGACCTTCCTGCAACAGGGAACCATCCCGGAGCGGCTGCCGTTCGGCCCCACCTACCAGGTGCAGTTCGCCAGTTCGTTCCTCAACCGGATCACCCCGAGCAACGTGGGCGGCATGGCGCTCAACCTGCGCTACCTCCAGAAGACGGGGATCGAGACCGGAGCCGCCACCGCCTCCGTGGGGCTGCAGAGCCTGGCCGGCGCGCTCTCCAACACCGTGGTCGCCGCCGTCTTCCTCACCTCGGCGGGACGACGTCACGCCGGAGTACATCTCGACCTGTCCGCCGGCCGCCCCGTGCTGTGGGCCCTCACCCTCGTGCTCGCCGCCGGCGGACTGCTCGCCTTCACCCCGCCGGGCCGGCGCTTCCTGGGCGACAAGGTGTGGCCGTTCCTGCGGGCGGCCGGTTCGACCGTCGCGGGGATCGCGACCGAACCCGCCAAGATCGTCGTGGGTACCGTCGGCGCCCTGGGCCTCCCCCTCATCCAGGTCGTCGGCCTCGCCATGAGCCTGCACGCACTGGGCGCCGACCTCCCCTTCGTCCAGGTCGGCGCCGCCTACATGGCGGCCCGGCTGATCGCCAACGCGGCTCCCGTGCCCGGCGGCCTCGGGGCGCTGGAGGCCGGACTCATCGCCGGACTGACGGCCCTCGGCGTCCCGGCAGGGGCGGCCACCTCGGCGGTGCTCCTCTACCGGCTGCTCACCTTCTGGCTGAACGTCCCGCTGGGCGCCCTGGCCCTGAACGTCGTGCAGCGGCGCGGCTACGTGTGAGGGGCCGGGCCGTCGTACGGTGGACGAGCGGGCGGGTGCCGCAGCCGTACAGTTCCGGGCGCGGTCGGATGACTCAAGCCCCGCTGCCGGGGAGAACCCTACGATCCCGCTGAGAAGACATGAGGTGTCCTGGACGGCTGGAGGGCACATGAACGAATCCGAACTCCTCGGCCGTGAGCCGCAGTTGAGGGCCCTGCACGAGCTGCTGGGCAGGCTGCCCGACGCCGGCGGTGCCATGCTGCTGCAGGGCGGTCCGGGGGTCGGCAAGACCGTGCTGCTGCGGGCCGCGGCGGAACGGGCCCGGGCGGCGGGATGGCGGCTCCTGGAGGTGACGGGCGGTGCCGACGACACGCCCTTCAGCGGGCTGCGCGCGCTGCTGCGCCCGGTGCTCGGTACGGCGGAGTCCCTGCCGGCGGGGCAGGACGAGATCCTGCGGACGGCGTTCGCCGCCGGTTCGGGGCCGCCGCCGGAGACCTCGCGGGTCGCCCTGGCCGCGTTCAACCTGGTCACGGCCAGGGCCGCCGAGCAGCCCACCGTGCTGATCGCCGACGACACGACGAGACTCGACGGGCCCACCCGGGACGTCCTGGCCTTCATGGCCCGCAGGGCGAGCGACAACCCGATCGTCCTCCTCGGGGCACTGCGCGGCGGACGGACCCTGCCGGGAGTCCCCGTACTGGACGTGCCGGTGCTCGACGAGCCCTCGGCCCGGCGGCTCCTGGCCCGGCACGCGGACGCACTGCCACAGGCCGTCCGGGAGCGGATCCTCGGGGAAGCGCTCGGCAACCCGCTCGCGCTCGTCGAACTCCCCGCGGCCTGGCGCCCGACGGGACCACCGGGATCCTGGGCCCACGTGCCGGTGAACGCCTCGCTGACGAGCGCCTTCGCGGCCGGTCTCGGCGAACTGCCGGACCGGACCCGGGACGCCCTGCTGGTCGCGGCCGTGGACCAGGTCGGGGACGTCGCGGAGATCCTGGCCGCCGCCTCCGTGCTGGCCGGGCGCACCGTCGCGGTGGACGCCCTCGACAGCGCGGTCGCCGCCTCACTGACCCGACTCGACCGGACGACCCTGCGCTTCCTCCATCCCGTGGTCCGGTTCGCCGTGCTGGCGGCCGAGACCCCGGCCCGCCGACAGGCCGCCGACGCGGCTCTGGCACAGGTGCTGACCGAGCACCCGGACCGCCGCACCTGGCACCGCGCCCAGTCCGTGAACGGCCCCGACGACGAGATCGCGGACCAACTGGCCGCCGCCCACGCCTCTTTGCTACGGCGGCACGGAGCCCTCGCGGCCATCTGGGCGCTCGAACGGTCCGCGCAGCTCACCACGGACTCGGTCACCCGGGGACACCGGCTGCTGGGCGCGGCCGAGCACGCGCACGGGGCCGGACGCGTCAGGCTGGCCCACTCCTTGATCGACGCGGCGGAACGCCAGGAGCTGACCGGCGCCGACCGGACCAGGGCGGGGTGGCTGCGGGAGATCTCGGACGCCGAGCCGCAGCCGGGTCCTGCCCCGGTGCAGCCGCCCGACCTCACCGAACTGTCGGCGGGCGAACCCGAGTTGGCCCTCGACCTGTTGCTGAGCGCGGCCCTGCACGTCCACCGGACCGGCGACGACCCCGCCCTGCGCGCCGTCGTCGTCCGGACCGCCGAGCAGCTGCCCGCCACGGACGACCCCCGCCATCTCGCGGCCCTGGCACTGACCGAACCCGTACGCCAGGGCAGGACGGTGGCCGACCGACTCCCCTCCCAGGAGACGATGTCGTGTCTCACCGACTCCGAGGGATTCCGGCTGCACGGCATGGCCGCGCACGAGATCGGCGATCCGGTCGGCGCGGTCGACCTGCTCGGCCGGGCGGCGCCGACTCTGCGCCGACAGGGCCAACTCGGCCTGCTCACGGAAACCCTCCTCACCGAGGCCACCGGCCGACTGCTGCTGGGGGACTGGCCGCGCGCGACCCAACTCACCGAAGAGGCACGGCAGATCGTCGCCGAGACCCGACAGCCGGCCATGGTCGCCGCACTCGCCGGCACGGACGCGGTCGCCGCCGCACTGCGCGGACAGGCCCTGCGCGCCGAGGAGTTGGCCGACATGGTGGCGGCCTGGCAGCGCGCCGACCTCGCCCCGACGCTCCGGCTGGCCCGTGGCCTGGCGCGGCTAGGCGAGGGGCGGTACGCAGAGGCGTACGGCGAACTGAGCCCGCTCCTCGACCGGCCGCACGAGAGCCTGCGCTGGCAGGGCTTCGCCGCGGTGCTGCCGTTCGCCGTGGCGGCGGACCGCGCCGGCCGGAGGGCGGACGCCGTACGCGTCCTCGCACCGGCGGAGGAGGCGGCGCGGATGTCCCCCGCCCCGCTGCTGCACATCCAACTGCCCTGCGCCCGCGCCGTGTTGGCCTCCGACATGACGGCCGAGGAGCTGTACCTGGTCGCCCTGGAACAGGACCTCTCGCGCTGGCCGCTGGTCAGGGCCCGGACGGAACACGCGTACGGGCAGTGGCTCCGGCGCCGTCGGCAGGCCGCCCGGTCCCGCACGATGCTGCTCTCCGCGCGGGCCGCCTTCGAGCTCGTCGGTGCCTCCGACTGGGCGGGCCAGGGCATGGCGCCGGGAGCGGGCGCCCCGCTGCCGTCCGCCGCCGACCTGCTGTCGCCCCAGGAGAGGCAGATCGCGCTGCTGGCGGCGGAGGGCCTCTCCAACCGGGAGATCGCGGAACGGCTGTACCTGTCCCACCGTACGGTCGCCGCGCATCTGTACCGGGCCTTCCCCAAGCTCGGCATCACCTCACGCGGTGAGCTGGCCCCGCTGTTGACGAGCCTGGAGTAGGGCGTCTCAGTCGGCCGTTGAGGTGTGCTGGGTGTCGTTCATCTTCGCGCGGTTCTGCGCCAGCAGCGTCCGTACGTCCTCCTCGACCTGCTGGGCATCCACTCCGAGGGAATGGCCCATGTGGGCCGCCCACACCTCCGAGCGGATATTGGTCTCGAAGTCGAGGTCGGCGCGGACCGTCTCGCGCGTCGCCTGCCGGTTCTGGCTCACCATCACGAAGGTCGAGAGGAAGATCGCCTCAAGGCTGACGATCATCGTGAGCAGCCCGAACGGATAGGGGTCCCAGACCGCGTCACGGCCGAACAGCCCCTCGTTGTACACGATCCAGACCGTGAACCACAACGCGTGGAGATAGATGAACTGCATGGTCCCGGCGAAAGCGGTGATCGCGTCCGCGATCCGGTCCTGGGTCCCCCGCATCCGCGCGAGGACGGCCTGTTCGTTCGGGAGACGTATGTCCAACCCGTTGATTCCAGACGGCACGGTCACTCCTTGATCCGGCGCTCACGAGAAACGGCCGTCAGCGTAAGCGCGGCACGGGGGCGCCTCCTTGGGTCAATCGACTGTCCGTACGGCCGCAATGCCTCCGTCTACGCCGTCCGTTGCGTCGATTGACCGAAGCGGACCGCGCCGCCGCGACGGCAGAGTGACGGTCGGCTCGGACAGGTACCCCGGCCACACACGCACCGCGGTACCGCGCGTCATCGAGCAGCGACACATCCGTCAAGGAAGGGATCACCATGTCGGACCCGACGCCGCAGCAGAACCAGGCACCCGGCACCACCCCGGCCGGCCCCGCGGGGCGCCTCGCCGAACTGTCGCAGAAGGCCCAGGACGCCCAGCGGACCGTGGCGGCGAGCATCGCGGAGGACCGGCAGAAGCTGTCCGCCGCCGTCGCCGACGCGAAGGACAAGGCCGAGCAGGGCGCGCAGCGGCTGCAGTCGAGCGGGCAGCGGGCCAAGGAGAACGTCGCCGGGAGCTGGAACCAGGTACAGACCTCCTGGCAGGACCACGTGGCCTCGGTCCGCGCGAAACCGGACGAGCGCAAGGCCGAGCGTGATGTGAAGCGACTGCAGCACGCGGCCGACGACGCCGAGGACTACGCCTCCGACGCCGTCGACTTCGCCATCGCGGCCGTCGAGGAGGCGGAGTACGCCACGCTGGACGCGGTGCTGGCGAGGGTGGAGGCGGACGAGACCGCCGACGCCGTTCAGTAGTCGACCTCCGCCGTGCCTCCGGGCGCGGGCGGCCGAAAGGCCGGGGGAGCGGGTCGCGGGACGGCACCCACGGCCCGCTGCCCCGCGCCCGGGCGGTGGTGTGGGCGGCCACTGCCCTCGGCGCCGAACGCTGTGGCCGGGAACATCGACCTCCGCGCCCCGATCAGCGACGATCTTGCTGTGGAGCGACAGTACGTGGATTCTTCCTCGCCGACTCGTTATATTTCCTTCGGCAAGCAACTTGACGGAGGGGAGTCGGTGACCTCACGGCCCGGAGCGGACCTGGTGGGGCGCGCGGCCGAACTGGAGCTGCTGGACTCGCTGCTGGCCCAGCGGGAAGGTGCCTGCCGCGGGCTGCTGATGCGCGGCGACCCCGGAGTGGGGAAGACCGCGCTGCTCGACGCCGCCGCGGCACGGGCCGGGGTCCTCGGGACGCGTGTACTGCGGGCCTCCGGCGTGGAGTTCGAGCGGGAGATGAACTTCTCGGCGCTGCACCAGATGCTCTATCCGCTGCGCCGGCACACCGGGCGGCTCGCCGGACACCACCGTGACGTCATCGACCGGATCTTCGGCCTCGCGCCGGGACCGGCGCCGGACCCGCTGGCCGCTTCGACGGCCGTACTCGCCCTGCTCGGCGAAGTCGCCGTGCAGGGACCGCTGTTGATGATCGCCGACGACGTTCCGTGGCTCGACCTCGCCAGCGCGACCACGCTCGGTTTCGTCGTCCGCAGGATGAGCGACCACCCGATCGCCTTCCTGGCCACCCTGCGCACCGGGGTACGGGGAATCTGCGGCCAACTCGCCCTGCCCGTACGGGAGATCGGACCGCTGACC
The DNA here is from genome assembly GCF_016654115.1 of Streptomyces sp. MBT53. GTDB lineage: Bacteria > Actinomycetota > Actinomycetes > Streptomycetales > Streptomycetaceae > Streptomyces. The sequence goes on from NZ_JAEQAZ010000007.1 coordinate 91,268, forward strand.
GAAGGGGAGGCGGCGCGGCTGCTGGACGCGCGGTGGCCCGGTCTCGGGCCTTCGGTGCGCCGACGGATCCTGGCCGAGGCCGGCGGAAACCCGCTCGCGCTAAGGGAGTTGCCGGCCGCGCTGACCGGCCGACAGCGCTCGGGCCAGGCCCCGCTGCCCGCGCGGCTGCCGCTGTCCGGGCGCCTGGAAGCGGCCTTCGCCTCCGCGGTGGAAGCACTGCCCGCACCGACCCGGACCGCGCTGCTCATGGCCGCGCTGGACACCGGGATCGACCCGGCCGTGATCAGAAGGGCCGCGCGGGCGGCACTGGAGGACCCGGCGGATACCGATGCCGTCCAGTCCGCTGCGACCAGGGGCGCTGTGCAGGACTCGGAGGGTGTCGACGGCCTCGGTCCGGGCATGGCCAGGAGTGCTGTGGCAGATCTGGGGGGTGTCGATGGCCAAGGTCCCGGCGCGGTCAGGGGTGCTGTGCAGGGGGCGGAGGGTGCCGACCGCCATGGCCCAGGCGCGGACAGGGGTGCCGTGCAGGGCTCGCAGGGTGTCGACCGCCACGGCCCAGGCACGGTCGGGGGTGCTGTGCAGGATTCGCTGGGTGTCGACGGCCACGGCCCGGCCACGTCGAGGAATGCCGTGCGGGACCCGGAAGGCGGCCTCGTCCCGGTCGCGCCCAGCAATGCGGCGCGGGTCGTGGAGTGCCCGGTCGGCGCCGATGTCCTCGGTCCGGCGCGGGACGCGGGCCTGCTGCAGGTGGACGTAGGACATCTGTCGTTCCGGCATCCGCTGGTCCGGGCGGTGGTCGTGCATCTGGCGTCGCCCGGTGAGCGCAGGCGCGCGCATCGCTCGCTCGCCGCCGCTCTGGGTGACGTACCCGAGCGCCGGGCATGGCATCTGGCGGAGTCCGCGACCGGACCGGACGAGACGGTGGCCCGGGCGCTGGACGAGGCGGCCCTGTCGGCCTGGCGGCGCGGCGCGGAGTCCGTGGGCCCCGGGGAGTCGGCCCCTTCCGAAGGGCGGCGCGTCGCGGCGTCCGCCGCCGTGTCCGCCCTCATGCGGGCCGGTGAACTCAGCCCGCACCCCGGCGACCGTTCACGGCGCCTGGTCGAAGCTGCCTACCTGGCCACCTTCACCGGTCAACTCGACGACGTACCAAGGCTGTTGGCCGACGCCGGACAGGCCCCCGACACCCCGGGCGGACTCGTCTTCGCCGCCACCGCCCACCTCCTCACCAACGAAGAGGGCGACGTCGACGCCGCATACCGCCTCCTGGCCCGCGCGCTCGACGACGACACGGTCACCGCCGCCAACGACGACTGGGACCAGCACGGCATCCTCTACGCGCTGCTGCTCGTCAGCCTCTACACCCTCCGCCCCGAGCCGTGGCACCTCCTCAAGACCGCGCTGACCCGCTGCGAACCGACCACGGCGACACCGATCAGGCTCTGCTACGACGCCTACGTCGACCCCACCCATGCCCCCGACGCGCTGCGCAAGGGCCTCTCGGACGCCTTCGATGCGCTGCCCGCCGACGCGGCACCCTGGGAACTGATCCCCCTGGCCTTCGCCGCGGTCGCCACGGACGCCCTGTCGGACCACCGGTACCTGGTCTTCCGCATGATCGAACGCGAACGCGACGGCGGTGCGATCGCCATGGTCGTGCCCGCGCTGCTGCTGCTCTGCCAGGACTCCTACGTGCACGGCCGCTGGGACGAGGCCGAGGATCTGGCACAGCAGGGGCTGGACCTGGCGGCGGCCCACGGCTACCACTTCTGGGAACGGCAGATCCGCGTCCTGCTGGCAGTGGGCGCGGCGCTGCGCGGCGACGCCGAACTCGCCCGGGTCCGCAGCGAGGAGACCACGACCTGGGCGGCGCCCCGTGGCATCGAGGTGACCGAGGCCTACGCCCGGTCGGCCCGCCGCCTCGCGGCCATGGGCGAGGGCGACTACGAGGAGGCCCACGTCCAAGCGGGCCGGATCGAGCCACCCGGCCCGCCGCTCTTCGGGGTCCCGCGCCGGTGGACGGTCCTGGACCTGGCCGAGACGGCCGTCCGCACCGGCCGCGCGGACGAGGCACGCGACCATGTCGCCGCGGCGCGCCGGGCGTCCGTGCACCGCATCTCGCCCCGGACCGCGCTGATCTGCGCTGGGGCCGAGGCCGTGGCCGCCGACGAGACCGAGGCCGGGCCGCTGTTCGAGGCGGCCCTGTGCGTGCCCCACGCGGCACGGTGGCCGTGGGAACACGCACGCGTCCAGCTCGCCTACGGACAGTGGCTGCGCCGCACCCGCGACCACCGCGCGCGCCGGTATCTGAGCGCCGCCCTCGAGACCTTCGACCGGATCGGTGCCGGGGCCATGGCGCAGCGGGCCCGCAACGAACTGCGCGCCACCGGGGTCGCCACCACCACCGGGCCCGTCGCGCCGGCCGCCGCACTGACCGTGCAGGAACGGCAGATCGCCGAGCTGGCGGCCGTGGGCCTGACCAACCGGCAGATCGGCGAGCGGCTGTTCCTGTCCCACCGCACGGTCGGCTCCCATCTGCACCGGCTGTATCCCAAGCTCGGCATCACCTCACGCGCAGCCCTGCGCGCCGCCCTGGAGACGATGTAGGAGGTGGCGGGAACCGGTGAGTACCCGAAACGGCCCGGCGTACGGTGGGATCCGGGACCCCTTGAACGGTGAGCCGGAGAGGACCGTGGTCGACAAGGAGATCAACGCCCTGGCCACCGCGTTGCTCGAACGCATCGACGAGCTGACGAAGGAGATGGCGGCGCGGATCCGCGCCGGCTCACGGGCGGACCACTACGAGGTCGTGCCCGAGGAGGATCTGGAGGACGCCTGCCGGATCCATCTGGGCAACGCGCTCCAGGCGTTCACCGGACAGACGCCTCTGGACACCGGTGCCGCCGCCGACATAGGTCGCAGGCGTGCCGCGCAGAACGTGCCGCTGCCCAGCGTGATGACGTCCTACCGCGTCGGCGTGCGGTACTTCTGGGAGGCGCTGGTCGACGAGGCCACCACAACGTCCTTGGTGGGCAACGACATTCTGGTCGCGGCGGCCTCCGCGATGTGGGAGATCCAGGACGGCATCACCGAGGCCATGGTCTCCGGGTACCACGAGGCGGTGGCCGAGCGGCTCCTCGCGGGCGACCAGGAGCGTTCGGCGCTGGTGGAGGCGCTCCTGGAGGGCAGGAGCATGGACGCCGACGCCGTGTGGTCCGCCGCCGAGGTTCTGGACGTGCCGCACAAGGGCCCCTTCACCGTGGTGGCCGCCGAGGTGCCGCGGATCGGCCGGCGGGCGCTGCCGGACATCGCGGCCGTCCTGGCCCGGCGCGGCATCCGCTCCGCCTGGCGACTGCGGCCCGAACTCCAGCTGGGCATCGTGCACTTGCGCACCCCGCGCGACATGGTCGACCTCGTCGAGGTGCTGCGCGAACAGGCGGAACAGCGGGTCGGGGTGAGCCCCTCCTACGGCGATCTCAGCCGCACCGGAGACGCCCTGCGCTTCGCCAAGGTCGCGATGCGCGGCGGCGACGCGGGCAGCGCAGCCGTGACCGTCTTCGACGACTCCCCGGTCGCGGTCGCGACGGCGGGCGCCCCCGATGTGATGGCCCGGGTCGCTGCCAAGGTGCTCGGTCCCGTCGAGGCCCTGCCCGCAGACGAACGAACCCTGCTGCTCGACACGTTGGAGGCCTGGTTCGACTCCGGCGGCTCGGCCGAGGAGGCCGCCAAGGTGCTGTACGTCCACCCCAACACCGTCCGCACCCGCCTGCGCCGGATCACCGAACGCACCGGCCGCTCACTGACCGACCCCCGCGGCATCACCGAACTCTCCCTCGCGCTCCGCGCCGTCCGGCAGACCCCGAGGCCCCCGACCTCGGAGTCGACCGGTACGGAGGACTAGGCGGCCGTACCGCCCGCGTAGTCGCTCTTGAAGGTGGTCTCGATGGTGGTGGCGACGGACTGGGCCACTCCCGTGCCGGTGAGGATGATGCCCAACTCCCGGTTGTTGGAAAGGGAGTTGCTGCTGATGTTCATCGAGCCCGCCTCCACCTCCTGGGTGGACAGACCGTAGTCGGCGACCATCGCCTTGGCGTGGATGTAGAAGCCGTTCGGGTCGGAGTACCCGACCACCGTGCCGCCGGCCGCCTTGATCGCGGACACCTGGCTGGAGTAGCTCGACGGGGTCTCCAGCACCACCCGCACGGTCACGCCCGCCTTCGCCCTGGCCACGATCGCGTTGACCACCGTGCTGTCGCTGAACTCCAGTTCCTCGACGTCGAGCGTCGTGGTGGCCGCGTTGATCACGGTGAGCAGCCGGCTGCGGGAGTCCGTGGGGGACCAGAGCAGGTGGTCGCCGTCGGTCGGGGTGATCGAGGTGCCGGCGTAGTCGGCGTTGAAGACCTTCTCGATCGCGGCGACGTCCCGGGTGTCGTCGGTGAAGACGCCGTAGTCGCGGCCGGTCGTGTAGTACTGCGAGGTGAGATTGCCGGTCAGGACAAGGGACTTGGTGGCGTCGACCGTGATCGTCTTCTGGTGCGTGTAGACGAAGCTGGAGGGCGACCACACCACGCCGACGCCCGCGTTCGTCAGCGCCGTGTACGCCGAGCTGTTGGCGGACTGGTGCGCGGTGTCGAGGACCACCCGCACGGTGACGCCCTTCTTCTCCAGCGCTATGAGGTCGTTGACGGCGGTGGTGTCCTCCAGCTCGTACATGGTCATGTCGAGCGAGGAGGTGGCCGAGTTGATGAAGTCGTAGATCGTCGGCTGTGTGGTGCCGGACTGCGAGAAGGCGAAGGCGGTGTAGGTCGCGGCGTTGGCGGGGACGGCCGTGACGAAGAGGGTGGCGCCGGCTGCCAGCGCGACACCCGCGCGGCCGAGGAACGTCCTCAACATGTGTGACTCCTAGTCGAGTTGATGCCCACGTGGGGGGTGGTGAGCGTGGGCATGACACCACGCGCGTAGAACGCTGAGGAAGAGAACCTCGGTGAACTCGCGATTACCGGCGCCGAGCAGGAGCGGACAAAGGGGACTTCGCGCAGGTGAGGGCCGGTTCATGGAGTCCCCGCGAGTTCGCAAAAACTTCGTAGTCGAACTCGCGGGAACGCCGACCGCCGGCTCAGCCCGCTGCCGGGCCCTGCGGAACCTCCGGCCGGGTGAACCCCTGGCTCCGCTCCACTTTCGCCACGTGCAACGTGTAGCTCTCGTACCATTCGGCCCGCCCGCGCTGCTGCGCCGCGCGGTGCTCGGTGTTGCTCCGCCACTCGGTGAGGCCGTCGGCGTCACGGAAGTAGCCGACGGTGATGCCCAGCCCGCCCGGGGTCTGCGCGTGGTCCATCCCGAGGTACCCGGGTATCTCCCTCACCAGGTCTTCCATGCGCGCGTTGGTCTCGCTGTAACCGCGCTGCTCCTGGGTCCGAACGGTCGTGAAGACGGCCACGTAGTACGGGGGTTCAAAGGCCTCGACGGGCGTGACAGGTGCTTCGGTGTGATCGCTCATGTCGCCACTGTAGGGCGGGCCGGATCGGCGGACGAGGGCCGACCACGGCATCCTGGACACCGTTAGAGGATCTCCAGAGGACGTATGCCCGACCATGCTCTTCCCCGTGGTAAAGGATCTTTCGATGAGCCAGCAGAACACGCAGGACGACCGGTTCGACGTCGTCGTACTCGGCGCGGGCCCCGGCGGCTATGTCGCCGCCATTCGCGCCGCGCAGCTCGGCAAGCGGGTCGCGGTGGTGGAGGAGAGGTACTGGGGCGGCGTCTGCCTCAACGTGGGCTGCATCCCGACCAAGGCGCTGCTGCGCAACGCGGAGCTGGCGCACATCTTCACCCGCGAGGCGAAGACCTTCGGCATCAAGGTCGAGGGGGAGGTCTCCTTCGACTACGGGGAGGCGTTCCGCCGCAGCCGCCGGGTCGCGGACGGCCGGGTCAAGGGCGTCCACTACCTGATGAAGAAGAACAAGATCACGGAGATCGACGGCCGCGGCACCTTCCTCGACCCGCACACGCTCCAGGTGGCCGGATACGACGGCGACACCCGCACCATTGCCTTCGAGCACTGCATCATCGCCACCGGCGCCACCCCGAGGCTGCTTCCCGGCACCAAGCGCAGCGCGCGCGTCGTGACGTACGAGGAGCAGATCCTCGCCGACGACCTCCCGCGGTCCATCGTCATCGCGGGCGCCGGCGCCATCGGCATCGAGTTCGCCTATGTGCTGCACAACTACGGTGTGAAGGTCACCATCGTCGAGTTCCTGGACCGCGTCGCACCCTTGGAGGACGCCGAAGTATCCACCGAACTCGCCAAGCAGTACCGCAAGTTGGGCATCGACGTCCTCACCTCCACCCGAGTCGAGTCGATCGACGAGTCCGGCCCGCAGGTCCGCGTCACGGTGACCGGCAAGGACGGCACCCAGCAGGTCCTGGAGGCCGACAAGGTGTTGCAGGCGATCGGCTTCGCACCGAACGTCACCGGCTATGGCCTGGAGAACACGGGCGTACGGCTCACCGAGCGCGGCGCGATCGACGTCGACGGCCGGTGCCGCACCTCCGTCCCGCACCTGTACGCCATCGGCGATGTCACCGCGAAGCTGATGCTCGCGCACGCCGCCGAGGCGATGGGTGTGATCGCCGCCGAGACCCTCGCGGACGCGGAGACCATGGAGCTGGACTACGCGATGATCCCGCGCGCCACCTACTGCCAGCCGCAGATCGCCAGCTTCGGCTACACCGAGGCGCAGGCACGGGAGTTGGGCCACGACATCAAGGTGGCGAAGTTCCCGTTCACCGCGAACGGCAAGTCGCACGGCCTCGGTGACACCACCGGCTTCGTGAAGCTGATCAGCGACACGAAGTACGGCGAGCTCCTCGGCGGCCACCTCATCGGCCCCGACGTCACCGAACTCCTCCCCGAACTGACCCTGGCCCAGCAGTGGGACCTCACGGTCCACGAGGTCGCCCGCAACGTCCACGCGCACCCGACCCTGGGCGAGGCGGTGAAGGAGGCGGTGCACGGTCTGGCCGGACACATGATCAACATGTGACCGTCCTCCAAAAAAGAAGCTCGCCGACCTCCGAGCCGGTCACGGTAGCCGTCACCGTGACCGGCTTTCTCATGTCCGGAGCATCGTTCGCGCAAGCAATCACGGGCCGCTGTCGAGTCGGTTCGGCCGGGTCTCGATCGGTGCGATCACGCAGTGAACCTCCCCTGGGCGGCAGCCGTAGTCAACGACAGAGGGGGCGCTCGAAGAGCTCGCTTCCGGGGACCGGGCCGTGGGCCAAGGACTGGTATGGGAATGGACGGCCGTTCGCACCGGCGTTCGTCAGTCGTCGCGATTCCGGCCGACCGCTGGTCAGTACGTGCGGGACGTCACCCGGAGACCATGGGCTGGGCCCGCCACCGTCGACGGTCGGCAGCGCGGCGTCGCTGTCCAGGACGCCCAGCCGCCCGAAGGAGTCCAGCGCCGCCCGCACCAGGCTTCCCACCCCTTCCTCCCGCGCCCGCGAGCCCGGGCGGCGGCCGATGCGTGACGACCGATCGGACAGGAACGGCAACCGCCCGGGTGGCGCTACGCTGCCGTGTCGTGCAGCAGACACGCCTCGACATGGCTCGGATCAGGGCGGCCCGCCGGGTGATCGACCCGATGTTCCTCGACACCCCGCTGTACCGCTGCGAGGCGCTGGAGCCCGGCCTCGGGTGCGCCGTCAGCATCAAGCTCGAAACAGCGAACCCGGTCCGCAGCTTCAAGGCGCGCGGCACCGAGGTCGTCGCGAGCCGACTCGCCGACATCGGCGCGCGGGCCGTCGTGTGTGCCAGCGCGGGCAACCTCGGCCAGGCACTCGCGTGGTCCGGTCGCGGCCGGGGGATCGATGTCACGGTAGTGGCGTCCCGTTTCGCGACCGCGGCCAAGCTCGACCGCATCCGCGCGTTGGGCGCTCAACTGCAACTGGTGGACGGGCACCACGAGTTGGCCCGTGAGCGGGCGGCGGCCGTCGCACGGTCCGACGGTATGCGGCTGGTCGAGGACAGCTTGGACATCGAGACGTGCCACGGCGCGGCGACCATCGGGCTGGAACTGGTGGACGCGGCGCGGCCGTTCGACACCGTGCTGATCGCCCTCGGCGGCGGCGCGCTCGCCACCGGAGTGGGACATGTGCTGAAGTCCCTCGCGCCCGAGGTGGAGGTGATCTGCGTCCAGCCGCTGGGCGCACCGGCGTTGACGCTCTCGTGGCGCGCACGGCGGGTCGTCAACACCGAGTCGGCGGTCACCATCGCCGACGGTGTCGCCGGCCGGTTTCCCATCCCTGCCGTCCTGGACGACCTCCTCCTGGTCGCCGACGACGCCGTTCTGGTGCGAGAGGAGTCGGTCATCACGGGTATGCGGATGCTCTTCGACCACGCCGGCCTGGTCGTTGAACCGTCGGCCGCGCTCGGCATCGCGGCGGTTCTCGAAGACCGTGACCGCTTCGCCGGCCGTCATGTGGTCACCATCGTGTGCGGCGGCAACGTCGATGGGGACGTGTATCGCCGCTGGATCGGTACGGCTCCGCTGTAGGGGTCCTCCCGCACGGCGCCCCGGGCACGCTCGTCACGTGCCCGGGATGTCCCGCCGCGGTGGCCGCTTTCCCTTCACCGCGGCGGTTTCCACCGGTGTGCGGGACCAGAGTTGCCGCTGTGCGGCGACGGGTGAAGGTCTCGGGGGGCCGCGTCAGACTCTCGTAAGATCCACTCCGCGCAATCGCCTACGGGGTGACAGAGTTGGTGACGGCGGAGTGCCGCGCGAGGGCGCCCTCCACGAGCTTCACCCGTGCGGCGTCCACCAGTTGACCGTCGACGCCGGTGGCGCCCGGCCTCCTCGGCGTCGGCCCCGCCGAACGGCACTGTGAGGCGCGCACGGTCCGCGATTCCCGCCGCGCCGTCGCACAGGGCTGATGCCCGAACCTTCGATGTCAGTGGGCCCGCGTACCTTTCAGATCGACCGCCTGCCGAGGCGGCGAGGGAGGGACGGGACATGGAGCGGGGCGGGGACGCCAGGCTGGCGGCCGGGCCTGAGGCCACCTGGTATCTGGAGACGGCGTTCACACCCGGGGCCCAACTGGGCACGGTGTACGACGATCCGGAAACGCCCGTCGTCGTCACGGGAATCGAGGAGGTCACCACCATCCGCGTCCCCAGTGGCCGCCTCGTCGTGGACGCGCCGTGGCACGACGACGAGGTATGGAAGTACGAGCAAGGGCGGCCCACGAGGCCCCCGAGAGAGCTGGCCGCGCGGATCCCGCCGGGCACCTACCGGGTGGAGTTCTCGTGGACGACGGGGCCGTACGAGTTCATGGGCGAGCGTTTCGACGGCGCCGAGTGTGCCGCGACCAGGCTGTGTGTCAGCGACGACCCGGTGGTCGGCTGGGAGATGGGCCTGGGGGTCGGCGACGACCTCGACGGGCTTGAGCCGGGCAAGCGGGTCGAGTTCGGCTCCGATGCCAATATCGGCTGCTTCGCCGACGCCGACGCGTGGCCGACGCTGAGCGCGCCGTTCCGCACGTTCACGGACGGCATGCCGGCACCGCGCGACAGCGAGCAGTTGGCAGAGCTGTGCGAGCGGATACGCGACGAGGCGCACCAGGCCGACCTGGTCACGTTCCCGGCGGAGTCGGGCGGTGTCGTCTGGCTGGGCCGCACCAGGACCGGCGAGGTGGCCTCGATCGTCGTCACCAGCGGCATGCCGGGCGCCAAGGCCTGACGCGGCGCTAGGAGTCCGTCCAGCGGACCGGATGGCCGGACGCGTCCGTGGTGAGCCAGGTGCCGTCGCCGAGGGGCCGCATGTCGTAGTGGTCGTCCGTGCGCGCGTCGAACTCGGCTCCGACCCGGCCGGAGCGCACATCCACCCGGTAGTGCCGGAACCACTCCTGCTCGTCCTCGGTCTCGCCGCCGAGGGTGACGAGGACGGTGTCCGGGTCCAGATAGCCGCCGCTCCATTCCACGTAGACCTCGTCGGGGTCGTGTCCGAAGGCGTCGACGGAGAGCGCGAACCGCACCTCGCCGTCGGGATAGGCGTGGAGGGCGACGTCGGCCTGCTCGTGATGGACGGTCATGAACTCGTGTCCGTCGGGCGACAGGGCGATGAGACACCGGTCGTCCCACGGATAGGTGGTGAGATCCATCCGGCTCCCGGTCAGCGACGCCCGGAAGACGACCGAGCCGTCCTGTCCCTCGCCCACATCGAGGAAGACCTCGTCGCCCGCCGGGTGCAGCAGGTGCAGCCCGCCGTGGCCTACGGTCGACAGTTCTGCCTCTGCGACGACCGCCCCGGTCGCGGCGTCCAGGGCGACCCACCGGTCGTGTCGGTCGCGGCCCGCCATGGCGTCGGGCCGGTAGACCCACAGGACGAGTTCGTCCGACGACAGCACACAACCGGGCCGGTGTCCGTGCCGCTGGTCCGACCGTGGCTCGAACCGCGACCGCCAGACCTCGGTCCCGTCCGCCGTCACGCAGACCGCCGCGTGGAGGGTCGTGTAGTAGGCGCGCTGACGGCCGACAGCAACGGCATGGTCGACGACTTCGTCGTCGGGGGACGGTCGGCAGACCATGACCGGCGACAGCACGCCCTTGACGTCGCCGACCAGGTCGTAGGCGCAGATCCGCCCCTGGACGAATCGTGTGATCGTCGGCAGGGGACGAGGTGATGGAGGCATGCCCCGGAGGCTAACGTCCCCGCGTCTTCGGTGGTCAGGGGGGATCGCTCACGTACTCGTGCACCGGGGGGCCGAAGCCGCGGATCTCGACCACCGCTTCCGGCAGGTACGGCGCGGCCATGTCCCGCGTACGACCCTCTTCCTGCGCCTGGTGCGCTGAAGGTCGATGTCGACGAGATGCCGACCGTGATGATCAAGTACCGAACCTGCGAGGACTTCAAGATCCCCGACCCCTCCGCGCCGATCTCCGGGGCCCTGAAATGTGGTGCTATGCCAAGATCACCAGGCCACGGGCCGGACTTCGAGATCAGGCGTCAGGAGATCATCGACAAGGCGGCCGCGCTGTTCGCGAGGAAGGGCTACGCCGCCACCGGTATCGCCGAGGTGGGAGACGTAGCCGGTCTCGGCAAGGGCGCGCTCTACTGCTACATGGGCTCCAAGGAGAAACTCCTCGTCGAGATCCAGGACCGGGTGATGCGCCCCTTGCCGGCCTCCGCCCACCGGATCGTCGCCCTGGAGGACGTGGACCCGGTCCTGCGGCTGCGCATGCTGTCGCAGACGCTGCTGGAGAACACCCTCGCCCGGCTCGACCACGTCTGGGTCTACGAGCACGACTACCGGAGCCTGCGGGGAGCCAACCGGGCCCGACTGCTCGACCAGCGCCGTGAGTTCGAGGAGGTGGTCGAGGGCCTGCTCGTCGCCGCGATGGACAACGGTTCATTCCGCCCACTCGATCCCGGACTGGCCACTCTGCAGTTCCTCAACCTGCACAACCACACCTATCAGTGGGTGAGGGTCGACGGCGCGTGGGACGCGCAGTACCTGTCGCGCGCCTACTGCACCACCCTCTTCCGCGGCCTGGGCGCTGCCGGCAGCCGGTTCGACGACATCGAAGACCGCATGGTGGAGTACCTCGCCAAGAGGCAGTCCGCCGTCCCCGAGCCACTGCCCCACTCCGCCACGGACTGACTCCCGTTCCCGGCCGCGAGACCCGCCTGACGTACACCTCCTCGAACGGGGCCGGGTGGTCCCGCCTGCGCGAGATGGCCGTGGCGATCGCGGACCACGAGTACGCCGGGTTCGTCCTCTCCAAGGCGGGCAGCGCGGCCTGACCCGTGCCGGGGCCCGGCGGGCCGAATGGTTGGATACGGGCATGGACCACGGCGGCCACCAGGAATCGGGCCTTTCCAAGAGCGTCTGGAGCGACGCCGACTTCCCGGAGATGGGCTGGCACGACGCCACCGTCCACGGCCTCTCCGTGCAGCCGACCGACGACGTCCTCCCGCGACTGCTCCTCGACCTCGACTACATCGTCCGCTGGGTCCACCCGGTCCCGCCGGAGACATATTTCTCCTTCTGGGTCGCCCCGGCGACGCTCGTCTTCGACGACGTCTGGGACCTCGAAGGTGACCTCGACTTCAAGGGCACGGCCCCGGACCTGGAGATCGACGGCGTGCACCGACTCGTCCCGGGCGACGGCCGGGACGACCTGCCGTTGTGGCACATCGAGGGCCACGCCTTCGACTTGCGGTTCCGCGCGTCCGGCTACCGCCAGTACGTCCGGAAAGCCCCGACGCTCGCGACACGACAAGCGCTGCCTTACGCGGATCGGGGCGGCTGCGCCTTCACCGAGGTCGGCTTCCGCTGACGCACCCGTTGGCCGGACCGCACCAACTCTTGGCGCCGCAAGGCGAGTTCAGCGTGGCCGCCGCTGTACGACGTCGGCGAGCACCGAGGTCACCAACTTGCCGACGGTCGATGCGGTCGGCGGGTCCGAGGCCCGGTCGGCGAACAGGAGATGTCCGCCCCCGACCAGGGAGAGGGTGAGCGAGTCGATGTCGGCGTCGGCCGCGATACGGCCCCTCTCGCGCTCGTCGGCCAGATAGGCGGAGACCGCCGCCGTCACCTGGGCCAGGATGGCGATACCGCCTCCGGGCCGCGCCTGCCGCAGCCGTGCGCGCAACTCGTCCCGGAAGGTGATGAGCGGAATGATCGCCACCGGAACCGGTCCGAACAAGGTGGTCAGTGCGTCGGTGAGGTTGTCGGCGACGCTGCCGGTCCCGGCCGAGTCGCGCAGCGCCTGCGCCTGCGTCTCCAACCGCGCGGCCCGGTCGAGGACGAGCTCGGCGAGGAACGCGTCGAAGTCGGTGAAGTGCCGGTGCAGGACGCCTTTGGCGCAGCCCGCCTCATCGGTGACGGCCCGGCTGGTCAGCCCGTTCGGACCGTCCCGCAGCAGCACGCGTTCGGCGGCGTCGAACAGCTGCTGCCGCGCATCACGAAGGTGCACCCCGGTCGGCACTTGTGGATCCTCTCCCGCGCAAGTCCGCTGACATCCATTGGCTTGTGGGCGCTCGCCCACTAAAGTGAACGCATGCCCACTTTACCGCGAGAGCAGCCGGAGCCCACCCCACTGCACCAGGCCCGACAGATGGCCGAGTCCTTCGGCACGGACGCGCAACGCTACGACCGGGCCCGCCTCGGCTACCCCGATGACCTGGTGGCCCGGACAGTCATCGGAAGCCCGGGCCGCGACGTCCTCGATGTGGGCTGCGGTACCGGCATCGCCGCCCGCCAGTTCCAGGCCGCCGGCTGCACCGTGCTCGGCGTCGAGCCGGATGCCCGCATGGCCGACTTCGCCCGGTCCCGCGGCCTGCCGGTCGAGGTGGCGACTTTCGAGGCCTGGGAACCGGACGGCCGTACGTTCGACGTGGTGACCGCAGCCCAGTCCTGGCACTGGGTCGACCCTGTCGCCGGCGCCATGAAAGCGGCCCAAGTGCTGCGCCCGAACGGCAGATTGGCGATCTTCGGCCACGTGTACGAGCCGCCGGCCGAGGTCGCCGAGCCCTTCGCCGCCGCTTACCGGCGAGTGGCACCCGACTCGCCGTTCGACGGCCGGTCGGCCCGCCGCCCGCTGGAGATGTACCAGGCGGGGTACGCGAAGGTCGCCGACAAGATTCGCGAGACCGGCCAGTTCCTCGACCCGGAACAGTCCCGGTTCGACTGGGAGCACTCGTACACGCGCGATCAGTGGCTGGAACTGCTCCCCACGACCGGCGGCCTCACCCGCCTCGACCGCGGTCAACTGGCCGAGATACAGGGCGAGGTGGGCCGCGCCATCGACGTGCTGGGAGGCAGCTTCACCATGCCGTACACCACTCTGGCGGTCATCGCGGTACGTGCCACCACCCCCCTCTGATCCCCTTTGATCCACTCCCTTTCGGAACGGCGGCTTCCAGAGCGTTGCTTTCCGAATATCCCGCTCGTTGATCTCCGCATGCAGTGAGCGGTGCCCGAGCGGCATGGAGGCATGGATCGACAGTGGTGCCCGGCGGCCTCCCGTGGGCAGGCGAACGGAGAGCCCTGTGCGCATGAGTGACCTTCAGCGGTGCGAGATCCGTCCCGGACGACTCGTCGAGTGGACGCTGCACCCGACGGCCGTAGGAGCGGCGCGGGTGCTTCCCGACGACGTGCGGCCACCGGCGTATGTGCAGGAGTCCCATATCCGTACGGCGCGTTCGGTGCGCGAGGACGGGCTGTTCGTGCCGACCTGGCTCGGTACCGCCTTCGACATGCCGGGGAGGATCGAACTCGACGTGCTCCAGGGCGCGTTGCGGGCCTGGATGCTTCGGCACGAGACGCTGCGCAGCGGTTTCCGGTGGGCCGGTGACGAGATGCGCCGCTTTACCCTGGACGCCGACGCGGTGGCCCTGCACCGCGAGGACGTCGGCGAGTTCGCGGACGCGGGGACTCTGACCCGGTATCTGCAGGACCGTTTCGATGTCGCGGCGGACGCGCTCACCTGGCCGAACTTCCTCTTCGCCGCGGTCGTTCGCCAGGACTGCACGAGCGTGTACCTGGCGTTCGACCACAGCAACGTCGACGCCTACTCGCTCCATCGCATCGCGGGCGAGGTGCACGAGCTGTACTCGGCCGGGCTCGCCGGCAGGACGGTCGAAGTGGCGCCCGTCGCCAGCTACATCGACTTCTGCGCGGGCGAACGCACGGACGCCGACCTGATCGACGACACGCACACCGTCGTCTCCCGCTGGCGCGAGTTCATCGCCCGCTGCGACGGCAAACTGCCGAACTTCCCCGTCGACCTCGGCCTCGACCCCCAAGGGCCGCTGCCCACACAGAAGTTCCTCCAGGAGATGCTGACCGACGACACGGAGGCGGCGGCCTTCGAGGCGTACTGCCGCCCGTACGGCGGAAGCCTCGTAGGCGTGCTGGCGGCCGTCGCCCTCGCCGCCCGCGAGATCAGCGGCCTCGACGTGTACCGCACCGTCGTGCCCTTCCACACCCGGGCCAAGTCCCGCTGGGCCGACTCCGTCGGCTGGTACGTGGGCGGCGCGCCGATCGAGATCCCCATCGAGCACGCGAGGGACTTCGACGACGCCCTGCGGATGGTCCGCGCCACCCTCCGCGAGAACCGCTCGCTGGCCCGCATGCCCATCGCCCGCGTACTGCGCCTGCTGGGCGCCGACTTCCGGCCCACGTCCCCCGACCTGTACTCGATCGTCTCCTACGTCGACTCGCGCGCCCTGCCCGGTTCGGAGCGCTGGCAGGAGCTGAAGGCGTACGGGCTGATCCGGGTGTCGTACGGTGACCAGGTGTGCGCGTGGGTGACCCGGGTGCACGAAGGTCTGCAGTTCGCCTGCCGTATCCCGGACAACGTCATCGCCGACAAGAACATGCGGCTGTGCATGGAGCTGGTGGGGGAGCACCTCGTCTCGGTGGCCCGGCGGGCACTGCCCGTGCGTCTCTGACCCGGACGCAACACGTGATGCGCCGCCGTCCGGAATTACGCATCACGTGTTGAATGCCTGTCTCCTGCCGTGATGTCACACTTCCTGAAAGCCGAACCCGCTGACCAGAGGGTGTTCACCCCGCGTTCGGCAACGCTCGGTACCTCGCCCCCGGCGTCGTAAGCGGGAGTCACGATGACAGGCCCAGGCACAACCGCCCTCTCCCCTCGAACCACCTCCCGGCGCTCCGTTCTGCGGGGCGCCGCCACGGCCGGGATGCTGCTGGCCGGCGGCGCCCCGCTCGCCGCGTGCGGGCGGCAGCCGGTCGCGGCGTCGGCCGGGCCGACCGGACCGCCGCGCAGGGGCGGCCGGCTGCGGGTCGGCATGGTCGGGGCCGGCAAGGGGGAGTCGTTCGACCCCTCCCTCGCCGCGAACGCCCTCATCAACACCGCCATGAGCTGCGCCGTCTTCGATCCCCTGCTCACCATGGGACCGGACGGCCGGCTGCGGCCGATGCTCGCGACGTCCTGGATCTCGAACTCCACCGCGTCCGTGTGGACGTTCCGGCTGCGCAAGGGCGTCACCTGGCACGACGGCGAGGACTTCACCGCCGCCGATGTCCTGTACTCGCTGAAGTGGATGGCGAAACCCGGCAACGGGCTCGCCCTCAACATCGCCGACGTCGACCTGGAGAAGGTGTCCGCACCGGAGCCGTACACCGTCGTCGTCCCGCTGAAGAGCCCCAACCTGCTCTTCCCCTACAGTCTCGCCACCGCCTCCATCGTGCGGCGCGGCGCCGAGGACTTCACCAGACCCGTCGGCACAGGGCCCTTCTCCTTCGTCTCCCTCGACCCGGGTCAACAGGCCGTCTGCAGACGCAATCCGGCGTACTGGCAGCCCGGGAAGCCCTACCTGGACGAGCTGGTGTTCCTGTCCGTGAAGGACGACTTCGCCCGGCTCAACGCGCTGCTGTCGGGCCAGACCGACGTCATGGCCCAGGTGCCCTTCACCCAGGCCAAGTCCCAACTCGTGGGCGACGTGCGGCTGATCAGAAGCCCCGGCGTCACCGCGCAGGCCTTCTACACGGCCGTCGACAAGCCGCCGTTCGACGACGTCCGGGTGCGCCGCGCGCTCCGGCTGATCGTCGACCGCAGACAACTGGTCGACGTCGCCCTGTTCGGCTTCGGCACGGTCGCGAACGACCTGTACGGCAAGGGACTTGAGTACTACGACGACTCCCTCCCGCAACGCACCCGCGACCTCTCCAAGGCGAAGGCCCTGCTCGCCGAGGCCGGACACGGCCGGGGACTGACCCTGAAGCTGCAGACCTCCACCGTCGCGCCGGGGATGGTCGAGGCCGCCACGCTCTTCCAGCAGCAGGCAAAGGACGCCGGCGTCGACATCTCCATCTCCCAGGTCGACCCGACCTCGTACTTCGATCCGACCCGCGACTACCTCAAGATGCCCTTCGCGCAGACCATCTGGCAGGGGATGACGACTTTGGGCGACGTCTACAACGCGAGCCTGGTCTCCAAGGCCCCGTACGGCGAGACCCACTGGTCCGACCGCCGTACCGACGAACTCGTCGCCACCGCCGTCGCCGCACCCGACGCGAGCGCCGCCCGGTCCGCCTGGGCCGCCGTACAGCGTCAGCAGTACGACAGCGGGGGCTACATCTGGTGGGGGAACGTCGACAACCTCGACGCGGTGTCGAACCGGGTCGGCGGCCTGGTCCCGAACCGCTACCAGAACCTCGGTCTGCCGACCGGCCTCAACGAAGCGTATTTCGCGTCGTGACCGCCACCACCACGGTGCCCACCACCGCACCCGTCTCCGCGCCCTTCGGCTCCCGGCACCCGCTGGCCCGCGTCGCCCTGCGCCGGATCGCCGGCGGTGTCCTCACCCTCCTCGTGCTGTCCGTGCTGGTGTTCCTCGCGACCTCCGTGCTGCCGGGCGACGCGGCGAGCGCGATCCTCGGCAAACAGGCCACGCCGGACGCGGTGGCCGAGCTGCGGCACACGATGGGACTCGACCGGCCCCTCGTCGTCCAGTACGGAAAGTGGCTCGGCGGACTGCTCCACGGCGACCTCGGCAACACCGCCGCCGGATACGCGGCGGGCGGCCGGTCCGGTGTCTGGGACCAGATCAGCGGCAAACTCGGCAACTCCCTGGTCCTCGCGGCCACGGTCTTCGTACCGGTCCTGCTCCTCTCGTTGCTGCTGGGCGTCCTCACGGCTCTGCGGGCGGGCCGCTGGCTCGACCACCTCGTCACGACGGTGACCCTGGTGCCCGCGGCGCTGCCCGAGTTCGTCCTCGGCACCGTCCTGCTCGCCGTGTTCTTCACCTGGTTCGACCTGCTGCCCCCGGTGTCCTTCGTGGCCCCCGGCACCAGTCCCCTCGCGACCCCCGCGACCCTCGTCCTGCCCGTGCTCACCCTGGTCGGAGTGACCGTGGGACCGGCCACCCGCATGATCCGGGCCGGCATGCAGGATGCGCTGCTGTCCGACCCGGTCGCCGTCGCCCGCCTCAACGGCATCCCCGAGGCCCGCGTGATCCGCCGCTACGCCCTGCGCAACGCGCTCGCGCCGAGCATCCAGGTCTTCGCGCTCATCGCCCAGTACCTGGTCGGCGGACTGCTCATCGTCGAGGAACTCTTCGGCTATCCGGGCATCGGCAAGGAACTCGTCGACGCCGTGACCGTCCACGACAACCTCGAAGTCCAGTCCGTGACCATGCTCCTCGCCACCTTCTACGTGACCGTCACCATCGCCGCCGACCTGCTGGTCATGGCCGTCGTACCGAAGCTCAGAACAGGTGGTACGTCATGACCGCCCTCCTGAAGACCGACTCCCCGCGGCGAGGGTTCCCGTTCGGCGCGGCCCTGCGACGGCGCGCCCCGAAGACCCTCTCCGGCCGGATCGGCCTCGCCCTCCTCGTCCGGAGCGCCGAGGAATTCCTCGACCGCGCCGGCGACTCCGGCAGCACGGCCCAGGCGATGCATGTGCACCGGACCACGCTCTACCACCGGCTCAAGCGCGTCGAGACCATCACCGGCCTCTCCCTGGACGACGGGATGGACCGCCTCACCCTGCATCTCGCGCTCAAGCTGGCCCGGATCAACACCGCGCGCCGATCGGCGGGTTGACCGCAACACCCGATGCGACACCCGACGCAACACCTGATGCGGGAAAGCGCCGTGCGGCGCGACCGCGAGCGCTTCCGGCACACCCGCCGACGCTCCTACGCTCGACGAAAGAATGGAGGACCGCCGATGCATTCCGACGCCGTGATCGTGGGAGCCGGTGTCATGGGAACATCGATCGCGCTCGAACTGGCGCGATCGGGCCGCAGCACCGTCGTGATCGACAAGGCGCGCGGCATAGGGCACGGCTCCACCAGCGCGTCCAGCGCCATCATGCGGTTCAACTTCTCCACCCTGGCCGGTGTCGCCACCGCCTGGGAGTCCAGGTTCCACTGGGAGAACTGGGCCGAGCACACCGGACTGCCCGACTCCGCCGGCCTCGTCCGGTACGTCAGGACGGGCCTCGCCTTCCTCGACGTGGACATCGCCCCCCGAGCCCTGTACCTGCCCTTGTTCGACACCGTCGGGGTGCCCTACGAGGAGTGGGACACCGACCGCCTCACCGCCGAGCTGCCCGGCATCGACACGGGCCGCCACTGGCCCCCGAAACGCCTGGCCGACGACGCGTTCTGGGCGCCGTCCGCCGAGAACCTCGGCGCGGTCTACACCCCGGACGCCGGTTACGTCAGCGATCCCCAGCTCGCCGCGGCCAACCTGGCCGACGCCGCGGTACGGCAGGGCGCGGTCTTCATGCTGAACCGGGCGGTCACCAAGGTGGTCCGCCACTCCGGGCGGGTGGCCGCCGTGCTCCTCGACGACGGGACGAGGATCGAGACCGGCATCGTCGTCAACGCGGCCGGCCCCTGGTCCGGCCGGATCAACGAACTCGCGGGCGTCGGCGACGAGTTCACGGTGTCGCTCCGGCCGCTGCGCCAGGAGGTGCATCACCTGCCCGGAGGCGCGGAGGGCACGACGGGCATGTGCGTCGCGGACATCGACCTCGGTGTCTATCTGCGCTCCGAAGTGGGCGGCGGCCTGCTGATCGGCGGGACCGAACCCGAATGCGACCCCCTGCAATGGGTCGACGACCCCGACACCGTCGCCCCCGACGTGACGAAGGCCGTGTTCGAGGCACAGGCCACCCGCGCGGCCCGCCGCCTCTCGACCCTGACGGTCCCCAACCGCCCGAGGGGAGTCGTCGGTGTCTACGACGTCACCGACGACTGGACACCCATCTACGACAAGACCGACCTGCCCGGCTACTACGTGGCGATCGGCACCAGCGGCAACCAGTTCAAGAACGCCCCGCTCGTCGGCGGATTCCTGCGCAGCATCGTCGAGCAGACCGAGAACGGCGTGGACCACGACCGGCACCCCGCGGTGTTCAAGGCCCCGTACACGGGCCACACCATCGACCTGAGCACCTTCTCCAGACTGCGACCGGTCAACGACAAGAGCTCGGGGACGGTCCTGGGCTGACAGCCGCAGCCCTCCCTACACGCCCGCTGGGCGGACTGCCGCGCGCGCGTCCCAACCGCTCCGGGCGGGGATCGCCTCCAGGGCCTCCCGCCAGGCGGACGGGATGCCGCCGGTGCCGGTGCGGGCCGCGACCACACCGCCCACGATCGCGCAGGTCGTGTCCCGGTCGCCCCACCCGGCGACGGTCTGCCACAGGGCCTCCTGTAGATCGTCCAGGTGCCCCGCCGCCGACCACAGGGCGAACGGCACGGTGTCCGGAGCCGAGATCAGCGTCCCCGAGCCCAGCACGGACGCCGCGTGCCGCACCGACGTCCGCGCGGAGAAGCCCGCGGCCACCAGCAGACGCGCGCGGACATCGCCGTCCGGCACGTGGGAGGCGACCTCCCGCAGGAACTCGGCGCGCGGCAGCGCCTGTTGGCCCGCGCCGGCGGCGGCCAGCGCGGCGGCGACCGCCACGGCCACCGCCCCCGCGACGGCCTCCGGGTGGGCGTGGGTGGCCAGCGCGGACAGCCGGGCCTGCTCGACGGCGACCTTCAGGTCGTCCCGGAACCAGGCGCCCAGCGGGGCGACCCGCATCGCGGCGCCGTTGCCGTAGGACCCCTGGCCGCCGAACTGCCCCGTGGTGACCGTCCGCCAGTCCTCGCCCTCGCCGATCCGGCGCAGCACACCGTGCATGGACGGGCCGTACTTGCGCCCCGGTTCCCGCTCGTACTCGGCGGCGAACTCCCTTGCCAGCGCGTCCGGTTGAACCTCCCCATGGGCCACCAGATGCGCGAACAGGACGAACGCCATCGCCGAGTCGTCCGTCCACAGCCACGGCGCGGGCCGCAGCTCCCGCGCGGCCCACAACTCCTCGGCGGGCTCGTCGGACCGCGTGAACCAGCTGTCCCCGAAGGCGTCGCCCGTCACCAGCCCGTCCAGGGAGGCGTGGGCATGCTGCGGACTGCTCATGGTGGGGCTCCTGTTAATGATCGGCGGGCTGCGCACATCGTAGTTAGGGTGCGTGAATGGAGCGGATCCTGGTGGTCGGGGCGACGGGCGCGGGCAAGTCCACGCTGGCCCGGGGCGTGAGCGAGCGGCTGAAGCTGCCGTACCACGAGATGGACGCCCTCTACTTCAGCGGCCCCGACTGGGCCGTCAACGAGCACCTGACCGACGACGTGCTACGGCTCACCGCGGAACCCCGCTGGATCATCGACTCGATCGGCTCGCCCGAAGTCCGCGACCTGCTCTGGGAGTTGGCCGACACGGTGCTCTGGCTGGACTACGGGAGAGGCGTGATCATGCCGCGCGTCCTGCGCCGCTCCCTGCGGCGTACGGTCACCCGCGAGCGCGTCTTCGGCGGCAACAGGGAGACCTGGGCGGGCTGGCTGAGCCGCGAGCACCCGGCCTGGTGGGCCTGGTCCCAGCACGCCGGCAGACGCGCCGAGATCGAGCGCCGTACGAACGACCCACGCTTCGCTCCGCTCACCACACTCCGGTTCGCCCGACCCCGGGACACCGCCGCCTGGTTGGGGTCGCCGGGCTGAGCCGTCAGAGGAAGGGCGTGCCCGCGTCGAGTCCGGAGAGGACCCGGCCGTACAGCTCCAGGTTGGTGGCGGGGTTGACGAAGGAGTGCAGGCTGAGCGCGTGCAGATCGCGCACCGCCCGCTGGACGGGGACGTCCCGGTGCAGTGAGGACGCGCCCGACGCGGAGGCGATGAGGTCCACGGCCTCCTTGCACAGCCGGGTCGTGTAGCCGCTCTGCGCGCGGATCCTGGCGCGTTGCTCCTGTGTGTACGGTTCGTCGTTGTCGGCCGCGGACTCGATCCGGGCGACGAACTCGCGGGTCAGCAGTTCGGCACAGGAGATCTTCAACGCGGCCTCGGCGACCTGGAGATGGGTGACGCCCGCCTCGTACTGCCGCTCGTGGAAGGTGTACGTGATGCCCCGCCGGTGAATGCGCTCGGTGAACTCCGCGAGGGCCGCCCGCGCCAGGCCCAGCGCGTTCGGCGCCGTCCAGGCACAGAACAGCATCAGGACCGGCATCCGGTAGAAGGGGTCGTCGGCGTTGGCCTTGGAGGGAAAG
Source organism: Streptomyces sp. MBT53 (assembly GCF_016654115.1). Lineage (GTDB taxonomy): Bacteria > Actinomycetota > Actinomycetes > Streptomycetales > Streptomycetaceae > Streptomyces. The sequence continues at coordinate 113,328 of NZ_JAEQAZ010000007.1, forward strand.
CCACCCCCGAGCAACTGCCCCACGGGCAGGACGCGGTGCGCGGGCACGAACACGTCCCGGGCGACAACGCTGTTGCTGCCGCTGCCCGCAAGGCCCGACACGTACCAGTCGTCGAGGATCTCCAGATCCGCCATCGGTACGGCGGTCCACAGCACCTCGGGCGGGCCGCCCTCGGACTCGACCCGAGCCGTCAGCAGATGCCAGTCGGCGTTCTGGCAGCCGGTGGCGAAGCCCGAGGTGCCGTTGACGACATAGCCGCCGTCCGTCGCCACCGCGACGGCGTCCGGGATGAGCGTGCCGCCGACCCGCACATCCGGGCCGGTGAAGATCTCGTCCTGCGCCTCGTCCGGGAACAGCGCGGCGATATAGGAACACCCCGCCTGGATCAGCGCCATGAAACCCGTCGAACCGCACCCGGCGGCGATCTCACTCAGCACCTGGACCTGAGTGCTCAGCCGACTCTGGTAACCGCCGTACCGCCGGGGGACGTTCATCCGGTACACCCCGGCGTCCGTCAGCGCGGACACCACCTCGGCCGACACCCGCCGCTCCTGCTCGGTGCGCAACGCGCTGTCACGGAGCAGGGGTTGCAACTCCCGTACACGTTCGACGAGACCGGCATCGGACGGGAGCGGAGCCATGGGCGACCTCCGAGCGCTACGGGCCCTCACCGTGACGCGGATCGCACGAGGTGTCAACGGCCGTGCTCGGCAAGGGGAGTTGTGTGTGACTCCCGGTGCTACTCGGCCACGAGGGCGTCCGTCGGCTCATATCCGGTGGGCTACGCTGTGCGGCTATGAAGACCGGGACGGCCTCGCGCCACACACGGATCGGTGACCCGGGGCTCTTCTGAGCGCCGTACGGGCCGGTTCGGGCCCGCTGTTCGATCGAGGCTCTTGCGCCGCCGCGCGCGCTCCGCCTCCCGTCGTGTTGATCACAGGCTCTGCACATCAACCACGACAGGAGCATTGTTCATGCCTACCAAGACGCTGCGGATTCCCACCGCGGACGGCCAGGCCGACGCCTTCGCCGCCTTCCCCGACCAGGGCGTGCGGCACCCGGGGGTACTGATGTACGCGGACGGCTTCGGCATCCGGCCCGTGCTGCGGGAGATGGCCCGCGAACTGGCCGGGCACGGCTACTACGTACTCGTCCCCAACTCCTTCTACCGGCACGGGCCCGCACCGCTTGTCGAGCTTCCCGCGTACATCGGAGAAGAAGTCCGGCCCGCGGTCTTCGCCCAGCTGATGCCCCTGATCAAGGCGCACACCGCCGAACGTGTCCTGCGCGACGCCGACGCCTACCTCAGGTTCCTCACCAATCAGCCCGAGGTCGGCCCCGGACCGGTCGCGGTGACCGGCTACTGCATAGGCGGCCTCTACGCGATGCGCACCGCCGCGGCCCACCCCGACCAAGTGGCGGCCGTCGCCGCGTTCCACGCACCCGTGGGTGTCGATGGGGCCGATCTCTTCTCCAGGCTCACCGCCCAGGTCCACCTCGGCCACGCCGAAGGCGACGTGACACCTGAGGCCTTCGGCGAGCTCAACCAGGCCCTGGACGCGGCAGGTGTCGGCCACACCTCCGAGATCTACCCCGGCACCGTCCACGGCTTCACCATGTCCGACACCGACGCCTTCAGCGCCTCCGGGCTGAAGCGCCACTGGGATCGCCTGCTCCCTCTTCTGGACCGCACCCTGGCCAACAGCTGAGGGTCTAGCTCCCTAGCTACTTACCCCTGAAGAAGTCTGGGCTTCCGCTGGGGTGACCTGCGCGGAGTGCTGGTGTGAGTCGTCCGAGGCCGTGACAGTGGGGGGTGCCTCTATGTCCTTCGTCAAGGCTGAGCTGGTCATGCGACGGCGGTTTCGGGGAGGCGAGGTTCGTAGAAGGTTCCGTCGCGGAGCATCGCGAACAGCACGTTGATGCGTTGTCGGGCAAGGCGGAGGAGGGCTTGCGTGTGAGTCTTTCCTCGGGCCCGGCATTTGTCGTAGTAGGTGCGGGAGGCGGGATCGTGCAGGGCGGCGAACGCGGAGAGGAACATCGCGCGTTTGAGCTGCCGGTTGCCCCCTCTGGGTGCGTGTTCGCCGTGGATCGAGGTCCCCGAGGACTTTGTGGTCGGGGCGAGGCCGGCGTAGGAGGCGAGGTGGGCGGCGGTGGGGAAGCCCGTGCCGTCGCCGACGGTGACCAGCAGCACTGCGGCGGTCCTGACCGCGACCCCTGGCATCGAGGTCAGGACCTTGGAAAGAGGGTGGTCCTCCAGCAGGGCCTTGATCTGGGCTTCCAGGGCCCGGCGCTGTTCATGGACGGCCGCGAGGGAGCGGGCCAGGGACGGGATCACGACGTCGAGCGTGCTGGTTCCCGGGACGACCACGGTCTGCTCGTCGAGCGCGTCGAAGACGTCGTCGATCAACCGGGTGGCCATGCGCGGGGCCCTGGGCCGGACCACCTCGACCAGCTTGCGGCGTCCGGCCTTTCGCAGTGCGGCCGGGGATCCGTAGCGTTCCAGCAGCCAGGTCACCGCGGTGTGGTCCAGACGCGGTCCCAGGACGCGTTCCAGGCTGGGGTGGAACTGGGTGAGCAGGCCGCGTATCCGGTTGCTGGTGCGGGTGGCCTCAGCCGCCAGGTCCTGGTCGAAGCCGACCAGCACGGTCAGTTCGGCGGTGATCTCATCGGTCAGTTCAAGGGAGCGCAGGGTGTGGGGCATGGTGCGGGCGGCGTCCGCGATCACCGCGGCGTCCTTGGCGTCGGTCTTCGCCTCGCCCGGATACAGGTCGGCGATCCGCCGCATCGCGAGGCCGGGCAGGTAGGCGACCTTGCAGCCGGCGTCCCGGGCGACGGTGAGCGGGAGGGCGCCGATGGAGGCGGGCTGGTCCACGATCACCAGGACGGTGGCGAACTTCGCAGTCAGCTTGTCGAAGACGGCCCGCAGTTTCGGCTCGCTGTTGGGCAGCTGCTTGTCGAGGACCTTCTTGCCGGCCGGGGTGAGTCCATGGCCGTGGTGAGCACTCTTGCCGACGTCCAGGCCCAGGAACACGCCCACGTCTTCGGTGTCGAACATCGCGCCCTTCCAAGGGAGTTGAACGTGCCGACCTTGGCAGTGGTGTCGTACGCGCGCATCCACGTTATGCAGACCTGCCGCCCGCGAACTGTCCGGCATTGCGCCGGACCGGGCGGTGGCCGGACCTCTGATCAGCGTCTCCGACGGCACCTCCCGGGCCCGGTGACACCACCCCCCAGGTCATCCGTTCGACAGGGGGGAACAGTCATGCCGGGCCCGGAGGCCAGCGGCCCCATTGCGGAACCGCGAAGAACATAACGGGGG
>NZ_JAEQAZ010000080.1 GCF_016654115.1 Streptomyces sp. MBT53
CCCCCCAAAGAACCCCCCGGTTCGACCCTCCATCTCGAAGAAGAGGTACACCCGCATGCGCACTCGCACCGTCCTCACCCTCGTCGGCTCCGTCGCCGCGCTCACCCTCCCCTTCACCGTCCCCGCCTCGGCGGCCGACACCCCCGTGCTCACCACCGGCAGCCTCGGCGGTACGCCCGTCGCCGTCGGCGATGTGCTGACCGCGCCCCTGGCCTCCGGCACCAGCGCCACCCTGTACTCCAGCGCGACCGGCACCAGCGGCATCAAGTGCACCTCGTCGCAGTTCACCGCGACCGTCACCGACAACCCGACCGCGCCGGGCACCGCCACCGAGTCCGTCTCCGGGCAGACCTTCAGCAGCAGCAGCTGCACGAGCAACGTCCTGGGCGTCCTCGGCGTCTCCAGCATCACCGTCGACAACCTGCCGTACAGCACCGCGGCCGTCTCGGACGGCACCCTGACCGTCACCCCGGCCAGCGGCTCCACCATCCAGACCACCGTCAAGCTGACCACCCTGCTGGGCAGCATCACCTGCGTCTACCAGGCACCCAGCCTGAGCGGCACGGCGAGCAACACCGACACCAGCATCAACTTCACCAGCCAGGCCTTCACCAAGACCTCCGGCTCGTCCCTGTGCTTCAGCGCGGGCTACTTCACCGCGAAGTACGCCCCGGTGACGGACAACGGCGCGGCGGTCTACACCAACTAGGAAGTAAGCAGGGCCTGTTCGCGCCGAGCTAGCGTCGGCGCAGTCGCAGGGCCAGGGCGGCGCCCCCGGTGAGCACCAGCACCGCGGCGGCGCCGCCCGCCACCATGGGCGCCGAAGGGCCGCCCGAAGAGGCGTCGACGTCGGACGCCACCGGACTGCTGCCGGGCGCGGTGGTCTCCTCGGCGGGGGAGGCCTTCTGCGCCGCGGCGGACGCCGTGGCGCTGGCCGAAGTGCTCGCGGCCGCAGGGGACTTGGACGTAGACGGTGACGGACTCGCCGTCTTGTCCTTCGAACCGGCCGTCCCCGCCGTGGACTTCGACGAAGGAGTGGTGCCGCCGGGGAACACCACGTCCGAGCACGAGTAGTACGTGTCCTCGGTGCTGCTGTTCTGCCAGATCGTGTAGATCAGTTGCCGCCCCGTCCGGCCCGTCGGCAGCGTCGCCTTGATGCGGTACGCGCCACCCGTCAGCGGCGGGTCCTTCACCTCGGCGAACGGCTGCGTCGGCAGCTCGGACCAGGTGAGCGGCTTCGACGGGTCGTAACCGGCCTTCGTCAGATACAACTTGAACGTGCCGGTGTGCGCGATCGTCGACGCGTACGTCATCGTCAGATTCGCCCCCGGCGTCAGCCGCGTCGACGGGAAGTCGCTACGGGCGAGGTCGAGCCCCTTGTAGTCGGACAGACCGCCGCTGCACAGCTTCCCGTCGGGGATCAGCTGCCGGTCCCGCCCGTTGACGTTCGGGACCCGGATGTTGTCCCAGAACGTGAAGGGCTGTCCGTTCGCCGCCACGGCCGCCTTGCAGGCCGCCGTTTTGGCCGCGCTGCCGCCGTCCGGCGAGCAGGCGTACACCCGGCTGACCGGATACGTCGGCGCCCCGTGCGCCTGCGCCGGACCCGCCGCCCAGACGGTGAGCAGCAGCGGGGCCATGGCGGCGCCCGCCATGGCGGTGCGATGTGCGGTCATCCGGGACATCCGGAACGTCTCCTCGGCCGGGGCGGGAACGGTCTGTCCGTGTCATACGGCCCTCGGGCCCCCCGCGTTCAGTCCGCCCCCACGGCCCTCGGGCTCCGCGTGTTCGGTCCGCTCCCGCCGCGTGAACCGGGGCAGATCGGTCAACCGGCCGATGTCGAGGGCGGTTTCCGGCCCGATCGAGGGTTTCCCCCGTATCTCTATGACCTTCTCTTTGCCTATCGTTTGGCCACAGCTGACCCACAGGCAACCCCTGATGAGGCGGCTGCCGCGTCCGGCGCTCTTCGGATCGACCCCCCGCCGCTTCGACGACGAAGCGAATCGACCGCGGCTCCGCCCTGCTCGGAGTCCGGCCACGAAAGGCAAGCCCTTGCGCACTCCCACGGCATTCCCCACCGGACGGACCCTGATATCCGTCGCCGCGGTCTCCGCGGCCCTCCTTGCCACGGTGGCGACCTCGGTGGCCGTCGCCCAGGAACCCCCCACCGCCCTGACCGCCGCGCCGACCCTGTCCGGCCAGACCGAGGCCGCCCCCGGCACCCTCGCCCAGCGTCTCATCGTCGGCTACAAGTCCGGTGCGGCGGAGGCGAGTTCGAACCGGGCCGCCGAAGCCGACGCCACCGCCAAGGGCAAGGAGACCGGCGAGGACGTCGACTTCCAGCGCCGTCTCGGCACCGGCGCCGCCCTCGTCGGCCTCGGCGACGCGAAGAGCACCACCGAAGTCGCCGACGTCATCGCCGAGTTCAGGTCCGACCCGCAGGTCTCCTACGTCGTACCGGACCGGCTGAACACCCCGCAGGCCGACCCGAACGACACCGAGTACGGCAAGCAGTGGGACCTGTTCGAGGCAGCCGCCGGCATGAACGTCCCCGCCGCGTGGCCGACTTCGACCGGCAGCGGGGTCACCGTCGCCGTCATCGACACCGGTTACGTCACGCACTCCGACCTCGCCGCGAACATCGTCGCCGGGTACGACTTCATCACCGACACCGCCGTCTCGGTCGACGGCGACGGCCGCGACAGCAACCCGGCCGACCCCGGCGACTACTACGCGGCCAACGAGTGCGGTACGGGCATCCCGGCCAGCAACTCCTCCTGGCACGGCACCCATGTGGCAGGCACCATCGCCGCCGTCACCAACAACAGCAAGGGCATCGCGGGCATCGCCTACGGCGCGAAGATCTCCCCGCTGCGCGTCCTCGGCAAGTGCGGCGGCTACGACTCCGACATCATCGACGCCATCACCTGGGCCTCCGGCGGCACCGTCTCCGGCGTCCCCGCCAACGGCAACATCGCCAAGGTCATCAACATGAGCCTCGGCGGCGACGGCGCCTGCACCTCGGCCACCCAGAGCGCGATCACCGCCGCCGTGAACCGCGGCACCACGGTCGTGGTGGCGGCGGGCAACGACAACGACAACGTCGCCAACCACTCGCCGGGCAACTGCGCCAACGTCATCTCGGTCGCCGCCACCAACCGTGCCGGCGCCAAGGCGTCCTACTCCAACTACGGTACGGGCGTGGACATTTCGGCCCCCGGCGGCCAGACCAGCACCGGGACCGCCAACGGCATCTACTCCACGCTGAACTCCGGCACCAAGACGCCCTCCACCGAGTCGTACGCCTACTACCAGGGCACCAGCATGGCCACCCCGCACATCGCGGGCCTGGTCGCGCTCATGAAGTCGGCGAACCCCGCGCTCACCCCGGCCCAGATCGAGTCGGCCATCAAGACCAACGCCCGCGCCCTGCCCGGCAGTTGCTCGGGCGGCTGCGGCGCGGGACTCGCGGACGCGGCCAAGACCGTCCAGGCCGTCAGCGGCAACGGCGGTACGACGACGGGGACCACCTTCTCCAGCGGCACCGCCGTCGCGATCCCCGACGCGGGCTCGGCCGTCGAGTCCCCGATCGCCGTCAACGGCCGTACCGGCAACGCGCCTTCGGCCCTCCAGGTCGCCGTCGACATCACCCACACCTACCGCGGTGACCTCGTCCTCGACCTGGTCGCCCCGGACGGCTCGACGTACCGTCTGAAGTCCGCGAGTACCTCGGACTCCGCCGACGACGTCAAGGCCACCTACACCGTGGACGCCTCCGGCGAGACCGCCAACGGCACCTGGAAGCTGCGGGTCCAGGACACCGCCGCCCAGGACACCGGAACCCTCAACAGCTGGAAGCTCACCTTCTGAATCCACAGGTCGTGCACAGAAACCGACCGGCCGACCCGTAAGGAGAGGCGCGCCCCCACGGGCGCCTCCCCGGGGCGGCCGGTCGTCCGTATGGCCGAGAACGGTTGCTGACACGTGCCACAGATACCGAAAGTGGTCAAGAGTCGGGGTGGGGGTGACAGAGAGGTGCAAGTGATGGGAACGTGAGGGATGTTGGTGGTCTTCGAGGGCTAGGTCGAGGGCGTCGGACGGTGAGCTACTGTGTGCAGGGGGTAACAAAAAACGGCATGAGCCGTTGTTTTTTCCTTCACGGGAGTGTTTCAGTCGATGGTGAGGCAGCTACGGGCCGAACAGACCCGCACAACGATCATCACGGCCGCCGCCGAGCTGTTCGACCGGCAGGGCTATGAGTCCACCAGCCTCAGCGACATCGTCGACCACGCCCAAGTCACCAAGGGCGCCCTGTACTTCCACTTCCCGGCCAAGGAAGACCTCGCCCACACCATCCTGGAGATGCAGGTCAGGGCCTCGCGGCAGATGACCAAGGACATGGACAGCCGGGGCTACTCCTCACTGGAGACGCTGATACGTGTCACTTTCGGCATGACCAGGCTGGCCGTCGAGGGCCCCATCCCACGGGCCGGACTCCGGCTCGCCGCAGGGGAGATCGAGGTACGGCCCCCGATGCCGCACCCCTTCACGGAGTGGCTCGACATCGCCGCCCGCAAACTCGCCGGCGCGGTCGCGGAGGCCGACGCGCACCCCGACATCGACGTGGACGCCGTCGCCCGCACCCTCATAGGCCTCTTCGTCGGTATCCGCGTCATCGGGCGCGCTCTGGAACCGGTTGCCCTCCAGCCCCGCAGAACCGCCGAGATGTGGCACCTGGTGATCCGCGGCGTGGTCCCCGTCCCGCGCCGCGCCCGCTATCTCGGCCTCGCCGCGCGACTGGAGCGGGAGATCGGCGCCGGCTGACCCGCCCGGTACGGTGAGCCGCATGCCCGACACCCCCGCCGCGCCCGTGATCCTCGGCAACGAGCCCGGCTCGTTCCCCCACAGCGTGCTGGCCGAACGGCACCCCGCCATCATCCAGCAGGTACGCGACGCCTTCCCCTACGGCCCCGCACAGCACCGCGCCCTCGACGCCCTGCTGAAGAACTGCACCGAGGGCACGGTCCAGCCTCTCCCCGCCGACGCCCCCGACCGCGCCCAGTGGGCCGCCTGGGGCACCGACGAGTACGCCGGACGCTCCTGGTACGACGTCCCCTGGCTCTGGTCCGAGAGCTACTTCTACCGCCAACTCCTGGGCGCCGTAGGCTACTTCGGCCCCGGCGCCTGGCAGGGCATCGACCCGTTCCGCCCGTTCAAACGCGCCGAACTCGACGCTCCCGAGACGGACGAGGAACTCGCCGCCCTCGACGCGCTGGAGGACAAGTCGCCGGCGGAGCGCGGGCAGGCGCTGCTGCACGGCTCCCTCTGGGGCAACCGCGCGGACCTCGGCTTCCGCCTCTCCGCCGCCGGAGCGGAATCGGCCTCGCGGGCCCCCGTCCCGGCCCTGGTCGCCGACGACAGCGACCGGTTGTGGTCGCTCCTCTCCGGCACCCTGTGCCTCGTCGCCGACAACGCGGGCCGCGAACTCATCCCCGACCTGCTGCTGATCGCCCACCTCCTCGACCAGGGGCGCATCGAACAGGCGGTCCTGCACATCAAGCCCCACCCGTACTACGTCTCCGACGCCACCACCACCGACGTCGTCGACGCCCTGCACCGGCTGACCGGAGCGCCGGGTGCGGCGGCGACGTACGGCCGCCGCCTCTGGTCGGCCATGGCGGACGGCCGCCTCACCGTGCGCGCCCACCCCTTCTCCTGCGCCCCGCTGCCGTACGCCGACATGCCCGCCGACCTCCGTGCCGAGTTCGCCGCGGCCACCCTGACGATCGTGAAGGGCGACCTCAACTACCGCCGCCTGGTGGGTGATTGCCGCTGGGCCCCGACCACACCCTTCGTGGACGTCACGGCCTACTTCCCGGGCCCGGTCGCCGCCCTGCGCACCCTCAAGTCCGATGTCATCACCGGCCTCGCCGCCGACACGGAGGCCGCGTTGGTCGCGGCGGAGGAACAGCGCTGGCGCACGGGCGGCACCCATGCCCTGATCCAGGTGCGGGCGTGAACGGGGTGTCCCCGGCGCCCGTCGTGCTGTTGGGTCGTCACTGACGTTCTTGTCGCACGAGGGGAGTACGACCGAGATGCGTATCGGAGTGGCACCGCACCGTCTGTGGCCCGACCGGGACGAGGAGGTGGACGGGGTCCTTCAAGTCGCCGTCAGAGCAGAGGAGTTGGGGTTCGACCATGTCTTCGCGAGCGGCCACGCGGTGGCCGGTGCGACGGGCGTGACCCCGGATCCGCTGATCCTGCTGGCGGCCGTGGCCGGGGCGACACGACGGATCGGGCTGGTCACCAGCGTGCTGGTGGCGGCGCTGTACAACCCGCTGATCCTGGCCCACCAGACCGCCACCCTCGACCGTCTCTCCGGCGGTCGTCTCACGCTCGGTGTCGGCACCGGCTGGGACACCGAGGAGTACGCGGCCGTCGGCGTCCCGTTCGCAGGACGGGGCCGCCGGACCGACGAACAGCTCGCCGTCGTACGGCAGTTGTGGCGCGGTGAGGGCTCCGCGCGGCTCGGGGTGCTGCCCCGTACCGAGGGCGGACCCGGCGTGTGGATCGGTGGACAGAGCGACGCGGCACTGCGCCGGGCCCTGCGCTTCGGCGACGCCTGGCACGGCTCCGGGGTCGATGCCGAGGGGCTCACCGAGGTGCGGGCGCGGCTCGACGCGCTCGGCGGGGAAGCGGGACGCGATCCCGGTGAACTGGCACTGACGGCAGGGCTGTTCCTCGTGCCGCCCGGGTTCGCGCCCGCCGTGAAGGTGCCGGGACGCCCGCTGGGCGGAGCCGACGCGAGCGCCGAGAGCGTCCGGGACGAACTGGGCCGGCTGTCCGACGCCGGGCTGGTCTCCGCGTCCCTTTGGTTGCCGGTGAGCACGGAGGCGCTGCCGGACGCGCTCGCGTGGGTCGGCGAGGAGGTCGTTTCGCGTCTCGCGGGGGAGTGAAGTCGCCCTTGAGTCAAGGGAGTTGACCATGCCCTGATGCCGGGCCGCCGCTGTGGGAGCGGCCCGGCGTCGGCTCAGCCGAGCCGTACGTCCTGCCACACCATCCGGTGGTCCGAGGTGACGACCGTGGTGCCGTCGCCGACCAGGCGGTACAGCGGGTCGTCGGAGGTCGGCCAGAACACGCCGTTCTTCCCGGGGACCAGGCCCTTGGACGGCAGGACGTGGTCCACGCGCAGATTGCCCGGCGCCGTGTCGTTGAAGTCGCCCGTGTCGTAGGCCGGGTTGCCGATCTGGCCGGTGTTGGCGCCGCCCTGGAGCTTCGCCGCCTCGACTCCGCCCGCGCTGGCGGGCGGCTTCGCGGGCAGGTTGATCGCCGGGTGGTCGAGGAACTGCCGTACGGCGTGGTCGTAGCTGTCGCCGTCGTACGGATCCGCGTTCTGGTCGCCCGCGATCACGAACCGCGCGCCGGGCCGCAGCCCGCCCCGGACGCCCTTGTCGTCGTAGAGATAGGTGCTGCGCGCGTGGCCGCCGATGTAGTCGGCCCACAGCCGGATCTCGTCGTGGTTGCGGCGGCCGTTGCGGTCCTCCGGGCCGTCGAAGGTGGGCGGCGTCGGGTGCGAGACCAGGAAGTGCACGGTCTCGTGGCCGAGCCGGACCGGCACGTCCCAGTGGCTCTTGGAGGAGAGCCGGAAGACCGCGCGGGCCGCGTCGCTGTAGTAGCCCGGCGGGATCACGTTGCCCGGCATGTCCTTCCAGAGGAAGTGCTGGAAGGTGCGCACCGCGCGGGTGTCGATCGGGAACTTGGACAGGACGACCATGCCGTACTGCCCCGGGAAGAAGCCGTAGCCGAACGCGTCCTGCCCGTACGCGTCCGAACCCGGCGTCGTGACCACGCCGTTCTTGCCGTCGAGATCGACGCCCGAGGGGACGCCCGTGTTCACCGGGCCGGTGAAGTGGTACGGGAAGTGGATCGGACGGGCGCCGTTGTGGCCCCGGGACAGGTAGTTGTCGAGGAACAGCCGGACCGCCGCGCCGCCCTCGACATAGTCGAACTCGTTGATCAGCAGGATGTCCGGGTTCACCCGCTGGATCGTCTCGGCGACATTGCGCGCCTGGGCGTTGTCGGGCGTCGACAGATCGGTGACCAGCGCACCCTGCGTGGCACGGTTCAGCGAGGCGTTGAACGTGGCGAACCGCACGGTCCGCCCGTACCCCTGGCGCCCGGACGCCGACGCCGGGAACGCGGCGGTACCGGCCAGCGCCGCCCCGGCCAGGGAGGCGAGCGCGGTACGGCGGGAGAAAGAGCTGGAGTGGTTCATCGGGACTCCGGCGAGGGAGGGGACACGTGAACCCCCGTAGTCTGCGCGCGTAGAAGTGAACGCCACAAGATGCGGGCGAAACTCATGGGTTCACCGCCGATTCACGCGATGGTGTGATCATGTCCCCTGCCCGGGATGGCCGCCCAGGGCCACGGGTAGGGCCCGGCCATGACCCAGCCGTTCGAACTCCCGCACTTCTACATGCCGTATCCCGCGCGCCTCAACCCGCATCTGGACGAGGCCCGCGCCCACTCCTCCACGTGGGCACGCGAGATGGGCATGCTGGAGGGCTCCGGGATCTGGGAGCAGGCCGACCTCGACGCGCACGACTACGGCCTGCTCTGCGCCTACACCCACCCCGACTGCGACGGGCCCGCCCTGTCGCTGATCACCGACTGGTACGTGTGGGTCTTCTTCTTCGACGACCACTTCCTGGAGATCTTCAAACGCAGCCAGGACCGCGCCGGCGGCAAGGCCTACCTTGACCGGCTCCCGCTCTTCATGCCGCTGGACCTCACAACTCCCGTACCGGAGCCGGAGAATCCGGTCGAGGCGGGGCTCGCCGACCTGTGGGCGCGCACGGTGCCGTCGATGTCCGTCGACTGGCGCCGCCGCTTCGCCGTCGCCACCGAGCACCTCCTCAACGAGTCCCTGTGGGAGCTGTCCAACATCAACGAGGGGCGCATCGCCAACCCCGTCGAGTACATCGAGATGCGCCGCAAGGTGGGCGGCGCCCCCTGGTCGGCGGGGCTCGTGGAGTACGCGACCGCCGAAGTGCCCGCGTCCGTCGCCGGATCGAGGCCGCTGCGGGTACTGATGGAGACCTTCTCCGACGGCGTCCACCTGCGCAACGACCTCTTCTCCTACCAGCGGGAGGTCGAGGAGGAGGGCGAGAACAGCAACGGCGTGCTCGTCCTGGAGACCTTCTTCGGCTGCACCACCCAGGAGGCCGCCGACACCGTCAACGACGTCCTCACCTCCCGGCTCCACCAGTTCGAGCACACCGCGTTCACCGAAGTGCCCGCCGTGGCCCTGGAGAACGGACTCACCCCGGACGAGGTCGCCGCCGTCGCCGCCTACACGCAGGGGCTGCAGGACTGGCAGTCCGGCGGCCACGAGTGGCATCTGCGCTCCAGCCGCTACATGAACGAAGGCGCCCTCGACAACTCGTCGCTGAACGGGCCGACCGGCCTCGGCACCTCCGCCGCCGACATCGGCGCCCTGCTCGCCTCCGCCGGCGCCGAACGGCTGCGCGCCTACACCCACGTCCCCTTCCAGAAGGTCGGGCCCTCCCAACTCCCCGACTTCTACATGCCGTTCCAGGTCGAACTGAGCCCGCACCTCGACGGCGCCCGGCACCGCCTCGTCGACTGGATGCACTCCGTCGGCATGCTGGAGGAGGGCGTCTGGGACGAGGAGAAACTCGCCGCCGCCGACCTCCCGCTCTGCGCGGCCGGCATCGACCCGGACGCCACCGAGGAGGCCCTCGACCTCAGCTCGCGCTGGCTCGCCTGGGGCACCTACGGCGACGACTACTACCCCCTCGTCTACGGCGTCCGAGGCGACCTCGCCGCCGCCCGCGTCACCACGGCCCGCCTCTCCGACTGCATGCCCGTCGAGGGACCCGCGGTCGTCGTGCCGGTCAACGCGATGGAGCGCGGGCTCATCGACCTGTGGGCCCTCACCACCGCCGAGATGCCCGTGGACGACCGGCACACCCTGAAGGACTCCATCAACACGATGACCGAGAGCTGGGTCTGGGAGCTGTCCAACCAGATCCAGCACCGCATCCCCGACCCGGTCGACTACCTGGAGATGCGCCGCGCCACCTTCGGCTCCGACCTCACCCTCAGCATGTGCCGCATGGGCCACGGCCCGAAGGTCCCGCCCGAGGTCTACCGCACCGGCCCGGTCCGCGCCCTGGAGAACGCGGCCATCGACTACGGCTGCCTCATCAACGACGTCTTCTCCTACCAGAAGGAGATCGAGTACGAGGGTGAGGTCCACAACGCCATCCTTGTCGTCCAGAACTTCTTCGGCATCGACTACCCGACCGCGCTCGGCGTCGTCCACGACCTGATGACCCAGCGCATGCGCCAGTTCGAACACGTCGCCGCGAACGAACTGCCCGTCGTCTACGACGACTTCGACCTCTCGGACGAGGCACGCGAGATCATGCGGGGCTATGTGACCGACCTCCAGCACTGGATGGCGGGCATCCTGAACTGGCACCGCGAGGTAGACCGCTACAAGTCCGGCTACCTGGCCCGCCGTTCACACGGCTTCCTCCCGGACCGGGTGCCGGCGATGCCCTTCGCCTGACGCCCCGTCAACCGAGGTCCCTGGGGTCCCGAACCCGCTCGGTCACTTCCTCGGCGAGCTTCCGTGCGGCCGTGGCAGCGGCGCCCGAGAGCTCGCCGAGTATCGCGTCGGCGGCGGCCAGGGTCGCGCGGGCCTCTTCCGGGAGGTCCGCGTCGGCCAGCGCGCGGGTCAGGGCGTAGTGCTCCTCGGCGATGAACCGGCCGAGGTTGACACCCTGCCAGTGCCTCAGGGAGTCGTCGGCCGGGGTGGCGAGGATGTCTCGGAGGGCTGCCAACGTCCGCTTCGCCTGGGCGAGTTCACCCGTCTCCCGCTCCAGACGGGCCTGGGTCAGCCGGGCCGAGACACGGTCCCACGCCGTGTCCTGGAGGGCGGCGTAGAGGCGCTGGGCGCGCAGCGCCTGCGGGAGATCGCCCAACCGCTCGAAGTCGCGGGCGAGCCAGGACAGGGGAGATGTGTCCAGAGCCTTCTTCGCGTCCGGGCGTCTCAGCCTGCCCTGGTCCATCTCGATCTCGTCGAGGGCGCGGATCAGCGTGACCCGGGCCAGCTCGGTCAGTCCCTGATCCATGGCCAGATCGGTCCAGGTGTCCGACGGCTCGTCGGACAGGTCCGTGCCGAAGAAGCAGTCGTCCAGGGCGAGCGCCCACTCCCGCAGGGCCGCCGCGTCCGCGTCCGGTCCCGGCAGTTCGCTCAGCCCGCACGCGGTGTCGAAGTCCGTCTCCCGCACCTCGTGCAGCAACGGCAGATCCTCGGTGTGCCCCTGCAGCCCCACGAGCACGGCGGCGAGCCGGAGTTCGTCCGTCATCGACGACTCCGTCTCGCGCCGCAGCAGATGTCGCAGCAGCTCCAGATCGCCGTCCGCGCGGTCGAACTGCGCGGCCCGCAGGGCGAGTCGACGCCGTACGGGGTCTCCGGCCACCGTGTCCCACACCGTACGGTCGCCCGCGCGCAGCGCCGCCAGATCAGCTCGCCCCTGGGCCAGCACCGGCTCCCACAGCGGGGGACGGGGATGCCGGTCGAGGAGTGCGTAGGCGCCGCCCTCCCCTTCGTTCAGGAGCAGGAAGTCGGGCTCCGTACGCAGCAGGGCCGCGTGCAGCATGCCGATCAGCTCGACCGGGGAACGCTCGGACAGGCCCAGGGCGGCGCGGAGCC
The DNA here is from genome assembly GCF_016654115.1 of Streptomyces sp. MBT53. GTDB lineage: Bacteria > Actinomycetota > Actinomycetes > Streptomycetales > Streptomycetaceae > Streptomyces. The sequence goes on from NZ_JAEQAZ010000080.1 coordinate 11,744, forward strand.
GGGGCCGCGCCTCGTCGAGGCCGTAGTCCTCGCGGAACTCGTCCTCCGTCTCCGTGACCACTGCCAGGATCTTCTCCGGGCCGTCGGACGGGGACAGGTCCAGATGGTCGCGCCAGCCGGGCAGACCGATCAGGAGCTCCAGCGCCTCGTCGACACTGGAGCCGATGATCCCGGCCGAGCCCTCGGAGTCGGCGTACAGCACGGAACCGTCCGCGCACACGAAGTACGTACCGCCCGTGTCGTCGCCCGCGACAGGCCGCAGCGGGCCGCCGGAGGCGAGCCGGACCGCCTCGCCGTGCTGTGCGCGGCGCAGGTCGAAGTCGAAGGGGAACGCGGCCAGTTCGGCCAGGTGGGCGTGCTGTCGGAGCAGCCGCAGGGCGTGATCGGTCATGTCACAGAACGTAACAGGCGGCACTGACAACGGGCCCGGGCCGCGGGAGTGAGGCGTCACGCACGCCTGCTGCGCGCAGGACCGGCTTCCCTCTCCTGACCCTCGGTCAGTCTCACTCGTTCGTGGCACGTCGGGCACCGGTGCGCCGGGTAGAGCATCTGCCGGAGGCGATCCATGGAACAGACCGCGTTGCGTCCCAAGCCGATGCCCGGCCAGGAGCCCGGCGACGGCACCAAGCCCGGCACGACCCGGCGCCCGCACGCCGCGCGGCGCCGCGGCCGACGGCTCATCACCCTGCTGTTCAGCGTGTTCGTCGGGACCGTCCTGGTGCTCTCGGGGGTCGGGCTCGGCACGGTCGGCGCCACCGTGATCGGTATGAGCAAACTCGCCGACATGCAGCGCCAGGCGGCCCGGCAACCGGCACGGACGGCCACCCCGGGCACCCCGGCAGACCGCTCCGCGTCCGCCGCGAGCCCGATGTCACCGCCTGCGTCGCCCACGTCCGCCACGTCGGCCGGCGCGACGCTCGGGGTGGAGGCCGTGGACGCGGAGAAGGCGGGTGCGCTGATCGTCGGCGTTCACATGCCCGGCCCCGGGTACACGGCGGGTCTTGTCCGCGGTGACGTGCTGCTCACGTTCGGCGGTGCCCGGATCGACTCGGCGGCCGACCTCGCGCACGCCGTCACCCGCGCCCACCCGGGGAAGGAGGTCACCGTCACGGTGCGTCACCGCAGCGGCGGCTTCCAGCAGTTCACCGTGGTCCCCGGCTTCGTCGTCTGACGCGCGGCGAGCCACCGAGCGTGCGGGCCGGAAGCGCGTCGTTCCCGTCGATCGGCTCGCGTGGGCCTCCGGGTGCGGGCAGGATGCTGCCCGTAGCCACCTTTCGCCCGTTCTCGGAGGCCTGAATGACCGGTAGCACGTCCGCGCCCTTCACCGCCGCCGACTACCGGGCCCGCATGGACCGCGCCGCGCAGGCCGCCGCCGACGCCGGTCTCGGAGGGCTGCTGATCGCTCCGGGCCCGGACCTCGTGTGGCTCACCGGCTACGCGCCCACCGCGCCCACCGAACGGCTCACCGTCCTCGTCCTGGCCCCCGGGCGCTCCCCGGTCCTCGTCGTCCCCACCCTGGAGGCCCCCGACGCCGCCAAGGCCCCCGGAGCCGACGCCCTCACCCTGCGTGACTGGACCGACGGCAAGGACCCCTACGCGGCCACCGCCGCCCTGCTCGACGCGACCGGCCGCTTCGGCATCAGCGACAACGCCTGGGCGATGCATCTGCTGGCACTCCAGAGGACGCTGCCCGACACGACCTATGCCTCCCTGACCGACGCGCTGCCGATGCTGCGCGCGGTGAAGGACGCGGCGGAGCTGCGGCTCATGGCAGCCGCCGGAGCGGCTGCGGACGCAGCGTACGAGGAGATCCGGAAGGTTCCCTTCGCCGGCCGCCGCGAATCCGACGTCGGCGCCGATCTGGCCGATCTGCTGCGGCAGTTCGGGCACTCCCAGGTCGACTTCACCATCGTCGCCTCGGGCCCCAACGGAGCCAACCCGCACCACGAGGTGGGCGACCGTGTCATCCAGCGGGGCGACATGATCGTCCTCGACTTCGGCGGCCTCAAGGACGGCTACGGCTCCGACACCTCGCGCACGGTCCACGTCGGCGAACCCGACGACGAGGAACAGCGCGTCCACGACCTCGTCCGCGAGGCCCAGGAGGCCGGCTTCCGCGCGGTACGCCCCGGAGTCGCCTGCCAGGAGGTCGACCGGGCCGCCCGCGCGGTCATCGACGACGCCGGATACGGCCCCTACTTCATCCACCGCACCGGCCACGGCATCGGCGTCACCACGCACGAGCCGCCGTACATGATCGAGGGCGAGGAACAGCCCCTCGTGCCCGGGATGTGCTTCTCCGTGGAGCCCGGCATCTATCTGCCCGGCCGCTTCGGGGTGCGCATCGAGGACATCGTCACGGTGACCGAGGACGGCGGTCGACGGCTCAACAACACGGCCCGCGAGATGGCCCTGGTGGACTGACGACGACCAGGAGCCCCGACCCCCGAACGGCAGCGGCGCGACCATGACCCAGGCACCGACACCCACCGCGGACACCGTCCGACAACTGGTCCGTTCCCTGCTCAAGGACAGTGCGGCCGACAGCACCGGACCCGAGGTACGGCCCGTCGCCGAGGGCGGCGAGCACTCCACGTGGTGGGTCGGCACCCGCCATGTGCTGCGCCTCGCCCCAGACCGTGAGGCCACCCTGCGGCAGCGCCGCGAACTGCGTCTGCGCGACCTCGTACGGCCGTATCTCCCCGTCGCCGTGCCGACGAGCGTGGCGCACGGCGAGTGGGCGCCCGGGCTCACCTACACGCTGGACACCAAGGTGCCCGGCCGGTCGGGCGAGGACCAGGACGTCTCCGCGGTCGGCGAGGCCGACCTCGCCGGGCTGCTCACCGGACTGCGCGAGGTGCCCGTCCGGCAGGCCGAGGCGCTCGGCGTCCCGCGTACCGCCCCGCGTTCCCTGGAGGCCCTGCGCCGCGCCGCCGAGCAGGCGGCCGAACGGCTGGCCGCCGCCGACGAGTTCGACGCCGCCCGCCTCCACCAGCTCACCCAGCCCGGCGCGGTCCAGCTCGCCGCGCAGTCCGCCACCGCGGTCCTCGTCCACCACGACCTCAAGGGCGAGCACCTCGTGGTGAGCGCCGACGGCCGGGTGCGCGGTGTCCTGGACTGGACCGACGCGGCCCTCGGCGACCCCGCGGAGGACATCGCCGGGCTCGCGCTGGCCGTCGGCGCCCCCGCCGCCGTCCGCGCCGCCACCCTCGCCGGCTACGGCGCCCGCCCCTGCCTGCGCGGCCTCTGGCTCGCCCGCTGCGACACGGTGGTCCGCCTCGCCGACCACCTCAAGAGCCGCGACAGCGGTCCTCTGCCTCTCCTGAGAGCCCAACTGCGGCGCACCTGGGAGGCGATCCTGCTGGAGCGGGTGACGGAACTGCGGGACGGGGACGGGGAGTTGTAGCGCGCAAACGTCTACGTAAACGCTCGCGTAAACGTCTACGCAAGCGTGTGCGTAAACGCTTGCGCAAGCCTTTGCGTAAACGTATGCGCAAGCGTTTACGCCTGCGCCAGCACCACGCACGACTCCCCGGGCAGCCGCAGCAACCCGTCCGCCCCCGGTACCTCCACCGGGTCCCACGCGGCCAGGATCTCCGCCGGGCGGGTGCCCAGGGGGATCGCGGCCGGTTCCTTGCCGAGGTTCACCGCGACGCGCACGTCGCCGCGTCGGAGGGCGAGCCAGCCGGCGTCCTCGTCGTAGGCCACCTTGGTGTCGGAGAGGTCGGGGTCGGTGAGGTCGGGCTGCTGGTGCCGGAGGGCGATGAGGCGGCGGTACCAGGCCAGCACGCGCGCGTGGGGCTCGCGCTCCGGTTCCGACCAGTCCAGGCAGGAGCGGTCGCGGGTCGCCGGGTCCTGCGGGTCGGGCACGTCCTCCTCGGCCCAGCCGTGGGCCGCGAACTCCCGCCGCCTGCCCCGCCGTACGGCGTCCGCGAGGTCCGGGTCGGTGTGGTCGGTGAAGAACTGCCAGGGTGTGCCCGCCGCCCATTCCTCGCCCATGAACAGCATCGGCGTGAAGGGGCCGGTGAGCGTCAGCGCCGCCGCGCAGGCCAGCAGGCCGGGGGAGAGGGAGGCCGAAAGGCGGTCCCCCTGGGCGCGGTTGCCGATCTGGTCGTGGGTCTGGCTGTAGCCGAGCAGCCGGTGGGCGGCCACGCGGGTACGGTCCAGGGGGCGGCCGTGGTGCCGGTTGCGGAAGCTCGAATAAGTGCCGTCGTGGAAGTAGCCGCCCGTGAGCGTCTTGGCGACCGCCGCGAGCGGGGACCGCGCGAAGTCCGCGTAGTAGCCCTGCGATTCACCGGTCAGCGCGGTGTGCAGGGAGTGGTGGAAGTCGTCGTTCCACTGGGCGTGCAGCCCGAGACCGCCCTCCGCGCGGGGGGTGACCACACGCGGGTCGTTCAGGTCGGACTCGGCGACCAGGAAGAGCGGTCGGCCCGTCTCGGCGGCCAACGCGTCGACGGCGGCGGACAGTTCCTCCAGGAAGTGGCACGCGCGCGTGTCCTGCAGCGCGTGCACCGCGTCCAGCCGCAGCCCGTCGATCCGGTAGTCGCGCAGCCATGCCAGCGCGCTGCCCAGGAGGAAGGCCCGCACCTCGTCGGAGCCGGGCGCGTCCAGGTTCACGGCGCTGCCCCACGGGGTCTGGTGGGTGTCCGTGAAGTACGGGCCGAACGCGGGCAGGTAATTCCCGGACGGGCCAAGGTGGTTGTGCACCACGTCGAGCACGACGCCCAGACCGAGTTCATGGGCCCGGTCGACGAACCGCTTCAGCGCCTCGGGGCCGCCGTAGGGCTCGTGCACGGCCCACAGGGAGACACCCTCGTAACCCCAGCCGTGGCGGCCGGGGAACGGGCACAGGGGCATCAACTCGACGTGGGTGACGCCCAGTTCGGCGAGATGGCCGAGCCGGTCGGCCGCCGCGTCCAGGGTGCCCTCGGGCGTGTACGTGCCGACGTGCAGCTCGTAGAGGACCGCGCCCGGCAGCGGGCGCCCCGGCCAGTCGGCGGTGCGCCACGCGTACCGCTCGTGCTCGACGACGGCGCTCAGGCCGTCCGGGCCGTCCGGCTGGCGGCGCGAGCGCGGGTCGGGCAGCGGCGGGCCGTCGTCGACCGCGAACCCGTACCGCGTGCCGTCGCCCGCCTCCGCCTCGCCGCTCCACCACCCCACGCGGTCGGGATCGCGCTCCAACGCGCGCGTGGCGCCCTCGCGATGGAGCGTCACACGGTCTGCCTCTGGTGCCCACACCTCGAACTGCACGGACGGTTCCCCTTCGTCTGCTCACCGGGATGTAGCCCGTCCATCGTGCTTCAAACGAGATCAATCCGCTTTTGAATCCACCCCTTTGGCGCAGGTGTCGTCATCTTCGCGCGCGTGCGGGCCGTTTCCGCGTCTTCTGGACACCCGGGGTTCACTGCCCGACAATCACGAACGTGACGTCGTCCTTCGAGTTCCACACGTACCCCGCGCGGTTGTCCGACGTGGAGCGCGACAAGGCGCTCAAGGTCCTCCATGACGGCGTCGCCATGGGACGGCTGTCGCACGACACGTTCATCCGGCGCATGGAGCTGGCACTCGCCGCCCGCCGGTCCGAGGAACTCGTCGCGCTCACCGCCGACCTGCCCACCGAAAGCCGCCTCTCCCGCGCCCTGTTCGGCACCGTCGAGGCCGTCTCCGGGTTCACGGTACGGCTGCGCAGGGCCTGGCAGGCCGAGCGGCTCCCCAAGCTGCTGCTGCCCCACCCCGGCAGCGGACACTCGCTGCGCATCGGCCGCGACCCCGCCAACGGGCTGCGCCTGACCCACGAGACGGTGTCCCGGGTGCACGCCGAACTCAGCCGCCAGGGCGGCATGTGGGTGCTGCGCGACCTCGGTTCGACCAACGGCACGACGGTCAACGGCCGTCGGGTGATCGGCGCGGCCGTCGTCCGCGAGGGCGATCAGATCGGCTTCGGACGGATGGCGTTCCGGCTCGCCGTGAACTGAGCCGGACCGACTCAGGACCGACTCAGGACCGACTTCGGACCGAGCCCGAACTCAGCCCCACCTCACCTCTGGCCTGGGCTTTACCCGATGTGGCGATCTTGGGTGCGAGTGAAATCCCTTTGCGTACGGCGGTGTTGACGTACCCCTCAGGCCGTGACTGACTGTGCGTACACCATGCACATCAGGTGAACCGACGGCACCACTTTTGTGGAGGTGTGCCCTGCCACCACTCCTCCGCTACCCGTCCGTGGACGAACTCGCGGCCCAGGCCGCCGCGCTCGTCGCCCGCCGCCCCCGGGACGCCCGGCTGCGCCGTGTCGGGACCTCCCGCGCCGGTACGCCCCTGTGGCTGCTCTCCGTGGGCCACGGCAGCCGCCAGGCCCTCGTGGTCGCCGGACCGCACGCCAACGAACCCGTGGGCGGCGCGACGGTGCTGCGCCTGGCCGAACGGGTCCTCGCCGACCCGCGGTTGAGCGAGGGCGCCGACGCCACCTGGAACCTGCTGCTGTCCCTCGACCCCGACGGCTCGCGCCGCAACGAGGGATGGCTGCCCGGCCCCTACAGCCTCGGCCGGTACTTCCGGAACTTCTTCCGGCCCGGCTTCCTTGAACAGCCCGAGTGGCTGCCCGACGGCGCGGCCGGAGCCCGACTCCCGGAAACCCGCGCCCTGTTGGAGGTCCAGGACGAACTGCGGCCCTTCCTCCAGTGCTCCCTGCACGGCGTCGACGTCGGCGGCGGCTTCGTCGAACTGACCCGCGACCTCCCCGGCCTCGCCCAGCGCGTCGCGCACACCGCGGCCCGCCTCGGCATCCCGCGCGAACTCGGGCCGTACGACACCCTGTACTGGCCCGGCATCGGCCCCGCCGTCTACCGCATCCCACCACCGCGCAGGGGCGATCTGGCCGCCGCCATCACCGAGGCCGCCGTCGAGTCGACCTGGTTCCACCCACACCGGCACGGCACGGTCACCGCGGTCGTGGAGGCGCCGATGTGGGGCGTGTCCGGCGTCGAGGACGGCAGCCCGCCCGCCGACGCGGACGCGGTCCTGCGCACCGTCAGCCACACCCTGCGTCACGACACCCGCATCCTGGAGCAACTCCTCGCGCGCATAAGGCCGTACGTGCAGGGCGCGGCAGCGGAGCCGGGGGAGGTGCGGCCGTGCGCGGGCGTCGGGGAGGCGGGGAAGCTCTCCCATGCCGGCGCGGTGGGACCGCCGACGGCCGACGCGGCCGACAGCCGCCCCCGGCACGACGTCGGTCGTCCCGCTCCCGTGCCGGCGGCCACGCCCGGTCTGCTGCCCCGCACGCTTCTCGTGCCCGACGCCGCGCGGCTGCTCGCGCCGGTCGACGACTACCTGCTGGTGTGCCCCGGGCTCGCAGACGCGTGGGATCCCGATGTCGACACCAGTGCCGCGCGCCCGCTGCCGCCGCTCAACACCGCGCATCTCGCGGCCCTGCGCATCGCGGGCCGGCGCCTCGCGCTGCGCACGGCGGGGCTGCTGTACCAGCTCGTCGTCGCCTCCGGGAGCGACCCGGCCGGTGTGCTGCCGGAGCTGGACCGGCTGATCGACGAGTGGTGCGCCGACTACCGGGACGGCTTCGGGGCGCGCTGGATCTCCGTCGCACGCCAGGTCGAGTACCAGTCGCGCGTGGTGCTCAGCGCGTTCGAACTGGCCCGGCGGTACACGCCCGTTCGCTCCCGTTCGGGTGAGCCGGGCTGGGGTACGGAGAGCGCGGTGCCGATGCACCTGGAATGACACACACCTCCCGAACGACCACTCTCCGGGGTGCTCTCCTGGCAGCGGCAGTACTCCTCGCCGCAGGCCAGGCACCCGCCCACGCGGCGCCCCGGCACGGCCTCCAGGGCGACTGGCTCCACCTCACCGTCACCCGTGGCGACAGCCGGTCCACTGACACGCGCGGGACCCTGCTCCTGTGCGACCCGCCCCAGGGCCATGCCCACGCGGCCGAGGCCTGTGCCGAACTGGCCGCGGTGGGCGGTGACATCGACGCCATCCCGGCCGCCAGCGTGTTCTGCCCGATGATCTACGCCCCGGTGACCGCCCACGCGCGCGGGGAGTGGCAAGGGCGTCCGATCGACTACACGAGGACCTTCTCGAACGGGTGCGTCATGGCGGCGCGGACCGGAGGCGTCTTCGCGCTCGACGGCTGACCGGTACGGGCGGGGTCAGGCCGAGCGCCGGGCACGCGCGCGTGAAGCCTCGCCGACTCCGTCCGCCTGCTCGCGCGCGTACAGCGCCGCCGCCACGACCGTGCGGGACTGGTGCTCCACCTGGTGCTCCAGCGGCACCCAGCGGGCGCGGAAGCGCTCCGCGAAGGCGTCGCTCCAGTTCGCGACGAGGTGTTCGAGCAGGGGTGCCGCGCGGTCGTCGGTCTCCCGCAGCACCCGCAGCAGCATCGCCGCCGCCCGTAACGGCAGCCGGCGCCCGAACGCGTCCACGCTGCCGACGTACGCCATCGTGGTGTCGGCCGGCGAGGTGTGCGTCCAGTCCGCGGCCAGGCCGGGCACCAGCTCCAGCGCCCACTTGGCGGCCCGCAGCAGCGGCCCGTCGACGCCCTGGAGCCGCGGCAGCGCCTCGGCGAGCACCCGCTCCACCTCCCGCCCGTCCCGCACCAGCCGGCGCGCCAGCCGCCGTAACGCCGCCGCAGGGGCGGGATGCGGTGCCGGGTCGTCCACCAGGTCGCTCGCCCACATCGGGACCTCCACGACCGCCGTCAGGCCGCCGTAGCGGTGCGCGTGGTACCAGGTGCTGTGCCGGGCGTCGTCCGGCATGCTCGGGTAGGCCGCGTCCGAACCGGGCGCCGGCATCACATGCACCCCGGGCCCCGAGGCGGGCCAGCCCGCCGCGTCCGAGGCGCCCGTCTCCACCGGGATGCGCAGCTCCGCCGCCGACTTGGCGAACGGTTCGGCCAGCCCCGGTATGTCCTTCGTCAACTGCACCCAGCTGCCGCCCAGGTCGGTGCCGTGCAGGGTCACCTGGAGGTAGGGCCGCAGTTCGTCGATCACCCGGGTCAACGCACGCGTCTCCGGGGGCAGCCGATCGGGCGGCAGCACCGAGGGCGACCACTCCGGCTGCTCCGGGCCCGCCGGGCGGAAGAAGCCGAGGTGGTAGTCGAACAGGCTGCGCGGGGCCGGGGTGACGTGCAGGCTCGCCCCGTCCGGGTCCGCGCAGAGCAGGAAGTGCCAGGAGGTGTCCGACCTCAACTCCCGTTCGCGGACCACCCGTTCGGCGAGTGCGAGGAGGGTGGAGCCGCCGGTCGGCTCATTGGCGTGGGCGCCCGCGACCACCAGGACGGCGCGCCGGGCGTGCCCCACGGACAGCAGGTGAAGTGGTCTGCCCGCGCGGGAGACACCCACTTGGCGCAGGGTGCACAGGGCGGGCCGGTGAGCGGCCAACGCCCGGGCGGACGAGACCAGTTCGGCCACACTGGGGTATCGCAACTCCGGCAGGAGACTCACCCCCGACTACTCCGCCCCGGCTTCGCAACCGCAGTACTTCATGGCCTCTGTGAACTGTCAAGAAGACCGCGGGGGAGGCTCCAGGGGGCGCCCAGGGGCATTTACCGGCAGCCGGTAGGCGCGTTGGTGCCAGCAGGGGGCCGGGGATTTCCAGGGGGTTTCCCGGGTTCTCGCGCTCACCCCCGGTGACGTCGTCGTCGTGCACACGCGCGTGCCCCCGCATCAGGGACACCGCCCTCCCGGCCCGCCACCGCACGCCCGCGGCTCGACCCGCGCCCCGGGTCCGTACGCGGGTGCGAGCCGGTGGCCGGGGACCCGCCGCACGCCGTAGGACCAGGGCGCGACCGCCTCACCCGTACGGCCGTACGGGAGCTGCGGTCCGCGCGGTGCGGTGGTCGGCTGGGGACAGCCGCGTGCGCGCAGGACGCGGACGACCGGCCGCGCGCCTCCTCGACGGCGTGCGGCGGAGCTGCGACCACGGGAGCGGACGGCGGTGCTGTGTCTCACGGACGTGACCGTCCCCCGGACCGCGGGCGCCCCGGCCCGTCCACCGGGCCCGCCGAGCCTGCGGACGGCTGTACGGGACCCGTATCCGCTCTACCGCATCCTCCGCACGCACTACCCGCTGGTCTACGACGAGCCGTTCGGAGCGTGGCTCCTCAGTCGCTACGACGATGTCCGCGCGGCCCTCGCCGACCCGAGGCTCGTCGCCGTGTCCGGGGGCGGGATCCCGGCCGTACCCGAGGCGGGCCGGTTCGTGGACCGGGTCCTGCACGGGCCCGCACTGGCCGCGCTCACCGCCGCCGTCGAACGCAGCGCCCATGTCCTCGCCCGGCGCCTCGCCGCCCGCGAGGACGCCGACCTGGTGGCCGAGTTCTGTGACTGGCTGCCCACCGCCACGGCCGTGGCCGCGCTCGGGCTGCCGTACGAGGAGACCGCGCGGGTGCACCGCTGGTGCCGCACGGGACTCGGCCGCTCCGGGGGCGGCCGTCCCGAACTGGGCGCCTTCCTGCGGCCGTTGACGGCCCGGCGGCGCGCCCATCCGGGCGGTGACCTGCTGTCCGTGCTGTGCACCGCGCGGAGCGACGGCGGCCCGCTGTCGGACGACACCGTCACCGGGCTGGTGGGCACGCTGCTCGGCGCGTCCGGCGCGAGCACCGCGCGGGCGCTCGCGTCGTTCCTCGCCAACCTCCTCGACCATCCACACCAGTTGGACGTGCTCCGCACCCGCCCCGACCTCGTGCCGGGCGCCTGGGCGGAGTCCCTGCGCCGCGATCCGCCGCTGCACATCGTGCTGCGCAGGGCCGTCGCACCCGTCGGCCCGATACCCGCCGGAGCCACCGTCGCCTGTCTGCTCGGCGCCGCGGGACGCGACCCGGAACGCTTCACCGACCCGGACCGCTACGACGCCTTCCGCACCGACCCCGGACCGCTCGCCCACGACACCGGTCTCGACGCCCTGCTGGCCGCTCTCACGGCCGAACACGGTCTACGGGCCCTCCTGTCCGCCCTGCCGGGTCTGCGCCGCGCACCGGGCCCCCGGCACCGGCCCGACGACCTGGTCCGCCGCTCACCCCGGACCCTCCGAGTGCACACCTAGTCAGAGACCTCCAGCAGCACCACCGGCGACAGCTCGAAGAGCTCCGCCACGCGCGCGTGCCCCGTGAACCGCCGCTCCGGAGCGAGCACATCGGCCCACCGCCCCGGCGGCAGCGGGAGCACCGTGTCACGCCAGCCGCCCGCCTCCGCGAGCCGCGACGACAGCCGGGTCACCGCCGTGACCGCGGCCCCCGAGCGGGCGAACGCCACACAGTGCGCCGCCGCCGGGCCCTCCGCCGTCAGCGGGGCGTACGTCGCCGCGTCGCCGAAGGCCTCGGGACGGCGGGCCCGCAGCCGCAGCGAGGCGGCCGTCACCGCGCCCTTGGCACCCGCCTCCGGGGGCGGGAACGGCACCGGCCGCCGGTTGTCGGGGTCGACCAGGGCCAGGTACTCGGCCTCGGTGCCCTGGTAGAGGTCCGGCACACCCGGCATCGTCAGCTGGAGCAGCGCGGCGCCCAGCACGTTCGCCCGGATGTGCGGCTCCAGCGCCGCGCGGAACGCGGCCACACGCTCACCGGGCGGCCCGCACGGGCCCGCCGCGACGAACGCCGCCACCGCCTCCTCGTACGACGGCTGCTGCTCCGTCCAGCTCGTGTGCAGACCCGCCTCCCGCACATGCTTCAACAGGGCGCCCTGCACGCGCTCCGCGTCCGCCGGGCCGAGACCGAACACCGTCTGCCAGGCCGCCCACGCCAGTTGCGCGTCCGGCACCCCCTCGCCGGTACGGGTCACCTCGGTCAGCACGTCCGCCCAGCGCTCCGGCACCTCGGTGAGCACGGCCAGCGCGGCCCGTACGTCCGCGCTGCGCTTGGTGTCGTGGGTCGACAGCACGGTGCCCGCCACCGGCCAGTCGCGCTGCACGCGCGCGCAGTACGCGTGGAAGTCCTCCGGGGACACCGCCGGACCGCCCGGATCGCCGCCCACCTCGGTCGCCGACAGCAGCGGCACATAGCGGTAGAACGCCGTGTCCTCCACGGACTTGGCCCGCAGCGCGGACGCCGTCTGCGCGAACCGGACCCGGAACTCGACCTCCTCGGGCCCGTCCCCGTACCGCCCCAGCAGCAGGTCCCGTACGACGTCGACGGCACCCGCCTCCTCCGCGACGACGAACGCCTGCCGGGCCTCGGCCGCCGCCTCCTCGGTGACGACGGCCCCGGTGTCGCCCGAGGTGTACGGCCGGTAGACCTCCATGCGCACCAGGAACTCCACCAGCGCGGTCCGCAGCGCCCAGGGGGCCCGGTCGCGCAGCGCGGGCTCCGGGGACGCGGCGCACAGCCGGCTCACCACCCGGGTGAGCCGGTCCAGCTCGGCGTCCAGCTCGTGCGTGAGCACCTTGTACGCCGCCCGCCGCACCGTCGCCTCCCAGTGCCCGCCACGGTCCGGCTGCGGGGCCGCGAACCTCCGGTACTGGCCCAGGAGTTCCCCCGCCCCCGCCGGGTCCGTGAACACCCCGTCGACGTGCCTGAGGGCGTCGTAGCCGGTGGTGCCCGCGACGGGCCAGGACGCCGGCAGCCGCTCCCCGTCCGCGAGGATCTTCTCCACGACCGTCCAGCGGCCCCCGGTCGCCTCGTGCAGCCGCCGCAGGTAGTCGTCCGGGTCGGCGAGGCCGTCGGGGTGGTCGACGCGCAGCCCGTCCACGACGCCCTCGCGGAGCAGCTGCAGGATCTTGCCGTGCGTGGCGTCGAAGACCTCCGGGTCCTCCACGCGGACCCCGATCAGTTCCGAAATGCTGAAGAAGCGCCGGTAGTTGAGCTCGGTGCGGGCCAGCCGCCACCACCCGAGGCGGTACCACTGCGCGTCCAGGAGCCGCGGCAACGGCAGCTCCCCGGTGCCCGCACGCAGCGGGAACACATGGTCGTAGTAGCGCAGCACGTCACCGTCGACCTCCAGGTGATCGATCTCCGAGCCGACCGGACCGCCCAGCACCGGCAGCAGCAACCGCCCGCCCTGCGCCTCCCAGTCGATGTCGAACCACCGCGCGTACGGCGACTTGGGGCCCTCCCTGAGCACCTCCCACAGGGCGTGGTTGTGGCGCGGGGCCATGGCCATGTGGTTGGGCACGATGTCCATGACCAGACCGAGACCGTGCTCCCGCGCGGTGCGTGACAGGGCCCGCAGACCGTCCTCGCCGCCGAGTTCGTCCCGCACGCGCGCGTGGTCCACGACGTCGTAGCCGTGCGTCGAACCCGGGACGGACTCCAGGACGGGGGAGAGGTGCAGGTGCGAGACGCCGAGCGACGCCAGGTACGGCACGGCCGCCGCGGCCGCCGCGAACGGGAACTCGGGCTGCAGCTGCAGCCGGTAGGTGGCCGTGGGCACTGCCGGGTCGGGTCGTTCAGGTGTCATGCAGACCTGTGTACCCGCCCGGCCGCCCTTCGTGTCATCGACCCCGGCATCCGGTCCACCGACCAGGTGCCGCCCTAGGTGGGCCGTTGCAGGACCGTCATGCTGCGGTCCACCAGGGTCAGCCGGTCCCCGGCCTTCACCTTCGCGCCCGTGCCCGCCGGCACGCCCTCCGCGCGGCCCGTGTCGACGATCACCTCCCACTGGCGGCCGTGGTTGACCGGCACCACGAAGTCCAGCGTCTGGGGAGAGGCGTTGAACATCATCAGGAAGGAGTCGTCGGCGATGCGCTCGCCGCGCTGCCCGGGCTCCGAGATGGCGTTGCCGTTCAGGAACACCGACAGCGCGGACGCCTGTGCCGAGTCCCAGTCCCGCTGGGCCATCTCCTTGCCCTCCGGGGTGAACCAGGCGATGTCCGACAGCTCGTCGTGGGTGCCCTCCACGGGCCGCCCGTGGAAGAAGCGCCGGCGCCGGAACACGGGATGCTCCTTGCGCAGCCACACCAACGCGCGCGTGAAGGCCAGCAACTCGGACGACTCGGCGTCCTCCTCGGGCCAGTTCACCCAGGCCAGCTCGCTGTCCTGGCAGTACGCGTTGTTGTTGCCCCTCTGGGTGCGCGCGAACTCATCCCCGTGGCTGACCATCGGCACACCCTGGGACAGCATCAGCGTCGCGACGAAGTTGCGCATCTGGCGGGCGCGCAGCTCCAGCACGGCCGGGTCGTCGGTCTCGCCCTCGGCACCGCAGTTCCAGGACCGGTTGTGGCTCTCGCCGTCGCGGTTGTCCTCGCCGTTGGCCTGGTTGCGCTTGTCGTTGTACGACACCAGGTCGTTGAGCGTGAACCCGTCGTGGCAGGTCACGAAGTTGATGGAGGCCAGGGGGCGACGGCCGTCGTCCTGGTAGAGATCGGACGAGCCGGTCAGCCGGGACGCGAACTCCGCGAGCGCCCGCCCCTCGCCCCGCCACAGGTCGCGCACGGTGTCGCGGTACTTGCCGTTCCACTCGGTCCACAGCGGCGGGAAGTTGCCCACCTGGTAGCCGCCCTCGCCGACGTCCCAGGGTTCCGCGATCAGCTTCACCTGGGAGACCACCGGGTCCTGCTGCACGAGGTCGAAGAACGACGACAGCCGGTCCACCTCGTGGAACTGCCGGGCCAGGGTCGCCGCTAGGTCGAAGCGGAAGCCGTCGACATGCATCTCGGTGACCCAGTAGCGCAGCGAGTCCATGATCAGCTGGAGCACGTGCGGGGACCGCATGAGGAGCGAATTGCCCGTCCCCGTGGTGTCCATGTAGTAGCGGGGGTCGTCCGCGAGCCGGTAGTACGAAGGGTTGTCGAGGCCCCTGAAGGACAGCGTCGGCCCCAGGTGGTTGCCCTCGGCCGTGTGGTTGTAGACGACGTCCAGGATGACCTCGATACCGGCCTCGTGCAGTGCCCGTACCGCCGACTTGAACTCCAGGACCTGCTGGCCGCGGTCGCCCCAGGAGGCGTACGCGTTGTGCGGGGCGAAGAAACCGATCGTGTTGTAGCCCCAGTAGTTGTTCAGCCCCATGTCGACCAGCCGGTGGTCGTTCACGAACTGGTGCACCGGCATCAGCTCCAGGGCGGTCACCCCCAGCTCCACCAGGTGCTCGATCACCGCCGGGTGCGCGAGCGCCGCGTACGTGCCGCGCAGCTCGTCCGGCAGTCCCGGGTGCAGCATGGTCAGGCCCTTGACGTGGGCCTCGTAGAGCACGGTTTCGTGGTAGCCGCGCCGGGGCCGCCGGTCGTCGCCCCAGTCGAAGTACGGGTTGACCACGACCGACGACATCGTGTGCGGGGCCGAGTCCAGGTCGTTGCGCTTGTCGGGCGCGTCGAAGTGGTAGCCGTACACCTCCTCGCCCCAGGCGATCGATCCGCTGACCGCCTTCGCGTACGGGTCGAGCAGCAGCTTCGCGGAGTTGCACCGCTGGCCCCGCTCGGGGGCGTACGGGCCGTGCGCGCGGAAGCCGTAGCGCTGTCCGGGCATGACGCCCGGCACGTACGCGTGCCGCACGAACGCGTCGCTCTCCCGCAGTTCCACCGCCGTCTCCGAGCCGTCGTCGTGCAGCAGACACAGCTCTACTCGGTCCGCGGCCTCGGTGAAGACCGCGAAGTTGGTGCCGGCGCCGTCGTACGTGGCACCGAGTGGATACGCCTCTCCAGGCCAGACCTGCATGGTCACGACTCTTTCAGCCGGGCCCCGCCACCGGGGCGCCTTGCCCCTGAGTCTCCCCGAAAGTGAGGGAACCACCTATGACTTACATCCCTCTTACCAAATGACCAGTGCGTACGACGTATGCCGTACGCCGAACCAAGTGGGACAGACACCACTCCCAGAGGTCCGGGGATGGACCCAGGGGGAGTAGGGGGAAATGTGCGAAGGACAGTGCACCGCCACCTGGGCAAAGTGGTGGCGGGTACGGCCATAGCGGTGGCCGGGACCGCCGTGATGGTCGCCGTCACCCTGCCGGGCACGGCCGGGGCCGACGAGTCGGGGGGCACCGGCAAGGCCGCCGGATCCGCGCAGCAGGCGGCGGACGGAGTGGGCGCGGCACCCGGTGTCGTGCAACAGGCCCCGGCCGAGGGCGAGAAGGGCAAGGGCCGCGACCCGCTCACCGACGACGAGACCAAGCGCGTCGAACAGCTCGCGGTGAACCAGCAGTTCCTCAACTCCAGTGAGAACGTGGACGGGAAGCGCGGACCGCAGCGCCTCGACGTCCAGCTCGCCGACCCGAACCCCGACGAGCTGGACAACCCGAACGCGCCGCGCCGCGCGGACGTGACGTTCTACGACTACAAGGACGACACGGTCGTCACCAAGACCGTCAACCTGGACACCGGCAAGGTCGAACAGACCGGCACCCAGCACGGAGTGCAGCCGCCGGCGAGCCACGCCGAGGACGTCGAGGCGGCCCAGCTGCTGCTCGCGGACCCGCTGGGCGCGGGCCTGAAGGCGGACTACAAGGACGCCACCGGCAACGAACTCACCTCGCCCGACCAGCTGTTGCTGACCGCCATGATCTACAAGGCCACTCCGGGACGGCAGTCCGGTGTCCTCGACCAGTGCGGCACGCACCGCTGCGTACGGCTGTTCCCGAAGGTCAAGAACGGGCCGTGGATCGACGCCCGTGACTTCGTCATCGACCTGAGCGCCCGCAAGGTCGGCAAGCTCACCGGCTGAACCGATCGCACCGACCCACGCGGATCGCACCGTCCTTCGTCACTGTCCCAACTTGCTTCTCCTGTAAGGGAGTCACTTCTTCATGCGCGTCAACAGAATCAGCCGTGCCCGCAGTCGGGGGGCCGTGGCCCTCACGGTGGCCGCCCTGGCCGCCGGAGCCACCGCGGGCGCGGGCCCGGCCGTCGCCCAGCCGAAGGCCGCGCCGAGCGCCGCCGCACCCGGCTGCAGCGCCGCCTACACCATCGAGCAGAAGCTCTCCACCGGCACCACCTGGCGGATGTGCTGGCACTACGAGCGCGAGGCCGGCCTCGTCCTGGAGAACATCTCCTACCAGCCGCCCGGCGAGGCAGCCCCCATCAAGGTGCTCGCCGACGCGAAGCTCGCCCAGATCCATGTGCCGTACGACGACGGCAAGAACGAGTACAGCGACCTCACGCAGTACGGCTTCGGCACCGGCCTGATGAACATGCAGCCCGGCGAGTGTCCCGGCGGCACCATCAAGACCGTCAAGGTCCCCGACGCCATCGACCCGGACCACCCGAACGTCAAGGGCCTCTGCACGACGACCCGTTCGCGCGGCCACGCCTTCCGCATGCAGGGCGACAGCGCCAACAAGGTCTTCCAGACCCAGGGCAAGGACTTCCTCGTCTACACGGTCAACCAGGTCGGCTGGTACGAGTACATCACCGAGTGGCGCTTCCAGGACGACGGCACCATCAACATGAACGTCGGTGCCACCGGCAGCCTTTCGCCCTACGACTACGACGCGGGCGACGGCCGCGGCTGGCCGCTCGGCAAGAACGCCACGGCGTACGCGACGAGCCACCAGCACGACGTCTTCTGGAAGTTGGACTTCGCCCTCGACGGCTCCTCCAAGGGCCGCGTCGAGCAGTACGACTCCACGGTCACCACGCACGGCGCCAACACCCCCACGAACAAGACCACGTTGACCAAGGTCACCAAGGAACTCGCGGGCGACGCGAAGAACATGCGCTGGTGGCGCATCGTCAGCGCGACCGGCAAGAACAAGGACAACCACGCCCGGTCCTACGAGATAGTCCCCGGCCCCACCACCAAGTACCCGGGCCGCAGCTTCACCCAGCACGACGTGTACTTCACCCAGTACAACAAGTGCGAGCAGTTCGCCAGCGACAACCTGCCCAACTGCGGTGCCGGGCACCCGAAGCAGGTCGACAAGTGGGTCAACGGCCAGACCCTCACACAGCCCGTGGTCTGGGTGAACGTCGGCTTCCACCACATCGCCCGCGACGAGGACCAGCAGCCGATGCCGGTCCACTGGCAGGGATTCTCGATCGCCCCGCGCGACGTCACCGCTATGAATCCGCTCACTCCCGCCGAACTCGCGAACCAGAACGGCAATGTGAACGGCGGAAGTTGAGAAACGACCCTGTCCATCCGGCTGCACCGCCGACCGGTCCCGGAGTACCCTTCCTTGATCGTTGAGACTGGGGAGAGCTCGGGGGAGCGGAAGGCGGTGCACGGGTGGGCTCGGGAGGGCTGGAGTTGCCCCCTGGTGACGAGGGTCACGAGGGGAACTCCGCAGAAGTCCCGCCCGGCGCGGTGTCCCTGGCACGTCCGATGGACGCGGCTGGTTCCATCGGTCCGGAGCTGGACTGGGACGCCGACGCCTGGCGTGAGGTGCGTACGCGCGCCCAGCGAGCCGGCCGCGCCTACATCTGGCTGAACCTGGTCGAACAGCGGCTGCGCGCCGTCGTGGCCGCCGTCCTGCGGCCCATCTACGAACCCGTCCACGGCGACGAATGGGTCGTCGCCGCGGCCGGTCCGGCCGGCCAGGAATGGGTGCAGCGCGCGGTCGCCGTCCGCGAAGTCAGCCGCCGCAAGGGCTACTTGCTCGACCCGGCCGACGACAACGTCCTCAGTTTCCTGACCCTGCCGCAGCTGCGCGAGCTGATGGTGCAGCACTGGCCGTGCTTCGAGCCGTACTTCGACGAGCGCCGCGACGTCGAACTCGCCCTGGACGAACTGGAGGTGACCCGCAACGTCGTCTCCCGCAACCGCGCCCTCTCCGAGGCCGTCCTCAACCAGGCCGAGCGGGCCTCCGCGAAACTCCTGGAGACCCTCGGCGCCGGCAGCGACGTGCCCTCGGCCCGCCGGCTGCCCGTGGACGCGGTCGAGGAACTGATCGGCGACCGCTTCGCCGACGTGGTCGCCGTCCACTCCGACCGGGTGCGGCTGATGCGCCAGTTCCCGGCCGAGGACATCTTCGGCGGGGCCCGCCGCGTCGACGCGATCGGCATCGGCCTCAACCTCCTCGTGCAGAACTTCTCCGGCCGACGGCTGATCCGCCTCGCCGAGTCGGGCTGCCGGGTACGGCTGCTGTTCCTCA
Source organism: Streptomyces sp. MBT53 (assembly GCF_016654115.1). Lineage (GTDB taxonomy): Bacteria > Actinomycetota > Actinomycetes > Streptomycetales > Streptomycetaceae > Streptomyces. The sequence continues at coordinate 30,709 of NZ_JAEQAZ010000080.1, forward strand.
ACCCGGCCTCCAGCGCGGTGAAGCGGCGCGAGCGCGAACTCGGCATAAAGCGGGGCGAGTTGAGCCGCGCCGTCGAGATGAACATCCTGCACATGCGACGGGTGCGGTCCCGGCTGCGTGACCCGGGCGCCTTCGAGATCCAGGTCTTCGACGAGACACCCCGCTTCACGGCGTACCTCGTCGACGGCGACGGCTCGGACGGCATAGCCGTCGTGCAGTCCTATCTGCGCCGCAGCCGCGGCATGGAGGCCCCGGTGCTGGTGCTGCGAAACGGAAGCCGACTCGTCAAGTCGGACGAAATAGACGACAGCGGTCTTTTCCCCACCTATCGCGATGAGTTCGAGCAGATGTGGGCGGATTCGCGACCGGTGTCCTGACCTGTCCGAGGCCGCCCGGGCGCTAAGCGGAACGCGGTCCTCGGATTGTCAGTGGCTCATGCGAAGGTGGAGACCACTGGGGGAAAGCACCACCGAGAAGGGGGGCCGTCATGGCCTGGCACCAGGAGCTGCTCATCGGCTTCGACCTGGAGACGACCGGCACGGAGCCGCGCGAGGCGCGCATCGTCACCGGCGCGGTCATAGAGGTCAGGGGCGGACGGCCCGCGGGCCGCCGGGAGTGGCTCGCGGATCCCGGCGTGGAGATCCCGGCCGACGCCGTCGCCGTGCACGGCATCACGAACGAACGCGCCACCGCCGAGGGCCGCCCGGCCGACGAGGTCGCCGACGCGATCGCGGACGTCCTCACGACCTACTGGAAGACGGGCGTCCCCGTCGTCGCCTACAACGCGGCCTTCGACCTCACCCTGCTCTCCGCCGAGCTGCGCCGGCACGGACTGCCGTCCCTGCGCGACCGCCTGGGCGGCATCGACCCCGCCCCGGTCATCGACCCGTACACGATCGACCGCTCCGTCGACCGCTACCGCCGCGGCAAGCGCAACCTCGAAGCGGTCTGCCAGGAGTACGGCGTGGTCCTCGACACCGCCCACGACGCTTCGTCCGACGCCCTGGCCGCCGCCCGCCTGGCCGGCGCGATAGCCGACCGCCACCCCAAGGTCGCGGCCCTCGGCCCCGCCGAACTGCACCGCCGCCAGATCGAGTGGTACGCGGAATGGGCCGCCGACTTCCAGAGCTTCCTACGCCGCAAGGGCGAACAGGACGCGGTGATCGACGGCACATGGCCGCTGCGGGAGCTGGAGGACGAGACGGTGTGAGAGGGCGCCTTCTGAAGCGCCCCAGGGGCAAGCGCCCTTAAGGGGCGCGGGGAACTGCGCGACCAGCCACAACGGACCCGCAGCCGCCCGAATACAGATAGCCCCCGTTCAATAGGCGCTCAGAACGGAAACCACCGCACCGTCTCGTCCCCGTCCCGCAAAGACCCCACCCGCCGCTCGAACTCGACCAACGCCTCGGGATTACTGGGCGCATGCTGCGCGACCCACGCACAACTGGCCGTCTCCCGAGCCCCACGCAGCACCCCGCAGCCCTCCCACTCCCGCACATCCCACCCGTACGCCTCGGTGAACGAGTCATACGCCCGGGCAGGGAAGGCATACCGGTCGCGGGACAGAGCCATCACCACCAGGTCGTGCTCGCGCAGGTCGGCGGAGAAGGTCTCCAGGTCGACCAGGACCGGCCCGTCCGGCCCGACGTGCACATTCCGAGGCAGCGCGTCGCCGTGGATCGGCCCCGGCTCCAGATGGGGCGTGAGCGCAGAGGCCGCAGCCGCGAACCCGTCGCGCCGCTCCCGCAGATACGCCGCGTCCGCCGGATCGATCGCGTCACCCGCGAGCCGCAGCCAGCGCTCGACACCGCCCAGCAGCTCGCGGGGCGGGAGTTCGAAGGAGGGGGAGGGGAGCGCGTGGACGAGGCGTAGCAGTTCGGCCAAATCCCGGGGTTCGGCCGGGCGTACGGAATCGGACAGCCGGTGCCACACGGTCACCGGGTGTCCCTCGACGAGGCGCGCCTTCGGGTCGGCGGCCCGCACCGCCGGCACGCCCGCCTCGGCCAGCCACACCGCGACGTCCAGCTCGCGCCGGGCGCGGTCGAGGAGTTCGGCGTCGCGGCCCACCTTGACGACCAGGTCACCGGCGGCGAACACCGCGTTCTCGCCGAGGGCGAGGAGCCGCGCGTCCCGCGCCGGTCCGGGCAGTACGTCCGCCGCGGCCAGTACGTCCCGCGCCCGTGCCTCGTCCATCGTCCGCCTCCGTGTCGTCCCTGTGTGTGTCCATGTGCGTGTGCGTACGGCGTCGGGTTCCCGCCATCCGACGGCCAGTGTCGCATTCGCACAGGTGGGACGGCATGCGAGGTGCCTTGACGAGGCACACGGCGTTCACGACCATGACGGGGCCCGACCGGGCCGTGCAAAGGGGCTGATTCCATGACATCGGTGACGGGGGTATCGGTGACGGAGGCGCGGAGGCCGCCGAGCCGCGCGCCCGGCCGGGGCCGACAACGACGGGCTTCGGACCGCGCGGCCTGGTTCCTGGTGTTACCCGCGCTGATCCCGATCCTCGTGCTCAGCGTCGGCCCCCTCCTCTACGGCGTCCTGCTGGCCTTCACCGACTCCCAGTCGGGGCGGACCGCGCCCACGCAGTGGATCGGCGCCCTCAACTTCCGCGACCTGCTGCACGACACCCTCTTCTGGGAGTCGTTCCGCATCGGACTGGTGTGGGCGGTCGGGGTCACGGTCCCCCAGTTCCTGCTCGCCCTCGGCCTCGCCCTTCTCCTCAACCAGGACCTGCGGCTGAGATGGCTGGCCCGGGCGCTGGCGATCGTCCCGTGGGCGATGCCCGAGGTCGTCGTCGGCATCATGTGGCGGATCGTCTACAACCCGGACGCCGGCGTCCTCAACGAGACCCTCCACGACGTCGGCCTCGGCAACGGCCGCGACTGGCTCAGCAGTCTGGGCACCGCACTGCCCGCCGTGATCGTCGTAGGCGTGTGGGCGGGCATGCCCCAGACGACGGTCGCCCTGCTCGCCGGACTCCAGAACACCCCGCGCGAACTCCACGAGGCGGCGGCCGTCGACGGCGCCGGAGCCTGGCGCCGCTTCCGTACGGTCACCTGGCCCGCCCTCAGACCGGTGGCGCTGGCGATCACGGCGCTCAACCTGATCTGGAACTTCAACTCGTTCGCCCTGGTCTATGTCCTGACCAGCGGCGGCCCCGGCGGCCGCACCCGGCTGCCCATGCTCTTCGCCTACGAAGAGGCCTTCCGCTACGGCCAGTTCGGGTACGCGGCGGCGATGGGATGTGTGATGGTCGCGGTGATCTCGGTGCTCCTCGCCGTCTTCCTCGTAGGCCGACTGGGAGGAGGACAGGACCAGTGAAGACCAGTGCCAAGGCTCGCGCCGGACAGTACGCGGCCCTGCTCGCGTATCTCGTCTTCCTCGCCTTCCCCTTCCTCTGGCTGATCTCCACCGCCTTCAAGTCACCGCGAGAGCTGGGCAGTCTGCACCCCACCTGGATCCCCCGGCACCCCACGCTCGCCAACTTCCGCCAGGCCTTCGACGAACAGCCGCTGCTGCACGCCGCGTTGAACTCCCTGCTCGCCGCGCTCGGGGCCGCGCTGATCGCCGTGGTGATCGCGACGCCGATGGCATGGGTCATGGCCCGGCGCCGCACCCTGCTCGCGCGGGCCGCGACCGGGTGGGTGGTGGTCAGCCAGGCGTTCCCGTTCGTGCTGGTGATCATCCCGCTGTTCCTGGTGCTGAAGAACCTGCGGCTCATCGACTCCCTGGCCGGGCTGGTGATGGTCTACGTCGTGTGGTCGCTGCCGTTCGCGCTGTGGATGCTGGTCGGCTATGTGCGGGCGGTACCGGCCGAGTTGGAGGAGGCGGCGGCGGTCGACGGCGCCGGAAGACTCCGCACCCTCGTGTCGGTGACGGCACCGCTGCTCGCGCCGGGGATCGTGGCGACGGCGCTGTTCGCGTTCGTCACCGCGTGGAACGAGTTCTTCTTCGCGCTGGTCCTGCTCAAGACCCCGGAGCATCAGACCCTGCCGGTCGTCCTCACCCACTTCATCGGCGCGGAGGGCGTGGCCGACCTCGGCCCACTCGCCGCCGCCGCGTTCCTCGCGACCCTCCCCTCCCTGCTCGTCTTCGCCCTGATCCAGCGCCGGATCACGGGCGGCATGCTCACCGGGGCGGTGAAGAACTGATGCGCCCCCGCTGGATCCTCATCCTCGTCGTAGGCCTGCTCCTCGCCGGCTGCACGAGCGGAGGCGACCACGGCTCCGCGAACGGCGGGATCACCCTCCGCTTCCAGTCCCTCGCCTGGCAGGAGGAGTCCGTCACCGCCAACAAGGAACTGGTGAAGGAGTGGAACGCCACCCATCCGGACGTCAAGGTCGAGTACGTACAGGGCAGTTGGGACAGCGTCCACGACCAGCTGCTCACGTCCTTCGAGGGCGGTGAGGCGCCGGACATCATCCACGACGCCTCGGACGACCTCGCGGACTTCGCCTACGGCGGCTACCTCGCCGACCTCAGGGACCTGCTGCCCGCCCGCCTCAAGTCCGACATCCCGCAACGCAGTTGGGAGACGACGACCTTCGGGGACGGTGTCTACGGCGTGCCGTTCCTCCAGGAGCCGAGGGTGCTGATCGCCAACGCGACCTGGCTGAAGAAGGCGGGCGTACGCATCCCGACTCCCGAACACCCGTGGACCTGGCTGGAGTTCAGGACCATCACCCGGCAGCTGAGCGGCGACGGCAAGTACGGCGTGGCCTGGCCGCTCAAGGAACCGGTGTCCGCCACGCTCAACCTGTCCCTCTCGGCGGGCGGCGCGCTGTTCCACCGGGACGCGGACGGCAAGGTGACCGTGCGTCTCGACGCGGCCGACGAGGTCGTACCGCGCACGATCCACGACCAGGCGAACGTGGACCACAGCGCCTCGCCGACGACGCTCGGGAGCGGCGGCTCGGACACCCTGCCCGGATTCTTCGGCGGCAGGTACGCGATGGTCCCGCTCGGCTTCTCCTACCGCCAGCAGATCGTGCAGCAGGCGCCGAAGGGCTTCGACTGGCAGGTGCTGCCCGCCCCGGCCGGCGCCGACGGGCTCACGCAGGGCGTCAGCCCACAGACCCTGTCCATCGCCGAGGACAGCCCGCACAAGAAGGAAGCCGCCGAGTTCATCGACTTCCTGCTCCAGCCCAAGAACATGGTCCGCCTGGCCCTCGGCGACTGGATGCTCCCCACCGGCACGGAGGCCCTCGAGGACCCCGCCCTGCACACCACCAAGGACGACTGGTCCACCGGCACAGCCCTCGCCGACGACCTCACCTCGGCCCCCGCCCAGTCGGTACGCGGCTACCCCGAATGGAAGGACAAGGTGGCCACCCCGGCCTACCAGGAGTACTACAGCGGCGCGATCACCCTCGCCGAACTACGCCAACGCCTCCAGAAAGACGGCAACTTGGTACTGGCGAGATACCAACGATGAGATGAGGCTTCTAGGGGCGCGGGGAACTGCGCGACCAGCCCCGACGCACCCGCACCCGCCACACAACCGCACCACGCTCCCCGGACGGCGCACCTCACCGCGAAATCCCGTTGCCCCACCCCACCCGCCCCACCTAGCGTGAGCGGCATGTCAGCCGCGAACGCGATCACGAACTCCGGTCTCGGCCGGAGCTGCACGTATGCGATCCGCATGCGCCGCGGCCCCGGTGCCCTGACCGGCCCGGGCGTCCACGCCCGCTGACACTTCTCCCTGTTCTTCCGGTCGGGGCCTTCGTCTGCCCGTATGCCCTTCACGGAAGACAAGGACCGCAGGCCATGGCCCGCCCCACCCGCGTTTCCCGCGCGCTCTCGCAGAACTTCCTCGCCGACCGCGCCACCGCAGAGTTCGTCGCCCGCCTGGCCGTCCCCCACGGCCACCAGATCCCCCTCCTCCTCGAAGTGGGCGCGGGAAAAGGCGCGTTGACCGCGAAGCTCGCGCCCCACTGCCACGAACTCCACGCCCACGAGATCGACCCCCGACTGGTACCCAAGCTCCGCACTCGCTTCGCCGCGACACCCCAAGTGCACGTCATCGCAGGCGACTTCATGGACACACGGCCCCCACGCGTCCCGTTCTCCGTGGCGGGAAACGTGCCCTTCTCCCGTACCGCCGACATCGTCGACTGGTGCCTGCGCGCCCCCGCCCTCACCGACGCCACCCTGCTCACCCAGCTGGAGTACGCCCGCAAACGCACCGGGGACTACGGGAGTTGGACCCTGCTGACGGTACGCAGCTGGCCGCGTCACGAATGGCGGCTGGTAGGGCGGGTCGACCGCAGGAGGTTCAGTCCCGTGCCACGCGTCGACGCCGGGATCGTACGGATCGAGCGGCGCCGGACCCCGCTCCTCGAACCCACCGAACTGCCCGGCTGGCGGTACCTGGTCGAGCTGGGCTTCTCGGGGGTGGGAGGCTCCCTGCATGCCTCCCTGCGCCGGGCCCACCCGAGACGCCGCGTGGACGCCGCGTTCCGCGCAGCGCGCCTCGACCCGCACGTCCTCGTCGGCGAGGTGCCCCCGGACCACTGGCTGCGGCTGCACAAGGAGCTGACGTCGTAGCAGACGGCGTAGGGCAGCAGTGAGGGCCTGTCGGTTCCCCCGGGATACCAACAGGCCCTCAGTCAGTGGGAGTTACACCCGCACAGGCTCCCCTTCGCCCGCCACCGAGGACGGGACCGGCTCCGGGGCCTCGTCGTGGGTGAGGTCGGGGAGGCGGTGGAGCCACTTCGGGAAGTACCAGTTGCGCTCGCCCAGCAGCGCCATCACCGCGGGGAGCAGGACGCCCCGGATGACCGTCGCGTCGATGAGGACCGCCGCCGCGAGGCCGACGCCCATCTGCTTCATCGACTGCATGGACAGCGTGCCGAAGATCGCGAACACGGCGACCATGATGATCGCTGCACTGGTGACGACACCGGCCGTGGTGACCACGCCGTGCTGGATCGCGTCCCGTGTCGTACGGCCGCGCAGCCTCGCCTCGCGGATGCGGGAGACGACGAACACGTGGTAGTCCATCGACAGGCCGAACAGGATCACGAAGAGGAACAGCGGCAGCCAGGTGACGATCGCGCCGACACCCTCCGCACCCACCAGCGAGGCGCCCCAGCCGTGTTGGAAGACGGCGACGAGGATGCCGTAAGCGGCGCCCACCGAAAGGAGGTTGAGGACGATCGAGGTGATCGCGACCGTCAGTGAGCGGAACGACAGGAGCATCAGGAGGAAGGCGAAGACCACGACGAACGCGAAGACCGGGACGACCGATCCGAGGAGCTGGTCGTTGAAGTCGTGCGAACCGGCGACCTGTCCGGTGATCGGTGCCTGGACGCCGTCGACCTTGCCGAGGGTGGCGGGCCGTACGTCGTCGCGGAGTGTCTCCAGGCTCTTCGCGGCCTTGTCCTGGTCGGAGCCGCCGACGAGCGGGACGTAGACGAAGGCGACGTTCTGTGCGTCGTGCAGCTTGATGTCGACCGGGCCGAGCGAGGCACCCGAACTGACCGCCTCCGCCTTGAAGTCGGCCAACGCCTGCTTGACCTCGGGGGAGTTGATGTCCTTGGCCTTGACGACGACCTCGGCCGGTTCGGAGCCGCCGGGGAAGGCGTCGTTGACGCGGTTGTAAGTCCCCACGATCGGGAGGGAGTTGCCGAACTCCTGGTCCAGGGTGAGGTTCTCGGTCTTCATGCCGACGGCCGGTGCGGCGATCGCCAGCAGGGCGCCGGCCGCGACGAGGACGGAGACCAGCGGCTTGGCGAGCACGCCCTTCAGGACGGCGGTCCAGAACCGGCTCTCGCCGTTGCCCCGGCGGCTGCGCCGGCGCAGGAACGGGATGCGGCCCTTCTCGACCCGCTCGCCCAACAGCGAGAGCAGCGCGGGCAGTACGGTCACCGAGCCGACCATGGCGACCGCGACGACCATCAGCGAGGCCAGGCCCATCGCCTCGAACTCGGCGAGCCCGGTGAACAGCATGCCCGCCATCGCCACGCACACCGTGACACCGGAGACGATGATGGCGCGGCCACTGGTCGCGGCGGCGATCCGCAGCGCGGCCCCGGCGTCCCGGCCGGCCTCGCGCTCCTCGCGTTCGCGGCGCAGATAGAACAGGCAGTAGTCGACGCCGACGGCCAACCCCACAAGCAGCATCACGGAGTTGGCGGTGTCGCTCATCGGCTGGACATGGCTGACGATGCCCATCAGACCCATCGTCGCGATGATCGCGGTCATCGCCAGCGCCACCGGCAGCAGCGCCGCGACCAGCGCGCCGAAGGCGATGAGGAGGATGCCGAGAGCGACGGGTACGGCGGAGTACTCGGCCTTCTTGAAGTCGTCGCCGAACGCGTCCTTGTACTGCTTCGCCATGCTGGCGCCGCCGATCTCCTCGATCCGCAGCGATCCGTGGTCCTTCTGCACCTCGGCGACGGCGTTCAGCACCGGCTCCACCCGGTCGCCCGCGGTGTCCGAGTCCCCGCGCATGTCGAACTGGACGAGCGCGCTCCGGCCGTCCTTCGAGATCGTCCTCGTGTCGTACGGCGAGGTGACGTCGGTGACCTTGCCGGTCCCCTCGACGGCCTTGACGACGGCGGTGACCGCGGTGCGGAACTCGCTGTCCGTGGAGGTGAGCGACGCGTCCTTCGACTGGATCAGGATGGTCTCACTGGCCGGTTCCTTGATCCCCGCGTCGTCGATGATCTGGGCGGCGGTGTGCGTCTCGCCCTTCAGCTGGTCGCTCTCGTCGACGTCCACCCGGCCCGCCGCCGAACCGATTCCCATCGCCAGAACCACGAACAGCACCCAGATGCCGACCGCGGCCCACCGGTGCCGGGCGCTCCAGCCGCCGGCCCGGGCGGCGAGGCCCCGCACCCGCGAATCTCCGTTCCCCATGACGGGCTTGCCCCCTTGTGCACGGTGACAGCCGCCTGCCGCCACCTCATGGTTCGAAGGTATGCGCGGGATAAGAACGTCTCCTCGTGCTGACCGGTGAAGTACCGGGTGCCCGGCTCCTCCGCACGGACCCCGGGCCCTCACCACTGGGGAGGACGGCGGCCCCTTACATCTATCCGGGCGCCTCGGGGATGGTGATCAGGGTGTCCGATGCGTCGGCAGGGGTCCGCTTTGTTATTAAGAAAGCTTGTTGAACAAGTCACAGGTGCTGGTAGGAGTGCCCTCAGGTGTTGATCCGGAGCCACCTCATCCGCCAGAGTTTCCGCGCACCCACGCACCACATGAAGCGGCCGTCGTGCCCACCCCCACGGGGCACGAAGGCCGCTCTATGGTGTGCGGATGACGACGACGTACGCGGCGCTGCTGCGCGGGATCAACGTGGGCGGCAACAAGAAGCTCCCGATGGCCGAGCTGCGCACGCTCCTCGAAGGCCTCGGACACGACGACGTCCGCACCTATCTCCAGAGCGGCCAGGCCGTGTTCACGAGCGGCCACGGGGACGAGGAGTCCCACGCGGCGGAGATCGCCGGGGCCATCGGGAAGCGGTTCGGCTTCACGGTCGACGTCGTCGTCCGCGACCACGCCTACCTGAAGGCCGTCGCCGACAACTGCCCTTTCCCGGCGGCCGAGTTGGAGGCCAAACAGCTCCACGTCACGTACTACTCGCAGCCGGTCGCCGAGGACCGCTTCGCGGAATTCGACCAAGCCGCCTACCTGCCCGAGGAGTTCCGCCTCGGCGACCGCGCGCTGTATCTCTACGTCCCCGACGGCCTCGGCCGCTCCAGGCTCGCCGTCGAACTGGCCCGGCCGCGCCTGAACAAGGGCCTGATCGCCACCACCCGCAACTGGAACACCGTGCTCAAGCTCGTGGAGCTGACCGGCAGTTGAGATCCCTCCTGGAGGGAGAGATCCACACTGTGCGAGGCTCGTCCCCATGCGCTACATCATCATCGGAGCAGGGGCGGTCGGCGGGGCCATCGGCGGTCGGCTGGCCGGGGCGGGGTGCGAGGTCGTCCTCGTCGCGCGGGGTGCGCATCGGGCGGCGCTGGCCGAGCACGGGCTGCGGCTCAAGGTGCCGGACGGTGAGTCGACGTATCGGCTGCCGGTTGTCGAACAGCCTGCGGAACTGGGTGAGTTGAGGGCCGACGACGTCCTCCTGCTCACCGTCAAGACGCAGGACAGCGAGGCCGCGCTCGCGGCCTGGGGACCCGCGCCGGTTACCGGTGGGGGTACGGCGGCCGAGCGGCTGCCCGTCGTCTGCGCGCAGAACGGGGTGGAGAGCCAGCGCCTGGCCCTGCGCCGCTTCCGGCGGGTGTACGGCGTCTGCGTGTGGCTGCCCGCGACCTTCGTCGAACCGGGCGTGGTCGCCGCCGAGGGCGCTCCCCTCACCGGCATCCTGCACCTGGGCCGTTATCCGCACGGCTCGGACGAGACCGCCCGGCTGATCGCGGCCGACCTGGAGAAGTCGCGGTTCGAGGCGCCGGTCGTGCCCGACGTGACGCGCTGGCAGTACTCCAAGCTGCTCGGCAACCTCGCCAACGCGATCGAGGCGGTCTCCGGGCCGCTCGGAAGCGAGGAGAGCTTCGCGTTCTACGGGCGGGTGCGGGCCGAGGGCACGGCCGTGCTCGATGCCGCCGGTGTCGCGTACCCGAGTGCCGAGGAGGAGAAGGAGGCGCGCGGCGACAAGATCCAGCTGGCGGAGGTCGAAGGCGCGCCGCGCGGCGGCGGCTCCTCCTGGCAGTCGCTGAACCGGGGCACCGGCACCATCGAGGCCGACTACCTCAACGGCGAGATCGCGCTGCTGGGGCGGCTGCACGGCGTACCGACACCACTCAACGACCTGCTGCAACGGCTGGCGAACGGCTTCGCGCGCGAGCGCAGGGCGGCCGGTTCGCTGCCGTTCGACGAGCTGGTCCGCCTCGCCGACGAGGCTGTCGCGTTTGTTCAAGAGTCCTGACGGCGCGCTGCCTAGCGTGGGGTGCATGAGCAACGACGACCTGCACCCGGACCGGTCGAACCACCACGACCTGCACCCGTACATGATCGAATGCGCCGCCGAGGCGGCCCGTGTCGCGCGCGGTGTCCGTACGACACAGCTCGACAACCCGACGCACTGTCCCGACTGGGACGTCCGCGCCATGGTCAACCACTGGGTCCTCTACACCTCGCACGGGCTGGAGCACCGCGCCCTGCGCAAGCAGCTCTCCGAGGAGCTGACGGCCCGCGACTTCACCGCCGACCCGGACTGGGCGGAGGCCTACGCCGCCCAGCTGGACCTGGCCGTCGCCGCCTGGGCCGACCCGGCGGTGTGGGAGGGCGAGGTCGACCTCGGCATGGCGAAGATGCCGGCCGACGAACTCGCCTCGATGATCATCAAGGAACTGGCGGTGCACGGCTGGGACGTCGCCACGGCCACCGGCCAGGAGTACCGCGTCTCGGACGGCGCCGCCCGCCTGATCCTCGACGTGGTCGAGAAGCACGGCGCGCTCTACCGCCAGTACGACGGCTTCGCCGACCCGGTGCCGGTACCGGACGACGCCCCGGTCTTCGAGCGGGCCCTCGCGTCCAGCGGACGGGACCCGAGGCAACAGGCCATGAGCAAATTGGACCACTGAAAGAACGGGTGATTGGGTCCAGATTTCGCCCCAATCGGCGGTTAGCGTTCTCCGTATGAGCACTGACACCGCCGTCCGCGTCGACTTCTACTTCGACCCCGCCTGCCCCTTCGCCTGGATCACCTCCCGCTGGCTGCTGGAGGTCGAGCGCGAGCGCCCGCTCGACCTCCGCTTCCACGCCATGAGCCTCTACCTGCACAACATCGGCAACGAACTCCCCGACTGGTACCGGGAGTTGGTCGACAAGTCGATCGGCCCGGTACGGGTGGCCGTGGCCGCCGCCGAACAGCACGGCGACAAGGTCCTGCGCGACCTCTACACGGCCTTCGGCGTCCGCATCCACGAGCGGCGCTACGACGACTTCGACGCCGTGGTCGCCGAGTCCCTCGCCGAACTCGGGCTCCCCGCAACGCTTGCCGAGGCCGCCCACGATCCGTCGTACGACGACGCCGTGCGCCGCAGTCATGAGGCGGGCGTCGAGGCGGAGTCGGGTGGGTATGTGGGGACGCCGACCCTGCACGTCGACGGAACGGTGTGGTTCGGGCCGGTGCTGCGGGCCATTCCGCGCGGCGCGAAGGCGGCCGAACTCTTCGACAGCTTCCGGGTGTTGGCCACGCACCCCGACCTCTTCGAGCTGAAGCGGACGCGTACCGGGGGACTGTCCTTCGACTGACCTCGGCGATTTCAAGTCGCCCAGTGACATAAACGCGACGAGTGGCGCAGTACAGAGAGCGACCCCCGCGACACGGCTCACGCCTGCGGGGGCCGTGCTGCGGACGGGCCGTCCGGGGTCCGACATCACAGGGGAGTGCCGGACTTCGGGCGGCTCCTCCCTACCGGTCGCCGGGGTGGGTCACCCGCCGGGGTGTTCGGCGCGCCGGCCCCGCCCCGACAGCCGTCCCGCGAGGCGCCCGAGCGTGCCCGGGCGGTTCCAGGCACGGAACGCGTCGAGTTTGCCGTGGCCCGAGCGGTCCAGCGCCGCCTCGACCTCGCCCTGCTCCCGCGCGGACAGCGCCCGCACGATCGGCCGCAACACCTTGGCCAGCAGGGCGGTACGGGTCTCGTCCCAGCCGGGATACGTCCCCGGGAACGCGCTCCAGTCGCGGAACCGGTCGGCGAGATATGCGGGGTCGGCCCGCAATCGGTCCCCCACCCGCTCCGAGCGGGCCGCCCGCTCGTAGGCCGCGAGCAGTCGTGGCTCGCCCGAACGGGCCAGCGCGTACAGCTCGTTCTCCGGTGCCGCCCCCTCCAGGAGCCGCGACGCCAGGGCCTGGAAGGCGCGTTCGGCGACGGTGTCCGGCACCGGATCGGCGACGGCACCGGTCGTGAGGTCGAGCACCCGGCCGACCCACTCCTCGCCCTCGCTCCCGGTGCCCAGCCGCCCGGTGAACTCCAGCAGGAGCAGCGCCGTGCGCCGGCCCGGCCCCAGTTCCGTGGTGAAGCAGCGGAGCAGATCGGTGGCGAGCGCCGGTATGCCGGGGTCGTCCGGGGGAGCGGCGAGTGCCGCCTCGATCAGCAACTCCCGGGTGCCGGCGGCACGGTGGGTGTCGGAACCCAGTTCCTTCAGCAGCAGGCTCGCCTCCGCGCCGGTCGGCAGTTCACCGCCGGGCCAGGTGAGGCGGAGGGCCGTACGCAGCACGGTCGGATCGGCGTGCGGCGAGACCCCGGCCGTCCGGAGCAGACCGTGGAACCGGTCGAGCCGGTCGTCCGACCCGTCCGGCGCGACACACATCCGCAGATGCGGAAAACCGGACTGCTGCAGGTCCAGTGGCAGCCCCGACCCCTTCAACACCCTTGCCACAGAAGCCGGTTCGGCGGCGGCGAGCGTGTCGAGCGAACCGAACAGCGCCACCCTGAGCCCGGGGTGGGTGTGCACCGCGTCGAGGAGCGCGGGTGGACAGCCCACGTGAGGAGTCTCGCCGTTCGACGGGGACGCGGCCGGGGCGTTCACCGACTCCCGCGCCAACCGCTCGGCCAGCTCCGGCAGTTCGTCCTGGCAGTCGACGTCGAGGAGGTCGGCGGCCCGCAGCAGTGCGAGGGGCCGTCCGGCGGCCGGTTCGGCCGTGTCCGCGATACCGGCCCGCAGTGCGGGCGCGAGATCGCGGGCCAGGTCGTCGTGGTCCCGCGCGGTGAGGGACCCGGCGCGCAGCGTGGGCACCGGCCCATGGGCGAGGACCGCCGACGCCAGCACCCGCGCGGCGAGCGGCGCCGACACCGCGGCCGTCACCCGTCCGTCCAACCGCGCCAACAGTGCGGCCAGCGCGACCTGTTCGGCCGCACCGGGCAGGGTCTCCGAGGGGGAGCCCAGATGCGGCACCGGGCCGCCGCACAGCCCGGCGACCAATGCCGTCAGCCTGTCGTCCGGCAGCACGTCCACCTGCTCGGCCGCCCAACTCGCCGCCACCGCACGGGCGTCCGTACGCAGGTCGATCCCCGCGACGAGGGCGGCCACCGCCAACGGGCCAAGGTCTTCGGGGTCGTTGTGGAACAGGTCGGGGCGACCCGCCCGCCAGACGCGGGAGCACACCTCGGCCCAGGCGTCCGTGACCGGCCCGGACGGCGGTCGGCGGGTGCAGTCGTGCACGCGGTAGCGCGGGTCGTCGGCGACGGGCTCGGAGGACGGCAGCGCGCCGACGAGCTGCTGGCGGGCCTGCCGGGGGTCGCGGGTGTACGTCGTGAAGGTGAGCCGGTGCGCCTGTTCGCGGGGCAGGACCGTACAGGCGAGGGCGATCCAGCGGGCCACGTCGGCGCTGTCGTGTTCCACCACCACGATCTGCCCGGCGCCAGGGTCGGCGGCCACCGCCCGCAGATCGGCGAAGAACGGGGCGAGCCGCTCGGCCCGGGACACCGCGAACGGGACCAGCGCCTCCTTGCGCAGCAGCCCCGACGGCTCGACCCGGGCGACGGGATCGGCCCCGCCGTCCGGGGGAGTCGACTCGGCCCAACGCGGGGACTCCCAGGTGGAGATGGGCAGCACACCGTCCGGCAGCCGGGTCCCGGCGGGCAGCAGGAGGGCATGCGCGTGGAAGGAGAGCGGACCGCCGGCCCAGTCCGTGCCGGTGCACACCGAGCGGCTCAACAGCCGCCCGCCGTCGGCTAGTTCGCTGAAGCCGAAGACCGTGGGGAATCTCTTGAGCTGCTCGGCGTCGGCGTGCTGCGGACTGTCGGGCGGTGGCTCGTACCCGAGGAGCCGCTCGGCCTCCCGCAGCACCCCGGGCGGCACTTCCGCGCCGACCGCCGTGAACCGGGGGCCGGAATCCTCGGAACCGGACGGCGCCGAGGTGTAGTGCAGCTGGGCCGGCACAGGCCCTTCACGATGCCCGAACTCCTGACCCGCCACGTGTACTTGCTCCCCAATAGCCTTCGGAGGCACCATCCCAGCAGATCCGGGAGCCGGGGGAGACCCCTTTCCGGGAAACCGGGCAGGTGGGAACCGTGAACGCGCTACGCGCCGACGGCCGCGAGCACCGGCGCCAGGGCTGCCGCGTCGTAGCGCTCCAGCAGTACCCGCGCCACCTCCGGCGCCGGACCCAGCACCTCGGCCAGCACATCCGCGTCCGCCGCGCCCCGCGCGATGCGGTCGGGGAGGAAGCCGGGGGCCAGGACGTACGGGGCGACGGCGACGCGTTCGCAGCCCAGGGCACGGAGTTCGCGTACCGCGTCCTCCGTGCGCGGCAGGGCCGCGGAGGCGAAGGCGGGCCGCACGGCGCACCAACCCGTCCGCCACCACTCCCGCGCCAGGCCGTCGATCACCGCGATCGCCTCCGGGTCGGTGGACCCCGCCGAGGCCAGCACGACCCCGGTCGACGCCTTGTCGGCGGGCGTCAACCCGGCCTCGTACAAACGCCGTTCGAGAGCCCGCGACAACAACGGAGACGGGCCCAGTACCTCCGCCTGCCGGATCCGCAGCCGTGCCGGTGCCTCCCGCAGGACCGCGGGGATGTCCGCCTTCGCGTGGAACGCGCGGGTGAGGAGGAGGGGGAGGGCCACGACGTCCCGTACACCCTCCGCCGCGAGCGACTCCAACACCCCTTGCGCGGAAGGGATGTTGAAGTCCAGGAAGCCGACCTCCACGCGCAGCCCGGGCCGCCGCGACCGTACCCGCCGGACGAGGGCGTGGACGGTCGCGGCGTGCCGCGGATCGCGGCTGCCGTGGGCGATGACGAGGAGGACCGGCCTCTGGTGCATGCGGATCAGCTCAGCTCTTCACCAGCAGTCCGCGGCTGCGCAGGACCCACCGCTCCAGCGGGCTGAAGATCAGCAGGTCGATGGCGATGCCGACGAACAGGATCAGGATGATGGCCTCGAAGACCATCGCCATGTCGCTGTTGGTGCGGCCGTTCTCCAGCAACTGGCCGAGCCCCACGCCCAGATCGGGGAACTGGGCGATGATCTCGGCCGCCATCAGCGAGCGCCAGGAGAACGCCCAGCCCTGCTTCAGGCCCGCCACATAGCCGGGGAGCGCGGCGGGCAGGGTGACGTGCCAGATGCCCTTGACGCCGGTCGCGCCCATCGTGCGGCCCGCCCGCAGGAACAGCGGCGGCACCTGGTCGACGCCGGACACCAGGCCGTTGGCGATAGAGGGGACCGCGCCGAGCAGGATCACCGCGTACATCATCGAGTTGTTCAGACCCAGCCAGATCACGGCCGGCGGTACCCACGCCACCGACGGCAGCGACTGGAGGCCGGACAGGATCGGGCCGATCGCCGCGCGGATGAACTTCACCCGCGCGACCACCAGGCCCAGCGGAGTGCCGATCAGCAGCGCGAAGAAGAAGCCCAGCAGACCGCGCGAGACGCTGGTCCAGATGTAGCCGAGGAGATCGCCCTGCAACCAGGCGTTCTTGAACTCGGTGCCGACGGCGCCCGGCGAGGGCAGCTTGCTCGGGTCGTCGACGATCGGGGTCAGGATCAGCCAGACGACCATGACGACCGCGAGGGCGACGATCGGCGGGAAGATCTTGTTGACGAAGGTCTGCCGGAAGGTCGGACGGCCGGTGACCGTGGTCTCCAGAGCGTCCAGGCCTGCCTCGACGCTCCCGGCGTCCTTGACCGTCGTCGTCTCAGTGCTGGCCATGACGGCGGATCTCCCCACGCAGTACATCGGTGATCTCAAGGGACAGTTCGGCCACGGGCGCGTCCTCGATGCGGCGCGGCTGCGGGATGTCGACCGTCCACTCGCGGGCGATCCGGCCGGGCCGGGAGGACAGCAGGATCACCCGCTGGGCGAGCCGTACCGCCTCCCGCACGTTGTGCGTGACGAACAGGACCGACAGGCCCGTCTCGCCCCAGATACGGGTGAGTTCGTCGTGCAGGACGTCCCGCGTGATGGCGTCCAGGGCCGCGAACGGCTCGTCCATCAGCAGGATGCGGCTCTCCTGGGCGAGCGCGCGGGCCATCGCGACGCGCTGCCGCATACCGCCCGACAGCTCGTGCACCCGCTTGCCGTACGCGCCCGGCAGCCGGACCAGGTCGAGCAGCTCCTCGGTCCTGCCGCGCCGCTCCTCCTTCGGAACTCCCCGCAGCCGCAGGGCGAGTTCGATGTTCTTGCCCGCGGTGAGCCAGGGGAACAGGGCGTGCTCCTGGAACATCAGAGCCGGGCGGCCGTCCGTGGTGATGGACCCGGTGGTGGGCTTGTCGAGGCCCGCCACCAGGTTCAACAGGGTGGACTTGCCGCAGCCCGAGGCCCCCAGGAGGGTGACGAACTCGCCGGGCGCGACATCGATGGTGATGTCGTCCAGGACGAGCTGCTGCCCGCCCGGTGTCGCGAAGGACTTCGAGACATGCTCGAGGCGTGCCGCGTACTCGACCGTCTCGGTGGTCTCCTTGGCGAGGGTCGTGGCCATGGTCGTCACCTCCTGGGAAGTCATCGGGATCCCTCGATCAGCTCGTGCCGAGACCGGCGGCGTCGACCGTGCTGTCGCCGTCCGCCTTGAGGACCTTGTTGAGGAGCGTGAGGTCGTAGATGCCCTTCAGATCGGGCTTCTCCAGCAGACCGGCCTTGACCGCGTGCTCCGCCTCGGTGTTGAGGGTCGAGGCCAGCGGGTCGTTGGTGAACTGGATCGAACTCCACGCCGGGTCAAGGACGTTGGCGGGCAGCGCCTTGCCGGAGTCGGCCTCCAGCTGCTTGTTCGCCGCGGCCTTCGCCTCGGTCGGGTTGGCGTTGATCCACTTGTTGGCCGCGACCGAGCCCTTCAGCACGGCCTCGACGACCTTCGGGTGCGCCTTGAGGAACTTCTGCGACACGATGATGTTCGTGATCACGAACTTCTTGTCGGGCCACAGCGTCGACTCGTCGAGCAGTACCTTGCCGCCCTCGGCGACCAGCTTCGACGCGGTCGGCTCCGGCACCCACGCGCCGTCGATCGAACCGGCCTTGAAGGCGTCCGGCGTGATCTTGTTGTCGGTGCGGACGACGGTGACGTCACCCTTGCCGCTCTGCGCGTCGACCTTCCAGCCCTGGTCCGCGATCCAGTTGAGGAACGCCACGTCCTGCGTGTTGCCCAGCTGAGGCGTCGCGATCTTCTTGCCCTTGACGTCCTTCAGGGACTTGATCTTCTTCGGGTTGACGACGAGCTTCACGCCGCCCGACGCCGAACCGCCGATGATCTTCAGGCTCTTGCCGTCGGACTTGGTGTAGCCGTTGACCGCCGGGGAGGGGCCGATGTAACCGATGTCGATGGAGTTCGAGTTGAGCGCCTCGATCTCGGACGGGCCGGCGTTGAAGGTCGCGTACTCGGCCTTGGTGGCGCCCAACTCCTTCTGGAACAGGCCCTGTTCACGGCCGACCAGCGCGGTCGCGTGGGTCAGGTTGCCGAAGTAGCCGATCTTCACGGAGGCGAGACCGTCGATCTTGGAGGACCCGGCGGCTACCTTCTCCTTGGAGTTGGTGCTCTTGGAGTCCGACCCGTAACCGCACGCGGCGAGGGTGAGCAGAGGGAGCGCGGCGACCACGGCTATGCCGCGGCGCAGGAATGTCGAGCGGTTGACAGGCACGGGAGGGGTTCCTCTCGTTGGCCCGGCGGTCACGGTCTCAGGTCGTGGCCGGGAGGTCGGCAGGTCTTCGTCTTCGTCGTGTCCGGGACGGCGGGTGGGGGGACTGGGCGCGCGAGCGGTGCGCGTACGTCAGCCCGCACATCGCGCCACTCCGCCCTGCCCGCTGCCGAGGGCGCCGCTGCCGACCCGGCCGCCCTCCTTCGCGAACGTGGAGTAGAAGTCCCTCGACGTCATGTCAGAAGTCCCAACCGTCGTCGTCCGTACCGTCCTTGACCGGCTCGGGCGCCGCGAACGACTCGCCGACCATGCCGGCGGTGAGCGTGGTGCCGTCCGCCGGGTCGATCAGGATGAACGAGCCCGTGCGGCGCGAGTCGGCGTACGAGTCCACCGGCAGCGGCTCCGCGGTGCGGATCTTCACGCGGCCGATGTCGTTGGCGACGAGCTGTCCCGGATGCGGGTGCAGGGACAGGTCGTCGAGTGTGAGGCGGGACGGGATGTCCTTCACGATCGCCTTGACCGTGCGGGTGCCGTGCTTGAGGAGCACCCGGTGGCCCACGGTCAGCGGCTGGTCGGCGACATGGCAGACCGTCGCCTCGATGTCCTGCGTGGTCGCCGGGGCGTCCTTGCTGGGCACGATGAGGTCGCCGCGGGAGATGTCGATGTCGTCCTCAAGGAGGAGGGTCACCGACTGCGTGGTCCACGCGGTGTTGACCGGCTTGCCGAGCAGGTCGATGGCGGAGATCCTCGTGGCCCGCCCGGACGGCAGCACCGTCACGGCCTCGCCGACCCGGAACGTACCGGCCGCGATCTGCCCCGCGTACCCCCGGTAGTCCGGGTGCTCGGCGTTCTGCGGTCGGATCACGTACTGCACCGGCAGCCGCGCGTGGCAGTGGCTCAGGTCGTGGGCGACCGGCACCGACTCCAGGTGCTCCAGGAAGGTCGGCCCGCCGTACCAGTCCATGTGCGCGGACGGCTCCACCACGTTGTCCCCGGCCAGCGCCGAGATCGGGATCGCGGTGATCTCCGGGACGCCCAGCTCGCTCGCGTACGCCGTGAACTCCTCGGCGATCGCCGCGAACACGGACTCCTTGTACTCGACGAGGTCCATCTTGTTGACCGCGAGCACCACGTGCGGCACCCGCAGCAGCGCGGCGATCGCCGCGTGCCGCCGGGTCTGCTCGACGACGCCGTTGCGGGCGTCGACGAGGATCACCGTCAGCTCGGCGGTGGAGGCACCCGTCACCATGTTGCGGGTGTACTGCACGTGGCCGGGGGTGTCGGCGAGGATGAACCGACGCTGGGGCGTGGCGAAGTAGCGGTACGCCACGTCGATGGTGATGCCCTGCTCGCGTTCGGCGCGCAGTCCGTCGGTGAGCAGCGCGAGGTCGGGCGCGTCCTGCCCGCGATCGGCGGACACCCGCTGCACCGCCTCCAGTTGGTCGGTGAGGACCGACTTGGAGTCGTGCAACAGCCGCCCTACGAGCGTGGACTTGCCGTCGTCGACCGAACCGGCCGTCGCGAACCGCAGGAGGGTCGTCTCGGTGAGTTCCGTGATGGTGCTCATGGTTAGAAGTACCCCTCGCGCTTGCGGTCTTCCATCGCGGCCTCGGACAGCTTGTCGTCGGCACGCGTCGCGCCCCGCTCGGTCAGCCGGGAGGCCGCGATCTCGGTGATGACCTGCTCCAGCGTCACCGCGTCGGAGTCGACGGCACCGGTGCAGGACATGTCACCGACGGTCCGGTACCGGATGAGCCGCTTCTCCACGCTCTCGTCCGCCTTCGGCCCGCCCCACTCACCGGCGGTCAGCCACATGCCACCACGCGCGAACACCTCACGCTCGTGCGCGAAGTAGATGTCCGGCAACTCGATGCCCTCGCGGGCGATGTACTGCCAGACGTCCAGCTCGGTCCAGTTGGACAGCGGGAACACGCGGACGTGCTCGCCGGGTGCGTGCCGTCCGTTGTAGAGGTTCCACAGCTCGGGCCGCTGGCGGCGCGGGTCCCACTGCGAGAACTCGTCCCGCAGCGAGAACACCCGTTCCTTCGCCCGGGCCTTCTCCTCGTCCCTACGGCCCCCACCGAAGACCGCGTCGAACTTCTCGGCCTGGATCTTCTCGGTGAGTGGCAGGGTCTGGAGCGGGTT
>NZ_JAEQAZ010000081.1 GCF_016654115.1 Streptomyces sp. MBT53
CCGCCCGGCGGTGAACTCGCCCACGGGCGCTCGCCGGCGTCTCGGCGGAGGTCTGCCAACGGCAGCGCCAAGACGCCGGCGAGCGACTCCTGGCCGCCGTCGACGCGGCCTTCGGCGAGACGGGTCCCGGGGTCCCGTTCCAGGGGCTGGTCGTGCGGGGTACGGCGGGCCGCGCGCTGGTGGAGACCGCCGACCGGTCCGACGACCTTCTGGTGATCGGCGCGGGTCCCCGGGGCGCGCTCCGCGGCCTGTTCCCGTCCGTCACGCGGTACTGCGTCGCGCATGCCGGCTGTCCGGTCCTGACGGTGCCGCCCTCGCCACTGGAGGGCGAGCTGGCCGCCCTGCACCGGCGGATCGCCCTGCGGCGGGCGGTCGACGCCCGCGAGCTGACGGACCTGTACGGCCCGGTTCTTCCGCACCCCGCCGGGCGGCCGGACAGCCGTCGGCTTCACCTCGGCGGCGCGGCTCGCCGCCACCCTCGGCCCCGAGCAGGCCGCCATCAGGCTCTCCGAACCCGCGCTGCGCGCCCTCGCCGCGCCGCTGGGCGTCACCGCCCTCACCGTCGACCCCTCGCTCTCCGCCCCGGCGACCGACCGCACCGCGGCCACCGTCCGCGAGCGCGAGAACTCGTGGCGCCGCCGGCACCCCCAGCACATCGGTGCCCTGCGGGTGACCGGCGCAGCCGCCGCCGTCGCCTGTCTGAACCTGCTGATCGGCTGAGGAGACCCGCCCATGTCCATCCTGGACGCCCCCGCTGTCCAGGTCGCCGACACCGACGACCTGTCCGTCTGGCCCCGCTCCACCCGCCCCGTCCCCGGCGGGGACCTGACCGTCGGCGGTGTCTCGCTCGCCGAGGCCGCCGACCGCTTCGGCACTCCCGTCTACGTCCTCGACGAGCAGGAGATCCGTGAGCGCTGCCGCGCGTACCGCACGGCGTTCCCGGAGGCCGAAGTCGTCTACGCGGCAAAGGCGTTCCTGTGCCGGGCGATGGCCCACTGGGTGGAGGAGGAGGGGCTCGGCCTCGACGTGTGCTCGGCGGGCGAGCTGGCCCTCGCCGTCACGACCGGGTTCCCGCCGGAGCGGATCGTGCTGCACGGCAACGCCAAGAGCCCGGAGGATCTGAGCACCGCGCTGCGGCTCGGGGTCGGCCGGATCGTCGTCGACAGCGCCTCGGAGATCGCCCGGCTGGCCGCGCTCACCCCCGCCGGGAGCAGGCAGAAGGTCATGGTGCGGGTGGTGCCCGGCGTGGCGGCCGGCGTGCACGTCAAGGTGCGCACCGGCACCGACGACCAGAAGTTCGGCCTGTCGATCACGGACGGTTCCGCGCAGCACGCCGTCACCCGGATCCTCGACCAGCCGCACCTCGAACTCGTGGGCCTGCACTGCCACATCGGCTCGCAGATCACCACGCCGAAGCCGTACGTCGCCGCGGTGCGCCGCATGGTCGGGCTGTTGGCCCGCATCCGGGACCAACACGGCGTCGCCCTCCCGCAGTTGGACATCGGCGGCGGGCACGGCATCGCCTACCGCCCCAGCGAGGAGGAGTTGAACATCGCTGTCCTCGCCGGGCGGGTCCGCACCGAACTGGAGGACGGCTGTGCCCGCGGCGGGCTGCCCGTGCCCCGGCTCACCCTCGAACCCGGGCGGGCGATCGTCGGCCCCGCCGGAGTCGTCGTGTACCGGGTGCTCGCGGTCAAGCGCACCGGCGACCGTACGTTCGTCGCGGTCGACGGCGGGATGAGCGACAACCCGCGGCCCGCGCTGTACGGCGTGCGGTACGCGCCCCGGTTGATCGGCCGCCCGGCCTCCGCGCCGCCGCGCCCGGTCACGGTCGTGGGCCGGCACTGCGAGGCGGGCGACGTCCTCGCCGACGAGGTGGCGCTGCCCGGCGACGTACGCCCCGGCGACCTCCTCGCCGTACCGGCGGCCGGTGCCTATCACCTGTCGATGGCGTCGGGTTACAACCTCGTCGGCCGGCCGCCGGTCGTCGCGGTGGCCGACGGCATCGCGCGCGTCCTGGTCCGCCGCGAGTCGCTGGAGGACATGAGCCGACGGGACGTCGGGCTGTAGTCACGGGCCGCCGAGTGGTCTAGACCGCGAAGGGAGGTCAAGGTCACAGCCGCGTCCTCTGCTGCTCACCTGCACGTTTGCCCTAGCATCCGAGCATGACGGTCCTGCCTGACGACGGGCTCTCGCTGGCCGCCGAGTTCCCTGACGCGACCCATGAGCAGTGGCAACGCCTGGTGGAAGGCGTACTGCGCAAGTCGGGCAAGGAAGTCTCGGGTACGGCGGCGGAAGACGCTCTGTCCACCTCGTTGGAGGACGGGCTTCTCGCCCGTCCCCTGTACACCGCGGACGACTCCGCACCCGAGCCCGGGCTCCCCGGTTTCGCCCCGTTCGTACGGGGCGGCCGGGCCGAGGGCAACACCCTCGGCGGCTGGGACGTACGCCAGCGGCACACCACCGCCGACAACTCCGCGGTCCTCGGCGACCTGGAGAACGGCGTCACCTCGCTGTGGCTGACCGTGGGCGAGCGCGGCATCCCGGTCGCCTCGCTCGGCAGCACCCTCGACGGTGTCTTTCTCGACCTGGCACCCGTCGTCCTCGACGCCGGGCCCGAAGTCGCGTCCGCCGCAGCCGAGTTGCTACGGCTGTACGAGGAGCGCGGCATCGACCCTCAGGCGGTGCGCGGCAACCTGGGCGCCGACCCGCTGGGCTTCGCGGCCCGCACCGGAGCGGACCCCTTCGACTTCGCGCCGGTCGCCGCGCTGGCCCGGCGCTGCGCCGAGGAATACCCGGGGCTGCGCGCGCTGACCGTGGACGCGCTGCCGTACCACGAGGCCGGCTGTTCGGCGGCGCAGGAGCTGGGCGCCTCACTGGCGACCGGTGTCGCCTGTCTCCGCGAGCTGACGGAAGCCGGGCTCAGCGTCGAACAGGCCGTCGCCCAGCTGGAGTTCAGGTACGCGGCGACCGCCGACCAGTTCCTGACCATCGCCAAGTTGCGCGCGGCGCGCAGGCTTTGGGCCCGGGTCGCCGAGGTGTGCGGGGCTCCCGGCGGGCAGGTGCAGCACGCGGTGACCTCGCCAGTGATGATGTCCCGGCGTGACCCGTGGGTGAACATGCTGCGCACGACCATCGCGACGCTGGCCGCCGGGGTGGGCGGTGCCGAGTCCGTCACCGTGCTGCCCTTCGACCACGCGCTGGGCCTGCCGGACGCGTTCGCGCGCCGGATCGCCCGCAACACCTCGACGATCCTGGTCGAGGAGTCGCATCTGTCCCGGGTGATCGACCCGGCGGGCGGCTCCTGGTACGTGGAGCGGCTCACGGACGAACTCGCGCACGCGGGCTGGGAGTTCTTCCAGCACATCGAACAACAGGGCGGCCAGGCAGCCGTATTGAGCTCCGGCAGCCTCCGCGACGACCTCGCCACCACCTGGGCGGCCCGCAGCGCGAAGCTCGCCAAGCGCCGCGAACCCATCACCGGCGTCAGCGAGTTCCCGAACCTCGCCGAACGCCTCCCGGAGCGCGCACCCGCCCCCGCCGAACCCTCCGGTGGACTGCCGCGCGTGCGCCGCGACGAGGCCTACGAAGCCCTGCGCGCCCGCTCCGACGCCCACCTCGCGGCGACCGGCTCCCGGCCACGCATCTTCCTGGCCGCGCTCGGCCCGGCCGCCGCGCACACCGCACGGCTCACCTTCGCGTCGAACCTGTTCCAGGCGGGCGGCATCGAGCCCGTCACCGAGGGCGCCTTCGCGGACAGCGGGGCCACCGAGGCCTGCCTGTGCTCGAGCGACGCGCTGTACGAGGAGCAAGCGGCCACGGTCGCCGGGGAGTTGAGGTCGGCCGGTGCCGGGCACGTGTTCCTCGCGGGCCGTCCCGCCGAGTACCCCGGTGTCGACGCCCATGTCTTCGCGGGCTGCGACGCCGTGGCCGTACTGTCCGCCACCCTCGACCGCATGGGAGTGTCCTGATGGCAGCGAGCGGGCGCATTCCCGACTTCTCCGGGATCGAGCTGGGGGTCCCGGCCGCCGAAGCCGGTGCCGACGAGTGGCGTGACGCCGTCAAGAAGGCGGCGGGCGGCGACGACCTCCTCTGGGAGACCCCGGAGGGCATCGCGGTCAAGCCGTTGTACACCGGGCAGGATCTGGAGGGCCTGGACTTCCTGGCCACCTACCCGGGCGTCGCGCCGTATCTGCGCGGCCCGTACCCGACGATGTACGTCAACCAGCCCTGGACGATCCGTCAGTACGCGGGCTTCTCCACGGCCGAGGAGTCCAACGCCTTCTACCGGCGCAATCTGGCGGCCGGTCAGAAGGGCCTGTCGGTCGCCTTCGACCTGCCCACGCACCGGGGTTACGACAGCGACCACCCGCGCGTGACCGGTGACGTCGGCATGGCGGGCGTGGCGATCGACTCGATCTACGACATGCGCCAACTCTTCGACGGCATCCCCCTCGACAAGATGACCGTGTCGATGACGATGAACGGCGCGGTGCTGCCCGTGCTCGCGCTCTACATCGTGGCGGCGGAGGAACAGGGCGTACCGCCCGAGAAGTTGGCCGGGACCATCCAGAACGACATCCTCAAGGAGTTCATGGTCCGCAACACCTACATCTATCCGCCGAAGCCGTCGATGCGGATCATCTCCGACATCTTCGCGTACACCTCGCAGCGGATGCCCCGCTACAACTCGATCTCCATCTCCGGCTACCACATCCAAGAAGCGGGCGCGACGGCCGACCTGGAGCTGGCGTACACCCTCGCGGACGGGGTCGAGTACATCCGGGCGGGCCGGGAGGCGGGGATGGACGTGGACGCGTTCGCGCCCCGGCTGTCCTTCTTCTGGGCGATCGGCATGAACTTCTTCATGGAGATCGCGAAGCTGCGGGCGGCCCGCCTGCTGTGGGCCAAGCTGGTCAAGCAGTTCGACCCGCAGAACGCCAAGTCCCTCTCCCTGCGCACCCATTCGCAGACCTCGGGCTGGTCGCTGACCGCGCAGGACGTGTTCAACAACGTGACGCGTACGGCCGTGGAGGCCATGGCCGCCACGCAGGGTCACACGCAGTCGCTGCACACCAACGCCCTCGACGAGGCGCTCGCGCTGCCCACCGACTTCTCGGCCCGCATCGCCCGCAACACCCAGCTCCTCATCCAGCAGGAGTCCGGCACCACCCGGGTCATCGACCCGTGGGGCGGCAGCGCGTACGTCGAGAAGCTCACGTACGACCTCGCGCGCCGGGCCTGGCAGCACATCGAGGAGGTCGAGGCGGCGGGCGGCATGGCCAAGGCCATCGACGCGGGCATCCCCAAGCTGCGCATCGAGGAGGCGGCGGCCCGCACCCAGGCCCGCATCGACTCCGGGCGCCAGCCGGTCATCGGCGTCAACAAGTACCGGGTGGAGACCGACGAGCAGATCGACGTCCTCAAGGTCGACAACTCCTCCGTCCGCACCCAACAGATCGAGAAACTACGGCGGTTGCGCGCCGAGCGCGACGAACAGGCCACCCAGGACGCGCTGCACGCCCTGACCCGCGCGGCCGACGAAGGCACCGGCAACCTCCTTGAGCTGGCGGTGAACGCGGCCCGCGCGAAGGCCACGGTCGGTGAGATCTCCGACGCGCTGGAGAAGGTGTACGGGCGGCACGCGAGCCAGATCCGTACGATCTCCGGTGTGTACCGCACCGAAGCCGGCGAGTCCCCGTCCGTCGAGCGCACCCGCGCCCTCGTGGCCGAGTTCGAGGAGGCCGAGGGCCGCCGCCCGCGCATCCTGGTCGCCAAGATGGGCCAGGACGGCCACGACCGTGGCCAGAAGGTGATCGCCACCGCCTTCGCCGACCTGGGCTTCGACGTCGACGTCGGCCCGCTCTTCCAGACCCCCGGCGAGGTGGCCCGCCAGGCCGTCGAGGCGGACGTGCACGTCGTCGGGGTGTCCTCGCTGGCGGCCGGACACCTCACCCTCGTACCGGCGTTGAAGGAGTCCCTCGCCGAGGAGGGCCGCGAGGACATCATGATCGTGGTCGGCGGGGTGATCCCGCCGCAGGACGTGCCCACGCTGCTTGAGATGGGCGCGGCGGCCGTGTTCCCGCCCGGGACGGTGATCCCGGACGCGGCCTACAACCTGGTCGAGCGGCTGGCCACCGACCTCGGGCACACCCCGTGATCGATGTCGACACCTATGTGAAGGGCGTACTCGACGGCAAGCGGGCCCTGGTGGCCCGCGCCATCACCCTCGTCGAGTCGACCAAGCCCCAACACCGCGCCATGGCACAGGAGTTGCTGACCGAGCTGCTGCCGCACAGCGGCAAGGCCCGGCGCATCGGCGTCAGCGGTGTGCCGGGCGTCGGCAAGTCGACGTTCATCGACGCGTTCGGCACGCTGCTCACCTCGCTCGGTTTCCGGGTCGCGGTGCTGGCCGTCGACCCGTCCTCCACCCGGACCGGCGGGTCGATCCTCGGCGACAAGACCCGCATGGAGCGCCTGGCCGTCGACCCGGCGGCCTTCGTCCGCCCCTCCCCCACCGCCGGCACGCTCGGTGGCGTCGCGAAGGCGACCCGGGAGTCGATCGTCGTCATGGAGGCGGCGGGCTACGACGTCGTCCTCGTGGAGACGGTCGGCGTCGGCCAGTCGGAGACCGCGGTCGCCAACATGGTCGACTCCTTCCTCCTGTTGACGCTGGCCCGCACCGGCGACCAGTTGCAGGGCATCAAGAAGGGCGTCCTGGAGCTGGCGGACGTCATCGCCGTCAACAAGGCGGACGGCCCGCACGAGCGCGACGCGCGCGGCGCGGCAAGGGAGTTGGCGGGCGCGCTGCGTCTGATGCACCCCGTCGACGCGGCCTGGACCCCGCCGGTGCTGAGTTGCAGCGCCCGCGAGGGCACGGGCCTGGACACGGTCTGGGAGCGCCTGGAACAGCACCGGTCGCTCCTCGACTCCACCGGCCGCCTCGCCGCCAAACGCCGCGAGCAGCAGGTGGATTGGACATGGACGATGGTCCGCGACGAGCTGCTGGGCAGGCTGCACGCGGATCCGGCGGTACGCTCACTGGCCCCGGACCTCGAACGGCTGGTGCGGGAGGGCGAGTTGACGGCGACCCTGGCCGCCGAACAGATCCTGCGGGCTTTCGGATCCCGGCTCAGCTGACCCAGCGCCACCGGAGGTCGTCCGAATGACTCCCGCACGGTTGCTCGCCGTTGCTCCGCTGGTGCTGGCGCTTCTCGCCGTGTCCGGCTGCTCCTCCACCTGGGGCTGCTCCGACACCACCGCGAAACGCGGCAAGGCCGCTGTCAGGGTGCGGGTCGAGGACATCTACGGACAGCATCTCGACGCCTCCGCAGAGATCGTCGACTGGCGCCTTGAGCCCCACCCGCAGCGGCCCTCCGACGGTGACCAGGTCCACTTCCACTTCCGGTTCTACGACGCCGACGAGTTCAACGGCCCCGCTCTGGACGTCTGCGCGGTCGACAAGAAACGCGTGGCCCTGCTGTACGAGACGGTCTATTCAGCCGAGGCGTTCGGGCCGAACGGCGACCCCACGGGCGACAGTTGGCTCGCCGTCGAGCACCCCGCGCAGGTCGCCGAAGTGCTGTTGATCCCCAATGACCAGCACTACCAGACAAGAACCTGCGCGCAGGACGGCAAGGACGGCGGCGGTCCGCATCCTCCCGAGCCGGCCACCCTGGGGGACCAGCTGTAATACGCTGGCTGACGCAGCTGGTTCGCCCCGTCCGCCAGGCGGGATGCGTCGCAAGAGGGAACCCGGTGAGATTCCGGGACTGCCCCGCAGCGGTGAGCGAGAACGACCGCCGTCATACGCACTGGGTCCACGACAGGATCTGGGAAGCGACGGCCAGTAGGTGTCCTCCGGTTCGACGGAGGGCGTGCCCGCGAGTCCGAAGACCTGCCAACTGCCCGTGCGCGAAGCATTCGTGCGCGGGATCCCGGTGACCTCGTGGGCGGGTCGGCGTACATATCGGCGGGCACGGCGACCGTGCGTCCGTCCGGTCTGACGTTCCTTCGCGCTCGCGTCCCGTCCCGGGATCTCAGGGAGACAGCTCGCGAAGGAGAGTTCCGTGACAGCGAAGTCCGCAGCCGCGGCAGCACGGGCCACCGTGTACGGCTACCCCCGTCAGGGACAGGGCCGGGAACTGAAGAAGGCCGTCGAGGGCTACTGGAAGGGCCGTGTCGACGCCGACGCCCTCCGGGCCACCGCGGCCGAACTGCGCCGCGCCAACTGGCGGCAGCTGGCCGAGGCCGGCATCCACGAAGTGCCGACCGGCGACTTCTCGTACTACGACCATGTCCTGGACACCAGCGTCATGGTCGGCGCGATCCCCGCCCGCCACCGTGCCGCCGTCGAACTCGACGCGCTGGACGGGTACTTCGCGATGGCGCGCGGCACGCAGGACGTGGCGCCGCTGGAGATGACGAAGTGGTTCGACACCAACTACCACTACCTGGTGGCCGAGTTGGGGCCGGACACGGTCTTCACCGCCGACTCCGGCAAGCAGGTCGGCGAGTTGAAGGAGGCCCTCGCGCTGGGCCTCACGGCGCGCCCGGTGCTCGTCGGCCCGGTCACCTATCTGCTGCTTGCCAAGCCCGCGCCCGGAGTCGCCGCGGACTTCGATCCGCTGACGCTCCTTGACCGGCTGCTGCCCGTGTACGCCGAGGTGCTGGCGGATCTGCGCGCGGCGGGCGCGGAGTGGGCGCAACTCGACGAGCCCGCGCTCGTCCAGGACCGGACTCCGGCCGAACTGAACGCCGCCGAGCGTGCCTACCGTGATCTCGGCGCGCTCGCCGACCGCCCGAAGCTGCTGGTCGCCTCCTACTTCGACCGGCTCGGCGACGCGTTGCCGGTGCTGGCGAAGGCTCCGGTGGAGGGGCTGGCGCTCGACTTCACCGAGTCCGCCGCCGCCAACCTGGACGCGCTGGCCGCGGTGGGCGGGCTGCCCGGGAAGCGGCTGGTGGCCGGGGTGGTCGACGGCCGCAACATCTGGGTCAACGACCTCACCAAGTCCCTTGCCACACTGGGCACGTTGCTCGGTCTCGCCGACCGGGTCGACGTGGCCGCCTCCTGCTCGCTGCTGCACGTCCCGCTCGACGCAGCCGCCGAGCGGGACATCGAGCCGCAGATCCTGCGCTGGCTCGCGTTCGCGCGGCAGAAGACCCGCGAGATCGTCACCCTCGCCAAGGGCCTGGCCCAGGGCACCGACACGATCTCCGCCCAACTGGCCGCGAACCGGGCCGACCTGGCCTCCCGCGCGGGCTCCCCGATCACCCGGGACCCCGCCGTACGGGCCCGTACGGCAGCCGTCACGGAGGCCGACGCCCGGCGCTCGCAGCCGTACGGCGAGCGGACCACCGCCCAGCGGGCGCGGCTCGGTCTGCCGCTGCTGCCGACCACCACGATCGGCTCGTTCCCGCAGACCGCCGAACTGCGCACCGCCCGCGCCGACTTGAGGGCGAGCCGGATCGACACGGCCGGATACGAGGAGCGCATCAGGGCGGAGATCGGCGAGGTGATCTCCTTCCAGGAGAAGACCGGCCTCGACGTCCTGGTGCACGGCGAGCCCGAACGCAACGACATGGTCCAGTACTTCGCCGAGCAGCTGACGGGCTACCTCGCCACGCAGCACGGCTGGGTCCAGTCCTACGGCACCCGGTACGTCCGTCCGCCGATCCTGGCCGGCGACATCTCCCGCCCCGAGCCGATGACGGTCCGCTGGACGACGTACGCCCAGACCCTCACCTCACGGCCGGTGAAGGGCATGCTCACCGGGCCGGTCACCATGCTCGCCTGGTCGTTCGTCCGTGACGACCAGCCGCTCGGCGACACCGCACGGCAGGTCGCGCTCGCCCTGCGCGACGAGGTGAACGACCTTGAGGCGGCCGGGACTTCGGTCATGCAGGTCGACGAGCCGGCGCTGCGCGAGACGCTTCCGCTGCGGGCGGCGGACCGGGCGACGTATCTCGCCTGGGCGACGGAGGCGTTCCGCCTCACCACCGCAGGGGTCCGGCCGGACACCCAGATCCACACCCATATGTGCTACGCCGAGTTCGGCGACATCGTGCAGGCCATCGACGATCTCGACGCGGACGTCATCAGTCTGGAAGCGGCCCGTTCGCACATGCAGGTGGCGCGTGAGCTGGCCGGGCACGGCTATCCGCGTGAGGCGGGGCCCGGCGTGTACGACATCCACTCGCCGCGCGTGCCGGGCGCCGACGAGGCAGCGGCCCTGCTGCGCAAGGGACTTGAGGCCATTCCGCCGGAGCGGCTGTGGGTCAATCCCGACTGCGGGCTGAAGACCCGCGGCTGGTCGGAGACCCGCGCTTCGCTGGAGAACCTGGTCGCGGCGGCCCGTACGGTCCGTGAGGAACTCGTGGGTTCCTGACGCGAGGAGCGAACGGGGCGGGGTCGGCCGGGGCACCCTCCCGGCCGACCCCGCCCCTCAGTACGGGGGGGACGATGTCCGTACACCCCGTCCGGAGAAGTGGAGCAAGCGAGTGACCAGCCGCATCACCCTGATCTCACCGGCGTTGAACCGGTCCCTTCGGGAGGCCCGGTTCGACGACGGCAGCCCGCTCGACCCGAGCGGCAGGGCCCGCGCCGAGTCCGCCGGTTCGCTCGGGGCGGCCGACCGGGTGCTGGTCTCCCCCACCGCGCGCTGCCGGGAGACGGCGTCCGCGCTCGGTCTCGCGGCCGTGCCGGAGCCTGAGTTGGCGGGGCTCGACATGGGCCGCTGGCGGGGTCTGACCCTCGACGAGGTGATGGCACGGGAGCCGGACGCGGTGCTGTCCTGGCTGTCGGACCCGGACGCGGCGCCCCACGGCGGGGAGTCGGTGCGGGCGCTGTGCGAGCGGGCGGCCGGGTGGCTGGAGGCGGCGGCGACCTTCGAGGGCAGGACCCTCGCGGTCGTGGAACAGGAACTTGTGCGGGCCCTCGCGGTCACGGTCCTCGACGCACCGGGGCCCGCCTTCTGGCGACTCGACGTGCCCCCGCTGTCCGCGACCGACCTCAGCGGACAGTCCGGGCGATGGAACCTGCGGCTCGGGCGGGAGTTGGGGTCCGAGGGCCGCTGAGCGCTCCGCTGGATCCGCGGTTCCCTTTCCGCGGGCCGGCGGGGGCTGGTCGCGCAGTTCCCCGCGCCCCTTACGGGACGCTCTTCCGCGCCGGTCCACCCCAGCCCACCCGACTATACATACCGTATATACTCCGCATGTATAGTCTGGACATGCCATCTCTGAGCTCTCTGCGTAAGAAGAGGAAAAGAACGCGGGCCGGGTTGCGTGCCGTCGGCATGTTCGTGGCGGTCGTCTCGCTGGGCCTCGCGTCGAGCGGGTGCACCAAGCTCGACACGACCTCGCCCGCCGCCGCCCGCACCCACGCCGTGTCGGCGACCGCGCAGGCCCGGTTCGGGACGGTCGACTGCCGGGAGGCCAAGTGCATCGCGCTGACCTTCGACGCCGGGCCGAGCGAGCACTCGGCGCGGCTGCTCGACATCCTGAAGGAGAAACAGGTCCCGGCGACCTTCTTCCTGCTCGGCAAGCGGCACATCGAGAAGTACCCGGAGCTGGTCAAGCGCATGGCCGCCGAGGGGCACGAGGTCGCCAGCCACACCTGGGACCACAAGATCCTGACCCGGATCACGCCCGCGCAGATACGCGGCGAACTGGAACGCACGGACGACGCGATAGAGCGGATCACCGGGAAGAAGCCGACGCTGATGCGTCCGCCGCAGGGCCGCACCGACGACACCGTGCACAAGATCTGCCGTGAGCTGGGCCTCTCGGAGGTCCTGTGGAGCGTGACCGCCAAGGACTACGCGACCACCGACTCCGCGCTCATCACCAAGCGTGTCCTCGCCCAGGCCACCCGGGACGGGATCATCCTGCTGCACGACCTGTACCAGGGCACCGTGCCCGCCGTCCCCGGCATCATCGACGCGTTGAAGGCACGCGGGTACGTGTTCGTGACCGTGCCGCAGCTGCTGGCGCCCGGGAAGGCGGAGCCGGGGAAGGTGTACCGCCCCTGAGTCGCCCAGGGGCCGCACTCACCAGGTCAGGTGCAGGGCGTACGGGGAACGGTGGATCATCGTGGGCCGCATGGTGACCGGACGGTCCTCAGCGAGCCGCAGACCGGGCAGCCGACGGGTCAACTCCTCCAGGGTGAGCCGGAGTTGCTCCCGGGCGAGCTGGGAGCCCGGGCAGCCGTGCACGCCGAGGCCGAAGGCGAGGTGGCGGGCGACCGGGGAGCGGGTGATGTCGAAGGTGTCGGCGCGCTGATGGCGC
The DNA here is from genome assembly GCF_016654115.1 of Streptomyces sp. MBT53. Classification (GTDB taxonomy): domain Bacteria; phylum Actinomycetota; class Actinomycetes; order Streptomycetales; family Streptomycetaceae; genus Streptomyces. The sequence goes on from NZ_JAEQAZ010000081.1 coordinate 12,286, forward strand.
CGCTCGTCCCGGTTGGCCGCGCCGAAGGCGATGAACAGCGTTGCCCCGGCGGGGAGTTCGGTACCGGCGAGGACGACCGGCCGGGTGGTGATCCTGCGGAAGCCCTGCAGTGCGGTGTCGTAGCGGGCCGCCTCCTCGATCGCCGCGGGGATGCGCTCGGGCTCGGCGCACAGCAGCTCCCACTGGCGCGGGTGGCGGAGCAGATGCAGGACGGTCGTACCGATCAGCGCGGTGGTGGTGAGGTGTCCGGCGATCAGCAAGTTCTGGAGATCGGCGACCAGTTGGTGCCGATGGTCCAGGGTGAGCGGGCCCTCGACGACGGAGGCGACCAGCTCCGAGCAGAGGTCCTCGCGGGGTTGGTCGTAGCGCTCGCGTGCGTATCGGTCGAGGGTGTGCTGCATCGCGACGACGTCCTGGGCCGCGGCGACCTGCTCGTCCTCCTCCAGGGGACGGAACAGCAACTCCTCGGCGCGGTGGCCGCCGTGGACGACTCCGGGCACGTCGGCGGGTTCGAGGCCGACGATCCGGCCGATCACCTCGCCGGGGAGCCTGCGGGCGTACGCCGACATCAGGTCGACCTGCCCGTCCCCGGCGAAGGCGTCGACGAGGGCGGCGGCGCGCTCGGCGGCGTAGGGCAGGACGGCCGTGACGCGGGCCGGGGAGAGGCCGCGGACGATGGGCGCGCGCAGGCGCTGGTGCTCCGAGCCGTCCGCGGTCACGACGACCGGCCGCCCGCCGAAGCCGCCGCCGAGGACGGCGAGCGCGGCGGGCGACGGCAGCACGTCGGGCCGTAGCGCGACCGCCGAGGAGAACTCCTCGGGGCGGCGCAGGACTTCGCGGACGTCGGCGTCCCGGGCGACGAGCCAGGCGTCGAGTTCGGCGACGTGGGTGAGGCCCGCGGTCCCCCGGGCCCGGGTGTAGTACGGGTACGGGTCGCGCTGCAACTCGTCGAGCCTGCCGTGCAGTTCGCGGTCCACGGGACACCCTCCGGCCGGTGGTGCGGTGCGGGTCGGGCTCATGGTGCCGTACGCGCACGCGGTGCGGAAGGGAGCGTCCGGACAGCGTCGGAACACCACGGCAGGAAGGTTTCCCGCAGCGTCAGAACACCACCGTCCAGCCTTCCCGCGCGGCCTGGTCGGCGGTGTACGAGACGCCGTGCACCTTCAGGTCGCCCGCGTCGAGGAGGGTGATCTCGCCGCCCTTGTTGCCGAGTTGGACGCCGTCCGTGAGCGGGACGAGGAGCGGGGCGCCGGCGGCGAGCGGGCCGGGGGCCGGTACCGCGCAGGAGTTGCCCAGCCGGTCCCGGACGTGCCAGCCGGTCAGGTCGACGGGATCGGGCGAGGCGTTGAGGAGCGTGACGCTCTCCGACTCGGGTGCCGGGCCACGGGGGTTGACCAGGGCCGCGACGATCCGGACCGGCTGCCCGCCGGGCTCGTTGCGGTTGCCGTCGGTGCCCTCCAGGGTGTGGCCGGTGGTGTCGTCGGTGTGCCAGGACTGGCTCTGGAAGGCGAGGAAGATGGCCACCCAGCGCGACTGCGCCGGGAAGTGGATCAGGATGCCGCCGTCCTGCCAGACGCCGTCGTCGCCGCTGAAGCGGCGGCTGTTGCCCTGGTTCATGTGGATGTCGTGGACGCCGTTGCCGGGCAGGAACCCGAACACCTTGTCCTTGACGGTCGGTTCGGGGCCGAAGCGCTCGCCGAAGACGTACAGCCGGGCGTCCGGGTCGTCGACCGCGCGTCGTACGTAGTGGTCGAGGAGGTCGGCGAGGTCGTTGTCGGGACCGCTCGCGTCCGGCGGGAGCGTGCGCAGCTGGGCCGGGTCGAAGAGGTTGCCGCGCACGAAGTCGAGGTTCGGGCCGCCGGGTCCGGGCAGCAGGGTGTTCCAACCGCTGGGCAGGCCCTCCAGGCGGGCGGTGACCGGGTGTTGGAAGTCCTCGCCGACGAGGTAGAGCAGTTGGGAGGGCTGCTCGGCGGACAGGACGTTGACGGCGGCGCGGTAGTGCGTGCCCGCGTCGTCCGTGAGGTGGATCTGATAGTGCGGTGTACCGGCGGCACCCTCGCGCCGGGTGTCCACCGCGCGCGTGATCAATACGCCGTAGGCCTTCAGTGGCATGACGACCGACTCCCCCAGTGGTGTACGTCTGCGTGCCCATGAACGGCTGGGCCAAGGGTGTGAGCCCCCCGACGAAAGTACCGCCGACCGCGATGCGTTCTCTACGATCCCTGCATGGTCAACTTCCGTCTCGAACGCACGGCACCGCTCCCCCTGGAGGAGGCGTGGCGCCGGTTGACGGAGTGGCCGCGCCATGCCGAGGTGGTCCCGCTGACCCGGGTCACCGTGCTCACCCCGCCGCCGACCGGTGAGGGCACGGTGTTCGTGGCCCGCTCCGGCCTCGGCCCGCTCGCCTTCGACGACCGGATGGAGGTCACCGTGTGGCACCCCCCGACGGACGACGAGCCGGGTCTCGTACGGCTGGAGAAGCGGGGGCGGGTGGTGCTCGGCTGGGCGGAGATCGAGGTGCGGCCGGGGCCCGGGGGCCGCAGCCGGGTCGTCTGGCAGGAGGAGCTGCGGGTGCGGTTCCTGCCCCGGCTCTTCGACGGGCCGCTGCGGTGGGCGGCGCGGTCGATGTTCGGGCGGGCGGTGAACGGGCTGCTCAGGCGGCCGTAGCGAAGTCCTGTGGGGTGACTCCTTACGACGTCAGTCCTTGCGGCCCGTCACCGCCACCGTCACGCCCAGGCCGATCATCGTGAGGCCGCCCGCGCCGCCGACCGCGGAGAGGCGGCGGGGTGAGCGGGCGAACCAGTCGCGGGCGGTCGCGGCGACCAGGCCCCACAGGCTGTCGGAGAGCACGGCGATGAGGTTGAAGACGAGGCCGAGCAGCAGCATCTGGGCCGTCACATGGCCCTGTTCGCGGTCCACGAACTGGGGCAGTACGGCGGCGAAGAACACGATCGTCTTGGGGTTGGCGACGCCGACGGCGAAGCCCTCCCAGAGGGTGCGCAGGCCACTGTGCGGGGGCGCGTCCTCGCCGGTGAACGCGGCCCGCAGCGAACCACGTTGGCGCCAGGCCTTCACGCCGAGGTAGATCAGGTAGGCGGCGCCGGCGAGCTTGAGGGTCGTGAAGACGAGGACCGAGCGTTCCACCAGCGAGCCAACGCCGAGGGCGACCGCCACGACGAGGAGGTAGGCGCCGAGCGTGTTGCCCAGCACGGTGGTCAGCGCGGCGCGGCGGCCGTGGGCCAGCGCCCGGCCGATCACGAACAGCACGCTGGGGCCGGGCACCACGATCAGCAGGAAGGACAGGGCCGCGAAGGCGAGCAGTCGGTCGGTGGACACCATGTGCCCATGGAAGGTGGGACCGCCCCGGGCTCGCAACCCATTTCCCGCTCCCCCGGCGGCAGTGTCCGGTGACAGGTGCGCACGCTTTAGTGTGATGGTGCCGAACGGCCTTTGTGGGAACGGGAATCAGGGAAGGTGACCGGCCGATGTCGCTTCACCGTGGGGATGCGGAGTCCGTGGGCGGCTACGTGCTGGGGGACCGGCTCGGCAGCGGCGGGATGGGCGTCGTGTATCTCGGGCGGTCGGCCTCGGGGCGGCAGGTCGCGGTCAAGGTCGTGCACGCGCAGTACGCGCAGGACGAGGAGTTCCGGGCCCGGTTCCGGCAGGAGATCGCCGCCGCCCGCCGGGTGAGCGGCGCCTTCACCGCACCCGTCGTGGACGCCGACCCCGATGCCGAGGTCCCGTGGATGGCGACGCTGTACGTGCCGGGCCGTACGCTCGCCGAAGTCGTCGAGAAGGACGGCCCGTTGGGCGGCCGGGCGCTGCGCACCCTGGCGCTCGGTCTCGTCGAGGCGCTGCGGGACATCCACCAGGCGGGCGTCGTGCACCGGGACTTGAAGCCGAGCAATGTGCTGCTCGCCGAGGACGGCCCCCGGGTCATCGACTTCGGGATCTCGCGGGCCGCCGACAACCAGACCCTCACCATGACGGGACGGCTGATCGGCACTCCGCCGTTCATGTCCCCGGAGCAGTTCGCGGCGCCCCGGGACGTCACCGCCGCCTCCGACGTCTTCTCGCTGGGCTCCCTGCTGGTGTACGCGGCCACCGGCAACCGGCCCTTCGACGGTGCCAGCCCGTACTTGACAGGCTATCAAGTCATGCACGAGCAGCCCCGGTTGGACGGTGTGCCGGAGCCGTTGCGGACCATCGCCGAGCGCTGTCTCGACAAGGAGGCGCGGGCCCGTCCCCGACTCACCGAACTCCAGGGCATGTTGCTGAACCTGCCCGAGTCCACCACGGTGGCGGACCTGCCGGGAGCGGCGCGCCCTGGCCCCGGCACTCCCGCGACCGTGCGGGACGGTGGACGACGCCCGCGTCGAGTACGGCGGCTCGTCATCACGCTCGCCACCGCGGTCGCCGTCGTCGCGCTCGGTCTCACGACCCTGCATCGGATGTCGGACGGCAAGAACAGCGACACGGGCGCGAGCACGTCCGCCGCGTCCTCGGCCGCCGTGGCCCTGCCCGCCGGCTGGCGGCCGTGGCAGGCGAGTCTGCTCACGGCCAAGACGGGCGATCCCCTCGACGAGCTGGAGTCGGGCTGTGTGGCGGGCGGCGGCGCGCTCGTCTACTGCGCCGGCACCGGCTTCACGGTCACCGCGCTCGACGCCGCCTCCGGCCGGGTCACCTGGCGGTCGGGCACCAGTCCGGAGACCTCGCGTCCCGTCGGCGTCCAGGACGGCCGCGTCTTCACCTACGTGAAGCCGGACTCGACCCAGACCTTCGTCACCCGGCGGCTGGTCGCCCTGGACGCGAAGACCGGTACCCAGCTGTGGGAGCACCCGGTCAGCGAGGACCGGAACGCCGTCCTGTTCGACGGCGGAATCCTGGCGATGGACGAGAACGCGACGAAGTTCGTCGCCTACGACACGTCGGGCGACCGACTGTGGACCGCGCCGGCGAAGTCGACGGCGGGGGACGCCTGCACCCCGGCCGTGCTGGACGGCGCGCCCTACGGCCTGTGCACACCGGCGGACGATCCCACCAAGGGCGGGGTCACCCTGCTGCATCTGAACCCGGCGGACGGCACGTCCAAGGAGATCGCCCAACTGCCCGTGGGGGCCGAGCCGTTGGGTGTGGTCGACGAGCGGTTGGTGTTCGCGGTGCCGAAGCTGGCCGAGGGTTCCTTCGGCAGCGGCGAGGACCAGCAGTACACGACTCTGGAGGAGGTGGACCCCGCCGACGGTGGCCGGCGGATCCCGCTGCCGGGCGCGGCGCGCGGCACACCCACCCTCCTCAAGGGCGTCATCTATTTCGTCCGCCCGAACGGTACGGTCACCGCCGTGCGCGCGAGCGACGGCAAGCAACTGTGGCAGCGGGCGACGGAGATCGAGAACCTGTCGGCGCCGGTGCTCTCTACAAGGTCCAACACCCTTTACTTCGCCAACCGGTTCGGCCGGCTGCTGGCCCTGAACGCGCGCACCGGCACGGTCCGCTGGCGCACTTCGGCGCTCCAGAACCCCGGTGACTCCACGGACGACACCGTCCCGTACGCCCTGCTCGTCAGGGACGCCCTGGTGGCGGTGGCGGGCGACACGGCGTTCTCCGTGCGGACGGACCGGCCCGTACTGCCGCGCTGACAGCGGGAGTTCAGGCCACCGAACCGATCCGCCGGGCGGGCAGCGAGGTCGCGTCGTGGTGGATCGGGGTGTGCGCGCCGGTGAGTGAGATCCCGCTGCCGCCACGTCTGTTGGCGACGATCTCGGAGGCGATCGACAGGGCCGTCTCCTCCGGTGTCCGGGCGCCGAGGTCGAGGCCGATCGGGGACCGCAGGCGCGCCAACTCCAGTTCCGTGACGCCGACTTCGCGCAGCCGCTCGTTGCGGTCGAGGTGGGTGCGGCGGGAGCCCATCGCGCCGACGTACGCCACGGGGAGGCGCAGGGCGAGTTGCAGCAGCGGTACGTCGAACTTGGCGTCGTGGGTGAGGACGCACAGGACGGTACGGGCGTCGACGTCCGTGCGGTCGAGGTACTTGTGGGGCCACTCGACGACGATCTCGTCGGCCTCGGGGAAGCGGGCCCTGGTGGCGAAGACGGGGCGGGCGTCGCACACCGTCACCCGGTAGCCGAGGAACTTGCCGATGCGGACCAGCGCGGAGGCGAAGTCGATCGCGCCGAACACGATCATCCGGGGCGGCGGCACCGAGGACTCGACCAGGACGGTGAGCGGGGCGCCGCAGCGGGAGCCCTGCTCGCCGATCTCGACGGTGCCGGTGCGGCCTGCGTCCAGCTGGGCGGTGGCCTCGGCGGCGACCGTGCGGTCCAGTTCGGGGTGGGCGCCGAAGCCGCCGTCGTAGGAGCCGTCGGGGCGGACGACAAGTGCGCGGCCCCGCAGGTGGGTCGGGCCCGAGACGATCCGGGCCAGTGCCGCCGCCCCACCGCTCGTCGCGGTCGAGAGGGCGGCGGTGATCACCGGGCGGGCGGGGTCGCCGGCCCGTACCGGTGTCACGAGGATGTCGATGACTCCGCCGCAGGTGAGACCCACGGCGAAGGCGTCCTCGTCGCTGTAGCCGAAGCGCTCCAGGACGGTTTCGCCGTCGGTGAGGGCCTGTTGGCACAGGTCGTAGACCGCGCCTTCCACGCAGCCCCCGGAGACCGAGCCGATCGCCATGCCGTCGGCGTCCACCGCGAGGGCGGCGCCCGGCTGGCGGGGTGCGCTGCCGCCGACGGCCACCACGGTGGCTACGGCGAAGTCGCGGCCCTGCTCGACCCACCGGTGCAGCTCTTCGGCGATGTCCAGCATCTCGGTCTCCTGACGGGGTTGCGGGGAAGGGGAGTTGGGGCGTCGGTCAGTGCACGCCGAGCCAGCCCTCGATCGGGTGGAGGGCGAAGTACACGAGGAAGATGACGGTCAGACCCCACATGAAGGCGCCGACCTCGCGGGCCCTGCCCTGGGCGGTCTTGATGGCGACGTACGAGATGACGCCCGCGGAGACACCCGCCGTGATGCTGTACGTGAACGGCATCACAACCACCGTCAGGAACACGGGAATCGCGGTGGCGCGGTCGGCCCAGTCCACGTGCCGGGCGTTCATCAGCATCATCGAGCCGATGACGACCAGGGCGGCGGACGCGACCTCCTGCGGGACGATCGCGGTGAGCGGGGTGAAGAACAGACAGGCGGCGAAGAACAGTCCGGTGACGACCGAGGCGAGGCCCGTGCGGGCGCCCTCCCCGACTCCCGTGGCCGATTCGATGAAGACGGTCTGGCCGGAGCCGCCCGCGACACCGCCGATCGCACCGCCGGCGCCGTCGATGAACAGCGCCTTGGACAGGCCGGGCATCCGGCCCTTGTCGTCGGCGAGTTTCGCCTCCGTGCCGACGCCGATGATGGTGGCCATCGCGTCGAAGAAGCCGGCCAGCACGAGCGTGAAGACGATCATGCCGACCGTCATCGCGCCGACCTTGCCCCAACCACCGAACTCCACATGGCCGAAGAGCGAGAAGTCGGGCATCGAGACCGCGCTGCCGTGCAGTTCGGGGGCGGCGCCGCTCGCCCACTGCTTGGGGTCGATGACCCCGGCGGCGTTCAGGATCGCGGCGACGACCGTGCCGGTGATGATGCCGATGAGGATGGCGCCGGGCAGATTGCGGGCCTGGAGCATGAAGATGAGGAGCAGCGTGCCGGCGAACAACAGGACGGGCCAGCCCGCGAGTTCGCCCGCCGGGCCGAGGGTGACGGGTGTTGCCTTGCCCTGGTGCACGAAGCCCGACTTGTAGAAGCCGATGAGGGCGATGAACAGCCCGATGCCCATCGTGATGCCGTGTTTCAGCGCGAGCGGGATCGCGTTCATGATCAGCTCACGCAGCCCGGTGACGACCAGGAGCATGATGACCACGCCGTAGACCACGCACATGCCCATCGCCTGCGGCCAGGTCATCTGCGGGGCGACCTGCGAGGAGAGCACTCCGGAGACGGAGAGTCCGGCGGCGAGGGCCAGCGGCACCTTGCCGACGAAGCCCATCAGGAGCGTGGTGAGGGCCGCCGCGAACGCGGTCGCGGTGATCAGGCCCTTCTGGCCGAGCGTGTCCCCCGCCACGTCCTTGCCGGACAGGATCAGGGGGTTGAGCAGCAGGATGTACGCCATCGCCATGAAGGTGGTGACTCCGCCGCGCACCTCGCGCGCGACGGTCGATTCCCGTTTCGAGATGTGGAAGTAGCGGTCGAGCCAGGACCGGCCGGCCGGGACGCGGGTTCCTTCGCCCGCGTCTTCGGCGGCGGTCCTGGGTTCCAGGGACTGCTGGGTCATGGGGCCATCTCCCAAGGTTCACAGGGGCACCCGCCATCCGCCTTCGGCGGTGCGCGGGATTTGGGATGGACGACCCGGGGGACGGCCCGAGACGAACAAGGGGACCCGGAGGGTCACATACCGGTGAGGTGCTCCGGGCGTACCGGTGTCCTGTTCAGTTCCAGCCCGGTCGCGTTCCGAATCGCCGCTAGTACGGCGGGAGTCGACGACAGGGTGGGTGCCTCGCCGATGCCGCGCAGCCCGTACGGGGCGTGCTCGTCGGCGAGTTCGAGCACATCGACCGGAATGGTCGGCGTGTCGAGGATGGTGGGGATGAGGTAGTCCGTGAAGGAGGGGTTGCGCACCTTCGCGGTCTTGGGGTCGACGATGATCTCCTCCATGACCGCGATGCCGAGACCCTGGGTCGTACCGCCCTGGATCTGGCCGATCACGGACAGCGGGTTGAGCGCCTTGCCGACGTCCTGCGCACAGGCCAGCTCGATGACCTTCACCAGGCCGAGTTCGGTGTCGACCTCGACGACGGCGCGGTGCGCGGCGAAGGTGTACTGGACGTGGCCGAAACCCTGTCCGGTGCGCAGGTCGAAGGGCTCGGTGGGGCGGTGGCGCCACTCGGCCTCGATCTCCACGGCCTCGCCTTCGAGGACGTCGACGAGATCGACGAGGACTTCGCCGGCGTCGGTGACGACCTTGCCGCCCTCCAGGAGGAGTTCGGCTGTGGCCCAGGCCGGGTGGTAGGTGCCGAGCTTGCGGCGGCCCATCTCCAGGACCTTCTCGCGGACCAGCTCGCAGGAGTTCTTGACGGCACCGCCGGTGACGTACGTCTGGCGGGACGCGGAGGTCGAACCCGCCGAACCCACCTGTGTGTCCGCCGGGTTGATGGTCACCTGGGTGACGCCCAGCTCGGTGCGGGCGATCTGCGCGTGGACGGTGACACCGCCCTGACCGACCTCCGCCATCGCGGTGTGTACGACCGCGACGGGTTCACCCCCGACAACTTCCAGGCGCACCTTGGCCGTCGAGTAGTCGTCGAAGCCCTCGGAGAAGCCGACGTTCTTGATGCCGACCGCGTAGCCGACCCCTCGTACGACGCCTTCGCCGTGCGTGGTGTTGGAGAGACCGCCGGGCAACTGCCGTACGTCCGCGGCCTCTCCGGCCGCGAGCCACTGCTGCTCCGGCGGCATGGGCATCGCCTTGACGCGGCGCAGGAGTTCGGCGACCGGCGCCGGGGAGTCGACCCGCTGCCCGGTCGGCATGATCGTGCCCTGTTCCATCGCGTTCAGCTGACGGAACGCGACCCGGTCCATGCCCACCTTGTCGGCGAGCTTGTCCATCTGGGCCTCGTAGGCGAAGCACGCCTGGACCGCGCCGAAGCCGCGCATCGCGCCGCAGGGCGGGTTGTTGGTGTAGAGGGCGATGGCCTCGATGTCGACGTTGTCGATCACGTAGGGGCCGGCGCCGAGCGAAGAGGCGTTTCCTACGACCGCGGGGGACGCGGACGCGTAGGCGCCGCCGTCCAGGACGATGCGGGCCTTGAGGTGGGTGAGCTTGCCGTCCTTCGTGGCGCCGTGCTCGTAGTGGAGCTTGGCGGGGTGGCGGTGGACGTGCCCGAAGAAGGACTCGAAGCGGTTGTAGACGATCTTCACGGGTTTGCCGGTGCGCAGGGCCAGCAGGCACGCGTGGATCTGCATCGACAGGTCCTCGCGACCGCCGAACGCGCCGCCGACACCGGAGAGCGTCATGCGGACCTTGTCCTCGGGCAGGCCGAGGACGGGCGCGATCTGGCGCAGGTCGGAGTGGAGCCACTGGGTGGCGATGTAGAGGTCGACGCCGCCGTCCTCGGCGGGTACGGCGAGTCCGGACTCGGGGCCGAGGAACGCCTGGTCCTGCATGCCGAAGGTGTACTCGCCCTCGACGATGAAGTCGGCGCGCTTCCGGGCGGATTCGACGTCTCCCCGGACGATCGGCTGGCGGTGCACGATGTTGGGGTGCGGGACGTGGCCGATGTGGTGGTCGTCGCGGCCCTCGTGGACGAGGATCGCGTCCGGCGCGGTGGCGGACAACTCGTCGGTGATGACCGGGAGTTCGCGGTACTCGACCTTGATCTTCGCGGCTGCGCGGCGCGCGGTCTCCGGGTGGTCGGCGGCGACGATCGCAACGGGCTCGCCGTGGTGGCGGACCTTGCCGTGCGCGAGGACGGGGGTGTCCTGGATCTCCAGGCCGTAGTTCTTCACGTCGGTCGGGAGGTCGTCGTAGGTCATGACGGCGTAGACGCCGGGGGTCTTGAGCGCCTCGACCGTGTCGATGGAGACGATCTCGGCGTGGGCGACCGTGGAGCGCAGGATCTGGCCCCAGAGCATGTCCTCGTGCCACATGTCGGAGGAGTACGCGAACTCGCCGGTGACCTTGAGGGTGCCGTCCGGGCGGAGCGTGGACTCGCCGATGCCGCCCTTGGTCTTCGAACCCTGGGTGACCTTGGTGGGAGTACCGATGGGTGTGTCTTTGACAGACATGTCAGACCGCCTCTCCCTGTCGGGCGGCCGCCAGGCGGACCGCGTCCATGATCTTCTCGTAGCCGGTGCAGCGGCACAGGTTGCCCGAGAGCGCCTCGCGGATGTCCGCGTCGGTCGGGTTCGGGTTGTGCTCCAGCATCTCGTCGGCGGCGACGAGGAGGCCGGGGGTGCAGAAGCCGCACTGGACGGCGCCGGCGTCGATGAACGCCTGCTGGATGGGGGCGAGTTGGGTGCCCTCGCCGGTCTGGGAGTCGAGCGGCGGCTTGGCCTGCCAGCCCTTGGCCTCGTCAACGGACGTACCGCAGGCACCTGTTGCGCAACTCCCGTGCTCCGCGCGCTGCTTGGCGTAGTCCGCGAGCCCCTCGACGGTGACGACCTCGCGGCCCTCGGCCTGCCCGGCGGCGACCAGGCACGAACACACCGGAACGCCGTCAAGGCGGACCGTGCAGGAGCCGCACTCGCCCTGCTCGCACGCGTTCTTCGAACCCGGGAGACCCATCCGCTCGCGCAGCACGTACAGCAGGGACTCGCCCTCCCACACGTCGTCCGCTTCCTGCGGGCGGCCGTTGACCGTGAAATTGACGCGCATTACGCGACTCCCTCCGTGTGAGCGGCGGTGCCGCGGTACGACTCCCAGGTCCAGGTCAGGGTGCGGCGGGCCATGATGCCGACCGCGTGGCGGCGATAGCTGGCGGTGCCCCGGACGTCGTCGATCGGGTTGCAGGCGGCGGAGCACAGGTCCGCGAACTGCTTGGCGACCGACGGGGTGATGATCCGGCCGTTGTCCCAGAAGCCGCCCTCGTCGAGCGCCGCGTTCAGGAATTCCTCGGCGGCCTTCGCCCGTACGGGGGTCGGCGCGGCCGAGCCGATGCCGGTGCGGACCGTGCGGGTGTCGGGGTGCAGGGCCAGACCGAAGGCGCACACGGCGATCACCATGGCGTTGCGGGTGCCGACCTTCGAGTACTGCTGCGGGCCGTCCGCCTTCTTGATGTGGACGGCGCGGATCAGCTCGTCGGGCGCGAGCGCGTTGCGCTTCACACCGGTGTAGAACTCGTCGATCGGGATGAGCCGGGTGCCGCGCACCGACTCGGCCTCGACCTCGGCGCCGGCCGCGAGGAGCGCGGGGTGCGCGTCGCCGGCCGGGGAGGCGGTGCCGAGGTTGCCGCCGACGCCGCCGCGGTTGCGGATCTGCGGGGAGGCGACCGTGTGCGAGGCGAGGGAGAGGCCCGGCAGCTCGGTGCGCAGATGCTCCATGATCCGGGTGTACGGGACCGAGGCCCCGAGCCGCACGCTGTCCGCGCCGACCTCCCACTCGTAGAGATCACCGATGCGGTTGAGGTCGAGCAGGTACTCGGGCCGACGGTGATCGAAGTTGATCTCGACCATCACATCGGTGCCGCCCGCGATCGGTACTGCGGTGGGGTGCTCGGCCTTCGCGGCGAGCGCCTCCTCCCAGCTTGCGGGGCGAAGGAAGTCCATGACCGGCTCTCTTCTTCGTCTCGTGGGTCGTACGGATCAAGCCAGTTCGTGTGCGGCGGGCCCGGCTCGTTCATGCGCTGTTAATGCAGCGTGAGGTCAGTACACAGGGCCGTGCTCCCCGGGGTCAGTCACGGAAACCATGAAGGAGTTGGCTGGCCAGCGCGGGCATCTTGTAGATTCGTATGAACGGAGGTCATCAGTAACCCCTCCGATTCCCTGTGGAAACGTGGGAAACAGCCCCGCACGGCCCCGCACCCACAGCACCTCTTGGTTCATCGTAGTTTTCTAGACAAAGAACGGCGGCGACGGCGATGCGGCTGCGCGCACTTCTGGACACCGATGCGCTGGGGCTGCGGCTGCTCGGCGGGGCGGACGAGCTGGACCGCACGGTACGCGGGGTGATGACCACCGACCTGCGGGACCCCAGCCGCTATCTGTCGGGCGGCGAGCTGGTCCTGACCGGTCTGGCCTGGCGCCGGAACCCGGCCGACTCCGAGCCGTTCGTACGGCTCCTGGTGTCCGCCGGGGTGGCCGCGCTGGCCGCCGGCGAGGCCGAGCTGGGGCCCGTCCCGGACGACCTCGTGACCGCCTGCGCCAAGCACCGGCTGCCGCTGTTCGCGGTCAACGAGTCGGTGGCGTTCGCGACGATCACCGAGCACGTCGTACGGCAGGTGTCCGGTGAGCGGGCCGGTGATCTGGCGGCCGTGGTGGACCGGCACCGGCGGATGATGACCTCGGGCCCGGCGGGCGGCGGCCCGGACGTGGTCCTGGACCTGCTGGGCTCCGACCTCGATCTGCGGGCGTGGGTGCTGTCGCCGACCGGGCGGCTGATCGCGGGCTCGAAGGTGGCGGGGGCCGCGCTGCCCGTGGACGTGTGCGCCAAGCTGGCCGCCGAGCACCTGGCCGCCGCCCGCACGGGCCGCCGGGGACCGCACCGGCTGGCGCTGGGGGCGTCGACGTACTCGCTCTTCCCGATCCGCAGCAGCGGGCGTTCGCCGCAGGGCTCGCGGGACGTGCGCGAGACGGTGCTGTCGGACTGGCTGCTGGCCGTCGAGGCGGACGCCGGGGACTGGCCGGACGAGCGGCTCGATCTGCTCCAGGGCGTCACGCAGCTGATCGCGGTGGAGCGGGACCGGCGGGACGCGGCGCGCACGGTCCGCAGACGGCTCGCGCAGGAGATCCTGGAGCTGGTCCAGGCGGGTGCCGCGCCGGCCGAGATCGCCGCGCGGCTGCGGGTCGCCGCGCCCGTACTGCTGCCCGGTCTCGGCGCGGCCCCGCACTGGCAGGTGGTCGTGGCCCGGGTCGAGTGGGAGGGCGGCGACATCGAGGCCGGCCCGGTCGCCCAGTCGCTCCTTGAGGAGATCCTGGTCGACCCGCTGGCCACGGGACCGGAGCCCTCCGACCGGATCGCCGTGGCCCACTCGGGCGACGAGGCGATCGCGCTCGTACCGCTGCCCGCGGTGTCTGCGGAGCACGACGGCTCCGAGTCCGGGCTCCACGCGGACGTGCTCCTGGAGGCCGTACGGGATCCGCTGTCGGCCGGGCTCGACGACGACGGGCGGGTGACGCTCGGGGTGAGCGCGGCCGTGCACTCGGCGGAAGGGCTGCGCGGCGCGCTGGAGGAGGCGCGGCACGCGCGGCGGGTGGCTGCGGCGCGGCCCGGGCGGGTGTGCGCGGCGGGACACCAGGAACTGGCCTCGCACGTGCTGCTCCTCCCCTTCGTGCCGGACGACGTACGGCGGGCGTTCACCGCGCGGCTCCTGGACCCGCTGCGCGACTACGACCGCAGGCACCGCGCGGAGCTGATTCCGACGCTGGAGGCGTTCCTGGAGTGCGACGGTTCCTGGACGCGCTGTGCGACCCGGCTGCACCTGCACGTCAACACGCTGCGCTACCGGGTCGGCAGGATCGAGCAGTTGACGAGTCGGGACCTCTCGCGCCTTGAGGACAAGCTGGATTTCTTCCTGGCACTGCGGATGAGCTGACCCGAAGATCCCACGACTTTGTGAATTCTTTCACCCACCCCCTTGGCCGGGCCGCCCGATCCGTGCTGAGATGCGGCCACCACTCAACAGCTCAATGGTGTGCTCGGGGAGGGCAACGTGGCGCATTCCGCCATGTCTGGATACGGAACGACCGAAGGTGACGATCCCCTCCAGACCGCGGTGTGGCGGCTGCGCTCGCGGGCCTGCTGGGTCGACGCGGCGGCACTGCTGCGGCCCGACACCGCGGCGACGGCCCTCCAGCGGACCGCCCTGTTCGTGGAGCGGTGCCTCTACACCGAGCAGGGCTGGGAAGAGGCCGACGACGCGCTGCGGACGGCCGAGGCGCTGGCCCACAGCGACGACGAGCGGGGCGCGGCGGCCTGCGAACGCGGATACCTCGCCTACGCGGCCACCCTGCACGGGGTCCGGGACCGGGCCGACGAGGCGCGGGCCGCGCTCGGACGGGCGGCGGCGCTGATCCCGCCGGGCGGCGGTGGGCGGGCTCTGCTGGACTTCCGGCGGGGGCTGCTCGCGGAGAACCTGGCACGTTCGCCGCAGGCCGCGCGGGCCGCGTACCGGCGGGCGCACGCGGGGGCCGCCGATCACGCCGACCCGCTGCTGCTGTCGTTCACCTGGCGTCATCTGGCCGGACTCGCCCTGCGGGACGGGGAGTTGGCGGAGGCCCGGCACGGCTTCGCCGAATCGCTGCGGATCCGGGAGGAGTTGGGCTACCTCGTCGGTACGGCCCCGGCCCTCGCCTCGCTCGCGGACGCGGAGGTCGAGCCGGAGGCGTCCCGGCTGCGCGAGGAGGCGCGGCGGCTGTTCCGGCTGCTCGGCGGTGTACCGACGTGGCTGGCACGGCAGTTGGCGGTGCCCGCGCCGGGTGCGGCCACGGCGTAGGTGACGGTACCGGGGGCGGGTGCGGCCACGGCGTAGGTCAGTTGCCGTCGGCCCGGTTCTGGACGACGTTCACGACGTGGTGGACGAAGTGCAGGACGGACGACCGGAGTTCGGGGTCGCGCGCGACCAGCACCACGACGGCGACGAGCAGGAGGAAGCTCAACAGACCGCCGCCGGAACGGGAGTGGCCGCGCCGGGCTCCCGCCTGCGCGGCCCGCATCCCGTCCTCCGCCGCCCGGCGTGCGGACTGTTCGGCACCTCGCTGCGCTGCCTGTTGTGCGGCCTGTTGGCCGGGATTCGGAAACATCGGCGCTCTCCCCCACGGAACGGACATCCCTTTCCGTGGGGCACGTCACCATCGGCCGGGCGGGTTCCCGTCGGGGCCCACGGTCGCCGGACCCGGACCCGCTCGTGACCGGAGTCACATATTCGGTGTCACTCGACGCCCGCGAAGTGCTCCCGCACCAGCGACTGCGCCACGTCCCACTCCCCCGCGCCCAACGCCTCCAGGAGCGCGAGGTGTTCGGCCGCGTCGGCCACCAGGTCGGCGCGTCCGCGCGGAACCGGACCGCCGGCCAGCGGCCACTGGGTGCGGCGGTGCAGATCCTCGGCGAGATGGACCAGCTGTTCGTTGCCGGAGAGAGCGAGGACCGCGCGGTGGAAGGCCCGGTCGGACTCGGCGTAGGTCGCCCGGCACCCGGAGGACGCGGCGCGCACGGTCCCCTCGGCCAGCGGGCGCAGGTCGGCCCAGCGGGCGGTGGGCACCGTACGGGCGAGCCGCAGCATCACGGGCACCTCGATCAGGGCGCGGATCTCCGCCAGCTCGGCGAGTTCCCTGGCGCCCCGCTCGACGACGCGGAAACCCCGGTTCGGTACGACCTCGACGGCGCCCTCGGTGGCGAGCTGCTGCATGGCCTCGCGCACGGGCGTGGCGGAGACGCCGAACCGGTCGCCGAGCGCGGGCGCGGAGTAGACCTCGCCGGGGGTCAGTTCCCCACCGACGAGCGCGGCGCGCAGGGCGTCGAGTATCTGGCCGCGCACGGAGGGCCGCTGGAGGGTCTGCCGGGGGCGCGGGAACGGCGTCTCACTGTGCGTGTGCTCGCCGCGCACGGCGTCGGTGCCGTCCGCTCGGCCTCGGTCCCGGTCCACGTCGGCGGCGCGCGGCTGCGGCGGCACCCGTGTTCCTCGGGTACGCGGGTCCGGTATGCCGGTCCCGGCGGAGCCCTGCGCGCCCTGCTTCACGGGTCCTCCTCCGGACGTGTCGGTACTTGGGGTCATTACGGCTGCTTGTTACTCGTCCGTCAAGCACCTTAGGCGCAGATCGGACTAGTTCAAATTGCGGAAGGGGTGGGTAAGGTAAGCCTTACCTCTAAACCAACGGCGAATCGGTGGTCCCGGCATGCCCCTGCCCTCTTCGGCCGTAGCGGACTCGTACGCCCGCCTCACCGAGGTCGTCCCCGGGCTCGCGATCACCGAACTCCCCCTGGGACAACCGCTCCCCAGCGGTGGCGGCTGGGCCCCGGCGGCCGGGCTGGCCGCCGGCGGAGCCGACCTGGAGGCGTTCCTGGCCTGGGACGACGCCCAGGTTCTGCGCGACCACGGCCGAGCCGGCCGGCCGGACGTGATAGCCACCTTCGGTC
Organism: Streptomyces sp. MBT53; assembly: GCF_016654115.1. GTDB lineage: Bacteria > Actinomycetota > Actinomycetes > Streptomycetales > Streptomycetaceae > Streptomyces. The sequence continues at coordinate 29,105 of NZ_JAEQAZ010000081.1, forward strand.
TGCACCGCTACGCCTGGCCGGCCTGCCTCCTGTTCACCGTGCCCTGGTTCCTGCACCGCCGGGTCCCCCGCCTCCCCGTGAACCACGTCACATACGACCGCACCGCCGAGGGCCTCGACATGGGCCACCTGGTCGTGCGCACCGACTCGTTCGCCTGCCTGCCCGGCGACCCGGCGGCGGCGCTGCCCGGTGCGCGCGTGGTCGCCGACGAGGAGGCGCTGCGCGCGGAGGTGCGGGCCGCCGTCGCCGAGCACATGGAGCCCCTGCTGGCCGGCTTCGGCCCGCGGATGCGACGGCGGGGCCGCGCCCTGTGGGGCATGGCGACCGACGAGGTCGTGGAGGGGATCTGGTACGTCGCCGATCTCTTCGGCGAACAGCCGCGCGCGGTGCGGGAGTTGGAGCGGCTGCTGCCCGGCGCGACCAAGCCGTACGTCGGTTCCGCCGCGTTCCGCGAGGTCACGGGCCCGAACGGCGAGGCGTTGCCGACCCGGGACCGGGCGAGCTGCTGCATGTACTACACGCTGGACGCGCTGGACGCCTGCCCGACCTGTCCCCGCACCTGCGAGGCGGAGCGGGTCACCAAACTGCTGGCCGCCGCCGCGAGTTGAGGGACCCTCAGTGCGGGGCCCGTTTCCGGGCCCGCTAGGATCACCGCGAACGAGACGCCCGCCCGGTTACAGGTGCTTCACAACTTCCTCACTTGTCGCAGGAACTTTCCGTGGAACCACCCGTACGGGTAGTCTTATTCGAACTCAACTCCCGCCCCTCAAGCGGCAGTTCGAGCAGAAAGCCGCCCTGGGCATCCCCTTGCACCTCCTTGGCGGCCTCTTGCCCCGAAAACGCCTGAGGGCCGTTGGGATTGGGCCACTATGGCGGGCGTTACGCCCTATCCCAATGCAAGGGACCCCAGATGAGACTGACCGACATATCGCTTAACTGGCTGCTTCCCGGCGCCGTACTGCTCCTGGGCATGCTGGCGGCGGTTGCGGTGCTCGCGCGGAGCAAGCGGTCCGGCGGGGAGCACGCGAAAGACGACTCGTGGGAGCGCACGGAGGAGCGCCGCAGGCGCAAGGAGGCCATATACGGCATCGCCTCCTACGTCCTTCTGTTCTGCTGTGCGGCGGTCGCCGCGGCACTCTCCTTCCACGGACTGGTCGGCTTCGGCCAGGAGAACCTCGGCCTCACCGACGGCTGGGAGTACCTGGTCCCGTTCGGCCTCGACGGTGCGGCCATGTTCTGCTCCGTCCTCGCGGTCCGCGAGGCCAGCCACGGTGACGCGGCCCTCGGCTCCCGCATACTCGTATGGACGTTCGCGGCCGCTGCCGCCTGGTTCAACTGGGTGCACGCGCCCAGGGGTGTCGACCACGCGGGCGCTCCGCAGTTCTTCTCCGGCATGTCCCTGTCGGCCGCGGTCCTGTTCGACCGGGCGCTGAAGCAGACCCGTCGTGCCGCGCTGCGCGAGCAGGGTCTCGTGCCGCGTCCGCTGCCGCAGATCCGTATCGTCCGCTGGCTGCGGGCCCCCCGCGAGACCTACAGCGCCTGGTCGCTGATGCTCCTGGAGAACGTGCGCAGCCTGGACGAGGCGGTCGACGAGGTGCGCGAGGACAAGGCGAAGAAGGAAGAGACCCGACTGCGCCGCCGCGACCAGCAGCGGATCGAGCGGGCCCAGCTCAAGGCGATAAGCCGGGGCCAGCGCGGCATCATCGGCCGCCGGACGCCGGAACCGCAGGCCCTGGAGCGCGGCTCCGCCCAGCCTTCCGCGGAGCCTGCTCTATCGACCGGAGAACCGCTGCCAGTTCGCACGCGTCCCTCACTCCAGCCAGTCCGCGGGGCATCTGACCCGATAACCGTCGATCTCACCGCGGAGGACGACACCATGGCACTGCCGCGGCTCGACTCCCTTGAGCGCAAGCTCAAGGACCTGGAGCAGCAGTTCGGCTGATCCGGGACCACGAGGTCCGGGACCGGGCGACAACGGGACGGGGACGGAGTCCAACTGGACGCCGTCCCCGTCCCGTTGCTCATGCCGCGTCCGAATCGAGTTCGAACCAGACGGACTTGCCCACCCCGTGGGGCGACACTCCCCAGGCGTCCGCGAGGGACTGCACCAGGACCAGGCCCCGCCCGTGCGTACCGTCGTCGGCGATCGGTGCGCGCAGTCTGGGCCTCCGTGCCACGAAGTCCCGTACCTCCACGCGCAGTCCACGCGGTCCGACCGTCGCCGTCAGCACGGCGTCGTGGTCGGTGTGGATCAGCGCGTTGGTGACGAGTTCACTCGTGAGCAGCTCCGCTATCTCCGATCGTCCCGGCCTCCCCCAGTGCCGTAACAGTTCACGCAACGCCCTGCGTGCTTCGGGCACCGCCCGCAGGTCCGCGCGTCCGAGTCTGCGCCTCAGTTGAGGCGACTGCGCCGGTTCCATGGCGCTGTCGGCCGTTTCCTCCACCGTTTTCGCCGAGGAGGCCCCGACCGCCATGGGACCGCCCCCTCGTGCTTGCCTCTTCATGACCCCCGCCTGCGCCGGTTTTCCGGTTCCCTTCCTGCTCGAACATGTTCACGGGGATCCATGCCCTCGTCCGGAACGGGCCAGTCATGTCGAATCGTCAACGACCAGGTGTTCGGCCATGGTTGGGCCGAATCCGGCGGGGCGGAGGAATCGGGGCCGTTGACGTCCGTACGGTCGAACGGCCACCGTACGGAGCATGCGGCGCGGGCGGGCCGGCCGGGACGTCCACCCCCTCGATGTCATGGCGTCGGGCGCCGGGACCAGACACCCCGTGCCGTCCTGACCACCGGCGATCGCACCGACTGCCGATTCCGGGCTGCCGATCCGGCCGTAGTCCGTGAAGGCGTGGGGCGGTTGGTCCCCCCGAACCTCCCCCAGGGCCCGTCCTCCGCGAATCTGGCCGGAATCAGCCGCTCAGGAACCGCCAACGGGCCCTCGGCGATGCCTACTTGCGGCCGATTCCCTTCGTCCCGATGTGGAAGATCTTGTGGGTCGTACGGGTCATGTCGACGATCACCTTGGTCGTGTCCCCGCCGCCCCAGGTCAGGGTGATGGCGGCCTCGGTGTAGTCGGTGGTGCCGTTGTCGGTGACCTTCCAGCTGAGGGGCGTGTTCTGCGCCTGGAGGACGCCGTCCGCGTGGTTCCTGTCCTCCCATGCCTTCAACTGCTTCAGGTAGGCGGGCGTGAGGTAGTACGCGCGCAGCTGCTGGGCGAGCTTGCCGCCTCCGCCGTCGAGGTCGCTCTCGGCGTCGACGTAGGCGCCGTAGAAGTCGGCGATGCGGGTGATGTTGTCGGACGGTGAGCCGCCGACGGTGCGCGGGCCGCCGGCCGAGGCCTGGGCCGCCACGCCCAGCCCGAGGGCGAGGGCGAGGCCGGCGGCGAGGGCGGTACGGCGCGTGGCCTTCTTGCTGTTCACGTGGTTTCCCCGTTTCGGTTCGGTGCCGTGCGGTGTGGTCTCGTGTGGTCCCTCAGAGCTTCGGCGCGCGGCCCGGCCGACCGCAATGACCGACACCGACCCCGCAACGGTGGAACCGTCCCACCCCCGCTGACCTCCTCATATGTGGAGTGCCTGGGATGCCGTCCCGGGACGCGGCGCGCACGGGGGAACGGTGTCGGGCGAGGGCGACGACAAGGATGTCGAGGAGTTCGCGGCGCTGCTGCGACGGCTGAAGGACCGCACGGACCGCAGCTACAGCCAGCTGGCCCGCCGCCTGAACATGAACGCCTCGACCCTGCACCGCTACTGCGTCGGCGAGGCGGTCCCGCTCGACTTCGCACCCGTGGAGCGGTTCGCGGCGATGTGCGGGGCGACACCGGAGGAACGGCTGCGGCTGCACCGGTACTGGATCCTGGCGGTGGCGGCCCGGCAGCGGCCCCGGCCCGCCGAGAGCCCGGTCCCCGACCCCGAACCGGTGCCGGAGGAAGCCCCCGCGCCGGCGCCCGGCCGCGGCCCTTGGTACCGACGGCGGCTCACGCTCACCGCCGCCGCAGTGTGCGCGGTACTCGCGGTGTGGGGCAGCCTGTCGGCGATCTCCACCCACGACACCGCCAAGCCCAGGGCCACACCGTCCGCACCCCCTGCACCTCTCGCTCCCCTCACCTGGACCGCCGACTCCCAGGCGTGGGCCATCCATTGCAGCCACGACTACGTCGTCGAGAAGTCACCCGCGCGGGTTCCGCCGCCCCCGGCCCCGGAGGACGCCGGGACCTGGGCGGCGAAGCAGCGCGCGGTGCACGGGCGGGAGACCGACGTCGAGATCTCGGTGCAGGGGCGGACGACCACGGCGGTCGTCCTGGAGTCGCTGCGCGTCCGGGTCGTGGGCCGGGCGGCCCCCGTCCACGGCACCGCCTATGCCATGGACCAGGGCTGCGGCGGCGAGGTCAGCCCCCGCTACTTCGGGGTGGACCTGGACGCCGGCCGCCCTTTGGCCCGCCCGGTCGCCGGGAGCGACCTGGGCACGCCGGTCCCCGCGGTGCACCTGCCGTACAAGGTCTCCGCGCAGGACCCGGAGGTGCTGCTCGTCAAGGCCCGGACCCAGACCTGCGACTGCCGCTGGTACCTCGAACTCGGCTGGTCCTCCCAGGGCCGCACCGGCACCCTCCGCATCGACGACCACGGCAGGCCGTTCCGCACGACGAGCATCAAGGGCCTGCCGCACTACTGGTACTCGGCCAAGGGCTGGGCGCCGTACGACGGTTAGGGCCTCGGGACGTTGCGGATGTTGGAACGCGCCATCTGCAGCATGCGGCCAACTCCCCCGTCCAGCACGATCTTTGACGCCGAGAGCGCGAAGCCCGTCACCATCTCGGCGCTGATCTTCGGTGGGATGGACAGCGCGTTGGGGTCGGTGACGACATCGACGAGGGCCGGGCCCTTGTGCTTGAGAGCCGCCTTCAGCGCGCCCTCCAGATCCTTGGGCTTCTCGACCCGCACCCCGTAGGCACCGCAGGCGCGCGCCACGGCGGCGAAGTCGGGGTTCTTGTTGGTGGTGCCGTACGACGGGAGACCGGCGACCAGCATCTCCAACTCGACCATTCCCAGCGAGGAGTTGTTGAACAGGACGACCTTCACCGGCAGGTCGTACTGGACGAGGGTGAGGAAGTCGCCCATCAGCATGGAGAATCCGCCGTCGCCGGACATCGAGATGACCTGCCGCTCGGTGTCGGTGAACTGCGCGCCGATCGCCATCGGCAGCGCGTTCGCCATCGAGCCGTGCGAGAACGAACCGATCACGCGGCGGCGGCCGTTGGGCGTGATGTAGCGGGCGGCCCACACATTGCACATGCCCGTGTCGACGGTGAACACGGCGTCCTCGTCGGCCAGTTCGTCGAGTACGGAGGCCACGTACTCGGGGTGGATCGGGACCTGCTTGTCGACCTTCCGCGTGTACGCCTTGACGACCCCCTCCAGCGCGTCGGCGTGCTTCTTGAGCATCCGGTCGAGGAACTTCCGGTCCCCCTTCGGCTTCACCCGCGGGATCAGACAGCGCAGCGCCTCCTTCGCGTCGCCCCACACCGCGAGGTCCAACTTCGAGCGCCGGCCGAGGTGTTCGGGCCGTACGTCGATCTGGGCGATCTTCACGTCGTCGGGCAGGAACGCGTTGTACGGGAAGTCTGTGCCGATCAGGATCAGCAGATCGCACTCGTGGGTGGCATCGTAGGCGGCGCCGTAGCCGAGCAGTCCGCTCATGCCGACGTCGTACGGGTTGTCGTACTGGATCCATTCCTTGCCCCGCAGGGCGTGTCCGATCGGGGACTTGATCTTCCCGGCGAACTCCATCACCTCGGCGTGCGCGCCCGCCGTGCCGCTGCCGCAGAAGAGGGTGACCTTGCCGGCCGCGTCGATCATCTCGACGAGTTTCTCGATCTCTGCGTCGCCCGGGCGAACGGAGGGGCGGGAGGTGACGAGGGCGGTCTCGGCGGCCTTGTCGGGGGCGGGTTCGGAGGCGATGTCGCCGGGGAGGGACACGACGCTGACGCCGGACTGGCCGACCGCGTGCTGGATGGCGGTCTGGAGGAGGCGGGGCATCTGCTTGGGGCTGGAGATCAACTCGCTGTAGTGGCTGCACTCCTGGAAGAGCCGCTCCGGGTGGGTCTCCTGGAAGTAGCCGAGGCCGATCTCGCTGGACGGGATCTGCGAGGCGAGGGCGAGGACCGGGGCCATGGAACGGTGGGCGTCGTAGAGGCCGTTGATGAGGTGCAGGTTGCCGGGGCCGCAGGAGCCGGCGCAGGCCGCGAGCTTCCCGGTTATCTGCGCCTCCGCGCCGGCCGCGAAGGCGGCGGTCTCCTCGTGCCGTACGTGGATCCAGTCGATGGCGGAGTTGCGGCGGATCGCGTCGACAACCGGGTTGAGGCTGTCGCCGACGACGCCGTAGAGGCGCCTGACCCCGGCGCGGACGAGGATGTCGACGAACTGTTCGGCAACGTTCTGCTTGGCCATGGTTCTCGCGTGCCCTTCGGTTTCCGGTGTACTGCGGATCCCTCTGGGTTCCATGAATTCACAGCCCGGGCGCTCACGCCTCCCAAACGGCGGCGGCCGTGCGGTCGTCGGCATAACCCTTGACCCGCACTTGGGTGTCGGCGAGAAATGCGGCCAGGCCGGGTGGGGTGGTGGCGGACCAACGGCCCGCCAGATGCGCGGACAGTTCGGGCTCGCCGCGCAAGGGTTCGGCGAGCCCGCCCGTGCACATGAGAAGCGTGTCGCCGGGGCGGGCGACGGAGGCACGGAAGCGGAAGGGCTCGCGAGGCGGTTCGGGGGCGGGTTCGTACGGGCTCGGCGGGGTCGGGATACCGAGGTCCATGGTCAGCCGGTCGCCCTCGGGAGTCTCGGCGGGCTGCGAACCGAAACCGACGACGGCCTCTCCGGCCGCCTCGCCCGCGGTGGGCTCGATGTCCTGCCACTCGCCGCCGCGCAACCGGAACAGACCACCGGGGCCGACGCCGAAGAAGACGCGGGTACGGCACTCCGGGTCCGCGGGGAGGAGGAGACAGCGCAGGGTGGCCGCGTACTCGTCCGGGTCGATGCCCTGCTCCGCGGCGCTGGCACGGAGTTTGCCGAGGCTGCGGTCGGTGAGCCGGTGCAGACCGGACTTGAGATCACCGCGCCGGGCGGCCCGGATGTCCTCGGCGAGCCGGGCGTGACTCCGTCCGACGGCCCGCCCGATCCAGTGGCAGGCCTCGGCGGCGGCCCGGTGCGCCCCCGGTGTGGCCCGCGCCCCGGTCGCCATCGCGACCAGCACCAGGGCCTGCTCCCCGATCCCGAACCGCGCGGTCAGCAACGAGTCCCGGCGCGGCTCACCCCGGAACCGCGCGGAGTCCCCCCGCACGGAAGCGGCCCGCAGCGTGCTGCTCCCGTACCGCGCCCCGTCCAGCACGGTGTCCGCGACCAGGTCGTCCAGGTCGTCCGGGTCCGCGGGCA
>NZ_JAEQAZ010000082.1 GCF_016654115.1 Streptomyces sp. MBT53
CTGGCCGCCGCACTGCGGCAGTACGTCCATGACCGTGACGCGCAGTCCGCGGAAGCCCGCGTAGTAGGCGCCGTAGAGGCCGGAGGGGCCGGCGCCGATGATCAGGATGTCGGTCTCGATCACCGGTGACTCGACCGGCTCGGCAAGGTGAACGCTCATGGTTCAGGAGCGTAGGAACGGTCCGCTCTCCGCCCAACGGAACCGGTCCGGCTGCCGGGACGCCCCGGTCAGACGAGGGCGAGTTCGACGCTTCCTGTCACGCACGGGGTGCCGTCGGCCTTGACGACGGCCACGTCCAGGGACACCCGGGCGCCCTCCACCGCGCGCACGGTGGCGGTCCAGGTGAGGGGTTCACCGGCCACGGCGGTCGTACGGTTGCGCCAACTCACCGTCTCAAGGCGGGAGTTCGGCCCGGCCCACGCCAGCGCGTACCGGGTGAGGGTCTCGCCGTGCAGGGTGGACTGGACGACCACGTCCTCGAAACCCTCCGTGGCGGCGAAGGCGGAGTCGTAGTGGATGCGGTGGGAGTTCCAGGACACGGCGCTGAAGCGGAAGAGCTGGACCGTGCTGTGCGTGTACCGCTGCGGCGGGCAACTGTCCCCGGCGACCGGCGTGTTCATGCGGCTCCTGCGGGGTCGAGGGCCTCCTGGACGACGATCGTCTCGTCCACGGCGGTCAGTTCGGTGCCGTCCGCCGTCGTGAAGCGGGTGGTGAGGCCGAGCAGGACGAACGGGCCGGAGCGGCCCTGTTTGCGCTCGGCGGAGGTGACCGCGCGGGAGGCCGTGACCCGGCTGCCCGCGACCGGGGCCCGCAGCAGCCGGACGCTCTGCCCGCCGTGCACCTGGCGGACCGGCAGGCCCTCCGTGCACGGCGACTCCCGGGTGGCGAGCCCGTCGGGCCGCAACTCCCCTTCGGGCGGCCCGTCCTCCCAGCTCATGGTGGCCGCCAGGAACAGGGCCGGAGCCTCGACCGGAGCGCCCGCCGCGTCCTGTTCCCGGGCCCGGCGGATGTAGTCGGCGTCGTTGAGCGCGGCGGCGTACCGGCAGAAGTCCTTGACGGTCACCGTGCCGCAGTCCTCGTCCTCCCAGCGGCCGACGAGCCTGTGGGCCCGGGACAACACCTCGTCCAGGGCGCTCACAGGGCAGACCGCAGCGCCCGGCCGATGCCGAGCCCCGCGGTGCGCAGCGCGCTCGCGTGCGCGGCGGCGTCAACCCGGTAGGTCGGCGCGGTGATCGACAGGGCGCCGGCGAGCGTGTTCTGCCGCCCGAAGACCGGCACCGCCATGCTCATGTAGCCGAGCCTGACCTCCTCCGCCTCGGTCGCGAGGCGCTCCTCCCGGATCCGCTCCACCTGGGCGCGCAGCCGCCCCGGCGAGGTGATCGTGTGCCGGGTGAACGGTTTCAGCCCGTTCCTGACCACCTCGCCGAACAGGGCGGCGGGGGAGAAGGCCAGGATCGCCTTCCCCGTGGCCGTGCAGTAGAGCGGCAGCCGCCCCGCCACCCGGGACTCCTCGCTCAGGCCCCGGTGCGGCAGGATCTTCTCCAGATAGACGACGTCCAGGCCGTCGTGGATCGCGAAGTGGATCGTCTCCTGCGTGGCCAGCAGCAGATCCTCCATGTACGGCTGCGCCACCTCGCGCAGGATCCGCTGCCGGTGCACCCGCTGCCCGATCTCGAAGAGCCTGAGCCCGAGCCGGTAGTCGCACCCCGCCCGCTCCAGCAGCCCCCACACCACCAGCTCCTGGCAGAGCCGGTGCACGGTGGCCTTCGCGACGCCCGTACGGCGCACGAGATCCGCCAGGGAGAGCGACTCGTCGTCGACGGTGAACGCCTCCAGGATGGGGCGCACCTTGCCGAGGACGGAGTTCATCGAGTCGGGCCCGAGGGCCGGTCCGGTCGCGGGAGGCGGGGGAGCGGGGGCCACGGCGCGGGCGATCGGGACGACGGTCATGGCGGACACCTCACGATCAGGGGTTACGGCTGGAATCTCACGATCAGTGACTGGACGACGACTCGGCGAGGAACGCGAGACTCAGCGGGTTGTACAGCGAAGCCTTCTCATGCTGCGGCCAATGTCCGCATTCCGTGAAGACCTCAAGCCTCGCTCCCGGAATCGCGGCGGCGATCGCCTCGGCCTCCGGAACGTCCCCGAGCGGGTTCTTGTTGCCCCACACCACCAGCGTCGGGGCCTTGATCCGCGCCATCCGGTCGGGGCGCAGCAGATTCCGCTCCCGGGCCTCGACCTCCTGGAGGGCGAGCAGGTTGTGCAGGTTCCGCTGGAAGTCGGGGTGGTGGTAGATCTCGTAGCGCACCCGGGTCAGCTCCTCGCCCAGGTCCTCGTCCCACTCGGCCCACAGCAGGGCCAGCCGGTCGCGGGTGTAGGAGATGTCCGGCTCCATGGCCGCGGCGCGGGTGGAGGTCTTCAGCCGCTCCATCACCGCCGGGTTGATCTTCGTGCCGCCCATGCACAGGAGTTGGAGCGAGGCGACCCGGTCCGGGTGCTCGCTCGCGGCCCATGATCCGACCCAGCCGCCCAGCGACTCGCCGACCAGGTGCGCGCGCTCGGCGCCCACCGCGTCGAGGTAGGCCATCAGGTGGTCGACGTACGCGGGGATCTCGCCCGGGCGGTCCGGCTTGCCGGTGTAGCCGTGGCCGAGCATGTCGATGGCGTGGCAGCGGTAGCCGGCCCCGGCGTGCGCCGGGATGTTGCGGACGAAGGCCTCCAGGTGGCCCGTCGTGCCGTGCAGGAACACGACGTGCTCGCCGTCCTCGGGGCCGGCCTGGAGGGCGCGGGTGGTGACATCGCCGGTCTCGACGTACGCGTGGCGGTAGTCGATGCCCGAGAGTTCGGTCCAGATGCTCATGACTGCCTTACTGCCTTTCGGTGGGGGCCTGTTGGGGGTCGAGGACGGCTACGCCCATCCCGGTGAGCCACTCGGGCATCGGTTCGTACGCCAGCCGGCGGCCGGGCACGTGGTCGAGCACGGCCGACATCAGCAGCCAGGTGCGCAGCTCCTGCGCCCCGTTGCCGGCGACCTTCTCCAACTCCTCGGTGCTGTACGCGGTGATGCGGCTGATCTCGCCGCGCTCGACGAGGGACAGGAAGTCGTTGTCGAACTCCGGGTTGAGCGCGGCCTCGGCGGCGCGGATGATCTCGCGGCGGCGGACGTCGTAGTCCTGCCAGTTCTCCCGGCCGTTCAGCCAGGCGCCGACCATGAACTCCTCGTCGTCGCCGTGCGGTTCGCGCCAGTCCGGCCAGGGCAGCCGGTGCGAGAGCCCGCCCGAACCGACCACCGCGACCCGCCGGTCGCCGGGGAAGGAGAGGACGGCCTCCCGGATCGCGCGGCCCAGTTCCTCGCAGCGGGTGAGGGTGGGCAGCGGCGGGGCGAAGACGTTCACGACGATCGGCACGATCTCCACGTCCAGGCCCTCGAAGAGGTACTGGATGGCGTGCGACTGGCCGTGGTCGATCTGGAGTCTGGCGGAGAACGCCGGGTCGAAACTCCCGCTCTCCACAAGGGAGTTGGCCAGGTGCCGGGCCAGCGGGACGTCGATCGGCTGCGGCCCCTTCGGGGTGCCGGACTCGCCGCTCGCGACGCACTCGCCGACGCCGATCGTGAAGCTCGGGATCAGGTCCAGCCAGAAGCCCCGGAAGTGATTGGAACCCACCAGGATCACCGTGTCCGGGCGGGCCACGAGCAGTGCCTCCCGGGCCTCGGACAGCGCGTCGCGGAACCGCTCCGCCCGGTCCTTGTGGAAGGTCTCCTCCCAGTGGGTGTTCATCAGCGTGCTGTGCGAGGCGCCCACGCCCAGGACGATCTCCGTCATGCCGCTCTTCCTTCCACCTCGGCGCGGGACCGGGTCACCGTGTCGACCGCCGTACGGATCAGATGGCGCGTCAGCTTCTCCATGGCCCGCACGGAGACCGTGTTCATGCCCCGCGCGAAGTCGATGTCGAAGAGGGAGTCGGTGACCTTCGGCATGCCGACCCGCACGGTCGGGATGCCGCGCCCGCGCAGGATGTTGGCGTCGGTGGCACCGCTGTTGCCGCGGATCACCTCGTGCTCGCGCCCCTCGAAGGCGGCCCAACTCGCCGTCGCGCTGCGGCAGATCCAGCTCTCGGGGTCGGTGCTGGTGCCGGGGATCGCCAGCACCATCTCGGCGCCGACGTCGATGTTCTTGTCGCGCAGGGCGCCGATGGCGGCCATGAACTCGCGCTTGGCCTGCATCGGCGTCGTGTCCGGGCCGATCCGCAGGTCCACCATGAGGGTGCAGGAGGCCGGTGTCACCGCCGCCATCCGGGGCCAACCCCCTTGTATCGAGGAGACGATGCCCTGCGGTGCGACCGTGCCGGAGGTGTGCCGTTCGGCGTACTCGACGAACCACTCCTCCAGATGCCGGGTCACCTCGCCGGCGCGCGCGACGGGGTTGTCGTAGGGGAGGCGGTGGCGGGAGCCGACGTAGGTGTGGGTGCCGTGGACCGTCACCTCGAACCAGACGAGGCCGACCTCGTCCCAGGAGACCGTCCAGCCGGGCTTGGCGATGAGGGCGTAGTCGGTCCACACGCCCTGCTCCAGGAGGAACGAACAGCCCACGCCCTGGCCGGTGTTGAGGCGGCTGCTGCCCGGTCGCGCGTTGGTGGGCATGCCGCCGGCGCCGAAGGCCGCGACCAGGTCGCCGGTGAGCGGGACGCCGGCCAGCGCGATCGCCTCGGCGGCCATCATCACGCAGGCGGCGTGGCCCTTCGGGTTGGAGGCGCCGAGGCCGACGACGAGATCGTCGTGGACGGTGGCGCGCGGACGCATGTCGTCCCGCAACTCCGGCCCGATCCACGGGAGATCCTCGCTCTCCTCGCCGACCGTCAGGGTGTCGATCGGCGCGTAGAGCATCAGGTCGGGGCCGGTGCCGTCGCCGGAGAGCCGGGCCCAGGCGTTGGCCTGCCGGTCGTCCAGCCGCTGAACGCGGGCCGGACAGCCCGCCGTTGTGAGGGTGTCGGCGATGTGCGCGGCGAGCGGGCCCTCGTCGCCGGTCGGGGACGGGACGTCGACGAGCCCGGTGATCAGGTCGCGCAGCCGGTCGGCGGTGACATGCCGCCAGGCGTCGGCGGTCCAGGCGGCCCGCCTGTCGTCCAGACCCGCCAACTCGCCCGCGGCGCTCACTGGTTGATCCTGTGTACCTGAGTCATCGTCGTACGTTCGAAGCGCTTCTTCGCGAGCGGGAGCCCGATCGCGATTCCCACTCCGATGAGCAGGGTGAGCAGTGTGCGGCCCATGGTCAGGCTTCCTTCCCTTCGGTGCCCGTACCGGCGAGCTTCTTGCCGTACTCCTCCTCGCTGAGGTTCCGCCAGGCGGTCAGCGAGATGTCGGGGCGGTAGAGCTTCTCCGGGGGAGCGTCGGTGATGTCGACCATCCAGGCGTCCTGGCCGGAGAACTGGCCGTGGAACAACCAGCGGATCGCACCGAGGTACTTGGCGTAGAAACGCAGGGTTTCCCAGCCCTCGGTGAAGTTGACCATCACGCCGACATAGCGGTGGTTGTCCTGGTCGACGGGGACGTAGAACTCGTAGTGGATGAAGTTCGGGTACGCGATGCGCAGCACGCCCGGCATCGACAGGGACGCGAAGCCGGGGAACTCCTGGGCCTCGATCGTCTGGTTGACCTTGTCCGGCTTGCCGGTGTTGCCGATGTTGAAGGTCTCCTTCGGCGGCTGGGCCTTCCACCAGCGTTTGTTGGTCCAGCGGCCGACACCGGGGAAGTCCGCCTCCCAGTACACCTCGTCCTGGACCCGGAAGATCCAGCGGCCCTTGGGCACGATCCGGGTGATGTTCCAGGTCGGCATCGGCTTGAACAGGCGCCAGAGTGCCGTGCGGTGCAGGTACTTGGCGTGCCCTTCGTCGAAGCCGTTCTCGCAGGCGAAGCGCCAGTTGCCGCTGCGCGGGTCGATCCGGCCGCCCATCACGAAGGCGTTGGAGACCAGTTCCTCGGGCAACTGCGAGTCGATGGAGTGCGGTTCCTCGTCGGCGAGGGGGATGTACACCCACACCATACCGAGCCGCTCCTCGACCGGGTACGTCCGCACCGAGACCTTGCCGGTCAGCCGGCAGCCGGGCCCGTCGGTGATGACCGCGGCGAGCTTGCCGGTGGGCAGGTCGAAGGTCCAGCCGTGGTACGGGCAGCTGACCGTGCCGGGGAACTGCTGGTTGCCCTCCGAGAGCGGGACGCCGCGGTGCGGGCAGCGGTTGTGCAGCGCGTACGCCGTGCCGTTGTCCCGGATCAGGGTGATCTTCTCGCCGCAGATCGTGAACGGGAGCGGATCGCCGGTGATCTGGCTGGACCAGGTGACCGGGTACCAGTAGCCGCGGAAGCCCGCGCCCGCCGCGTCGTAGTGGGGCCACGACTTCCAGTCCTGGCGGCCGGGCTCACCTGCTGGTCTGCGGCGGCTCCGGACCGGTGGCTGGGTGTCGGGAGTGTCGTCGACCGTCATCGTGGGCGTCCTCCTGCTGCCGGGTGAGCTGTGAGCCGAGCATGCGGCGGGCAGCGGGATCCGCCCAAGGGACCCGGTCCACTGAGCAGACCGTGCCGTCACGTCCCGTTCAGCGGACCCTCGTCGCTGCGCCGGGGCGGCTCGCCGTTCTACCGTCCGTGGATCGCCGGGCCGCACCGGATCCGGCCGCGCCCTGCGGGGCGTCGCGTCCCGCGTCGATACGGAGTGAGCTTGTGACGACCGCCCTGTCCCGCGCCCTGGTCCTGGAGAGCTTCGGCTCGCTGCCCCGCCTGGTGGAGCGCCCGGTGCCGGAGCCGCGCCCCGGCCACACCCTCGTACGGATGCGGGCTGCCCAGGTGGGCCACCTCGATCTCAACGTCGTGGACGGCAAGTTCGGGATCCTGCCCGACCTGCCCGCCGTACCGGGCACCACCGGCTGCGGGGTCGTCCTCGCCTCCGACAGCCACCCCGAGGGCACCCTCGTCCGGCTCGGCGGCAAGGGCCTCGGCCTGCGCCGCGACGGCTGCTGGGCGGAGCACGCACTGGTGCCGGACGCCGCGGTGGAGGTCGTGGCGGAGGGTACGGACCCCGCCCTGGCGTGCAGTTGGTTCTCGCCGGCGGGCACGGCGTGGGCGGCCGTGCACGCGGTCGCGCACGTACAGCCCGGGGAGCGGGTGCTCGTGACGGGCGCGGCGGGCGCGGTCGGGGCGCTGACCGCGCAGGTCGCCGCGCGGGCCGGGGCCGAGGTGATCGGGGTCGTCGGACGTCCGGCCAAGCTCGCCCACGTCCCCGCGCCCGCCAAGTCCCTGCCGGCCGCCGACCTGTCAGCGGAGGCGGTGGGCGGTCCGGTCGACGTCGTCATCGACACGGTCGGCGGTCCGGTGCTCCGCGACGCCCTCCCGCTGGTCCGCCCGCGCGGCCGGGTGGCGCTCGTCGGCTACACCGCCGGACGCGAATTCACCGTCGACCTCGCGGACTTCCTGCTGGCCGACGTGTCCCTGCTGCCGGTGAACCTGATGACCCGGGGCAAGGAGGTCGCGGCGGACGCGGAAGCGCTGTTGGCGGATCTGCGGACGGGGGAGCTGACCCTGGCGATCGAGCGCCATGGACTGGACGGGTTCGCGGAGGCCGCCGATCGGCTGCGGAGCGGGGAGGCCGTGGGCAAGGTGGTTCTCGAACTGGACTGAGGCACCCCCCGCCTCGGGGCAGTCCCGTCACGCGACCTTGACGACGACACCCGCGCCTTCGAGCGCCGCCACCTCGTCGGCGGGCGCGGTGGTGTCGGTGACGAGGGTGTGCAGCAGGGTGGCGGGCCCGGCGTGGGCGAACGCGGTGTGGCCGAGCTTGCCGCCGTCCGCGGCGACGACGATACGACGCGAGGAGGCGATGCCCGCCTTCTTCACGGCCGCGTCGTCGAGGTCGTAGGCGGTCAGACCCTCGGCAGCGCTCAGCCCGCAGCAGCCCATGACGGCGGTGTCGAAGCGCAGGGCCGCCAGGGACGCGAGGGTGAGCGGGCCGGTGCGTGCTCCCTCGGCCGCCCGGGGCTGCCCGCCGGGCACCGTCAGGGTGGCCGGGCCCGGGCTCTCGCCGAGGGCGTGGACGGCCTGCAAGGACAGCGGCATCACGGTGACCGGCCGCCGGCGCGGCAGGTGGGCGACCTCCAGGCAGGTGGTGCCGCTGTCGAGGAGGACGGTCTCGCCGTCGGCGATCAGCGCGGACACCTCGGCCGCGATCCGCCGCCTGGCCTCGACGGACTCGTGCGCCCGCAGCGCGAACGAGGACGCCCTGCGCGGCCAGCGCGTCGAGGTCGCGCCGGATGGTCATCTCGGAGGCGTCGGTCAGTTCGACGAGTTCCTGGACGGTGATCCGGCCCGTCTCCCTGACGGCCTGTGCGATGACCGGCTCGGGGCGCGCGTCGTCGTCCTCGCCACCGGTGTGCTGTGCGGCGCGGCCCTGGTACTGCCCGGCCTGCCCCGGGACCCGTGGACGCTGGCCGGTGCCCTGCTGGTCTTCGGGTTCTGCAACGGCTGCCTGGACGTGAGCATGAACGCCCACGCCGTGCATGTGGAGAAGGCGTACGGCGGGCCCGTCATGTCGGCCTTCCACGCCACGTTCTCGGTCGGCGGCGTCCTCGCCGCAGTGGTCGCACCGGACCCGACCGCACGCCCGAGCCGGTACGCAGCGGTCCCTGACCGCCTGTGCGGCACGGCTCACTCCGTGCCGCACAGGTCCCCGGAACCCGGAGGAACCCTCGCCATGCCCACCGACCGAAGCATCGTGCTCTTCGACCTCTTCGGAGTCATCGCCCGCCACCAACGCCCGGGCGTCCTGCGGCAGATGGCCGCCCGCTGTCACACCCCGACCGACGCGTTCACCGATGCCTACTGGGCCCACGCGTCGACGACTCGATGGTCGCCTACGCCCAGTCCCTCCGCGATGTCGACGAGGTCACCCTGCTGTCCAACATCCCCTCGGACCACGCGGACGCCTTCCTCGCCGCGCAGCCCTGGCTGCACCGGCTGGACCACGTGGCCTTCTCCGGGAAGATCGGAGCGGCGAAACCGGACCCGGCGGCCTTCGAGCACTGTGTGGTCGCCCTGCGCGCCGCCCCGGCCGACTTCCTCTTCGTCGACGACCGTGAGGAGAACGTACGAGCGGCGCGCGCCGTGGGCATGGACGGCCACGTCTTCACCGACCGCGAGGAACTCGCAGCCGTCATCGACGCCTGGCTGCCGCGGCGAGCGGTTCTCACCCCGGGACGACCACGGCCCGCCCCCGGCAGCACGCCACGTCACCGGAACCGCAGCGCTCGACCAGATCGAGAGTGATCTCACCGTCGACTCCGCCTACGGCACGCACGGTTCCGGTCACCACCAGCCGCTCTCCCACGCCGGCCGGTGCCCGGTTCTGCCACTCCACCTCACGCACCTGCCCGCCTTCGCCCGCGAACTCCGCGGCGGCGCGATAGAACAGACAGCCGTGCAGCTGAGCCATGACGACCGGCCCGGCCAGCCCCTCCGAGCGGGCGAACTCCGTGTCGTAGTGGATGCGATGGGCGTTGCGGGTGACCGCGCCGAACCGCAGCAGGGTGATCGCGTCGGGAGTCATTCCGACCGGCAACACGGCCTGTCCGACGGTGATGTGACGGTCCGTCATCGGACGATGAACCTCTCCGTGACCTCCACCAGCGTCCCCCGCACCGAGCCGTACACCTTCTCCACCGTGAGCAGCACGAACCCCTCACCACTGCCCTTGCGCTCCACGGCGGTCAGCGCGCGCCGCAGTTCGATCCGGTCGCCGGCCCGTGCCGCCGCGATCCAGCGCACCGCCTGCCCGCCCGCCATCAGCCGGACCCCGAGCCCGTCGGTGCCGGGCACCTCGTCGCGGTACATGCCGTCCGGCCGGAACTCCGACGCGTCCGCCCCGGGAGCCCCGCGCAGCAGGCTCACCACATACATCGGATGCACGGCGAAGTCGGCGTGACCGGGATCGACGAGACGCGGCGCGCTCTCCCCGGCCGCCCGCGCGAACTCCGCCGCGTCCTCGGCCCGTACGACCCCCAGCGACCGCCGCTCCCATGTCCCCAGGGACGCCCGGGCCCGCTCCTCGACCAGCTCCAGCTCGGCGTTCCGGAACATGGGCTGCCTCCTGTTCTCGTCCGATACGCGGACGCTAAGGAGGGCGCTCCCCCGGCCGCCACGGATCCGGCCCGCTCAGCGGACCGTTCCACTTGGGCGGAGATCGCCGCCGTCCCACCATCGGGACATGGACCTCATGGACATCCAGCCCCCGCCGGAGGGCGCCTACGCGGAAGCGGACGGCGTCAAATACCACTACGTGGAACTGGGGGAGGGCGGCCCCACGGTCAATCCCACCGTCTTCCTGCACGGCGGCGGCCCCGGCTGCACCGGCTGGTCGGACTTCGGACAGGTGGCCCCCCTGTTCGCGAAGGACCGCCGCTGTCTGCTCGTCGACATCCTCCAGTACGGCAAGTCCGCCAAGCCCGTCATCGAGGGCCCCATGTGGGACTACCACGCGGCCAGGACCGTGGCCCTCCTAGACGAACTCGGCATCGACCGCGCCGACTTCGTCTGCAACTCCTGGGGCGGCACCATCGCCCTCAACCTCGCCGCCAAGTACCCCGACCGCGTACGGTCGTTGGTCATCACCGGCAGCATGCCCGTCTTCTACGGCCCCCTCGCCCCGCTCCCGGAAGGTGGCCGCCGCGGCCGCAACGCCCGTGACGTCTACTACGGCGGCACCGGCCCCTCCTGGCAGAAAATGCGTGAACTCATCGCCCGCCTCGAGTGGTTCGACCCGGACGCCATCCCCGACGGCACCGTGACCCTGCGCTACGAACAGAGCCTCGACCCCGAGGAGACCGCCCTCGCCGGCGCCTCCGACAACCCGCGCGGCGACTGGCAGGACCTCACCGCCGAACTCGGCCTGATCGCCGCGCCGACGCTCTTCGTGTGGGGCATGCAGGACGCCTTCCTGACCCCCGACTACCCGCTGATGCTGGCCCGCATGATCCCCAAGGGCAACCTGCACGTGATGAGCGAGGCCTCCCACCACCCGCAGGAGGAACGGCCGTACGACTACCACAGCGTCGTCACCGGCTTCCTGAACCAGCAGCACAACTGACCCTGTGGGACCGACTCTCCGGGGAGGAGACGTGAGCGAGACCGTGCCGCGCGTCGTTGAACTGCCCAGCCCCTTCACCCGGTTCGCCGGCCGGCTGCTGGTCGGACTCGGGTACGAGGTCGTGCTCGTCGAACCGCCGGAAGGCGACGGGACCCGGCGTGAACAGGGCGGCGACGCGTTCGTCCACTGGCACGCCGGCAAACGGTCGGTCGTCCCCGCCTCGCCCGAGGAACTGCGCGCCCTGCTGACCACCGCCGATGTGCTGCTCGACGGGAGTCCGGGCGGTGCGGAGGCGCTCGCCGCCGGGCTCGACGACCTGGTGCACGTCCGCGTCACCCCCTTCGGGTTGGTCGGCCCGCGCAGCGACTGGCAGGGCACCGACCTCGTGGTGGCCGCGCTCGGCGGGATGCTCGCCCAGGTCGGCGACCCCGACGGCCCACCGCTACGGCTCCCGGAGCAGCAGGCCGAGCAACTGGCGGGCGTCAACGCGGCCATCGCCGCCCTGCTCGGCCTGCGCGCCCGCCGCACCGGCCCGGGACAGCTGATCGACGTCTCCGCACAGGCCTGCGTGGCCGCCGCCCTGGAGGCCGGCGCCCTCGCCTATCTGCACGAGGACCGGGTGCCGCCCCGCCCCGGCCGCGTCCACCCCCTCGTCCCGCACGGCCTCTTCCGGGCCGCCGACGGCTACCTGGGCGGCGGCCTCGGCGGCAGCCCTCGCATGTGGGACGCGCTGCTGGAGTGGCTGCGCGAGGAGGACGCGGCGGCCGACCTCACGGAACCGCGCTGGCAGGACCCGGTCGAACGCAAGAAGCACCAGGAGCACGTCTTCAAGGTCGTCCAGGACTTCGTGGGCACCTGGCCCAAGGCCGAGTTCGCTGAGCGCGCCCAGGCCAGAAAACTCCCCTGGGCCGCCGTCGACCTCCCGCACGAACTCCCCGACAACCCCCAGCTCACGGCCCGCGAGTTCTTCACCCGGGTACAGACGCCGGAGGGCGAACGGACCGACCTGGGCTTCCCCTTCGCGTTCCCGGAGGGCCACCGGATACGGGAGTTGGACGTCCGGGGAGTGGGCGCGGACCAGGAACTGCTGCACGCCGGGCGGCCCGCCGAACTCCCGGCGCGGCAGGCCTCCGTACAGCCCGCCCTGCACGGCATCCGTGTCCTCGACCTGACCTGGGTCCTGGCCGGCCCCTACTGCACGAAGATCCTCGCCGACCACGGCGCCGACGTCATCAAGGTCGAGTCTGCGGGCCGCCCCGACCCCACCCGCTTCGCCCCCTTCATGCACCTCTCCCGCGGCCCCCACACGGACCCGAACACCAACGGCTACTTCAACGAGGTCAACCGCAACAAACGCAGCATCGCCCTCGACACCCGCACCGCCGACGGCATCACGGTGCTGCGCGAACTCATCGCCCACTGCGACGTCCTCGTGGAGAACTTCAGCTCCACGGTCATGCGCAAACTCGGCCTGGACTACGAGGAGTTGCGCCGGATCAACCCCGGACTCGTCTACGTCAGCATGTCGGGCATGGGCCACACCGGACCGCGCAACGGCTGGGTGTCGTACGCCGACACGGTCTCGGCCGGCGGGGGTCTGACCGCGCTCACCGGCTGGGGGCCGGACGACGTGGTCGGGGTGATCTACGGCCACGGCGACATCGTCGCGGGCCTGCAAGCCGCCCTCGCCACGGTCGCCGCACTGGAGCACCGCTCCCTCACCGGACGCGGACAGCACATCGACCTGTCCCAACTGGAGGCGGTAGCGGCCCACATGGGCACCAGCCTCCTCGGCGGCCCGGAGGTGACACCGGCCGGCAACACCCACCCGAGCTGGAGCCCGCAGGGGGTCTACCGCTGCCTCGGCGCCGACCGCTGGCTGGCCGTCAGCGTGCGCGACGACACGGAGTGGGCCGGGCTGTGCGAGGTCATCGGCCGACCCGAACTCGCCACCGACGAGCGGACGTCGACGGCCGACGCACGCAGAGACGCCATGGGCCTGGTCGACGCCGTGCTGGGGGAGTGGACCCGCACACTGCCCGCCGATGTCGCCGCCGAAGCGCTCCAGGCCCACGGCGTCCCGGCCGGAGCGGTCCAGGACGGTCGTGAACTCGTCGAGCACGACCCGCAGTTGAGGGCCCGCGGCTTCTATGTGCGCAAGGAGCACCCGGTCGCGGGCGCGTTCCTCCACGAGGGCGTCCCGATCCGCCTGACCCGCACACCCGGCGCGATCCGCGAGGCCGCGCCCGTGCTCGGCGCCGACACCGACGTCGTACTGAAAGAGGTGGCAGGGTTCTCGGCCGAGCGCGTCCAGCAGCTCCGGGAGGCGGGAGTCCTGCGGTGACCGACACCATCCCCGGTCTCGTCGACGCGGCGGCCGGGGAGTTCGGCGAACGGACCTTCCTGCGTACGGGGGACGCGACCCGGACGTACGCGCAGACCCGGACGGCCGCTGCCACGATGGCGGGCGCGCTCGCGGAACGCGGCTGCCGGCCGGGGGACCGTGTCGCCGTCATGGCCGGCAACCGCATCGAGTTCGTCGACCTCCTCCTCGGCTGCGCCTGGCTGGGCGCGGTGCTGATCCCGCTCAACACCGGGCTGCGGGGCGGCGGACTCCGCCAGGTGCTGCGCACCGCGGAGCCTCAATTCCTGCTCGTGGAGGAGGAGTTCGCGGAGCGTGTCGTAGCGGCCGGATTCCAGGGGGAGTTGTGGGTCGTCGGCGGGGACGACGTACCCGCGCCGGGCATGGCACCCGCCGTACCGGCAGTTCAAGTGCGCCCGGACGACACCGCGTTCGTGCTGTTCACGTCCGGCACCACGGGGGCGGCGCGCGGGGTGCGGTGCCCGCACGCGCAGACCGTGTGGTGGGGCCGTAACGTCTCCGACTCGCTCCGCCTCACGGCCGACGACGTGCTGTACACCTGCCTGCCGCTGTTCCACACCAACGCGCTGAACACCCTCGCGCAGGCCATGGCGGTGGGAGCGAGCTGTGTGATCGACGAGCGGTTCTCGGCCTCGCGGTACTGGGGGCGGGTCGCCGAGACCGGGGCGACCGTCGTCCATCTGCTGGGCGCGATGGCGCCGATGCTGCTCGCTCAGCCGCCGGGTCCCGCCGACCGTGCGCACCGGGCCTGGCGCGGGCTCTCCCCGGCCACTCCGGGGTCCGCGTGGGAGCCGTTCCGCGAGCGGTTCGGGGTCACGCTCGTCGACGGGTTCGGATCGACGGAGACGAACCTCGTGATCGGGTCGACGCCCGAGGAGCAGCGGCCCGGCTACGTGGGCACCGTGCGCGAGGGTTTCTCCGTGCGCGTGGTCGACGAACTGCTCGACCCCGTCCCGGACGGCGTCCCCGGCGAGCTGCTGGTCCGCAGCGCACACCAATTCGCTTTCTGCACCGGCTACTTGGGAGAACCCGAGCCCGGACCGACCGCGTGGCGGCGCACCGGTGACCGGGTGGTGCGCGAGCCCGACGGCTGGTTCCGGTTCGTCGACCGGATCAAGGACGTCATCCGGCGGCGCGGCGAGAACGTCTCCTCGCACGAGGTGGAGTCCGTCGTCCGCGCGCACCCGGCGGTCGCCGACGCGGCGGCCTTCCCGGTGCCCTCCGAACTGGCCGAGGACGAGGTCATGGTCACGGTCGTCCCCGCGCCCGGACAGGCGCTGGACCTCCGGGACCTCGTACGGCACTGCGCGGAGGAGCTGCCCCCCTTCGCGGTGCCCCGCTACCTCGACACCGTCCGTGAGCTCCCGCTCACCGAGACCGGCAAAGTTCGCAAGGCCGCATTGCGGGAACGTGGGGTCACCGCCACGACGTGGGACCGCTCCACATCGCCCACCCCGGTACGACATCAAACTTGAACCGTTTGTTTTCTTGAATCACTCGTGTTTATGGCTGTAGGTTGAGCGCCATGACCGCATCCCCGCCTCCGACCACCGCCGAGGAGCTGCGCGGTGCCGGCCTGCGGGTGACGGCAGCCCGCGTCGCACTGCTGGAGACCGTTCGGCACGGTGACCACCTCGATGTCGAGGCCGTCGCCTCCGGCGTCCGTGACCGTGTGGGACACATATCGCTCCAGGCCGTCTACGACGCCCTGCACGCGCTGACCTCGGCCGGACTCATACGCCGTATCGAACCGGCAGGCAGCCCCGCCCGCTTCGAAGGACGCGTCGGCGACAACCACCACCACCTCATGTGCAGGTCGTGCGGTGTCGTCGCCGACGTCGACTGCGCGGTCGGCGAGGCACCCTGCCTGACCGCCTCCGACGACCACGGCTTCTCGATCGACGAGGCCGAGGTCATCTACTGGGGTCTGTGCCCCACCTGTACCACCGCCCCCAGTTCCTGAGTCACGCGATCCACCCCGTTTGGAAGGATTCCCATGTCTGAGAACCACGACGCAATCGTCACGGACGCGAAGTCGGAGGACGCCGGGGGCTGCCCCGTCGCGCACGGGCGCGCCGCGCACCCCACCCAGGGAGGCGGCAACCGTCAGTGGTGGCCCGAGCGCCTCAACCTGAAGATCCTCGCCAAGGACCCGGTCGTCGCGAACCCGCTCGGCGCGGACTTCGACTACGCCGAGGCGTTCGGTGCCCTCGACCTCGCGGCCGTCAAACAGGACATCGCCGAGGTGCTGACCACCTCGCAGGACTGGTGGCCGGCGGACTTCGGCAACTACGGCCCGCTGATGATCCGGATGGCCTGGCACAGCGCCGGCACCTACCGCATCAGCGACGGCCGCGGCGGTGGCGGCCGCGGCCAGCAGCGCTTCGCGCCGCTGAACAGCTGGCCGGACAACGGCAACCTGGACAAGGCCCGCCGTCTGCTGTGGCCGGTCAAGAAGAAGTACGGCCAGTCCATCTCGTGGGCCGACCTCATGATCCTCACCGGCAACGTGGCGCTGGAGACCATGGGCTTCGAGACCTTCGGCTTCGGCGGAGGCCGCGCCGACGTCTGGGAGGCCGACGAGGACGTGTACTGGGGTCCCGAGACCACCTGGCTCGACGACCAGCGCTACACCGGCGACCGCGAGCTGGAGAACCCGCTCGGCGCCGTCCAGATGGGCCTCATCTACGTCAACCCCGAGGGCCCCAACGGCAACCCGGACCCGCTGGCCGCGGCCCGCGACATCCGTGAGACCTTCCGCCGCATGGCGATGAACGACGAGGAGACCGTCGCCCTCATCGCCGGTGGCCACACCTTCGGCAAGACCCACGGCGCGGGTGACGCCGACCTGGTCGGCGACGACCCCGAGGCCGCCCCGCTCGAGGCGCAGGGCCTGGGCTGGAAGTCCACCTACGGCACCGGCAAGGGCGGCGACGCGATCACCTCCGGCCTCGAGGTCACCTGGACCACCAAGCCCACCCAGTGGAGCAACGACTTCTTCGACATCCTCTTCGGCTACGAGTGGGAGCTGACCCAGAGCCCCGCCGGCGCCAACCAGTGGGTGGCCAAGGACGCTCAGGCGATCATCCCCGACGCCCACAGCGACGCCAAGAAGCTCCCCACGATGCTCACCACCGACCTCTCGCTGCGCTTCGACCCGATCTACGGCGAGATCTCCAAGCGCTTCCACGAGAACCCGGCTCAGTTCGCGGACGCCTTCGCCCGCGCCTGGTACAAGCTGACCCACCGCGACCTGGGCCCGAAGTCCCTGTACCTCGGCCCGGAGGTCCCCTCCGAGACCCTGCTGTGGCAGGACCCGCTGCCGCAGGCCGAGGGCGAGACCATCGACGCCGCCGACGTCACGGCCCTCAAGGCGAAGATCCTCGCCTCGGACCTGACCGTCTCGCAGCTCGTCTCCGCCGCCTGGGCGTCCGCGTCCACCTTCCGCGGCAGCGACAAGCGCGGCGGCGCCAACGGCGCCCGCATCCGCCTGGAGCCGCAGCGCGGCTGGGAGGCCAACGACCCCGACCAGCTCGCCCAGGTGCTGCGGGTCCTCGAGGGCATCCAGGCCGAGTTCAACTCCGGCGCCAAGAAGGTCTCCCTGGCCGACCTGATCGTCCTCGGCGGTGCCGCCGCGGTCGAGAAGGCCGCCAAGGACGGCGGCGTCGACGTGGAGGTCCCCTTCACGCCGGGCCGTGTCGACGCCACCGAGGAGCACACGGACGTCGAGTCGTTCGCCGCGCTGGAGCCGACCGTCGACGGCTTCCGCAACTACCTCGGCAAGGGCAACCGCCTCCCCGCCGAGTACCTGCTGCTCGACCGCGCCAACCTGCTCACGCTGACCGCCCCCGAGCTGACCGTCCTCGTCGGCGGCCTGCGCGTCCTGGGCGCCAACCAGGGCCAGTCCACCCACGGTGTCCTCACCGACAAGGTCGGCACGCTGACGAACGACTTCTTCGTCAACCTGCTCGACCTGGGCACCACCTGGACGTCGACCTCCTCGGACCAGCAGACCTTCGAGGCCCGTGACGCCTCCGGCGCGGTCAAGTGGACCGGCACCCGTGCCGACCTGGTCTTCGGCTCGAACTCCGAACTCCGCGCGCTCGCCGAGGTCTACGCGAGCGACGACGCGAAGGAGAAGTTCGTGAACGACTTCGTCGCCGCCTGGGCCAAGGTCTCCGACCTGGACCGCTTCGACCTCGTCTGAGCACTCCGCACCACCTGACGTCCGGGTCGGCCCTCACGGGTCGGCCCGGACGTTTCTCAATCACCGAACGCGCGGCACAGGAGTGCACGTTCGTCACATAAGCTCCTCCGCATGAACGAGGGGGACACCGACAGACGGATCGTCGACGGCCGCTTCGAGCTGGAGTCCCGGCTCGGCGGCGGAGGCATGGGCACGGTGTGGCGCGCCCGCGACCTGCTGCTGCATCGCCATGTCGCCGTCAAGGAGGTCCGGCCGCCGGACGTCGACCTCGCGGAGTACGACCCCGGCGCGGCTGAGATGCTGCGCCAGCGGGTCCTGCGCGAGGCGCGTGCGCTGGCCCGGGTCGAGCACCCGAACGTGGTGACGATCCATCACATCGTCGACGGCGGCGAGGGCACCTACCCGTGGCTCGTCATGGAACTCGTCCAAGGCGGCTCACTGGCCGACCGGTTGGAGCGGGGACCGATGACACCGGCGGAGGCCGCCCGGCTCGGCTCCGGAGTGCTCGACGCCCTCAACGCGGCACACGCGGCCGGCGTCCAGCACCGTGACGTGAAACCCGCCAACGTCCTGCTGCGCACCGACGGACGCCCCGTCCTCACGGACTTCGGCATCGCCGCGATCCGCGACGCCACGGCCCTCACCGCGACCGGCTCGATCATCGGCACGCCCGACTACATGGCCCCCGAGCGGGTCTCGGGCCACAGCGGCGGCCCGGCCGCCGACCTCTGGTCGCTGGCGATGATGCTGTACGTCGCCGTCGAGGGCCACCACCCGCTCCGGCGCGGTACGACACTGGCCACCCTGGCCGCCGTACTCCAGGAAGAGGTCCCGCCGCCGGTGCGGGCCGGGTCACTGACGCCGGTGCTGTCGTGCGTGCTGGTGCGTGATCCCGAGGCACGGCCGGACGCGGGGACGGTGAGCCGGATGCTGGCCGTTGCGGCGGCACAGCCCGAGATCCGCGGTCCCGAGACCACGTCCTACCCGCTCGCACCTCCGGCCCCGGTGGTGCTGCCGCCTACCGGGGACATGCAGGTGGTACCGCGACGCGGTCGACCAGGCGTCGCGGTCGCGTCCAGCGTCGTGGGCGTACTGCTGATCGGGACGCTCGCCTGGAAGGTGCTGCCGGGCGGGAACAGCGACAACAAGGGTGACGGGGTGGGGTCCCTGGGCACCGGACAGACGCAGCAGAGCACGCCCACCGCCACGCCTTCCAACTCGGCCTCCGCGAAGACCACCGACCTGCTCACCCCCAACGGCATCCGCACCGCGATCAAGGCCATCCAACAGGAGTCGGGACGGGACACCTTCGGCAACCTGAGCATCTACCCCCAGTACGTCCTGGCGGATGTGATGGTCAACGGCAGCAAGACCAAGTACGACTCGTACACCTACCGCGTCGGCGGTGGTGTGGAGAAGGACATCACCAAAGGCACGTTGATGGACGGATTCGAGCCGATGGATCTGGGGGAGTTCGACTGGGATGCGGTGCCCGCGTTGCTGACTCGTGCGGGGAAAGTACTCAAGGTGAAGAATCCGACGTCCCGCTACCTCCTGGTTGAGGGGCCGTGGAAGACCTTCGACGATCCTGCGGACATGTCCGTCTACCTGAGTGACGAGTACGGGGCGGGTGGTCACCTGGAAGCCACACCCCAGGGCAAGGTGACCAAGACGTATGCGGCCGACCAGTAAGTTCACCCCGTGCCCACCTTGCTGATCGTCCATCACACCCCCTCGCCCAACTGCCAGGCGATGTTCGAAGCCGTCGTCTCCGGAGCCACGACCCCGGAGATCGAGGACGTACGGGTCGTACGGCGGGCAGCCCTGTCCGCGACCTCATCCGACGTGTTGGCCGCCGACGGCTATCTCCTCGGCACACCGGCCAACCTCGGCTACATGTCCGGCGCGCTGAAGCACTTCTTCGACCAGATCTACTACCCGTGCCTGGACGAGACGCGCGGCAGGCCCTTCGGGTACTACGTGCACGGTGGGAACGACGTGACGGGAGCCGTGCGCGGTATCGAGTCGATCACGACCGGGCTGGGCTGGCAGCGGGTCGCGGAGCCGGTGACGCTCACCGGTGAGCCCGACAGGGCGGGCACCGAGGCCTGCTGGGAACTCGGGGCGACCGTCGCCGCCGGACTGACGGCCTGAGCGGGCGGTCTGGAGGACGGCCGCCACCCGTTCGGACGCCGAAGAGTGTCGTCACCCCCCGGAGCACCGTCAGCGTGGAGGGACATGCCCCTCCGAATGACAGGAGTTCTCCATGAGGAAGCGTCTGACGGCCGCAGTGGGTCTGGCGGGTGCGGCGTTGCTGCTGTGCGCGGGTACGGCGAGCGCGGACCCCGACCCCGTCGGTGCCGCCGTCGGCAGCCCGGGCGTGCTCTCCGGAAACGTCATCCAGGTGCCGATCGACCTGGACCTCAACGTGTGCGGCAACACGATCAACGTGATCGGTCTGCTGAACCCGGCGGCGGGCAACCACTGCGAAGGCTGACGCGCCGTACCGCGAACGAGCCGTGGGCCCCGTGCTCGCGGCTCGTTCCACGTGTCGGGGGACGCGTGTCAAGGGACGTCGGTCAGCCGGTGCAGGGGAGTGCCGTGGGCCCAGCGCCGTAATCGCGTGCCGTCGATGAGCTGGACGCCGCCCTGCCGGCGCGCCCATCGCACATCACGCCCGCTGAAGGTCCCCCGGTGGACGACGAGCCGGAGATGCGGCCCGGAACCGGCGGTACGTCCTGAGCGCGTCGGCGCCTCCTCGTCGGGCAGCGGTTCGGCGACCGGCCGGAAGGCCACCTCCAGACGGTGACCACGCCGGTTGCGGGCCCGGACCCGGGGCTGACCCAGCGCGTCGGGCCGGGCCAGCGCCCGCCAGCCGTCCCGGCGCAGCATCCGGGACACGGCCAGCGCGAGGCCCTCCACATCCAGATCGGCGATCTCCTCGGGCGTGTAGAAACCCAGACGGCGACGGGCCAGCGGCCGGTGGTGCACGACCGCGCCCCCGACGGCCGCACCGAGCAGCGCAAGACCGCCGACGAGCGCCCCGGTGCCGAACGCGCGGTACGCGACGGCCAGGCCGGCCACGATCCCGCACACGACGACGGCCACGACCACGAGCGCGGGCAGCACCTCGCGCAGTCCCGGGCCGTAGCGTCCCTGGGCGCGCAGCGCACGGATCGTCTCCCGCCGCCTCTGCCGCCTCTGCGTCAACAGGGCCAACTCCCCCCACCCCCAAGCGCGTTGGCGTCTGCGGTAGAGATACCCGGCGGAGCTGGTCCATGTGCGCGTGGAAGGGAACCGGCCACCGAACCGGCCGAACCATTTCGGCGCGCCTTGCCCCTGAGGGCAGCGAACTCCTCCCTTCCGACCTCTGGCACCTCGGGGCTACCGACCGGTATACAAGGCCAGTTGAAGGAGAGACGACCACGTCGGGCCCGGCCCGTCGCGCGTCTCCTACCTGGGGGAGGAACTCCATGAACCGTGAGACGCATCCGGCCGCGTCGGCGC
Source organism: Streptomyces sp. MBT53 (assembly GCF_016654115.1). Taxonomy (GTDB): domain Bacteria; phylum Actinomycetota; class Actinomycetes; order Streptomycetales; family Streptomycetaceae; genus Streptomyces. Next base: position 21,224 of record NZ_JAEQAZ010000082.1, read on the forward strand.
ACCACCGCGGCAGGGCCGCGGCGGTCGCGGCGGCGGTCAGCGGCTGTGCCCTCGTCGTCGCGTCCGCTGCACCGGCGGCGGCACACGACTCTGGCCACGGACACGACCGCACCACGCAGTACGTGGCGCTCGGGGACTCCTACACGTCGGGCCCGTACATCCCGACCCAGGTGGACGCCAACTGCGCCCGCTCCGACCACAATTACCCCTCGGTGGTGACCGCGGACCAGAGAGGGACCGTCCTCAAGGACGTGAGCTGCAGCGGGGCGACGACGGCGGAGATGTGGCAGGCACAGGGCACCAACCCGCCCCAACTGGACGCCGTACAGCGGGACACGGACCTGGTGACCGTCCAGATCGGCGGCAACGACATCGGGTTCAGCACCATCATCGGCACCTGCGCCAAGCTCAGCGCCACGGACCTGGCGGGCAATCCCTGCCAGCGCTACTACAACTCCTCCGGCGCCGACCAGTTGGCGCTGACCATCCTCAACACCGCGCCCAAGGTGGCCAAGGTGCTGCGCGCGGTCCACAAGAAGGCACCGCACGCGCGCGTGCTCGTCGTCGGCTACCCGGACCTCCTGCCCGACGACGGCAGCGGCTGCTACCCCTCGGTGCCGTTCGCCGCCAAGGACTTCCCCTACCTCCGCGACACGGGCAAGCGCCTCAACCTGATGCTGCGTCTGGTGGCCGCGTTCAACGGCGCGGAGTACGTCGACACCTACGGCCCGACCGTCGGCCACGACATGTGCAAGGCACCAGCCGACCGCTGGATAGAGCCGCTGCAGCCCGCCTCCCCGGCGGCTCCCGCGCACCCCAACGCGAAGGGCGAGGCGGCCATGGCGGGCGCGGTCCTGAAGCAACTGGACCGGCGTCACCGGTACTGACGGACAGCGCGGGCCCGGGTTTTCCACAGGCGGCGGGGGTGTACTCGCTAAACGCGCCCCTGACGAGGAAAGATGGGGCCGTACGCGAAGTCGGTCGATGCGGAGGAGCGGGCAGATGCCACACGAGCGAGCGGGCGAGCAGGCCCGCGCCGAGGATCTCGTAGACGTAGCCCGACTGGTCACCGCGTACTACGCGCTGCACCCGGACCCCGCCGAGCCGGGGCAGCGCGTCGCGTTCGGCACCTCCGGGCACCGCGGGTCCTCCCTGAACACGGCGTTCAACGAGGACCACATCGCCGCCACCAGCCAGGCCATCTGCGAGTACCGGGCAGGCCAGAGCACCGACGGCCCGCTCTTCCTCGGGGCCGACACCCACGCGCTGTCCGAGCCCGCGCAGGTCACCGCGCTGGAGGTGTTCGCCGCCAACGAGGTCACCGTCCTCATCGACAGCGCGGACGGCTACACGCCCACCCCGGCGGTGTCCCACGCCATCCTCACCCACAACCGCGGCCGGACCTCGGGCCTCGCGGACGGCGTCGTGGTCACCCCGTCGCACAACCCGCCCGCCGACGGCGGCTTCAAGTACAACCCGCCCAACGGCGGCCCGGCCGGCTCCGAGATCACCTCCTGGATCCAGGACCGCGCCAACGAGATCATCGCGAGCGGCATGAAGGACGTCCGCCGCGTCCCGTACACCCGCGCGCTCGCCGCCCCCGGCACCGGCCGCTACGACTTCCTCGGCACGTACGTCGCCGACCTGCCTAACGTCCTCGACCTGGACGCGATCAGGACGGCCGGAGTGCGGATCGGCGCCGACCCGCTGGGCGGGGCGTCCGTCGCCTACTGGGGGCGCATCGCCGAAGAGCACCGGCTCGACCTGACCGTGGTCAATCCGCTCACGGACCCGACCTGGCGGTTCATGACGCTGGACTGGGACGGCAAGATCCGCATGGACTGCTCGTCGCCGTACGCGATGGCCTCGCTGATCGCACAGCGTGACCGGTTCGACATCGCCACCGGCAACGACGCCGACTCCGACCGGCACGGCATCGTCACGCCGGACGCCGGCCTGATGAACCCGAACCACTATCTGGCCGTGGCCATTTCGTACCTCTACGCCCACCGCGAGCGGTGGCCCGCGGACGCCGGGGTCGGCAAGACCCTCGTGTCCTCCTCGATGATCGACCGGGTCGCCGCCGACCTCGGGCGCCGGCTCGTCGAGGTGCCCGTCGGCTTCAAGTGGTTCGTGGACGGCCTGGTCGACGGCTCGCTCGGCTTCGGCGGCGAGGAGTCGGCCGGCGCGTCCTTCCTGCGCCGGGACGGCTCCGTGTGGACCACCGACAAGGACGGCATCATCCTCGCGCTGCTCGCCAGCGAGATCACCGCCGTCACCGGGAAGACGCCGTCGCAGCACTACGCCGGCCTCACGGACCGCTTCGGCACCCCGGCCTACGCCCGGATCGACGCCCCCGCGAACCGCGAGGAGAAGGCGCTGCTCGCCAAGCTCTCGCCCGCGCAGGTCACCGCCGACACCCTCGCCGGTGAGCCCGTCACCGGCGTCCTCACCGAGGCGCCCGGCAACGGCGCGGCCCTCGGCGGCATCAAGGTGACCACCGCCAACGCCTGGTTCGCGGCGCGGCCCTCCGGCACCGAGGATGTGTACAAGATCTACGCCGAGTCCTTCCTCGGCCCGGACCACCTCGGCCAGGTGCAGGAGGAGGCGAAGGCCGTGGTGGGGGCGGCGCTCGGCGGCTGACCGCACTGTCGGCCGCGGTGCGGGCCGCCTCAGGAATGAAGGGTGTGGCGGCCGGTGTTGGGCGACAGGTGAGTCACGACGTCAGACGAAAGTGAACCCCGTATGTCCTTGGAAGCCACCGACTACACGGGGCAGACGTCGTGCGGCGACGAAGCCCGCACCCCGCTGCGCGACTTCCTGCGGACCGAGACCGGGAGTGCCGCCGTCCTCGTGGCGGCGGCGCTGGTCGCGCTCGTCTGGGCCAATGTCACGCCCTCGGCGTACGACTCGTTCTGGGAGACCCACCTCTCCCTCCGGCTCGGCTCGCACGGCGTCTCCCTCGACCTTCGCGAGTGGGTCAACAGCGGGCTGATGACGCTGTTCTTCCTCGTCGTCGGCCTGGAGGCGCGCCGCGAGTTCGACATGGGCGAGCTGCGCGAACGCAAGCGGCTCGCGCTGCCGCTCGTCGCGGGCCTGAGCGGCATGCTCGTGCCGATCGGCATCTACCTGGCGATCAACGCCGGCCATGGAACGGCGGACGGCTGGGGCGCGGCGATGTCCACCGACACGGCGTTCGCGCTCGGCATGCTGGCCGTCGTGGGCCGGGGCATGCCGCCCGGACTGCGTGTCTTCCTCCTCACGATCACCGTCGTCGACGACTTCCTCGCGCTCGTGGTGATCGCCGTCTTCTACAGCGAGCACATCGCCGTACCGGCGCTCCTGGTCGCCGTGGGCACCTTCGCCGTGGTCGTGCTGCTGCGGCGGTTCAGGGTGCGCCGGGGGCCCGTGTACGCGCTGCTCGGGGTCGTCGCCTGGGTCGCCCTGCTCAAGTCGGGCGTGGACCCTGTCGTCATCGGCCTCGCCATGGGGCTGATCACGTTCGCCTACCCGGCGGGACGCGACGACCTGGAACGCGCCACCGGACTGTTCCGGCTCTTCCGCGAGCAGCCCACACCCGAACTCGAACGTGACGTACGGGCCGGTATCGCCGCGTCCATCTCCCCGAACGACCGTCTCCAGCGCATGTACCACCCGTGGGCGAGCTATGTCGTGGTCCCGCTGTTCGCGCTGGCCAACGCCGGGCTCCAGATCAGCGGGGAGCAACTGGCGCGAGCCTTCACCTCGCCCGTCGGGCTCGGCATTCTCATCGGGTACGTCGTCGGCAAGCCGCTCGGCATCGTCGCCTCGACGGCGCTGACCAGCGTCCTGTCCCGGGGCCGGGTCCGGCCGCCGGTCGGCTGGGGCGCCGTGACCGCGGGCGGCACCCTCGCGGGCGTCGGCTTCACCGTCTCCCTGCTGATCGCGACGCTCGCCTTCGACGGGACCACCCTGGAGGACGCGAAGACGGGCATCCTCAGCGCCGTCGTCGGCTCGTTCCTGGTCTCCCGGCTGGTCACCGGGGTGATCGGCCTGCTGCCGCCGCAGATCCGGCCCCGGGTGCTGTTCGGCCGCGCGGAGACCATCGTCGACCTGTCCGTCCCCGTCGACCCCGACCGCGACCACCTGCGCGGCCCGCGGCACGCCCCGGTGACCGTGGTGGAGTACGGCGACTACGAGTGCCCGTACTGCGGCATGGCCGAGCCGGTCGTCCGCGAACTGCTCGGCGACTTCGGGGACGAGGTGCGGTACGTGTGGCGGCACCTCCCGCTCACCGACGTCCACCTCCACGCCCAGCTCGCCGCCGAGGCCGCGGAGGCCGCCGCGCTGCAGGGCGGCTACTGGGAGATGCACGACCTGCTGCTCAGCCACCAGGGTGCCCTGCGCCTCAAGGACCTGCGGGGCTACGCCGAACAGATCGGTCTGGACACCGCCCGCTTCGAACGGGACATGCGGGCCCACGCCGGGGCGGGCCATGTCGCCGAGGACGTGGAGTCGGCCGACCTCAGCGGGGTCGCGGGCACGCCCACCTTCTTCGTGAACGGCCGCCGGCACCACGGCGCCTACGACATCGAGGGCCTCTCCCAGGCCGTACGGGCCGCTCGGGAGCGGGCCGCGGTGGCGGCGTAGGCGGCCCGGCCCGCGGGTGACCGGCGGGTCCGCGGCCACGCGGCGCTGCCACAATGCTCGCGTGGACGAACAGGACCCGGGGCCGCGGGCCCACATCGAACGGCTCATCGGTCCGCTGAAGACGAACATGCCCAGAGCCGGGGACTTCGGTTTCGAGGCGATTCGGCGGCTCGGGAACCCGGTGCCGCTCCTGGCGAACGACGGCGAGCGGCCGTTGGAGCTGTGGCTGGAGCCGTTCGGGCAGGACTACTGGCTGGAGCCCGGCGAGGCCGTGTACGTCACCTCGTACGGGACGTGGAGCGGCCACCCCTTCGAGACGAACCACGAGCCCGACCGCCTCACCGTCTGGGCCACGTCCTGGTTCGCGACGGTGTCCGACGGCGACGGCAACGAATTCCCCGCGGGCCGCCGGGACACCGCCTAGGTCCCACCGGGCAGAGCCGGGAATGCATCGACGGGTGCCCGTGTTGGAACGCATGTAGCTGACATGCTCGGGACAAGATCCCGGGATGTGGGCGGAAGGAGGTCCTCATGGCACGCACCACGAACCGTCCCGTCGTCACCCTCAGGTCGACGGCCGGGACCGGCGTCACCTACGTGACGCGCAAGAACCGTCGCAACGACCCCGACCGGCTGGTCCTGCGCAAGTACGACCCGGTCGCCGGCGAGCACGTCGAATTCCGCGAACAGCGTTGAACCCCGCAGAACGGCCGTCCCTCCGGGGAAGGCCTGAGGAAGGAAACACCATGAGGTCTGGCATCCACCCCGTGTCCCGCCCGGTCGTCTTCCGCGACCGTGCCGCGGACACCGCGTTCCTCACCACCTCGACCGCGCGGTCCGCGCGCACGATCGAGTGGGCGGACGGGAACACCTACCCGCTGATCGACGTCGAGATCTCGTCGGCCAGCCACCCCTTCTACACCGGCAACACACGGGTCGTGGACACCGCCGGCCGTGTGGAGCGCTTCGAGCGCCGCTACGGGAGGCAGTCATGAAGGTCCGCAAGTCCCTGCGCTCGCTGAAGGCCAAGCCTGGCGCGCAGGTGGTCCGCCGCCGCGGTGTGACATTCGTCATCAACAAGAAGGACCCGCGCTTCAAGGCCCGCCAGGGCTGAGACAGCGCAAACGACCGGTAGGCCCGGCCCCGCTACGGCGGTGGCCGGGCCTTTGTCGTGCCGTCCCGGTCCTTGGGTCCCGGGAGGAGAAGAATCGGTTCTTTATGCTTATAGCGGTACCAACCCCTTTGGAGTGGTCGATGTCCCGGATACGCCCAACGGACGACGGCGACGAGCTGCTGGCCCGGCTCGGGACGCTGACCGCCCAGGCGCGCGAGCGGGCCGAGCTGCAGCGCTCCCTGCTGCAACTGGCCGTCGCCCTGCAACGGGGCATGCTGCCCGGGGACATGCCCGTCACCCCCCGCTTCCACCTGGCGGTGAAGTACTCGCCCGCCAACCACGGCCTCAACGTGGGCGGCGACTGGTACGACGCCTTCACCATGCCCGACGGGCGCATAGGCCTGTCCATCGGCGACGTCCAGGGTCACAACATCGAGGCCGCCGCGTTCATGGGCCAGGTCAGGGTCGGCCTGCGCGCCCTCGCCTCCGTCACCAGCGAGCCCGGCGAACTCCTCGCCCTCACCAACGACCTGCTCCTGTCGCTGGGCACCGAACTCTTCGCGACCTGCACCTTCGTCCGGCTCGACCCGGCCACGGGGGTGCTGGAGAGCGCACGGGCCGGACACATACCCTCCGTCTGGGCCACCGCGGACGGCCGGTGTGGCATCGCCGACGACGAGGGCGGGCCGCCACTGGGCATCGTCGCCGGACAGCGGTACCCGGTGACCGAGCACCGGCTCACCACCGGGGGAGTCTTCGTCCTGGTGACCGACGGTGTGGTGGAGGGCCCTTCGATGAGCGTCGACGAAGGCCTCGACCAGGTGATGCGCCTCGCGGGAATCGCCGCCGTTGCGGGCATGGAGGCGGGCGCGCTCGCAGCCGCGGTGATCAAGGGGGCCGAGCGTGTGGGGCACGAGGACGACGCGGCCGTACTGGTCGTGGGACACGACGCGCCCGAGACCGGACCGTCCGGACCGTAGGGCCACCTCGCGTCGCTCGCCTCGCCGACATGGCGGGGTCGGTGTCTGATGGCAGCTGTGGTGGGTTTCGATGATCTGCGGCGACCGGCCGGGTACGCCCTCCTGACGCCGGCCGTCGCCGGCTGCTACTTCGCGGCGGGACGGCTCGGCCTGCTCCGCGAGCTGGTGGTCGAGGGCGCCGTGTTCACCCCGATCTACCCTCCCACCGGCGTGGCGGTCGCCGCCCTGCTGATCTTCGGCCTACGGGTCTGGCCCGGCATCGCCCTCGGCATCCTCTTCGTGATCATGTCCCTCACCTCGCTCCAGCCGACCGCGCTCGTCGTCCTCGCCGGCAACACCCTGGCCCCCGTCTGCGCGTACCTCATGCTGCGTCGGGTGGGCTTCCGCACCGATCTCGGCAGACTCCGCGACGGCCTGGCCCTGGTCTTCCTGGGCGCCCTGACCGCCATGCTGATCAGCGCGAGCTGCGGGGTCGTCCTCCTCGTCGTCACCGACAAGCTGGCCTCGCACTCCTTCTGGCCGGTCTGGCTGGGCTGGTGGGTGGGCGACGCGATGGGCGTGCTCATCGTCACCCCGCTCCTGCTCATGCTGCGCACGGTGCGTTTCCCGCTGGACCTGCACCGCTGGAAGGAGGCCCTGCTGCTGGTGGCCACCATCGCCGTCATCGTCCCCTTGGTCACCCACAGCCATGTGAGCCTGCTGTTCCTGGTCTATCCGCTGCTGATCTGGGCGGCGCTGCGGTTCCGGTTCGCGGGCAGCATGCTGTGCGCCCTGTTCGCCTCCGTCATGGCCACCATCGCGGCGACCCGGGAGTCGGGTCCCTTCGCCGACCTGACGCATGTCGAGGTGATGATGAAACTCCAGGCCTTCAACGGCACGATGGCCCTCACCGCCCTGCTGCTCTCCTCCGTCATCACCGAGCAGCGCAACACCAGACTCTCGGTGGAACAGGCCTGCCAGGAACTGGCCGAGGTTCTGGAACACCTCACCGCGGGCGACCCCCGCCAGGGCGGCCGCCCCTAATTGGTCCCTTCCTCAGAGAAGGCCCGCGTCGCCCCTGCGGCGCAGCACGAGCAGCGCGGTGTCGTCGCGGGGCATGCCCGCCGTATGGCGGCGCAGATCGCCGTAGACGGTGGCCGGGACGTCCTTCGGGAGGACGTCGCCCCAGGCCGCGGCCCGTTCCTCAAGGGGGTAGAAGACCCCGGACGGGTCGCGGGCCTCGGTGACGCCGTCCGTGCAGAGCAGCAGCGTGCCGTCGGCGGGGAAGGCGAACCACTCGACGGTACGGGGCTCGGGGGCCAGCGCGTCCAGGCCCAGCGGCACGCAGGGCTCCTGCCGCAGCACCGGATCGGCCCGCTCGTCGCGCAGCAGCAGGGGCGCCACGTGACCGCAGTTGATCGCCTGGACCTCCTGCTCGCCGTCTACGCCCAGGACGATCGCCGTCACGAACCGCTCCCGGTCACCGGTCTGCGCCGCGAAGGAGTTGTGCCGGAGCACCGCCTCCTCCAGGGCGTCCACCACGGCCGTGAGCGTGGGCTCGGCCACGGCCGCCTCACGGAACGCGCTCAGGACGGCGAAGGCCGCGCTGATCGCCTGGAGGCCCTTGCCCTGGACGTCGGCGATGAAGACCCGGGTGCCGTACGGGGAGGCGACGACCTCGTAGACGTCACCGCCGACCCGGCTGTCCTCCTCGACCGGCCGGTACAGACCGTGGACCAGCAACTGGTCGGTCATCAGGGGGAACGGGCGCAGGATCTGCCGTTGGAGAGCGGCCGCGGCGGAACGCAGCCGGGCGATCTCGCCCTCCCAGCGGATCCGCTGCGCCGCCCGCGCCACGCTGAGCCCGTTGAACACCAGGGCGAAGGCGACGACCGCCGCGTCCGCCCCCACCGTGTGCAGCGGGCTGTCGAAGAGTGAACCGACGATGACGATCGTCACCCACACGGACGCCACAGTGGTCTGCCGCACAGTGCCACGCCCCGCGATCAGCGCGGGCAGCACCACCAGAAAGGGGGCCGGCCGGGTGTCGCGGCCCAGGGCGATACCGGTCAACGCCACCAGCGCGGTGATGCTGACCAGCCAGAACACCACCGCGGCCCAGCTGAGCGGAGGCGTCGTCCGGTGCCCCGCGTCGGCCGCGGTGGAACCGGCCGGATCTCCGGAGATACGCACCGGCCCTCCCACTGCCTGCGGTCGTCGGCCAACCGTCGGGAACAGTTCCCACTCTTCAATATCAGCCCCACGCGTACCGTTCGCGAGCCGCAACACCACTCCGGCCCGGACCGGGACGCACCTGACCCCGTCAGGGGGCTAGATTCCGATATGTGTGTTCGTCCAAGGGTGGGGGAGTGGGGAGAGCGTGTTCATCTGGCGCACACTGCGGGGTGAATGGCAGGGCATCGTCGTCGACCCCGTACGACAGTTGCTGCGGCGCGGACTGCCGGGTATGTCCCTGGCGTTCGTCGCCGCCTTCGGCGTCATCTTCTTCCACGCGCTGGCACAGCGGCCGGGCGGCGCCTCGATCGTCCGGCACCTCGGCGGCGTGCAGGGCGACCTGCCCCTGTGGCTCGCCCTGCTGCGCACCCCCATATCGCTGTACGTGCCGGCCCTCGACCTGCCCGTGTGGGCCGGCATCACCCAGCTGTTCCTGGCGTTCGCACTGGCCGAACTGGCCCTGGGCCGGGCTCGCACCCTGGTCGTCGCCTACGCGACGACCCTGGCCGGCACCCTCACCGTGCGCGTCATGCTCCTGATCGGACCCGGCTGCGGGGGCATCGGGCTGCGGCCCGAGATCGGGCACGTCCTCGACACCGGGCCGTCCGCGGCGGTCGTAGGACTCTTCACATATATCGCCGTCGTCCGCCGCGCACCCGTCGTGTTCTTCCTGACCGGCGGGTCGATGGTGTGGGAGTCGATCGTGAAGCCCAACCTGGCCGGCCGCGAACACCTCGTGGCGGTGGGCACCGCCATTGTCCTCGGTCTGGTCCACGAACTGCGCCACAGGCGCCCGACCACCGCCACCCTGCTCCCGCACTTCAAGGCGGACCGGCCGGTCAGGCCTGAGGCACGCTGCCCATCTCCGCACTGAACCCGACCGGCTCGCTGTCGAACCCGCGCACCATCGGGCGGAACTCCCAGGCCCCGGAGGCGTCCTTGGTGAACTCCCCGACCGTCGCCGCCGTGGACCCGCCCACCGCGGCGAAGTCGTCCGACAGCAGCTCCTTGTACCCCTCCACGACCAGGGCTCTGGCGTGCGACAGATCACCGAAGGTCCGTGTCCCGCCGTTCTGATGGATGGCCACCCCCACGACCACCCGTCCGAAGGACGATGCGAGCCGGTCGAGTTCGAGGACCATCACCTCCATGTAGCCGTACCCCTGGCCGGTCTCGCTGTGCCGGCTCATGTTGATCGTGCCGTCCGGCGAGCGGCTCTCGGAGTTGACGACGTACACCGGGCGTCCGTGCGGTGCGTCGGCGGAGTAGGTCGCCGCGACGATGTCCAGATGGCGCGGCTGCTGTCCCCAGGGACTCGGATCCCAGCGGAGTCGTACTTCGACCTTCCCCACGATCTTGCTGACACTGCTCACTGATCGCCGCTCCCGAATCGGGCCATCACGGGGCGTTTCCCGCATGGTCAAGTATCGCTCTTCGACGGCCTGTTGATGCCCACCGAACGGACCTGTCATGCCCGGGGTGAAGCGCTCCGGATCGCGTCCACCAGTCCGGCGACGAGGTTCGCCCGCTCGACCATCGACGCGACGAGCAGATACTCGTGGTCGGCGTGCGCCCCGCCGCCGACCGCGCCCAGGCCGTCGAGCGTCGGCACCCCCAGCGCGGCCGTGAAGTTGCCGTCGCTGCCACCGCCGACCGCCCTGCCCTCCAGGCCGGGGAGCAGCCGTTGCGCCACCGCGAACAGCCCGGCCGCCGCCGACTCGGGCATCGGCGGCCGGCCGACACTTCCTCGTACGGTGATCACGGCCTCGTCGAGACGCGGGGCGAGGGCGGCGAACGCGGACTCGATCCGCCGCGTCTCCTCGGCCGACTCGACGCGGACATCCACGACGACGGTCGCAGCCGCCGGTACGACATTGTCCAGCGTGCCCGCAGACGCCACGGTCGGGGTGACCGTCGTGCCGACCTCGGGCCGCCCCAACTCCGCGATGGCCAGCACCTGGTGGGCCGCCTCGACCAGCGCGTTCACCCCGGCGGCGGGCTCAAGACCCGCGTGCGAGGCCCGGCCCGCGACGGAGACCTCGAACGTGCCACAGCCCTTACGGCCGGTCTTCACACCCCCGCCGTCGGCGGCACCCTCGACCACCAGCACGGCACCGCAGGCGAGGGCGCGTTCCTCGATGAGGGCCCGGGAGGAGCGGGAGCCGACCTCCTCGTCGGCGGTCACCAGGATCTCGACGCCCGAGAGGTCGTCGAGCGAGGCCAGCCCGTGGATCGCCTGCACCAGACCGCCGAGCATGTCGAAGACACCGGGCCCGGTCGCCCGGCCGTCCTCGACCAGGAAGGGGCGGCGCGCGAGGGTGCCCAGCGGGAACACCGTGTCGTGGTGCCCGAGGATCAGCACACGGGGTGTGCCACCGCCGGACCAGTGGACGTGCGGCCCGCCTTCACTGTCGACGAGCACGGCCCGGCCACCGAGTCGCGCCTCGACGACAGCGGCCACGGTCTCGGCCGATTCGCGGAGGGCGTCCAGGTCACGGGAGGGGGACTCGACCTCGACGAGGGTCCGGAGGTCTTCGATCATCGCGTCGACACTCACGCCGACCGTCTCGCTTGTGGTCACAGGGGGAAGCGTACGTGGACCCCGTCTCCCACCCGGACGACGAAGGGCCGGCCCGACGGCGAACGCGTCGAACCGGCCCAACGGCGGTGCTGATCCAAGGAGTTGGTCAGTCCGTGCCGGACTCCATCGCGGCGCGGTCCAGCAGCGCGTCGTCCTCGGAGACCTCGCCGCGGGAGGCGATGGCCTCGGCGCCGCCCTCCGGCATGCTGCCGATGAGACCGGTCGCGGCGGCCTGCGCGGCGCCGATCGCCGTGTTGCCGCTGCCGATCAGACCGAGCACCGCGTACTGCTCCAGCTTGGCGCGGGAGTCGGCGATGTCGAGGTTGCGCATGGTCAGCTGGCCGATCCGGTCCACCGGGCCGAACGCCGAGTCCTCGGTGCGCTCCATGGACAGCTTGTCCGGGTGGTAGCTGAACGCCGGGCCCGCGGTGTCGAGCAGCGAGTAGTCCTCGCCGCGCCGCAGCCGCAGGGTGACCTCGCCGGTGATCGCCGAGCCGACCCAGCGCTGCAGGGACTCCCGCACCATCAGCGCCTGCGGGTCCAGCCAGCGGCCCTCGTACATGAGGCGACCGAGACGCCGGCCCTCGTTGTGGTACTGGGCGACGGTGTCCTCGTTGTGGATCGCGTTCACGAGCCGCTCGTAGGCCGCGTGCAGCAGGGCCATGCCGGGCGCCTCGTAGATGCCACGGCTCTTGGCCTCGATGATCCGGTTCTCGATCTGGTCGGACATGCCCAGGCCGTGGCGGCCGCCGATGGCGTTGGCCTCCATCACCAGGTCGACGGGGGAGGAGAACTCCTTGCCGTTGATCGTCACCGGGCGGCCCTGGTCGAAGCCGATCGTCACGTCCTCGGTGACGATCTCGACCGACGGGTCCCAGAAGCGGACGCCCATGATCGGCTCCACGGTCTCCACGCCCGTGTCCAGGTGCTCAAGCGTCTTGGCCTCGTGGGTGGCACCCCAGATGTTGGCGTCGGTGGAGTACGCCTTCTCCGTGCTGTCGCGGTAGGGCAGCTCGTGCGCGAGCAGCCACTCCGACATCTCCTTGCGGCCGCCCAGCTCGGTCACGAAGTCCGCGTCCAGCCACGGCTTGTAGATCCGCAGATGCGGGTTGGCGAGCAGGCCGTAGCGGTAGAACCGCTCGATGTCGTTGCCCTTGAAGGTCGAGCCGTCGCCCCAGATCTGGACGTCGTCCTCCAGCATCGCCCGGACCAGCAGCGTGCCGGTGACGGCACGGCCCAGCGGGGTGGTGTTGAAATAGGCGCGCCCGCCGGAGCGGATGTGGAACGCCCCGCAGGTCAGCGCGGCCAGACCTTCCTCGACCAGCGCCGCACGGCAGTCGACCAGACGCGCGATCTCGGCGCCGTAGGCCTGCGCGCGGCCGGGCACCGAGGCGATGTCGGGCTCGTCGTACTGACCGATGTCGGCGGTGTAGGTGCAGGGGACGGCACCCTTGTCGCGCATCCAGGCGACCGCGACCGAGGTGTCGAGTCCGCCCGAGAAGGCGATGCCGACGCGCTCGCCGGTGGGGAGGGAGGTGAGGACCTTAGACATAGGAAGATTATGCACGCTCGCGCATGGTCATGCAAAGTCCCTCTGCTGGAGCAGTTCTGCCGGGCACCCCGCAAGCGGTGGGATGCCCGGCAGAACCCGTGGTCGCGGACCGGTCAGCAGCCCGCCTTGTAGAAGTACTTGCTGATCTCGGGCTGGTCCATGTTCGCCTTGGTGATGGCGACCATGTTGGTGCCGATCGACTTCTGGACCGACTTGCCCTCGAAGGCCGCGGCGAGCTGGTCGACGGCCTCCTTGCCGATCGCCGCCGGGTCCTGCGCGACCAGCACCTGGAGGGTGCCCGCCTTGAGGGACGCGACCTCGTCCGGCTCGGCGTCGAACGCGGCGACCTTCACCGTGCCCTGCTTGCCGGCCTGCTTGAGACCGGTGGCTATGCCGGTACCGGTGTTGGTGTTGCCCGCGAAGACACCGCCGAGGTCAGGGTGGGCCGCCAGCGTCGACTGGATCTGCGAGGCCGCGGTGGCCGGCAGGTCGTTGTCGTAGAGCGTGGGCAGCATCTTGATGTTCGGGTACTTCTTCATCTCCTCGGTGAAGCCCTTGATGCGGGCGTCCGTGGTGGAGACACCGGGCTTGACGCTGATGACGATCGCCGAGCCCTTCTCGTTCATCAGCTTCGCGAGCGCGTCGGCCGCCACCCGGCCGCCCTTCTCGTTGTCCGACGAGATCCGTGTCATGCCGATCGAGGGGTCGGTGACCGTGGTGTCGACGAGGGCGACCTTGGTCCCGGCCGACTGGATCTGCTTGAGCGACGGGGTGAGCGCGCTGACGTCGACCGGCGAGATCAGCAGACCGTCCGGCCGGGAGGCCGCCACCGAGTCGAGGAGGGGCCGCTGCACCGACACGTCCCACTGCGCGGAACCGTCCGCCGAGAAGTCCATGCCCTTGGCCTTGGCCTCGGTCTGCGCCGCACAGGTCATGGTGATGTAGAAGGGGTCGCTCTTCACGCCGGTGATCAGCCGGACCTTCTTCCCGGAGGCACCCCCCTTCGACCCCGAGCCACCGCTGTCGCTCGACGAGCTGCAGGCGGCGGCGCCGGTCAGGACCAGCACGGTGCCTGCGGCGACCAGTACTTTGCGCGTGATGCGAATGTTCGACATAAGGCAGTCCTCCAGGGTCGTACGAGGGTTGGGGCGAGGGTCGGGGAGGGGGTCACGCACGCTCTCGGGTCTTCCGGCGCATCTGGTCGATGTAGACGGCCGCGACCAGGACGACACCGACGGCGACGTCCTGCCAGTACTGCTGCACGCCGATGACGATCAGCCCGGTCGTCAGCACGGCGGGGATGAACACACCGATCACCGTGCCGAGTACGGAGCCGCGCCCGCCGAACAGGCTGGTACCGCCCAGGACCACCGCGGTGATCACCTTCAGGTTGTCGGTGGAGTGCCCGGCGATGGACGTCGTCCCGTACGAGGCCAGCCACATCACCGCGCCGAGACCCGCCAGCAGGCCCATCAGGCCGTACACCATGATCAGATGGCGGCCCACCGGGATGCCCGCGCGCCGGACGGCGGTCGGGTTGGAGCCGATCGCCAGGGTGTGGCTGCCGAACCTCGTGGCGCCGAGCACCGCACCGAACAGGGCGGTGACCGCCGCGGCCAGGATCACCATCCACGGGATGCCGGCCAACTTGCCGAAGCCCAGGCTGTTCTGGAGATGGGTGGCGGCGGCACCGGCCAGGACCCGGCCGGTGCCGCCGCCACCCATCTCCAGAACAGCCTGGGCTTCGGCAA
>NZ_JAEQAZ010000083.1 GCF_016654115.1 Streptomyces sp. MBT53
CCCGGTCTTAAGGGGTGAGCCCATGCCCCTGCCGTGTGCGGGGCCGTGCGGGCGAGAGGGCGGGTGGGACATGGACCAGGGTGATGCGGTGCCGCTCGCCGAGCTGTGGGAGGAGCGTCGGTTCCTGCTCGATGTCGCCCGCTGGATGCTGGGCGACCCGGGATCGGCGGAAAGCGTCGTCGACGAGGCCTATCGGCGGTGGTACGGGCTGTCCGGCGCGGCGCGGCGGCAGATCGCCGTTCCCCGGTCCTGGCTCGCGAGGACCGTCGGCGGGATCTGCCTCGGCCGGCTCGCCCTGCCGACGGCCGAGCACGCTGCGTTCGCGCTCCGCGCCTTCGGGATGGCCCCCGGCACGGTCGCCGACATCGTGGGCCGCACGGAACCGGAACTCGCCGAACTCGCCGCACGGGCCCGGCAGTTGCTGCAGTCGCGGCGCACCCGCTCCACCCCACCGCACCAGCACGACACCGTCGTCCGCGCCGTACGCCGGGCGTGCGTCACGGAGAACGGCGACCTGCTCACCTCGTTGCTGTGCCCGGACGTCACGGCGTTCTTCGACGGCGGCGGCAAGATACGGGCGCCGACCGGACCGGTGCACGGCAGCGGGCCGGTCGCCGACAACCTGCTGACCCTCCTGGCCCGCCGCCCGCACACCACTCTGACCACCCACTCCGTCAACGGCCGCACGGGCCTCGTCGCCCGCTACGGCCGCCAGGTCACCGCCGTCATCAGCGTCGACGTCGCGAGCGACCGTGTCGCCCAGTTCTGGGTCATGCTCAACCCCGACAAACTCCGGCGCTGGAACCAGTCGGTCAGCGCGACGATTCCAGGATCACCACGACGACGGCGGTCATCGCCAGGGTGACCAGGACCATGGCGATGAGTGTTCCCCGCAGCCAGTGCCGGATCCGGGCCTGGTGTCGCGCCTCCATGGCGTCGAGGCGTTCGGCGATGTGGTCGGTCACCATGCGGGCGACGTGTCTCTGCTCGTCGACGTACCACTTTCCGATGTCCCGCTTCTGTTCGGGAGTCAGCCCCTCCACCCGCGTGGTGAGGTCCGCCACGCGGCGGTGCGTCGCTCCCATATGGGCCTCCTGGTACAGGAACCCCTCGATCTCGCTCAGGCCGCGGGCGGCCTCCTCACGTGCGGTCATGGCGTACCCCCGGTGGAATCGAGAACCCCGCGTGTTCATGCCGTGCTCCGTTCCTTCGTACGGCCGGCCGCCTGGTCCTGCGTGCGCTCACCCGTGACGAACGCGTCCCGCGGATGTTGCACCGAGGCGAGCGACACGAGGTCCCGGCCCGTCAGAACCGCGGTGAGCCAGACCGCCAGCACGCGGATCTTCCGCTCCCAGCTCGGCACCGCCAGCACGTGATAGCCCCGATGCATCAACCATGCCGGGAATCCCTTGATGACGATGCCCTTGTACTGGAAGATTCCCCGCCCGAGGCCCAGTGTCGCCACCACGCCGAGGCTGCTGTGGCGGTAGGGGCGCACGCGCTTCCCGCGCAGATCGGCCACGAGGTTCTTCGCGAGGAGCCTGCCCTGCCGTACGGCGTGCTGGGCGTTGGGGACCGTGCGCGCGCCCGGCAGCGGCGAGGCGAGGTCGGGAACGGCCGCGTCGTCGCCGGCCGCCCATACGCCGGGCAGCGGTTCGCTGTCGGTGCCCACGCGCAGATCGGCGCGGACCAGCAGCAGGCCCCGTTCGTCGACGGGCAGGTCGGTGTGGTTGTGCACGACCGGGTTCGAGGCGTTGCCCGCGGTCCAGACGATCAGTGTGGAGTCGTACTCCTGCCCGTCGGAGAGGACGACGTGGCCGCCCTCGGCGGACAGCAGCTGTGTGTTGAGGTGGACCTGCGCGCCCCGGCCTTCGAGGTGGCGCACCACCCAGGCGCCGGGTGTGTCGCTCACCTCGGGCAGGATGCGGTCCCTGGCCTCGACCAGGTGGAAGGACAGGTCGTCCGGGGCCAGTTCGGGATAGGGCCTGAGCATCGCGGTGGCCAGCGAGAGCAGTTCACCGAAGCCCTCGACGCCGGAGAACCCGCCGCCCACGAACGTGACGGTGAGCAGCTTGCGGCGCTCGGGGCCGGGCGGCAGCGACGCGGCCTGGTCGAACGCGGTCATCAGCCGGTCACGGATCGCCACCGCTTCCTCGACGTGCTTGAGACCGATGGCCTGCTGCGCGAGTCCGGGGATCGGGAAGGTACGGGTCACGGCACCGGCGGTGACCACGAGGATGTCGTAGCGCAGCTCGTAGGCGTCTCCGTGCACCGGGCGGACGGTCACCGTGCGGTCCGCCGCCCGGATCTCGGTCACGGTCCCCGCGATCAGCCGGGTACGGCTCAGGTGCCGTCGCAGCGAGACGACGGCGTGCCGTGCCTCCACCGAGCCGGCCGCCACCTCGGGGAGGAAGGGCTGGTAGGTCATGTACGGGCGCGGGTCGACGACCGTGACCCGCGCCTCGCCCCGACGCAGCTTCCTCTGCAGGCCCCATGCGGTGTAGAAGCCCGCGTAGCCGCCGCCGACGATCACAATCTCTCGCATGATTCCCTCTGCTTCGTTGTCCGTCACCACATAGACCGTGCGGGCGCCTCGGATGTGACATGCGAGGCGGTCTCGGACGCCGCGCGGGGAATCCATGGGCGTGAACGAGGAATGGGTGGGCAGACGGAGGTTCGGAGGTTGAAAACTATGATTCCCCTGCTTCTTGTTCTTCTGCTGGCCCTGATTCTCTTCGGCGCGGGTTTCGCGCTGAAGATTCTCTGGTGGGTCGCGATCATCGTGCTGGTGCTGTGGCTCGTCGGCTTTGTGGCCCGTCCGAAGGGTGGGAGTGGCCGCTGGTATCGCTGGTAGCACTGTTTTTCGGCACGTGGAAACAATTCCCGTGCAAACGAAGCGGAAAAGGGGACCGGCGGATTGTCCGCCGGTCCCCTTCCGCGCCGCATCGCCTGTCGGGTCCGGCGTACCCTACGGTGCGGATGTCGACAGGGTGGGGGGAAACATGGGCGACATGGTCGTGGTCGAGGACCTGCGTCGTACCTACGGCAGCGGTGACACCGCCGTGCACGCCCTGCGCGGGGTCTCCTTCAGCGTGCCGCGCGGTGAGCTCGTCGCCCTCAGAGGCCGATCCGGCTCCGGCAAGACCACAGTGCTCAACCTGGTCGGCGGTCTCGACGCTCCCGACGGCGGCCGGATCACCCTGGATGGCACCGACCTGGCCGGCCTCGGCGAGGACGATCTGCTGGCGCTGCGCCGCGACCGTATCGGCTTCGTCTTCCAGTCCTTCGGGCTCATCCCGATCCTCACCGCGGCCGAGAACGTCGGGGTCCCGCTGCGGCTGCGGAAGATCCCGGCCCGCGAGCGCGAAGCCCGCGTCGCCCTTCTGCTCTCCCTCGTCGGGCTCTCCGACCATGCCGACCAGCGTCCCGGCGAACTGTCCGGCGGCCAGCAGCAGCGCGTCGCCATCGCCCGCGCGCTCGCCAACAACCCGGCCCTGATCATCGCCGACGAACCCACCGGCCAACTCGACGCCGACACCGGCCTCACCGTGATGGATCTGCTGCGTGCCGTCGTCCGCAGCGAATCCGTCACCGCCCTCGTCGCCACCCACGACACCCAACTCCTCGCGCTGGCCGACCGTGTACTCGAACTCCGCGACGGCCGCATCGTCGAGGACGCCTGACCGCACCCGCCGCCGCGTACTCCGTCCGCCGTTCCGCATTAGCCTGGCCGTTGTCCCACCGCGTCAGCGCCAGCCTTCAACTCCCGGGAGACCGCGTGGCAGTTCCTCAACAGCGCACCGTGGCACCGGACTTGGACGAGCTGCGGCGCCGGGCCACCGCGGCCGCCGCCCCGCGCCGCGAAGAGGGGCTGGTCGTCTGCGAGAACCTGGTGCGGATCTACCAGACCGAGGGTGTCGAGGTGCAGGCCCTCCAGGGGCTCGATCTGACCGTGGCCGAGGGCGAGATGATCGCGGTGATCGGGGCCTCCGGATCCGGGAAGTCCACGCTGCTGGGCATCCTCTCCGGCCAGGACGTGCCGACCGCGGGTGCCGCCGAGGTCGCCGGACACGACCTGCTGGCCATGAAGCGCCGCGACCGGCTCGACTACCGCCGTACCACTGTGGGTTTCGTCTGGCAGCAGACCTCGCGCAACCTGCTGCCCTACCTGTCGGCGGCCGAGAACGTGATGCTTCCGATGACGTACACCGGGATCAGACGCACCCAACGACGGGCCCGCGCCGAGGAGTTGCTCGACCTGCTGTCCGTCGGCCACTGCCGGGACCGCACCCCGGACACCCTCTCCGGCGGTGAGCAGCAGCGGGTCGCCGTGGCCGTCGCCAACGCCAATGAGCCCCGGGTGCTGTTCGCCGACGAACCCACCGGCGAGCTCGACACCGCCACCAGCGACGAGGTCTTCGCCGCACTGCGGCGCGCCAACGAGGAGCTGGGCGTCACCGTCATCGTGGTCACCCACGACGCGCTGGTGTCCGAACAGGTCCAGCGCACCGTCCTGATCCGCAACGGCCGCACCTCCACCGAGGTACTGCGCCGGGTCGCCACCGGCGAGGACGGCGTCGACGTGCTCACCGCCGAGGAGTACGCGGTCCTGGACGCGAGCGGCCGACTGCAGTTGCCGGGCGAGTTCACCGAACGCCTGCACATGCGCAAGCGGGTGCGGCTCGCGCTGGAGAGCGACCACATCGGCGTCTGGCCGGACGAGGCGGCCCGGCGGGCCAAGTCCGAGGCCGAGGAAGCCATGTGACAGGCGTTCAGGTGAGGCGCAGTACCGCTCCCAACCGACGTCGGCGGGCGAGCACCGTCTCGGTGGCCGCCGCCGTGAGGATCAGTGCGGTCACGCCCGCGACGAGCGCCAGGGTCAGCGAGTAGTCGGTCCGCAGCGCCGGTTGGGCGGGCCCGCCGGTGAACTGCCGTAGGTCCAACGTCCCTGCCATGAGCCGCGGTTCGAGCAGTCCGAGCAGGGTGCCGCCCACCGCCGAGGCCACCGCCAGCGGCAGCAGTTGGAGGAAGTGCAGTGCCCCGGCTTCCCTGCCGCCCAGCCCCAGCGTGCGCAGGAACGACGTGGTGCGGCTGCGCTCGTCGGAGGTGAGGGTGAGTTCCAGGGCGAGCGCGAGCAGGCCCGTGAGCGCGGCGAGGATCGACGTGACGGTGTAGATCGTGCCGAGTCCTTGCGTCAGACCGTCCGCGCGCAGGGTGTTCAGCGTCTCGGAGCGGACCTGGATCCGGGCCAGCGGGCCGAGCGCCCTGGCCGCCGCCGACCGCAGTGCCGTGGGTTCGGTGCCGGCGGGAGTGCCGCCCTTGAGGAGCAACACGGTGCTGCCAGACGCTTGTTGGGGCAGCAGGCGGTCGGCCTCGGCGGTGGTGATCAGCAGCGGCGTCCCGACCGGTATCTGCGCCGTGACCGGCCCGAGGAGGGGGTCGTCGAGTTGCGCGGCGGTCAGGGTGCCGACCGGCTTGAGGGTCAGGTCCACCGGAGGCCGCCCCGGTGTCACCACCGTGGTGGTGAAGCCGCCGGTGCGCTCCCTCGCCCGGAGGCCGGGGGAGAGGAACGACGGCAGCGGGGTGCTCGCGTCGGCCCGGGTCCCCGCAAGCGCCGACGACAACAGGGCTTCGGCCAGCGGCGATTTCGGGGCTACGGCGGCCAGTCGGCGGGGATCCACGGTGATCACGGCGACCTGGGGGATCGCCGCGCCGTCGGCCTGTCCCGCCAGGTCGAGGACGCGCAGGCGCTGAACGGCGGTTCGTATCCCGGGGGTTGCCGTTTGGGGCGCCGCGGTCCCGGACACGGTCGCGCTCGCGTCGGCGCCGGTGGTCCAGGCCGCTCCCGCGGTCAGACCGTCGTCGATCGTACGGTGCACAAGGCCGCCGAACACGGCCGTGCCCAGGGTCAACACCAGGACGAACAGGGCCAGCCCGGTCGCCGGGGCGTCATGGGCGGCCCGCGCCGCTCCCACGAAGCCCACCGTTCCCCGGCCGCGCCGGGCCTGCCGTAGCACCAGGCGCAGGACGAGCGGATAGATCCGCAGCAGGAGCAGTACGACGGCCAGCGCCACCAGCACCGGGACCGCGCCCAGAATCCCGTCCGGGCCCTGCGAGCGCAGCGCGACCACACCGGCCGCCGCCCCGAGCAGCACTGTCAGCTCCAGGACCAGGCGTCGGCCGACGACCGTCTTCCGGCGTGTGCGCCGCAGCCGGCCGGGTCTGCGCGGCTCGCGGACCGCGAGCCAGGTCATCAGCGGCACGGTCAGTGCCACCACGGCGGTGGCTAGGGTAGCGGGCACCGGCTGCGGCGATCCGGAGGTGCCGGTGGGTGCGAGGGCCCGTCCGGCCGCCCAGCCGAGCAGCGCGGCGGTCAGCACCACCGGCCAGGCCACGGCACAGCGCAGCAGCACCAGCCGCGCGGTGGACGCGCCCCGCGCCCGCTGCAACCGCAGGTGCGACTGCCTTCGCCGCAGCAGCAGTCGTACCGCTACGGCCGCGGTGGCCAGCGTGACCGCGGCCAGCGCGTCGACGGCGAACGTCGCGAGGGATCGGGCCTGTTGGTCCTGCGCGGTGAACGCGTCGAGCATCGGCGTCAGGAAGTCGGCCAGCAATAGGGGCCCGGTCATCTGGCCGCCGACCTGGCAGGCGATGTCGCCCGTGACCGGGTCGACTCCCTGGCACAGGGCGGCGCTCAGGTCCGCGCTGTACTGGGACAGCGGCCCGGTCAGGGCGCGGGCCCGGTCGAGCGCCGCCCCGGACAGGTCGGCGCGCAACTCCCAGGTCACGCGTGGGCCGCCCACTCCGGCGCCGGCCAGCAGGTCGGCGGCGTCCAGGCCGACGAGACCGCGGACGGCGAGCACGGTGCCCGCGGAACGCTCCTGTGGGTGGCGCGACGGCTGGTCCAGGGTCTCCCGGCCGGTCCAGAAACCGTCGGTCGCGGCCGTGGTGCGATAGACCCCGCTCACCCGCAACTCCGCCTGGGGCGGGGCGTTCTGCACGCCGGGCGTCTTGGCGAACGCAAGCGTCAGCCGACTGCCGACCCGGACCCCCAGCGCCCGCGCGGTGGTCTCCGACAACCCGATCTGGGGCGCGGTGGCCAACGGTGTGCGGTCGGCCGGCGCGTGGCCGCTGACGTAGCGCAGATGGGCCCGCGCGGACGGCAGATAGCTGACCGTCAGCTCGGTGCTGGTGTTCGCCGGTCCCGGCGGTCGCGGTGAGAGCAGGGACGCCTGGTCGTAGTCGTAGCTGCCGCCGCCGGTGAAGGCCACGTGCCGGGCTGCCCCGCCGCCGAGCTGTTGGGTGAGGGTGCGGCCCGCGCCGAGCAGGGTGGCCATGTCCACGGCGGGCGGCTGGGTGTTGAAGACCTCCGGTGTGGTGCTCAGGCTGATCAGCGGCGCCTGGGACTGTGCCGCGTCGACCCGCTGTCGTAGCGCCCGGTCCTCCTGGCCGCCCGCGAAGGCGGGGGCCCAGGCGCACAGTGCCGTCAGGGCCAGGACCAGCACGGCGAGGCAGGCCAGCAGGGGCAGGTCGCCTCGGGTCTCCTTGCGGATCAGACGGCGCGTCACCGACACGTTTTTGGCCGTACGGCTCAACGGTCTTCCCCCGCTCGCAGCACACGCACCAGGTCCACCCGGGACAGCAACCGGGCCAGTGTCAGGACGACCGCGCTGATGGCGAGCGCGGTCGCCAGCGCGGTCAGCGCGACGGTGCCCCAGGGGATGATCTGCGGCAGTGGCGGATAGGGGGCCTGTCCGCTGTCGTCCACGGTGACGAGCGGCAGCACCGCCGCGGCCAGCGCCATGCCCATCAGCGCACCCGGGACCACCGCGAACAGCGCCAGACTCAGCTGCTCGGTGCCCAGCAGCGCGGAGAGGCTCTTGGCGCGGACGCCGATCGCGCGCAGCAGGGCGAACTCCTTGCGGCGCTGCCGGGTGGAGACCACCGCGTGCACGGTGAAGGCGATGACCGCGAATCCGGGGGCCAGATAACGGACCAGTTCCAGCGTCCGGCGGAGTCCGGTGCGGAACGGGTCGGCCCGGAGGGAAGCGGCGGTCTGCGCCGTGGTGGTGACCTGGCCCAGCGCGGGTTGTGCCGCCACGGCTGCGGCCGTGCGCGCGCTGTCGGTGCTGTTGAGCCACCAGAACGCGGGATCCTCCTGGTCCACGCCGGCCTGTGTCAGCGCGGTGGCGAGCTGTCGCTGATCGGCGATCAGATGGCCCTGTCCGCGGCCCAGTCCGGGCGGTGAGTCGACTCGGCCCACGATCCGGGCGGTGACCCGGCCCTCGCCCAGGTCCAGGGTGGTGGTGCCGCCCACGTTCAGCCGTGCCTCGCGCAGCGCTGTGGCGTCGGCGCGCACCGGAAGCGGCGCGGGACCGCCCGCGGGACCCGCCACGAGCCGCACCTGGCTGCCGGGCTGGGTGTCGTAGTCGCTGTCGGACAGACCGCCGAACGCGTCCGAGGTCGCCCGGGAGGGTCGGATGCCGGTGCTGATGGTGGTCCGCAGTACCTCGGAGCCGACCGGGGCGATCGAGCACACTCCGGAGGTGCCGGGTTCGTAGCTGCCGGTCAACTGCCCTTTGCAGGCGCCCTCGGTGGCGTCGGAGGCGTGGTCCGTGCCGTCGGCCCAGAGCTGCTCGCCGGGGAGCCGGGTGACCCACTTGTCCGTGGTGTCGCGCGCGCCGACCCGGATCAGTGACAGGTCCAGTCGCGCGGGACGCGTGTTCGGCTGTGGCAGGACGTTGATGGCGGTCATGGTCAGCGGATAGTCCCGTGGGTGGCCGCCGCTCAGCGCCACGCCGAGCGGGATCGCGACGGTGTGTCCGGCTCCGTCGGCGGTGGGCAGCCGGGTCGTCACGACGCTGACGAGGCCGGACGCGTCCTGCACGGTCAACTCCACGCTCGGCGCCACACGGTTCCCGTCGCTGCGCAGCCGCTCGTCCAGCAGCAGCGCGGTCGGACGCCCGGGGAGCGGTATCCCGGGCACGACCGGTGCCGGGGTGCGGGGAGCGGGCCCGCCGACCGTGCCGACCAGATCCTCGGTCACGCCGCCGGGCAGGTTCACCGACGTCCGCGTCACCGGGGTCACGTCGGTCACCGCGGGCAGCGCGCGATAGGCGGCGCCCAGGACGGGGGAGGGGTAACCGTCGTCCGCCGAGGGGGAGATCCGCACATCCGCGCCGACGGTGAACGCGGCCTGCTCGGACGCCAGACCGCCCAGACAGGCCAGCGCGGTGGTGGCGAAGGCGCTCACCGACATGGCCAGGCACATCAGCACCACCGGTCCCGCGTTGCGTGCCGCCCGCCGGCCCAACTGCCAACCGGCCAGCGGGAGTACGAGACCCCGACCACGCCGGCCGAACGCGTCCAGCAGCAGCGAGGTCAGCGGCAGCAGCCGCAGCAGCAGGAGCGCGGCGGCACCGGCCACCAGAGTCGGCACCAGGACCAGCACCGGGTCCGCGGAGGCGCTGCCCGTGCCCACGTCGGAGATCAGCGAGTGGTGCCGCCGTAGCTCCAGATAGCCCAGGGTCGCGACGGCCAGCAGGGCCAGGTCGGCGCCCAGCCGCTGGGCGGCGGCGGCCCGTGCGCCACGGGTCGGCCGCGACCGGGCCGACGGCAGCACGGGCAGCAGTACGGCCGCCGCGTGCACGAGCAGGGTCAGCCCTACGGCGGCCCAGGCGTCGGTGCCCCGCCGGCCGGGGTGCAGCAGCCCGGCCAGGAAGGGGGCGGCCACGGCGGCCGGGACACCGGTGAGCGCCCACTCGGCCGCGGCACCGCGCAGCAGCCTCGGGGTGCCGGCGCCTCTGGCCTGCTGGAGCGCCAGTTCCTCGCGCCGGCGCACGGTCAGCTCGCGGGCGGCCAGCACCAGGGTGGCCAGGGCGAGGACCGCCAGGAGCACGCTGGGCAGGTACAGCGAGGACCGGGCGGCCACCGTCGGCACCGTCAACTCGTCGATGGCGCCCGGCAGTCCGGAGGCCACCGTCACATCGGCCAGCGAGGGCTGGTGCCCGCCGAACACCGACACGCCGCTCTGGCTGCCGGAGAAGGCACGCAGCCGGTCGCCGAGGGCGGTGAGGCCGCCCGCGTCGAGCCGGGAGAGGTCGGGCTGCACACTCCAGTGGGCCGTCAGATGCCCGTTCAGGACGGCGCTGCCGTTGAGAGCCGACGGCGAGACCACCAACAGGTCCTGGTCGGAGGTCTCTCCCTCGGCCAGGTCGCCGGCCATCGCGGGCCAGAACCCGACGGCACCGGTCGCGCGGTAGACGCCGGTGATCCGCAAGGTCATGGCCCGGTTGAAGGCGTCCTGCACCCGGAGGCTGGTGCCGGGCCCGATGCCCAGGCGTTTCGCCAGCGCGTCCGGCACCGCCGTGTCGACCGGGGCGGTGGACCCGGTGGAGACCCTGACCTCGGGCAGCGAGGTGAACGCGCCGGCCGGGGCGTCGGCGGTACCGGCGGGCCACCGCCCGGCGACCAGCCGCCCGAAGCTGCCGCCGTCCTGCACGGCGACCGGATGCAGCCCCGTGCCTCCGGGGGTGCGCGGCGCGCCCGCGACCCCGTCGACGCCCGTCACCGAGACCGGCGAGGTGCCCAGCAGTCCCACATAGGTCCGCTGCGGCACCCCGGCGAACACGCGGTCGGCGGCGGCCCGCACATCGCGATCGGCCGCGGCCATTCCTCCGGCGCGGAAGGACGCGTTGACGTTCACCTGCGCGTCGAGGTCGGCGGCCAGTCGCCGTACGGCACCGGCCTGCACCGAACTGCCCGCCAGCGAGGCGAGCGTGGCCAGCGCCGTCGCGCACAGCAGTACGGTCACCGCGACGGCGGCCAGCACCAGCCCGTGCTGTGCGGCCCGCCTGGCGGCCACGGGAAGGCGGCGCCGGGCCGGACGCGGAGCACCGGGGCCTCGCCGCGGCGAAGACCTGACGGCCGTGGCGACCACATGAACCCCCGCAGAATCGAACATGTGACGTACGGCGCGTCACAGTCCTACCAGGCGCTCTTCGGACGACGCAAGAATCGTCGGTCACCGGCGCCCGTGAACTGACCTTTCGCATGGCTTCAGTTGAGACGCGGGAGGGGTGCTTGTACCACCGGACGCACGCCGCTGACCAGGGCTTCGGCCGTCGCGTTCAGGTTGTGTTCAGGCTCGGACGGGACTCGGCCAACTCACGCACCAGAAGCGCCAAAGCTCTGGCAAAGGGGGCTGGGGCGAGTGCCGCACAGCATGTCATCGTGCCTGCCATGACGACAGATCACCTCACGCATCACAGGCCCCCGGGCCACGCACGAAACACGGCGAGCAAGGTGCCGGAGGTGACCGTCTACTTCTGGATCATCAAGGTGCTGACGACCGGAATGGGAGAGACGGCCTCCGACTTCCTGGCCCACGCGTTCGGCCCGATCCCCGCCGTCGGCCTCGGCGGCATCGCCCTGGTGGGCGCGTTGGCGGTGCAGCTCGCCGTCCGGCGGTACGCGGCCTGGATCTACTGGACCGCGGTCGTCATGGTCAGCGTCTTCGGCACGATGGCCGCCGACGTCCTGCACGTCGGCCTCGGTGTGCCGTACGCGGTCTCGACACCGTTCTTCATGGTCGCGCTGGCCGCGGTCTTCGCCCTCTGGTACCGCTCCGAAGGCACCCTGTCCATCCACAGCATCCACACCCGGCGCCGCGAACTCTTCTACTGGGCCACGGTGTTGGCCACCTTCGCCCTGGGCACCGCCGCCGGGGACCTCACCGCCACGATCGGCCTCGGCTACCTGGGCTCCGCCGTCCTCTACGCCGTCGCGATCGCCGTTCCGGCAATCGCCCACCGGTGGGGCGCCCTGAACGCGGTGGCCGCGTTCTGGACGGCGTACGTCATCACCCGCCCGCTCGGGGCGTCCGTCGCCGACTGGATGGCCCTGAGCCACAGCCGGGGCGGCCTCGCCATGGGGCTCGGCCCGGTCACGCTGTCCTGGACGGTGGCCATCCTCGGTTTCGTGGGGTACCTGGCGTTCTCCCGCAAGGACGTTGGCCAGGGCGCCGTGAGCTGAGGGACGCGTTCGTGGTCACCCTGCGGGCAGCGTGACCACGAACCGTGCCCCGGGCGTGTACCCGGCGTCGTACGTCACCTCGCCGCCGGCCGAGCGGGCGAGGCGCCGGGCCAGGGGCAGACCGAGGCCCGCCCCGCCGTGGCCGTCGGCCGGATCCGCCCGTCGGCCGGGCTCGAAGAGCAGCCCGGAGAACGCGCGCGGTACGCCGGGCCCGTCGTCGACGACGTCGACGCCCACTCCGTCGGCTGTGCGGTGCACGCGGACGGAGACGGCGGAACGGGCGTAGCGGCACGCGTTGGCGAGGAGCGGGCTCACGATGCGTTCGAGAAGGGCGGGCGGCACTCCGGCCACCAGGGGCGGGCCGTCGACGGTGACCGTCAAGTGGCCCTGCGGGTAAGGGACTTCGGCCAGTCGGCGTAGCGTGGGCAGGGTCTCCGCGGTGCCCGGTGCGGTGAGTGTGCCGTCGCGTGCGTCGGCCAGGAGGGTGTCGCAGATGGTCCGCATGGACTCGGCGGCCTCCGCGATGACCTGGTGACTGGCGAGGGTCTGGTCGGCCGTGCGGGGGCGGGCCCGCCACCAGTCGAGCTCGGCGATGATCCGGCTCAGAGGCGTGCGCAGTTCGTGCGAGAGTTCCCCGGTGAGCTGCCGCTCGTGGCGCAGCAGGGTGCGGATGCGGTCGAGTAACGCGTCCAACGACGCGCCGAGACGGGTGAGTTCGGCCGGATGCCGCATGCTGCCGAAGCGTTCCCCGGAGGCCACGGCGCTCCACTGGCCGGCCTGGTCGGTCATCGTGCGCACGGGACGCAGGGCGCGGCCGACCGCCAGCCGGGTCAGGACGTAGGTGCAGGCGAGCATGACGGCGTCCAGGGCGAGTGATCCCAGGAGCAGGGTGTCGGCCGAACTCCGGTACGGGGAGAGGTCCAGCGCGGTGACGACGGTGGCGCCGCCGGAGATCGGACGGGAGCACAGGCGCAGCGGCCCGTGGACGTCGGTGGTGACGCACCGCTGCCCGCCACGCCCGGCGAGCGCGTCGGCGACCCGGGTCAGGGAGCCCGAGGCCGGCGGCGCCTCCAGCAGTCGCCGCCCGGAGTAGATCCACACGTCGGCGTCGAGGAGGTCGTCGTGGGAGGTCTCCAGGACGCGCGCCGTCGAGCCGCTGGTGTCGATCGTGGTCGCGACGGCGGCGGCACGGGTGCGCAGCTCGTCGTCGGCCTGGTGCTGGAGGCGGTGGCCGGCCACGGCGTTGAAGGCGACGGTCAGGACCAGCATCAGCAGCGTGGCCGTGACGAGCGCCACGAGCGAGAGCCGGCCGCGCAGCGTACGGGGAGCCGCACGGCGCAGGAGGACGCTCATGTGCTGCCGGCGAAGGACACCGCTCATGCCAGGTGATGCCCGATCCCGCGAGCCGTGCCGATCGTCCGCCCGCTGCCGGCCTCGCGCAGCTTGCGGCGCAGTCGGGTCAGGTACTGGTCGAGGGTGTTGTCGTGCACCCGGGCCCCTTCGGGCCAGCCCGCCCGGACCAGTTCGCGGCGGCTGACGATCCCGCCGTGCGCCGCCATGAGCGCGGCCAGCAGCCGGAACTCGGTCGGTGTCAGATCGACCCGCGATCCCCGGACGTCGACCGTGTGCCGGACGGCGTCCAGCACCAGGTCTCCCGCCGTGGCGGCGGGCGGCGGCGCGGCCCGCTTGAGGGCCGCCCGCAGCCGGGCGGCGAGTTCGGCTAGATGGAAGGGCTTGGACAGATAGTCGTCGCCGCCGGCCGAGAACCCCGCCAGCCGGTCGGGCAGCCGGTGGTGCGCGCTGAGGAAGACGACGGGGGAGCGGAACCCGTTCGCCCGCATCGCCTGGCACACGTCCCGCCCGTCGGCGTCGGGCAGCCCGATGTCGAGCACGGCGGCACAGATGTCGTCGGTGGCCAGCCGCAGGGCGGTCGCCCCGTCCGACGCGGGGACGGTGTCGAAGTCCTCGTCGCGCAGCCCGCGCATCAGCACGTCCCGCAACGCGTGATCGTCCTCGACGACCAGGATGGTCCGGCGCATGCTGCTCCCTGGGTGACTACAATTCTGTAGACCGTCTACGGAACTGTAGACGATGACGGGGCGGGGGCGCGCCCTGCGGCGGTCGGGCCGACGATCGCCGCCATGCCGGCACCCACCCCACCTCCTCCGGCAGACATCGAAACGCCCGACCGGGGCACGTGGTGATGTGCGGGCCGCGCGCTGTGCGCCCGCACATCGGCCCGTCCAGTGTTTCCAGGAAAGGCATCATGACGTCGTCTCATACGCACAAGTGGGGCCTGAGGAACGGCAGTTCCGCCGGCCGCCGGAGCCGTACGCCGGGAACGGCCGAGGGAAAGCAGGCGCTGGCCGCCTCCGGGCGCGCCGGATTCGTCGCACGAGGCGTCGTCTACGTCCTCGTCGGCGCCCTCGCCCTGCGGATCGCGTTCGGCGACGGCGGCCGGGAGGCGGACCGGCAGGGCGCGTTGCAGCAGGTCGCGGCGCAGCCCTTCGGAAAGGCCATGCTGTGGATGCTGGTCGTCGGCTTCGGCTGCATGGCGATCTGGCGGGGCTCCCGGGCACTGCTGGCCAAGGGGCCGAAGAACAAGGTCGGTTCACGCTTGCTGGACGGCGGCCGGGCCGTGTTCTACGGCTTCGTCTGCTGGGGTACCGCGTCCTTCGCGGCCGGTACGGGCGGCACCTCCGGCAGTGACGCGAAGTCCCGGGACTGGACCGCCTCGGCGCTGAAACTTCCTGGCGGCCAGGTGCTGGTGGGCCTCGCCGGCTGCGTCCTGATCGGAGTCGGCGCGACCCTGGCGGTGCGCGCGCTGCTGCGGCGCTTCCTGCGCAGGCTGGAGACCGGGAGGATGAGCCGCCGGGTACGGCAGGTCGTCACCGCTCTCGGGGTGGGCGGCGGCGCGGCGCGCGGTGCCGTGTTCGCAGGCGTGGGCGTCTTCGTGCTCGTCGCGGCCGTCCGCTTCGACCCGCACCAGGCCAAGGGCATGGACGCCACCCTCCGCACCTTCGCGCACACTCCGGCGGGCCCGTGGCTGCTGGTCGCCGTGGCCGTCGGGCTCGTCCTGTTCGGCGGTTTCTCCTTCGCGTCGGCACGCTGGCGCCGCCTGTGACCGGTGCCCCGACGAAGCCGGTGGGCAGGGCCGGAAAAGAAATATCGGTCCGCGCGGACATGAAGTCGCCCGGAGCGGGCACGTGGGGTTCGTCCTGTCCTCCCACTTAAGGCGGCATCGTGGTTTCCTCCGCGAACACCCTCGGCGCAACTGCCCCTGCCCGCACGGGAACACAGCAGGCGGCGGACGAACTGCCGTGGATCGAGGACGGGTCCAAGGTCGCCCCCAAGGACGCCCGCGTGATGTCGCGCCTCTTCCTGGACCGGCTGCGGGAGTTGGAGGAGGGCACCCAGGAGTACCAGTACGCGCGGAACACGCTGATCGAGATGAACCTGTCCCTGGTGGCCTTCGCCGCCCGCCGCTTCCGCAACCGCGGCAGCGGCGACATGGAGGACGTCATCCAGGTCGGCACGATCGGCCTCATCAAGGCCATCGACCGCTTCGACCTGACCCGTGAGGTCGAGTTCACCTCCTTCGCGATCCCCTACATCGTCGGCGAGATCAAGCGCTTCTTCCGTGACACGACCTGGGCCGTGCACGTCCCGCGCCGCCTCCAGGAACTCCGTGTCGACCTCGCCAAGAGCAAGGAGAGCCTCGGCACGGAACTGGGCCGCACCCCCACCGTCAAGGAACTCGCCGCCCACCTGTCGCTGACCGAGGACGAGGTCATCGAGGGCCTCATCGCCGCCAACGGCTATGTCGCCGGCTCCATCGACACCCCGGGCGGTGACGACGAGACCGACGGCGCGCCGAAGTACGCCGACACCCTGGGCGACGCCGACCCGGCCCTGGAACTGTTCGAGGATCTCCACACGCTCGCCCCGCTGCTGCAACGGCTCGACGAGCGGGAGCGGACCATCATCGAGATGCGCTTCGGCCAGGAGCTGACCCAGGCCGAGATCGGCCGCGAACTGAACCTCTCGCAGATGCACATATCCCGCCTGCTGAACCGCACCCTCAAGAAGCTGCGCGTCGGCCTGCTCTCCCCGTGATCCCCACCCGCACCACGCCGAAAGGTCACCACGGATGAGCGCCGAGCACGATCCGCTCCACCAGCCGTCCGCACCGATCGTCACGGAGCCGGTACCGGACCTCCAACTCCAGCTGCTGGTACGGCTGCTCGGCCAGGACGCGGAGGCCGCCCTGCCCATCACCCTCACTGTCGGGGGCGCCTTCCTGCACGGCGACCTGATCTCCCACGAGGCGTGGACCACCGGCTGGGCGCACAGCCTGCACGGTGTCGACGGCCCTGGCGCGAAGCTGCTGGAACGGTTCCCGGAGCAGGTGGACGAGGTGGTCGAGGAGAGGCAGGGCCGGTCCGCACCGCAACGGCTGCCGCAGTGGATCCATCTGCGTGACGCCATCGGTGTCGCCGCCGGGGGAGGGTCCGTGGTCATGCCCCTGTGGCGCGGGCGGCTCACGGACGTGTCCGGCTGGTCGCTGGGAAAGCCGAAGTAGTCGTCGCGGGCGCCTGGCACGGGGCGGGCGGAGTGGGTGGTCGAGGCGGCGGTCTGTGAGGATGGGCCCCATGGATGTGCGCAGCAGAAACCGGGTGACGGTGACCGGCCGGCCTGGCGGGCCGGTGGTGGTGCTGGCGCACGGATTCGGGTGCGACCAGCACATGTGGCGGCTGGTGGTGCCGCTCCTGGAACGCGACTTCACCGTGGTGCTCTTCGACCATGTGGGAGCCGGACGTTCCGATCTCGCGGCATGGAGCCCGGAGCGCTACTCCACGCTGGACGGCTACACCGAGGACGTGCTGGAGATCTGCCGTGAACTGGACCTCGGCCCGGTGACCTTCGTCGGGCACTCGGTGAGCGCGATGATGGGCGTCCTGGCCGCCGCGCGGGAGCCGAAGGCGTTCACCGGCCTTGTGCTGCTCGCCCCCTCGCCGTGCTTCGTCGACGACCCGGCCACCGGCTACCGCGGCGGGTTCGGCGCCGAGGACATCGACGAGCTCCTGGGCTCACTGGACGCGAACTACCTGGGCTGGTCGGGCGCCATGGCACCGGTGATCATGGGCAATCCGGAGCGCCCGGAACTGGGGGAGGAGCTGGCCAACAGCTTCTGCCGCACCGATCCGGAGATCGCCCGCTCCTTCGCCCGCGTCACGTTCCTGTCGGACAATCGGGACGACCTCGCCGACGTCACCGTGCCCACGCTCGTCGCGCAGTGTTCCCGGGACGCGATCGCACCCCCGGAGGTCGGAGAGTTCGTACGGTCCCGGATCCGCGGAAGCCGTCTGGTCACCCTGAACGCGACCGGACACTGTCCCCAGCTCGCCGCGCCAGAGGAGACGGCCGCCGCGATCGCCGACTTCGTCGAGACCACCCGCCGATGAACACGAGCGACGAGACCGGGAGCGGCGAGCACCGACCACCCGGGAAACAGTCCGGTGCCGACCACGCGGCGTTCTCCGCCCTCCTGGAGGACAGCGCCGAGGATCTCTACGAGCACGCGCCCTGCGGCTACCTCTCCACCCTTCTGGACGGCACGATCGCGAAGATCAACACGACGCTGCTCGACTGGCTCGGCCACGACCGCGGCGACCTGGTGGGCCGTAGGACCTTCTCCGACCTGCTGACCGTGGGCGGCCGGCTCTACCACGAGACCCACTTCGCCCCGCTGCTGCGCATCCAGGGCGAGGTCAGCGGGATCGCCCTGGAGCTGCGGACGACCGACGGA
Organism: Streptomyces sp. MBT53; assembly: GCF_016654115.1. Taxonomy (GTDB): domain Bacteria; phylum Actinomycetota; class Actinomycetes; order Streptomycetales; family Streptomycetaceae; genus Streptomyces. Next base: position 17,843 of record NZ_JAEQAZ010000083.1, read on the forward strand.
GGCCGGCTGCCCGTGCTGGTCACGTCCACGGTCAAGACCGGCGGCGACGGCCGGCCGCTGCTGATCCGCACCACCGTCTTCGACGCCCGCGACCGCCGCGCCTACGAGACGGAACTGCTGCGCGCCCGCCGCCAGGCCGAGCGTGAACGCGAAGAACTCATGCGCCTCAACGCCACCCTGCAGCAGACCCTGCTGCCCCCGACTCTGGTGAACGTGCCCGGACTTGACGTCGCCGCGTACTACCACGTCGCCTCCACCGACATGGTCGGCGGCGATTTCTACGACCTCTTCCCGCTCTCCGCCGGGACCTGGGGACTGTTCCTGGGGGACGTGTGCGGCAAGGGTGCCGCCGCGGCGGCCGTCACCTCGCTGGCCCGCTACACACTGCGCGCCGCCGCCGTCTACGACCCCGACCCGGCCGCCGTCCTGAGCAACCTCAACACCGTCCTCAACCACGAGTACAACGGCCACGACCCGCGGTTCTGCACCGTCGTCTTCGGACTGCTCACGCCCGAGGGCGAGCACGGTGGCTTCCGCATCACCCTGGCGAGCGGCGGCCACCCCCCGGCCCTGCTGCTGCGCGCCGACGGCAGCGTCGACCAGGTCGACACCCCCGGCGGACAGCTCATCGGTGTCCTGCCGGACGCCCACATCGCCACCGCCACCGTCCATCTGGCGGCGGGCGACACCCTGCTGCTGTACACGGACGGTGTCACCGAGGCCCGCCAGGCCCGCACCGGCACCGGCGACGGCGACCGATACGGGGACGAGGCCCTCCTGGACTTCGCCCGGGCGCTGGCCCCCACCACCGCCTCGAACGCCGTCGCCGCGATCCGTGACCTGCTCGACACCTTCGGCACCGGCATCGACGACGACACCGCCGTCCTCGCCATCAACGTGCCCCGACCGCCCAGCGAAGAGCAGCAGTGAACCGACTCGCCGTACAGACCCGGACCACCCCCGCGGGCCCCGTCGTCGAACTGACCGGCGAGCTCGACTACGACAGCTGCGCCCAGGTACGCGAACTCCTGCTCGCGCTCGTGCTCCAGGACGGCCAGCAGCTCGTCGTCGACCTGACCGGTGTCACCTTCTGCGACTCCAGCGGCATCACCGCGCTGCTCGCGGCCCGCAACCACGCCCTGGCCGCCCGGGCGGACATCGCCCTGGCCGCGGTCCCCGCGCATCTCGGCCGGATCTTCCACATGGTCGGCCTGGACCAGGTCTTCGCCACCCACTCGACCGCACAGGCCGCCGAAGCGGCCTGGATCCCTCCGGCGGCCCGCCCCTGAACCGTCAACGGCCGAGATAGAACCGGATCGTCGTCCCGTCCGGAGCCGTGTGCACCCGCACGAGGTCGGCGACGGAGTGGACCAGGAGGAGCCCCCGCCCGCCGGGCAGGTCGCGTGAGGGCGGGCGGCGGCCGGCCAGTGGGTCGGTGAGGCGGCCGCGGTCCTCCACCTCGCAGAGGATCTGCTCGCCCTCGGCCCAGATCCGCAGCGTCCCCGAACCGCCCCCGTGCACCACGCTGTTGGTGGTCAACTCCGCGACGGCCAGCGCCAGATCCTGGAGTCGTACGCCCGCGAGGCCCAGTCGCTCGGCCTCCTGGACCGCGAACCAGCGGGACTTGGGGAGTTCGCCCGTGTCGAACGCGAGGGAAGCGGCGCCCGGCGGGTGGACGAGCGGCTCGTTGTAGCGGGCGATCATCCGCTCGGGATCGTAGGAGCCGGCGGGGAGTTGACCCTGTCCGTCGATGACGAACGGGTGGGTGGCGCGGGCGTCGGCGAGCACCTCCGGTGCCAGACGGTCCGCGTCGTAGGGGCACAGGATCGTCAACTCGCGATCCTCGAAAGCGGAGTTGATCAACGCCTCGTGCTGGACGCACGCCGGGTACTCCGCGGCGGTGCGCCCGGGCCAGATCGGTTCCCCGATGATCCGCACCCGGCCGCCGGAGTGGGCGTCGGCGAAGGCCCGCAGCACGCCCGGGATGATCCGCCCCGGATTGCGGCCGACCTCGGTCATGTCGAGGAACCGCACACCGTCGGCGCCCGGCCCGAGTTCGGCTCTGATCAGGTCGAGTCGGGGCCCCGGAACGGCGACCGCGACGGGCTCCCCGGCCGCCAGACCTTCCCGGACGAACGGCACCGTGCCCGCCGTGTACTGCTCCTCGCCCCGGTAGAACAGTGCGGGATGCGCGAAGGGCCGACCGCCGGTGACCGTACTCATCGCACCGCCACCTCGATCCTCGTCGGTCCGGCCGGAACATGTCCGCGACGCGCGGCAGTCTACGGCGGCACCCGCGAGGCCGTCAGGAACAGAAGTCCGTGACGGTGTCGGTGAGGATGTCGGTCAGCCGGTGCAGGGAGGCGATGTCGGCCCATTCGAGGGCCTCGTGGGCTCCCGCGCCGTCGGCCCCGAAGAGCAGACAGGGGATCCCGGCCCGGTCCAGGAGGGCGCAGTCCGTCCAGTACGGCTCGGCGAGCACGGCGGGTGTGTGCCCGAGGACGGACCGCGCGTGTCGCAGCAGCGTGCGGACGACGGGCTGGTCCGGATCCCCCTCGAACGGCTCGCGGTGCAGACCGCGCCGCAGCTCGTAGCTGAAGTCCGGGACGGTGGCGGCGAGTTGGTCGAGGATCGCGGTCAACTCCGCCTGGACGGTGTCGGCGTCCTCGCCCGGCACGGTCCGCCGTTCGAGAGTGATCCGGCACTGCGCCGGGTAGGTCGAGGGCTCCTCGCCGCCGTGGATGACGGAGGCGTGCACGGTGCCGGAACCGAGCCTCGGGTGCCCTTCGCCAGCGGCGAGGCGGCGGCCCAACTCCTCGACGGCCACGAGGAAATGACCGGCTTTGGCGATGGCGTCGATGCCCAGGCCGGGCTGTGACCCGTGGGCGGCGCGCCCGTGCACGATCACGTCGAACCAGACGAACCCCTTGTGGGCGAGGATCACTTGGAGCCGGCTCGGCTCGGTGACGATCGCCGCGTCGGCGGTGAACGACTCAAGTACCTCCTCCGTACCGGCACTTGCGTTCTCCTCGTCGGCGACACAGGCGAGCAGCACATCACCGCGCAACGGTCCCCGCGCGGTGGCCCGGGCGGCGGCGATCATCATGGCCGCGACACCGCCCTTCATGTCGCAGGCCCCCCGCCCGTACAGCCTCCCGTCCTCGATCCGGGGGCTGAGCGGCTCGCCCTCGTAGCCGCCCAGACCCACGGTGTCGAGATGCCCGTTGAGCATCAGCGAACGGCCGCCTCCGGTGCCCCGGGCGATCGCGACGAGCGACGGACGGCCCGGGTCCCGCTCCAGCCGGTGCACCTCGAACCCGCGCGCGCCGAGCCAGTCCGCGCACAGGTCGGCGATCGCCCCTTCCCCCGCACCCGAGTCCGAGAGCCCCGGGTTGACGGAGTCGACCGCGACCAGCCGCTCCAACAGCCGTACGGGATCGAGTACTTCGGACTTCCGCGTCATCGCTGCTCCTCCGCGTAGGGATTGGCGGCCGTGCCCTCGGTGCTCAGCAGCACCACGGTCGAGTCGGAACCGACGCCCAGGGCTCTACGGCGTCCGACGGCGCCCTCTCCGGTCAGCGCGGCGCGGGCACCCGCGAGCGAGGCCGCGCCGCAGGGGCCCGCCGAGACACCGGCGGCGGCGAGGGCGCGGGCGGCGTCCGCGCTGTCGGCGTCCGTGACCGCGACGGCGGCGTCCAGACCGTCGCGCAGCAGGGGCCAGGCCAGGCTGGAGACGGTGCCGCAGTTGAGACCGGCCATGGTGGTGTCGCCCGTCGGCACACTGACCTCTTCCCCACGGCCGAGGCTGGCCAGTACACAAGCCGCGGCAACCGGCTCCACCGACAACAACGCGGTCGCGGCGGCCCCGTCCCACCGACTGCGGTAGTGCGTGACGGCGGCCTGCGCGAGGGAGCCCACGCCCGCCGGAACGACCACCAGGCCCGGCGTCCCGGTGCCCAACTGCTCGTCGATCTCGGCGAACAGGGTGGAGTAGCCCTCGACGATCCAGCCGGGGATCCGCTCGTAGCCGGGCCAGCCGGTGTCCTGCACGAGCACGCACTCCGGCCTGCCCGTCGCCGCCTCGGCCGCCCGGCGCACGGCTTCGTCGTAGTCGCCGGGAACGAGGACCACGTCCGCGCCCTCGTCCTCGATGGCGGTCACGGCCGCCGGGTGGACGCCCCGTGGCACGAAGACCTTGGCGTGCTGCCCGAACAGCCGCGCCATCCGGGCCACGGCCCGGCCGTGATTGCCGTCGGTGGCGGTGACCAGGCGTACCGGGCCGCCGTCCCTCCGCCCGGCCAGCACCCGGTGGATCGCCCAGGACGCGCCCAGTGCCTTGAAGGCCGGTAGCCCCAGGCGCGCGGACTCGTCCTTGACGAGCACCCGCCCCACCCCCAACTCGACTGCGAGGGAGGGGAGTTCGGTCAGGGGAGTGGGTGCGTAGCCGGGCAGTCCGGCGTGGAAGTCCCGCACCTCGGCCGGAGGCGGCGCGCAGGTCCAGGTCCGGGCGACGGATCTGACGTACCAGGGCAGACGGCGCGGGGCGGAGCTGCCGGAGAGGAGAGAGGTCTTGGGCACATGATCAGCGTCTGATCAATCGTATGATTAGTCCAGCACATCTTTTCGAACAGTATGCGTCAGAAAAACTGATGAATACCTCACGGGCGGAGGCCGGTGATGTTCGACCTGCACCGACTGCGCCTCCTGCGCGAGCTGAAGCACCGCGGCACGCTGGCCGCCGTCGCCGCCGCGCTGTCGTACAGCCCCTCGGCCGTCTCCCAGCAGCTCTCGCAGCTCGAATCCGAGGTCGGCGTCCCACTGCTGGTGCCCGTGGGGCGCCGGGTGCGGCTCACCCCGCAGGCGGAGATCCTCGTCGCGCACACCGAGGCCGTGCTCAAGCGGCTGGAGGAGGCCGAGGCGGACATCGCCACCTCCCTCACCGATCTCACCGGCACGCTGCGCATCGCCTCCTTCCAGACCGCGGCCCTCGCCCTGGTGCCCACCGCGCTGACACTGCTGCGCGACGCCCACCCCCGGCTGCGGGTCGAGGTCGCCCAGGCCGAGCCGAGCGAGGCGCTGCCCGCACTCCTCGCCCGCGACTTCGACCTCGTCATCACCGAGGAGTACCCGGGCAACCCGCATCCCCGGCCCGCCGAACTCGAACACGAACCCCTCTGCGAGGACCCACTGCGGCTGGCCACCCCGAGACCCGTCGACCGGGACACCGGCCCGATGGACGCGCTCCGGGCGCTGGCCGACCACCCCTGGGTGATGGAACACGTGGGCTCACCCGCCCGGCACTGGGCCACCGCACTGTGCCGCACCGCGGGCTTCGAACCCGATGTGCGCTTCGAGTCCGCCGACCTGGTGCTGCACCTGCGACTGGCCGAACTGGGCCATGCCGCCGCCCTGTTGCCGGACCTCGCGTGGAACGGCCGCCCTCCCGCAGTCGCGCTGCGGGAACTCCCCGAGGGCCATCGCACCCGCTCCCTGTTCACCGCCGTACGCAGCGGACGCGGCCCCCATCCCGCCATCACGGCCTGCCGCGAGGCACTCCGGCAGGCCATCGCGTCCTAGTACGCGAACTCGCTTACGGAGCGGTCCTGTTCAGGTCGAGCCGGCCGACGCGGGCCACGTTCTCCCGGTCGTCGGCGTCCGGGCTCGGCTCCGCCGCGAACCAGGCGTCGAGGATCTCCTTGAGCAGCGGCTCGGACGTCAGGCGCAGACCGAGCGCCAGCACGTTGGCGTCGTTCCAGCGGCGCGCGCCGTCCGCCGTGTAGGCGTCCGTGCACAGCGCCGCCCGTACGCCCGCGACCTTGTTCGCGGCGATCGACGCGCCCGTGCCGGTCCAGCAGCACACGACCGCCTGGTCCGCGGTCCCGGCGGCGACCTCGCGGGCGGCCGCCTCCGAGCAGACCGCCCACTGCGGGTCGTCCCCGGGCCGCAGCGCCCCGTGCGTCAGCACCTCGTGACCGCGCTCGCGCAGCTCCGCTACGAGGGCGCGCGCCACGGGTTCGTCCATGTCCGAGGAAACAGAGATCCGCATGTCCCGGAGGCTACTCAGCGGACGGGTCCTATGCCATTCCGACGGTGCTAGTCCCGGCGCCAGTTCTGGTTGGCGCCGCCCGTGCAGGTCCAGATCTCCAGCGCCGTGCTGTTGGCCGTGCCGTGGCCGACCGCGTCCAGGCACTTGCCGGAACCCACGTTGACGACACTGCCGTCGGAGCGCACCCGCCACTGCTGGTGGGCGCCGCCGTTGCAGTCCCAGATCTCCACCGGGCTGCCGTCGGCGGTGGCACCGCCGGTGACCTCGAGGCACTTGGAGTCGTAGACGGTCAGCTGGTTGGTGGCGGTGGAGGTCCAGGTCTGGTGGGTGCCGCCGTTGCAGTCCCACAGGGCGGGCCTGGTGCCGTTGGCCTGGTTGGCGCCGGGGACGTCGACGCAGCGGCCGGATTCCTGGCCCTTGAGGGGGCCCGAGACCGCGCCGCGCTGCCAGCTCTGGTTGGTGCCGCCGGTGCAGGTCCACAGCTCCAGCAGGGTGCCCGGGGTGGTGCCCCCGGCGGTGGCGTCCAGGCACTTGCCCGAGGCGGGGTTGACCACCGAGCCGTCGCTGTTCACGGTCCACTTCTCGGCGGCGGTGCCGTCGCAGTCGTAGAGCTGCACCGGCGTGCCGTCGGCGGTGGCGCCGCCCTTGGCGTCCAGGCACTTCGTGCCGTCGTAGACGGTGAGTTGGCCGGCCGGGGTCAGCGTCCAGGCCTGGTTCGCGGCGCCGTTGCAGTCCCAGAGGGCGAGTTGGGTGCCGTTGGTCCGGCTCGCCCCGGGGACGTCTGCGCACAGGCCGGACTGGCGGCCCTTGAGGATTCCGGCGTGGTTGCCCGGCGGGTTCGCGGTGACGGACAGACGGTCGAACTGGTCGGTCTGGTAGCCCACCGCCCCGAGGCCGATCTGTCCGGCCGCGTACGAACTGTCGTCCGTGGCACCGAGGTTGGTGCCGTCGGCGGTGGCCGTGATCCGGTCGCCGGAGAAGCCGAGGGAGAGCGTGTGCCAGGCGTGGGTGCCGAGCGCGGCCCGGGTTCCGGAGAGCAGGGTGGTCAGGGTGCCGGCCGCCGAGCTTCTGACGATGGACCAGGTGCCGGTGTCGCTGACCCGGAGCAGATAGGCGGCCTGGTGGCTCTGCGGCCGGTTCTGGGTGTTGGCGCGGCCCAACAACTCGACCGTACCGGCCTGTTGGAGGTTCACGTCGACCTTGACGGTGTAGTCGGTCCACGTCGGGTCGCCGAGCAGCGAGAAGGCGTCGGAGTCGTCCTGCCACTCGATCGGCTTGACCGGGGTCACCTGCTGCACACACTGCCCCGACCGGCCGTCGGCGCACGGACGTGCCTCGAACGCGCCCTGCATGTCGGAGAGATACGTGGCCTCGGCGCCGGTGGCGTAGCTGTCGAAGGTGTCGGTGTACGGCAGCGCGAGGGCGTGTGTGGCGGGCGCGGTGGCGGTGCCCTTGCCCTGCCCTGTGGTCGTGGTGACCGTGTAGATCCAGCCCGGCTGCAGCGTCAGCGAGTACGCCCCGCCGGTCGGGGTGATGTCCTGCGTGTGCACGAAGTCGGTCGCCGGGCTGGGGCTGTTCACCCGGGTCGCCCACACGTGCACCGCGCCCGTGGACAGACCGCCGCGCACCTGCACGTCGACCGTCTGAGCCGCGGTCGCGGTGGTGGTCTCCAGGACCGTGGAGTAGTCGGACCCGTTCGGCGACTTCAGCGTCGCGTAGGTGCCGTTGGACTCGGTACCGCCGAGGTAGCCCGACGCGGAGTCCACGAACTTCCAACCGGGCTGCGCGAATTGGGTGACCTGCGCGGTCGCCCAGGTGTCCTCGCCGATCGCGTAGTCGCCGGACCAGGGTGAGTTCGCGGTGGCCAGGCCGACGGTGCTGAACGGCAGGTTGGGGTAAATGGCCGCGACGAGCGGCCAGTTGAGGTAGGCGGTCATCCGGGCGTCCACATAACCGCGCACGATCGAACGGATCAGCGCCGGGGCGCCGGAGTCCATGTCGAGGGAGCCGTTCTCCGACGCCCACAGCGGTTTGCCGTTGTTCTTCGCCGTGGTGCTGCTGGAGCAGGTGTCGGCGCTGCCGCCGTCGCCGCCCGCGCAGGGGTAGTGGGCGCCGATGACCGAAACGGCGTTGTCGAACGCGGAGTTGCTCGCCATGTCGTCCGCGACGCTCCAGCCCGAGTCGTCGCCGACGATCTGCACGGAGCCGTATCCGGCGCTGTCGAGCGCGGACCGCAGCTGGATGTACCAGTTGACGTCGTGGCCGCGTTCGTTCCAGCCGCCGAGGTAACTGATCGTCAGGCCGTGCTGCTTGGCGCAACCCAGCCAGGAGATCAGGTAGTCGATGGTGTCGGTGGACCAGAACCCGCCGCTGATCCAGCCCGGGGCGGCCCAGGCCAGACCGTACAACTTGATGTCGGGGTTACGGGACTTGGCTTGCTCGGCGAGCCAGAACTCGTATCCGGCATCGCAGTTGATCTGCCCCTTGGTGTGCTCGATGGACGGCTCGGAGCCGTCGGTGGAGTTGGCGTCGCCGCCGATCTCCAGCTTCAGCAACTGCAGGTTCGCGCCGTAGCCCGGCTTGAACAGGTAGTCCAGGATCCGTGAGCGCTGGGCGGCCGGATAGTCGCGCAGCAGCCGGGAGTTGCCCCCGCCGCCGCTGATCGCGCCGATCCCGTCGAACGTCCGGCCGCTCTGGCCGCCGTCCACGGTGATGGTGGTGGCCGCCGCCGCCGCGGCGGCCTGGGCCGGCTGCGCGCCGACCGAACAGAGGGCGGCGACAAGCGCCATGACCCACAAGGGCAGGAGGTGCCTCAAGGTTCTTCGCACGGTGTCGTCCTTCTCCAGCGGGGGGTGAGGACAGCTTCGGAGAGCGCTCTCAACACAAGCCGACAGGGCTGACGGAGCTGTCCGTGGAGGTTTGTGCGACAGTGTGGGGACGTGTTGAATTGGAGTCAAGGGTCTACACCTGTTGAAGTGCGGACCAGTGATCCGGGCAGCGCTCTTCCGGCCAACTCGCCTGCTACGGCGCCGAATCGGCCGTTTCCTGACCGGCGGACCCTCCGCTCCACTCCCGGTACGCGGCCACCGCCGTCGGCAGGGTGGGGAAGATGTGGTCCTCGCCGACCGAGTCCACCAGCCCGTACGCCTCCAGGTCGACGCGGAGATCCTGCTTCACCCGGGCCAGGGCGAACACCACGCCCCTGTGGGCGAGTTCGCGGCGGAGCTCGTCGACCGCGTCCAGGGCGGTGATGTCCACCTCCACATTGGCCTCGGCGTTGAGGACGAACCACCGTACGGGGACCGCCTGTTGGTCGACCGCGGCCAGCGCGCGGCGGCGGAAGTTCTCCGCGTTGGCGAAGAAGAGCGGTGAGTCGTAGCGGTAGACCAGCAGGCCGGGGACGGTGCGGGCCTGCGGGTAGTCGTCCACGTCGTGCATGCCGGCCACACCGGGGACCAGGCCCTCGACGGCGTCGTGCGGGCGGGCCACCCGGGTGAGGAGTTCGGCCACCGACAGGCCCACGGCGACGATCACGCCGTAGAGGATGTCCAGGGCGAGGACTCCGGCCAGGCAGCCCAGGGCGAGGAGGAGTTCGCGGCGGCGGAACGTGGCGAGGCGGTGGAAGCCGGAGAGGTCGATCATGCGGACGGCCGCGTAGACGACGAGGGCGCCGAGCACCACCGAGGGGGTGCGGGACAGCAGGGGGCTCAGGAAGAGGAGGACCGCGAGGACCACCGCTCCGGCGACCAGTGAGTACGCCTGGCTGCGGGCGCCCGTGGAGGACGCGAGCGCGGTGCGGCTCGCACTGCTGCTCACCGGGAAGCCGTGCAGGACACCGGCACCGATGTTGGCCGCGCCCAGCGCCAGGAACTCCTGGTCGGCGTCGAGACCGGGGCCCTCGTCCTCGTCGCCGCCGGTGAAGGCGCGGGCGGTGAGGATGAAGTCGGTGTAGGCGACGAGCAGGACACCGAGGGCGGGCAGCACCAGGTGGGGGAGTTCGGTGAGGTCGGGCAGGCCGACCGTGGGAAGTCCCGCCGGGACCTGGCCGATCACCTTGATGCCGTACCGGTCGTCGAGGTCGAGGACCGCAACGGCCGCCGTGCCGAGCACCACCGCCAGCAGGGGACCGGGCACCGCCTTGGACAGGCGCGCCACCGTGAACAGGAACGCGAGCAGGACGGCGGCGAACAGCAGGGTGGGTGCGTGGAGGCGGTCCAAGTGCCGTAGGAAGGACCAGAGTTGGGGGAAGAAGGCGGAGCCTGTCGTCGGCACCCCGGTGAGCTTGGGCAGCTGGTCCACGATCATGATCAGGGCGACGCCCGCCAGATAGCCGATCAGCACCGGGCGGGAGAGGAGATCGGCGACGAAGCCCAGGCGTACCGCCCACGCGGCCAGGCAGAGCAGGCCGACCGTGGCCGCGAGGGCGGCGGCGAGGGTGGCGTAGCGGCTCGGGTCGCCGGCCGCGAGGGGGCCCACCACGGTCGCCGTCATGAGCGCGGTCGTCGACTCGGGGCCCACGGACAGCAGCCGGGACGAGCCCAGCACCGAGTACAGGGCGAGTGCGGGGAGGATCGCCCACAGGCCGGCCACCGGGGGCAGCCCGGCGACCCCGGCGTACGCCATCACCTGCGGCACGAGATACGCGGCGACCGTGACACCGGCCAGCAGGTCGCCGCGCAGCCAGGACCGCCGGTATCCGGCCAGCGCGGCGATTCCGGGCGTCAGGCGCCGCCACTCCACGCGGCGCCCGCCCGGGCTGTGGGACACGGTGTTCCTCGATCCGCCCGCTTCAGAGGCTCGCCGCGTGGTCCGGGACGTAGGTCTGCAGATCGCGCGGCGGGCGCTCGTAGCCGGTGGACGGCGGGCGGGGCGGGAGTTCCAGGACCGGCGGCGCCACCTCGTGGTACGGGAGCGAGTCGAGCAGATGGGCGATCATGTTCAGCCGGGCCCGGCGCTTGTCGTCGCTCTCGACGACGTACCAGGGGGCCTCCGAGACATCGGTGTGCACCAGCATCTCGTCCTTGGCCCGCGAGTAGTCCTCCCAGTGGGTGATCGACTCCAGGTCCATCGGGGACAGCTTCCAGCGGCGCAGCGGATCCTCCAGCCGGCGCCGGAACCGGTCCTGCTGTACGGCGTCGCTCACCGAGAACCAGTACTTGCGCAGCACGATCCCGTCCTCCACGAGCATCCGCTCGAAGATCGGGCACTGGCGCAGGAACAGCTGGTACTCCTCCTTGGAGCAGAAGCCCATCACCCGCTCGACGCCGGCCCGGTTGTACCAGGACCGGTCGAACAGCACGATCTCCCCGGCGGCCGGCAGATGCTCGACGTACCGCTGGAAGTACCACTGGGTGCGCTGCCGGTCGGTCGGCTTCGGCAGCGCGGCGATCCGGGCGACGCGCGGATTGAGGTGCTCCGCGACCCGCTTGATGGTGCCGCCCTTGCCCGCCGCGTCCCGGCCCTCGAAGACGATCACCAGCCGGGTCCCCTCGGCCCGCACCCACTCCTGGAGCTTCACCAACTCCGTCTGCAGCCGCAGCAGTTCGGTCTCGTACGTCGCGCGCGGCAGCTTTGCCGCCTTCTTGCCGGCCATGCCGCCTCAACCCCTCGATGACGTGCGGAGTCTCCCGTGTCCAAGGTCGAACACCTGGACAGCACCGTACTGATCGCCGCGCTCCCGCGCACCCCCGGGCACCCGCCCGCCGGGTTTGCGACGGCCGGCGGCGGCAACCCGAACCGCGTGACAGCGATGACGACCCAACAGGAACTCGTCCGTTTTCTGGAGGACCGCTTCGCCTGCGCCCAGGCCTGCACCGCGTGCGCGCGGGCCTGCGTGCTGCGCGTCAGCCGCACGGATCCGGACGCCACCGACCACGAGGCACGCGTACGGCAGAAGGCGCTGTGGTGCGCGGAGGTCTGCGACGCGACCTGCCGCATGCTCGCCGAACAGAACCTCCAGGACGAGCCCACCCTCCGCCTCCAGGCCAAGTGGTGCCTGCTCGTCTGCCTGGAATGCGCCCAGCTCTTCGACGAGCGGCCGGGCGCGGAGGCGGACGCCCAGGCCTGCCGGGAGTGCGCGCGGGCCTGCGCGGAGTTCCTGGCGACGCTGAACTGACGGGCGCGGGCGCCCTCTTCGCAGGCATCGCCGCCTCGCCATTCCCAATTTCTGGAACACGTTCTACGGTGTGCGCCGTCAGGACCGGCCTTGGGAGCCTGGAGGCGCCGTGCATCTCGAATACACGCCCGAGCAGCAGCGGCTGCGCACCGAACTGCGCGCCTACTTCGCAGAGTTGGTGCCCGACCACGCCTACTCCCGCTACGCCGACCCGGCCGCCCAGAAACGCTTCTACCGCGAGACCGTCCGCCGGCTCGGCACGGACGGCTGGCTCGGTGTCGGCTGGCCCGAGGAGTACGGCGGGCGCGGGCTGACGCCGATGGAGCAGTTCATCTTCTTCGACGAGGCCGCGCAGGCCGGCGTACCGCTGCCGCTGATGGCACTCAACACCGTGGGCCCGACGATCATGCAGTTCGGCACCGACGAACAGAAGGCGTATTTCCTTCCGAAGATCCTCTCCGGCGAGATCGACTTCGCGATCGGTTACAGCGAGCCGGAGGCGGGCACGGATCTTGCCGCCCTGAAGACGCGGGCCGTACGGGACGGCGACGAATACGTCGTCGACGGGCAGAAGATCTGGACCACCAACGGCGACACCGCCGACTGGGTGTGGCTGGCCACCCGCACCGACCCGGACGCCCCGCCGCACAAGGGCATCACCATGCTGCTCGTACCGACCGCCGACCCCGGCTACACCTGCACGGTGATCAACACCCTCGCCTCGCACGACACCACCGCCAGCTACTACGAGAACATCCGCGTCCCGGTCACCCGTCGCGTCGGCAAGGAGAACCAGGGCTGGCGCCTGATCACCAACCAGCTCAACCACGAACGCGTCACCCTCGCCGCCCACGGCACCATGGCCATCCGCGCCCTGCACGACGTCCAGCACTGGGCCATGGAGACCAAACTCGCCGACGGCCGCCGCGTCGTCGACCTCCCCTGGGTCCGCCGCCTCCTCGCCCGCACCCACGCCCGGCTCGACGCGATGAAACTCCTCAACTGGCAGATGGTGAACGCCGTCCAGGAAGGCACCCTCACCCCCCAGGACGCCTCCGCCGTCAAGGTCTACGGCTCCGAGGCCCGCCGCGACGCCTACGCCTGGCTCATGGAGATCGTCGCCGCCGCGGGTGCCCTGAAGGAGGGTTCCGCGGGCGCCGTCCTGCACGGCGAACTGGAACGCGGCTACCGCTCCGCCGTGATCTTCACCTTCGGCGGCGGCAACAACGAGATCCAGCGCGAGATCATCTCGTGGATCGGTCTGGGAATGCCGAGGGTACGGCGCTAGCCTGCGGACATGGGTGCCCCTGGGACGGGCGATCCGGGGCTGTTCGGGCCGGATTCCGTGGCATGGCAGGTTCACAGCGACCCCATGATGTGGGTCGCCGGCGTCCGCGCGCTCTACCTCCAGGCCCTCCACCCCCGAGCCGTCCGCGGAGTCATGCAGAACTCGGACTTCCGGCGCGACGCCTGGGGCCGGCTGATGCGCATCGCGAACTTCGTCGGCACCCTCACCTACGGCACCACCGAGGCCGCCGAGAAGGCGGGCGCCCGGGTGCGGAAGATCCACAGCATGCTCGGGGCGACCGACCCGGACACGGGCGAGCGGTACGGAATCGACGAACCCGAACTGCTGCTGTGGGTGCACTGCGCCGAGGTCGACTCGTATCTGGACGTGCTGCGCCGCTCCGGGTTCCGCCTCACCGACGCCCAGGCCGACCGCTACCTCGCCGAACACCGGGAAAGCGCCCGCCTGGTGGGCCTCGACCCCGCCGCCGTACCGGGCGACCGGGCCGAACTCGCCGCCTACTTCGAGCAGATCGGGCCCGCGCTCGCCGCCGGACCCGAGGCACGCGAGGTGGACGACTTCCTGCTCCGCCCGCCGACGCACCCCCTCCTCGTCCCGGCGCGCGAGCTGCTCTGGCGGCGCGTGGCACACCTGGCGTACGCCTCCCTGCCGCCGTACGCCCACCAGCTGTACGGCAGACCGGCCCCCGCGCCCGCCACCGTCACCAGGCGACTGCGCGCCACCGGCACCCTGTTGCGCTGCGTTCCCGCCCATGTGCGCTGGCAACTCCCGCCCAAGCACATCATCCGTGCCATGTCACGGCTCGGCCCCGGGTCCCGGCCAGCCCCGTACAAAGTCGGACGATCGCTCGCCATACTGGACGAGCCAGGGGAGGGCAGGACGAACACCGACGGGGGCGATCGCGGGAGATGGGGGACAGCAGGCTGATCCAGGGCCGCTACCGGCTGCTCGACCTGATCGGGCGCGGCGGCATGGGCGAGGTGTGGCGCGCGCGGGACGAGTCGCTGGGGCGCCATGTCGCCGTGAAGTGCCTCAAGCCGCTGAACCCGCACCACGACCAGTCGTTCACCCGCGTCCTGCGCGAGCGGTTCCGGCGCGAGGCCCGGGTCGCCGCGGCGCTCCAGCACCGCGGGGTGACCGTCGTCCACGACTTCGGCGAGTCCGACGGCGTCCTCTTCCTGGTGATGGAACTCCTCGACGGCCGCAATCTCTGCCAGCTCCTGGAGGACAACCAGCAGCACCCGCTGCCCGTCGCCGACGTCGTCGACATCGCCGAGCAGGTCGCCTCCGCCCTCGCCTACTGCCACCAACAGGGCATCGTGCACCGGGACCTGAAGCCCGCGAACATCATGCGGCTGACCGACGGCACGGTGAAGATCTGCGACTTCGGCATCGCCCGTCTCGGCGCCGACATCGGCTTCACCTCCCGGCTGACCGGCACCGGTATCGCGATGGGCACCCCGCACTACATGTCGCCGGAACAGATCAGCGGCTCCGAGGTCGACCAGCGCAGCGACCTCTACTCCTTCGGCTGCGTCCTGTACGAACTCTCCACCGGCGCACCGCCGTTCGACCTCGGCGACGCCTGGGCCATCCTCATCGGCCACCGCGACACCCCGCCCCGGCCGCCCCGCGCCCAGCGCGCCGAACTGCCCGAGTACCTGGAGAAGGTCATCCTCGACCTGCTCGCCAAACTCCCCGAACAACGCCCGAACGACGCCCGCGAGTTGGGCCGCCGCATCACCATGGGCCGTACGACTCCCCTGTACGTGCCGACAGTTGTGACCCCGCGACCCGAACTGCCCTCGCCCGAACCGGTGTCCCGTGAGGCGCGACTGCCGTCCTGGACGCGGGGGATGACCACCGGACACAAAGCGGCCGGCGCCGGACTGCGCACCACCCCACCGGACGCCGGGGCCGGCCTCACCGGCGAGTGGATCGCCCGCCCGGCCACCGGCCACGTGGCGGAACCCGCGCCGGAGTCACCGTCCGCGCCGCCCCCGGAGGCCCTCAAGGCGCTGGCCGGACGCCACAACGCGGGCCTGAGCCTGGGCCGCCTCGGCCGCTGGGCGGAGGCCGGCGAGGTGCACCGCGCGGTCGCCGCCGAACGCGGCCACCTCCTCGGCCCCGACCACCCCGACACCCTCGCCAGCCGCAACGACGAGGCCCACTGCCTGGAACAACTCGGCCGCAACCAGGAAGCGGTCGAGCTGTACCGCCGGGTGGCGGTGCTACGACAGGGGCGGGCGTCGGGCGGGCACTGACGACCGTGTGCCCAGCTCTGGCCGACCTAGATCACCTCGTGTTACGAAGAACCATGCCTGCACACGAGGGACCCGGACATCGGACGTACGACGCCGTCATCGTCGGCGGCGGCCACAACGGCCTGGTCGCCGCCGCCTACCTGGCCCGGGCCGGGCGCTCCGTGCTCGTCCTGGAGCGCCTCGACGGCACGGGCGGCGCCGCCGTGTCGACCCGCCCGTTCGCCGGGGTCGACGCCCGGCTGTCCCGGTACTCGTACCTGGTCAGCCTGCTGCCCAAGAAGATCGTGCGGGACCTCGGCCTCGACTTCCGCATCCGTGGGCGCACCATCTCGTCGTACACCCCCGTCGAACGCGGCGGCCGTCCCACCGGCCTCCTCGTCGGCGGCGGCGAGCGCCGCACCCGCGACGCCTTCGCCCGCCTCACCGGCGGCGAGAGCGAGTACGCGGCCTGGCAACGGCTCTACGGCATGACCGGCCGCCTCGCGCAAAGGGTCTTCCCCACGCTCACCGAACCGCTCCCCACCCGCGACGAACTTCGCCGCCGCGTGGACGACGAGGACGCCTGGCGGATGCTCTTCGAGGAGCCGATCGGCGTCGCCATCGAGGAGAACTTCACCGACGACCTGGTCCGGGGAGTCGTCCTCACCGACGCCCTGATCGGCACCTTCGCCGACGCCCACGACCCCTCCCTCGCGCAGAACCGCTGCTTCCTCTACCACGTGATCGGCGGCGGCACCGGCGCCTGGGACGTCCCGGTCGGCGGCATGGGCGCCCTCACCGACGCCCTGGCCACCGCCGCGCGCACCGCCGGCGCCGTACTCGCCACCGGCCACGAGGCCGTCCGCATCGACACGGACGGACGCGCCGCCGAGATCACCTACCGCACCGCCGACACCGAAGGCGTCGTGGCCGCCCGGCACGTCCTCGTCGGCGCCTCCCCGCAGCAACTGGCCGCCCTCACCGGCGACGAACCGCCCGCCCCCGCCGAGGGCGCCCAGCTCAAGGTGAACATGCTGCTCAAGCGGCTGCCCAGACTCCGCGACACCTCGGTCGACCCGCGCGAGGCCTTCGCCGGCACCTTCCACATCGCCGAGGGCTACGACCAACTGGCCGCCGCGCACGCCCAGGCAGCCGCCGGCTCACTGCCCGCCGCACCGCCCTCCGAGATCTACTGCCACTCCCTCACCGACCCGAGCATCCTCGGCCGGGACCTGATCGAGGACGGCTACCAGACCCTCACCCTCTTCGGCCTCCACACCCCGGCCCGGCTCTTCGAACGCGACAACGACGCCGTACGCGGCGAACTCCTCAAGTCCACCCTCGCCCAGCTGGACAGCCACCTCGCCGAACCCCTCGCGGACTGCCTCGCCACCGACGCGGACGGCCGCCCCTGCATCGAGGCGAAGACCCCCCTCGACCTGGAGCGCGACCTCAGACTCCCCGGCGGCAACATCTTCCACCGCGAACTGACCTGGCCCTACGCCCAGGACGACACCGGCCGCTGGGGAGTCGAGACCCGGCACGCGAACGTCCTGCTGTGCGGGGCGGGCGCGGTGCGCGGCGGGGGAGTGAGCGGGGTACCGGGGCACAACGCGGCGATGGCGGTGCTGGAGGGCGACCGTCAGTGAGTTAGTGAGCCGGTGAGTGACCCCTCACGCCCGTGCTCCCCCGTCCACCGGCAGAATCACGCCGGTCACGTACGACGCCCGGTCGCTCAGCAGCCACGCCGCCGCTTGTGCGATCTCGTCCGGGGCGGCGGGGCGGCCCAGTGGGCTGAGGGTCGAGATGCGGTCGATGACGCCGGGAGATTGCCGTTCCCACTCGTCGACCATCTCCGTGAGGGTCAGCCCGGGGGCGATCGCGTTGACGCGGATGCCCTCACGGCCGTACGTGGCGGCGGCCGACGCGGTGAGGCTGTTGACGGCTCGCTTGGCGGCGCCGTAGACGGGCAGCTCGGGGTTGGCGGCGAGGCTGCCGACGCTGGAGTTGTTGACGATGGCGCCGCGTCCGGCGGTGGCGCGGATGGCGGCGATCTCGGCCTTCATGGCCAGCCACGGGCCCTTGAGATTGACGGCGCTGACCCGGTCGAAGTCGGCTTCCGACAGCTCGTCCATCGGGCCGGGCGGCTGGATCGTGGCACCGTTGTTGAAGGCGACGTCGAGCCGGCCGTACAGCTCCACGGTCCGGTCGACGGCTGCTCGGACACTGTCGCCGTCGGCCAGGTCGCACAGTACGTAGTCCGCGGTGCCGCCGGCCGCCCTGATCTCCTCGGTGACCGCCTTGAGCTGCCCCTCCGTACGCGCCGCGAGGACCACCCGGGCACCTTCGCGGACGAAGAGACGCGCGGCGGCGGCGCCGATGCCGCGACCGCCGCCGGTGATGAAAGCGACCTTGTCGTCGAGCAGACCGGTGCCGGCGGCAAGTGGTGTGTGAAGTGTGTTGTTCATGGTGTCGAGCCTGCGTTCCCGCCCCGGGCCCATCCAGGCACCGGTTGTACCTGGCTCGGCACCTCGGCGCACGCGCACACTGGACAGGTGAACCGACGACAACTGGCGGACTTCCTGCGCAGCAGGCGCGAGCGCATCACCCCCGCCGACGTGGGCCTGCCCGGCGGCCCGCGCCGCCGTACGCCGGGGCTGCGCCGCGAGGAGGTGGCGCAGCTGGCGTACATCTCCACGGAGTACTACGCACGCCTCGAACAGGCCCGCGGCCCTCATCCGTCCCGCGAGGTACTGGCCCAGCTCGCCCGCGCCCTGCGTCTGTCGGACGCCGAGCGCGACCACCTCCACCACCTCGCCGGGGCACCGCCCGCACCCGCGCCGGGACCCTCGCGCGAGGTCCGGCAGAGCATCCTCGATCTGCTCCAGCGGCTGCCCCTCGCCGCCGCGTTCGTGACCTCGGCGACGCTGGAGGTCATCGCCTGGAACGACTTGGCCGCGGCCCTCATGGAGGACTTCTCCGCCGTACCGCGCCGCGACCGCAATCTGGTCCGGCGCGCGTTCCTGGGACCGCATCCCGACGGCCGTCGTCTGTACGGCGTCTCGGACTCCCACGCGTTCGCCCGCCACTCGGTCTCCCAGCTGCGCGCCGCCGCGGCCCGCTATCCGGACGACCCGGAGGTGACCGCGTTGATCGACGAACTCCTGGCGGGCAGCGCCGAGTTCACCCGGCTGTGGGCCGACCACGAGGTGGCCCCGGAGCCCACCCTGCGCAAGACCTTCGACCATCCCGCAGTCGGTCCGGTCACCGTCAACTGCGACGCCCTGGACATCACCGACCGGGACCAGCGCGTCGTCGTCTACACCGCCACGCCGGGCTCGCGGTCCGACGAGGCACTGCGCCTGCTCTCGGTCATCGGCACCCAGCGCATGGGCGTATCCGGCTGACGCCACGGAAAACACCACCGCAAGAAATCTGACGGAGCATCAGAAAAGCTCTTCCGTCGTCCGGAGGACTGCGGCATTCTGCGCCCATGCAGACGGAGTTGAGCAAGAGACTGGGAGTCGAGCACGCCATTTTCGGCTTCACGCCGTTCCCCGCCGTCGCCGCGGCCATCAGCAGGGCCGGCGGTTTCGGAGTGCTCGGCGCGGTCCGCTACACCGCCCCCGACGACCTCAAACGCGACCTCGACTGGCTCGAGGCGCACGTCGAGGGGATGCCGTACGGCCTCGACGTCGTGATGCCCGCGAAGAAGGTGGAGGGCGTCACCGAGGCCGAGGTCGAGGCGATGATCCCGGAAGGGCACCGGCGGTTCGTCACCGAGACCCTGGCCAAGTACGGCGTGCCCGAACTCGCCGAGGGCGAGGCGTCCGGCTGGCGCATCACCGGGTGGATGGAACAGGTCGCCCGCAACCAGCTCGACGTCGCCTTCGACTACCCGATCAAGCTGCTCGCCAACGCGCTGGGCTCCCCGCCGGCCGACGTCGTCGCCCGCGCCCACGACCAGGACGTACTGGTCGCCGCGCTCGCCGGCAGCGCCCGGCACGCCCGCAAGCACGCCGAGGGCGGCATCGACATCGTCGTGGCCCAGGGCTACGAGGCGGGCGGACACACCGGCGAGATCGCCTCCATGGTGCTCACGCCAGAAGTCGTCGAGGCGGTCGATCCACTGCCCGTGCTGGCCGCCGGCGGCATCGGCAGCGGACCGCAGGTGGCCGCCGCGCTCAGTCTCGGCGCCCAAGGTGTGTGGCTGGGCTCCATATGGCTGACCACCACAGAGGCCGATATGCACTCCGAGGCCCTGACCCGCAAGCTGCTCGCCGCCGGGTCCGGCGACACCGTCCGCTCCCGCGCCCTGACCGGGAAACCGGCCCGTCAACTGCGCACCGAGTGGACCGACGCCTGGGACGACACGGACGGTCCGGGCACCCTCCCCATGCCACTCCAGGGACTGCTGGTCGCCGAGGCCGTCTCGCGCATCCAGAAGTACGAGGTCGAACCACTGCTCGGCACCCCCGTCGGCCAGATCGTCGGCCGCATGAACAGCGAACGCAGTGTCCAGGCCGTCTTCGACGACCTCACCCGCGGCTTCGAGCAGGCCGTCGACCGCATCAACCGCATCGCCGGAAGGAGCGGCCAGTGAGCACACAGGGGGAGAACACACAGGGCGGGGCCACACA
>NZ_JAEQAZ010000084.1 GCF_016654115.1 Streptomyces sp. MBT53
CCGGAGCCGGAGCCGGAGCCGACTCGGCCGAGGGTCAAGCCGGCCCGGCCGCAGCCGATCCAACCCCCGAAGGCCAAGGCCCCGAAGATCCGACCCCCGACACCCCCGCAGGAGGCCCGCAGTGAACGACGCGTTCGACGTCGCCCTGCGACTCCTGATCGTCTTCGTCGTCTTCCTCACCTTCCCCCTCATCGTCGGTCAGACCGAGCACAAGGTGATGGCCCACATGCAGGGCCGCCTCGGTCCGATGTATGCCGGTGGCTTCCACGGCTGGGCCCAACTCGTCGCGGACGGCGTGAAGTTCGCGCAGAAGGAAGACATCGTCCCGGCGGGTGCGGACCGCCGTATCTTCCAACTCGCCCCCGCCGTCGCCCTCCTCCCGTACCTGCTCGTCCTCCTCGCCATCCCGATCGGCCCGGGCGAGGGTGCCGTCGGTCAAGTCCTGGACGCGGGTATCTTCTTCGTCCTCGCGGTGATGGGCGTGAGTGTCCTCGGCTCCCTCATGGCCGGCTGGGCCTCCGCCAACAAGTTCTCCCTCCTCGGCGGCCTCCGCACCGCCGCCCAACTCCTCGCCTACGAACTCCCCATGCTGCTCACCGCCGCTTCCGTGGCCATGGCGGCCGGCACGGTCTCCCTCCCCCGCATCCTCGACGCCTTCCACTGGTGGTGGCTGCCCTGGCAGATCGTCGGCGCGATCGTCTTCTTCGTGGCCGGCCTGGCCGAACTCCAGCGGCCCCCCTTCGACATGCCCGTCGCCGACTCCGAGATCATCTTCGGCGCCTACACCGAGTACACCGGTCTCCGCTTCGCTCTCTTCCTCCTCGCCGAGTACGCCGGAATCGTCGTCCTGTGCGGCCTGACCACCGTCCTCTTCCTGGGCGGCTGGCACGGCCCGTGGGGTGCGGACGGACTCGGCTGGGTGTGGACCCTGCTGAAGACCGCGCTCCTCGCCTTCGTCGTCATCTGGCTCCGCGTCACCTATCCCCGCTTGCGCGAGGACCAGCTCCAGAAGCTCTCCTGGACCCTCCTTGTCCCCCTCTCCCTCGCTCAGATCGCCCTCACCGGCATCGTGAAGGTGGTGTTCCTCCAGTGACCCCGTTTCCCGGCTCCGGCCTGGCCAAGGGCCTGGCCGTCACCCTCCGCACGATGACGAAGAAGACCGTCACCGAGCAGTACCCGGACACCCAGCCCGACCTCCCGCCCCGCACCCGCGGAGTCATCGGCCTGTTCGAGGAGAACTGCACGGTCTGCATGCTCTGCGCCCGCGAGTGCCCCGACTGGTGCATCTACATCGACTCCCACAAGGAGACGGTCCCGGCGGCGGCCCCGGGTGGCCGCGAGCGCAGCCGCAACGTCCTCGACCGCTTCGCCATCGACTTCTCCCTGTGCATGTACTGCGGTATCTGCATCGAGGTCTGTCCTTTCGACGCCCTGTTCTGGTCCCCGGAGTTCGAGTACGCCGAGACCGACATCCACGAACTCACGCACGAACGCGACAAGCTCCGCGAGTGGATGTGGACCGTCCCGGCCCCACCCGCCCTCGACCCCGGCGCGGAGGAGCCCAAGGAGATCGCCGCCGCCCGCAAGACCGCCGAGAAGCTGGCCGCGACTCAAGCTGCCGCGGAGGCGGAGGCCGCCGAGGCGGTGGAGGCGGCCCAGGCTGCGGAGGACACCGGGGCTGCAGGGGTCGCCCAGGCTGCGGAGGTCACCGAGGTCACCGAGGTCACGGAGGTCACCGAGGCCGCGGAGGTCACCGAGGCCGCGGAGGTCACCGGGGTCGCTCAGACCGCGCCCGAGTCACCCGAGTCACCCGAGGCGCCCGAGCCCGCCGAGCCCGGCCACGCCGAGTCGGCCTCGCCCACCGACCCGCCGGAGGGACAGTCGTGACCCTCGCCGCCACTGCCACCGCCACGGCAACCCTCGCCGCCACCCACACCCACGGCTTTCTCTCCCCGACCGGCGTGGAGATCGCCTTCCTCCTCGTCGGCCTGGTCACCTTCGGCGCCGCCCTCGTCACCGTCACCACCAAGCAGCTGGTGCACGCCGCCCTGTGGCTCGTGGTGGCCCTCGGGGGCGTCGCCGTCGAATACCTCCTGCTCACCGCCGAGTTCATCGCCTGGGTGCAGGTCCTCATCTATGTCGGTTCCGTAGTCGTCCTCCTTCTCTTCGGTCTGATGCTCACCAAGGCCCCCATCGGCCGCTCCCCGGACGCGGACTCCGGCAACCGCTGGGCCGCCCTCGCCGTGGCCGTCGCCGCCGCGGCGGCCCTGGTGTGGGTCGTCGTCGACGCCTTCCGCGCGACCTGGATGGACCTGGACGGTCCGGCCGCCGGCTCCACCGCGGTGACCGGCGCGAGCCTGTTCCAGAACTGGGTCCTCCCCTTCGAGGCCCTCTCCGTCCTTCTCCTCGCGGCGCTGGTCGGCGCGATCGTCCTCTCCCGCAAGTCGAAGGCGGAGTCGAGCTCTCCCCCTGTGAACTCCCGGCCCGCGACCGGTAGTTCCCCATCCGTCCCGGATTCCCGTAATCACACGATCGGGCGAAAAGGTGCGGTTGAGGGCAACGGTCCCACCGCCCGGAACAACCCGACCGAGCAGGAAGGAGCCCGCTGATGCACCTCGTCTATCCCGCCGTGCTCGCCGCCCTCCTCTTCTGCACAGGCGTCTACGGCGTCCTCGCCCGCCGCAACGCGATCCTCGTCCTGATGTCGGTCGAGCTGATGCTCAACGCCGTCAACCTGAACCTGGTCGCCTTCGACGTCTGGCTCAGCCGGACCGCCGAGGACAAGCTCCACTCCGGCCAGGCCCTGACGCTGTTCACCATCGCCATCGCCGCCGCCGAGATCGGCATCGGCCTGGCGATCGTCCTCGCCGTCTACCGAGCCCGCGGCACCTCGGACATCGACAGGCTCCGCGACACCGCCGAGGGCCACGAACCGGACGGTCCCGGCGGTCCCGGTGGACCTGGCGGACCCGGCGATCCCAGTGGGGTCGACGGCCCCGACAGCGACGGCACCGAGCCCCCCGCGGCCGAGAAGGCTGAGGCCACCGCGTGACCACGACCACCCTCGCCGTCCTCGTCCCCCTTCTCCCGTTCCTGGGCGCCGCGGCCGGCCTGCTCCTGGGCCGTACCGCCCCCGGCTTCGTCCGCCCGCTCGCCGTGCTGCCGACGCTCGCCGCGCTCGCGCTGGCCGCGATCGTCGCCGTACGCCAGGGCGGCGAGGCGGCCATCGACTCCGCCACCGAGCTCACGCCCACCGGCTCGGTCCCCGTCGAACTCGCCCTGCACATCGACGGCTTCGCCGCCCTCGTCGCCGTCCTGGTCGCCTTCGTCGCCACCTGCGTGCAGATCTACTCGACGGGCTACCTGCGCGACGACCCGCGCTACCCCTCGTACGCCGCGCTCGTCTCCCTCTTCACCTCCGCGATGCTCCTGGTCGTCTACTCCGGCGACCTGATCGTGCTGCTGGTCGGCTGGGAAGTCATGGGCATCTGCTCCTACTTCCTCGTCGGCCACTACTGGGAGACCCCGGAGGCCCGCGCCGCCTCCATGAAGGCCTTCCTCGTCACCAAGCTCGGCGATGTCCCCTTCCTGATCGGCCTGTTCGCGCTCGCCACCGACGCCGGGTCCTTCCGCATCACCAAGATCCTGAGCACCGTCGCGAGCGGTGGGCTGCACCACCCGACACTGATCGCGCTGCTGCTCCTGGCCGGCGTGGCGGGCAAGTCGGCGCAGTTCCCGCTGCACACCTGGCTGCCCGACGCGATGGCCGGCCCGACCCCCGTGTCCGCGCTGATCCACGCCGCGACGATGGTCGCCGCCGGTGTCTACTTCGTCGCCCGTCTCCTCCCGGTCTTCGAGGCCTCCTCGGCCGCGATGGTCGTCCTCGCCGTCATGGCCGCCGTGACGATGACCGGCTCGGGCCTCGCCGCGTTCGCCCAGGACGACATCAAGCGCGTCCTCGCCTACTCGACGATCGGCCAACTCGGCTACATGACCGGTGCCTTGGCCGTCGGCGACCGCGGTGCCGCCGTCTTCCACCTCCTGTCCCACGGCGCCTTCAAGGCGCTGCTCTTCCTCGCCGCCGGCGTGATCATCCACGCCTCCGGCACCAACTCACTGGCCGCCATGTCCCGCATGGGCAACCTGCGCGCCCGCGTCCCCGATGCCTTCTGGACGATGACCGTGGCGCTCCTCGCACTCGCCGCGATCCCGCCGTTCAGCGGCTTCTTCTCCAAGGAGTCCGTCCTCGGCGCCGCCGAACACGCGGCCACCGAGCACACCGCGCGCATCCCCGGCGCCGCGGGCTGGATCGTCCTCGTCGCCGGCCTGCTCACGGCCCTGCTCACCGCCGCCTACGCGACGCGCCTGTGGCTGCTCGCCTTCCACGGCAGGGGAGTCGAGGCCCCCGACCACGGCAGGCAGCCCGTCGTGATGAACGCGGTGCTGTGGGTGCTCGCCGTCCCGTCCCTCGCCCTCGGCGGACTCGCCTACCGTGTGCTCCCGGACTGGTTCGACGGCCGCGACCTGACCCCGACGCTCACCACGTCCGTCCTCGGCACGGGTGTCGCGCTCGTCGGCGGCATCGTCACCTACGGCGCCTGGCGGCACACCACCGCGCTCGCGGCCCGCACACCGCTGGGCGCGGTCGCGGCCCACCCGGAGGGCGACGCCGGACTCGTCGAGGCCGAGGCCATCGCGAGCCACACGCCCGCCTACGGAGACGTGGCATCGGCACCCGACCCGGCGGACCCGGGCCGCCTCCTGCTCGGCCCGCTGCACCGCCACGCGGCCACCGGCTTCCACCTGGACGCCGTCTACGCGGCCCTGTTCGTCCGCCCGGTGATGGCGGCGGCGGGTCTCGTCCGGTTCCTCGACCGCGAGGTCGTCGACACCTACGTACGGGGCGCGGGCACCCTGCCCCGCCTCGCCGGAGCCGCCGTACGGCGCGCCCAGACCGGCAATCTGCAGACCTATGTGAGCGCGCTGCTCGCCGGCACCGTCGTCCTGACGGTCGCCGTCCTCCTCGTCGCCACGGGAGCGTGAGCAGGCGTGATCGATATCAACGAGTCCGTGATGCAGGTTCTTCTGGCGTTCGTCGTCGTCGGCCCGCTCCTCGGCGCCGTCGCCGCTCTCCTGCCCGCCCCGCCGGGGCTGAAGGGGAAGTCGCCCGAGCAGGCCGTCCTACGGCACGGCGTCACCGTGACCGGCGTGATCCTCATCGCCGCGATCGTCCTCGCGCTCGGCTTCGACCACGACCATCCGTCGAAGATGCAGGCCACGA
This sequence comes from Streptomyces sp. MBT53, assembly GCF_016654115.1. Classification (GTDB taxonomy): domain Bacteria; phylum Actinomycetota; class Actinomycetes; order Streptomycetales; family Streptomycetaceae; genus Streptomyces. The sequence continues at coordinate 5,282 of NZ_JAEQAZ010000084.1, forward strand.
CCGACATCAGCTGGATCCCCGCACTCGACGTGCGCATCCACCTCGGCATCGACGGCATCTCCCTCCCCCTCCTGGTCCTGACCGCGCTGCTGACCTTCCTCTGCGCGCTCTACTCCTACTTCAAGATGCCAACGGGCCCGTCCCCGAAGGCATTTGTCGCCCTGATCCTCGTCCTGGAGTCCGGCACCCTCGCCACCTTCGCCGTCCTCGACCTGATCCTCTTCTTCCTCGCCTTCGAGACCGTCCTCATCCCGATGTACTTCCTCATCGCCCGCTGGGGCGGTGCCCAACGCACCCAGGCCGCCTGGAAGTTCATCCTCTTCACACTGCTCGGCTCCGTCGTCATGCTGCTCGGCCTGCTCCTGATCGGAATCAAGGCGGGCACATTCGACATGGTGGCACTCGCCACTGACAACGGCCGCTCGCTCACCACATCCGTGCAGGTCATCGCCGTTCTGGCGGTCGGGATCGGGCTCGCGGTCAAGACGCCGATGTGGCCGCTGCACAGCTGGCTGCCCGACGCCCACACCGCCGCTCCGACCGTCGGCTCGGTCCTGCTCGCGGGCGTGATGCTGAAGATGGGCACGTACGGGTTCGTCCGCATCCTGCTGCCGATCGCCCCCGACGGCATGCACACCTTCGCGCCCTACCTCGCCGCCTTCGCCGTCGTCGGGATCATCTACGGTTCCCTGGCCTGCCTCGCCCTCGCGAAACAGGGCGCGAAGGGCGACCTCAAGCGCCTCATCGCCTACTCGTCCGTCGGCCACATGGGCTTCGTCCTGCTGGGCATCTCGACGATGACCCCGACCGGCGTGAACGGCGCCCTGTTCGCCAACATCGCCCACGGCCTCATCACCGGCCTCCTGTTCTTCCTCGTCGGCGCCCTCAAGGACCGCACGGGCACGACCGACCTGGACACCCTCGCCGAGGAGACCGGCGCGGCCCTCTACGGCAAGGCCCCGCGCCTCGGCGGCCTGCTCGCGTTCGCCGCCGTCGCCTCGCTCGGACTCCCCGGACTCGCCGGATTCTGGGGCGAGATGCTGGCACTGTTCGGCGCGTTCAAGCCCGCCGCCGACCTCAGCCGCCCCGCGTTCCTCACCTTCATGGCGATCGCGGCCTTCGGCACCCTGCTGACCGCCGCCTACATGCTCGCCGTCGTCCGCCGCGTCTGCATGGGCGCCGTGGCGCAGGAGGCGCCGAAGCTCGCCGACGTCCAGACGTACGAGTTCGCGGCCTGGACCCCGCTCGTCGCGCTCACCGTCGCCGCCGGCCTGTGGCCGAAGGCACTCCTCGGCCTGACCGACCCGGCCGTCCAGCAGCTCCTCGCAGGAGGCACCCGATGAGCGCCCCGGTCCAGCCTCTCGCGGAGTCGATGGTCCAGTCCGTCGACTGGCTCGCGATCGCACCGCCCACCATCACGGCCGTCGTCGGCCTGGTCGTCCTCGTCGCCGACCTGTTCCTCCCGGACGCCAAGAAGGCACTCCTGGGGTGGGCGTCGGTCGCGGGCCTCGCCGCCTCCGCGCTCATGCTGCTGCCCCTCCTGGACGGCGACCGCGCCACCTTCTGCCTCACCGGCGCCCCGACCGCCTGCAGCTATACGGCGGACCGCTTCACCCTGGTCATCCAGTTCCTGGTCCTCGGAGGCGCCCTCCTCGCGGCCCTCCTGTCGATCACCACCCTGAAGGACGCCGACAAGGGACTCCCCGAAGGGGAGTACTGGTTCCTGCTGCTCTCCTCCGCCGCGGGCGCCGCCCTCCTGCCCGCCTCCCGCGACCTCGCGACCCTGATCGTCGCCCTGGAGGTCGCCTCCCTGCCCGCGTTCGCCCTCGTCGGCATCCGGCACGGCGACAAGAAGTCCGCAGAAGCGGCCCTCAAGTTCTTCCTGTCCTCGGTCACCGCGACCGCGGTCAGCCTGATGGGCGTCAGCTTCGTCTACGCCACCACGGGCACCCTGTACCTCACCGAGATCGCCGACCGCATCCAGCACGTCGACGGCCAGTTCCACACCCTCGCCCAGACCGGCGTCGTCCTCACCCTCATCGGCTTCGCCTTCAAGACGGCCGCCGTCCCCTTCCACTTCTGGGTACCCGACACCTACGTAGGGGCGCCCCTCCCGATCGCCGCCTACTTGTCGGTCGTCGGCAAGGCGGTCGGCTTCTCCGGCCTGATCCTCGTCACCGTCGTCGCCTTCCCGTCGTACGCCGACGTGTGGGGTCCGGCGCTCGCCGCACTGGCCGCCCTCACCATGACGGTCGGCAACCTGGGCGCCCTGCGCCAACAGGCCACGCGCGCGTACAGCGCGGTACGGCTGCTCGCCTGGTCCTCCGTCGGCCAGGCCGGCTACCTCCTCGTACCGATCGCCGCCGCCGCGTACTCCAAGGACGCCCAGAAGTCGATCGGCTCCACCGTCGCCTACGCCCTCATGTACGCGGCCGTGAACCTCGGCGCCTTCGCGGTGGCCGCGCTGGTGGGCCGTAGCAGAGCCCTGAACCGCATCAGCGACTACCGCGGCCTGTACGCGTCGAACCCCCTGGCAGCCCTCCTCCTGGCCTTCTTCCTGCTGTGCCTCGCCGGACTGCCGCCGGGGGTCATCGGGCTCTTCGCCAAGGTCACCGTCTTCTCGGCGGCCGTCGACGCGGGTCTGGGCTGGCTGGCGGTCGTCATGGCCGTCAACGTGGTGATCGCGCTTTTCTACTACCTCCAGTGGACGGCTCTGCTGTTCCGCGCGCCCGAGGGAGAGCACGACAAGCACCGCGTCCCGGCCCCCCTCACCGCCGCCCTCGCGCTCACCGGTGCCCTCGGAATCGCCCTCTCCGGAGCACCCCAACTGGTCCTGCGCTTCGCCGACACCGGACTCTTCTGAGCCACCGGCACATACCACCGTCCTCACCCGGACGGCCCACGCCCGGCGCCGTACGCACAAGGGAACTAGTGGCCCTCGCCTGGCGTTGACCAGTGCGGAAGGGTCCACTGGACGTGGCACCACGAGACCAGTGGCATCGGAGATCAGCAAGCAAAGGGTTCCCCTGCCGCACGATTTTGGAGGGCGTACCGTGCACCGCCGGCACAACGGGCTCAGGACCGCAGTTCTCCTCGGGGGACTGTCCGCACTCATCATCGTCATCGGCAGCTTCTTCGGCCGCATGGGGCTCGTCGTAGCGGTCGTGATCGCGCTGGGCACGAACGCGTACGCGTACTGGAACAGCGACAAACTGGCGCTACGCGCGATGCGCGCCCGCCCGGTGAGCGAGTTCGAGGCCCCCGCCCTGTACCGCATGGTCCGCGAGCTCTCGACCCAGGCCCGTCAGCCCATGCCGCGCCTGTACATCTCGCCCACGGAGGCGCCCAACGCCTTCGCGACGGGCCGCAACCCGCGCAATGCCGCCGTGTGCTGCACGGAAGGCATCCTGCGCATCCTGGACGAGCGCGAGCTGCGCGGAGTCATCGGCCACGAGCTGAGCCATGTCTACAACCGCGACATCCTGATCTCGTCGGTCGCCGGTGCCCTCGCCTCGGTGATCATGTTCCTGGTCAACTTCGCCTGGCTGATCCCGATCGGCCGCTCGAACGACGACGACGGACCCGGCATCCTGGGCATGCTGATGATCATGATTCTGGGCCCTCTCGCGGCCAGCCTCATCCAACTGGCCATCAGCCGCTCCAGGGAGTACGAGGCGGACGCGTCCGGCGCGCAGCTGACCGGGGACCCCCTCGCCCTCGCCAGCGCCCTGCGCAAACTCGACGCGGGCACCAAGCAGCTTCCGCTGCCCCCGGAGCCCCGCATCGAGACCGCGAGCCACATGATGATCGCGAACCCCTTCCGCCCGGGCCAGGGACTCTCCAAGATGTTCTCGACACACCCGCCGATGGCGGAGCGCATCGCCCGGCTCGAGAAGATGGCAGGTCGCCCTCAGTGAAAACCATCCTGAACGTCATTTGGCTCGTCCTGAGCGGCTTCTGGCTGTTCCTCGGGTACCTGCTCGCCGGCGCGCTGCTGTGCATCACCATCATCGGCATCCCGTTCGGCATCGCCGCGTTCCGCATCGGCGTCTACGCCCTGTGGCCCTTCGGGTACACCACGGTCGAGCGCCGTGACGCCGGTGCGGCGTCCTGCGTCGGCAACGTCCTGTGGCTGGTCCTCGCGGGCTGGTGGCTGGCCCTCGCGCACATCGTCACCGGCATCGCCATGTGTATCACGATCATCGGCATCCCCTTCGGCATCGCCAACTTCAAGCTGATCCCGGTCTCGCTGTTCCCCCTGGGCCGCGAAATCGTGCCCACGGACCAGCCGTTCGCCACCCGCTGACGGGGCCGACCGTGGTGGGGGCGCCGAAGTACGTCCTGCTGTCGTACGACGAAGGCTCCGAGTCCACCGGCGAGCACGGGTACGAGCAGACCTGGGCCCTGTGCCAGGACGCCGACGACCTCTTCGCCGACCCGCCCCCACTCATCCGGGAGACGTACGAACTGCTCGGCTGCGCACCCGAGGGCGAACTCGCCGCAGCCCTCGCACGCGCGCGTGCCGACGGTTCGGCGCCGCTCGGCCTGCTCACCCTGGAGATCCTCGACAAGACCGGCACCGGCGCGGGAACGGACGGGGACTGGTGGCTGGAGGACGTACGCGTGGTCGGCGACCGCCCCTGCGCGCGTGACCTGTCGCTGAGGGACGTCACCGTCGAGGGGCTGCCGTCCGACGACAACCCCTACGACTACCCGCACTGCCCACCGCTCTCCCCGGGCTACCGGCTGCTCGGCCCGGACGGCGAACCCTGGGGCGGCTGCCGGGACTTGGCCCATCCCCAGGAGGACCGGCCCGAACCGCTGGACCCTCCCGTGCGCCTGTTGGGCTGTTCCCCGCGCGGCGCGCTGCGGGCCGCCATGGACAGCGGGGACGAGGATCTCGGCCACGCCAAGGTGCTGCGCATCGACGCCTCGGGTCGGCCCCTGCAGCCCGCCACCGAGGGCGAGTTGCGGGCCTGGATCCCGTCCGCGCGCGGCCCCGGCCTGGTCGACCTCACCCTCGACCCCTGGGCGGAACGGCCACCGTTCGCGGCCCGGACGGTGTGGGACCTGTGGGGCGAGGGGCGTCCCTCCGAGCCCGGCCGCTGGGCCGGTTGCGACGCCGAGGGGCGCCGGTTCTGGCTCGGCATCGCGCTGGCGAACCACGCCCACGGCGCCCCGGACCGGCCGCCGGGCACCACCTACCACCTCGACGGCAGACACATCACCGACCCGCAGGGCTTCTTCTGCGCTCTCGGCGAGGCGGTCAACGGCCCCGGCGGATACTTCGGTCGGGGCGTCGACGCCCTGGACGACTGCCTGCGCGGTCACTGGGGAGCGGCTCCGCCCTTCACCCTCGTCTGGCACGACGCGACCGTCGCCCGCACCTGCCTGGGCCTCGCCCCGCTCACCGGCCCACGCCCACCGACGTTCGAGGAACTGCTCGCCCTCCTCGCCGAAAGGCATGTCGACGTCCGCCTGGCCTGACCGTTCGTCACCGGACCCCAGGTGAGCCGGTTCTCCACAACCGCCGGGCTGTCCACAGGCCGGCCCGATTGTCAGTGGCGCGTTGCACTATGAAGCCATGACCGAGAACGAGCAGCGACTGCTGACCCGGGTGGCCGCCGAGGCCCGCAACACCTTGCCGTGGGGCTGGACTTCACTCCCCGCCCCGGTGGACGAGGCCACGGTGACTCGCGCCGAGGCCACCCTGGGCTTCAGCCTGCCCCCACTGCTCGCGGCGCTCTACTCGCGCATAGGGGACGGCGGATTCGGCCCGGAGTACGGCCTGTTGCCCCTGCTCGACAGCCCGCCCGCCGGCGAGCCCGCCGCCGTCACGCAGTACCTCGCCAACCGCGAGAGCGGACGCAAGGACCCCGACTGGCCCTGGCCCGAGGGCGTCCTGCCGATATCCCACTGGGGCTGCGCGATGTACGCGTGCGTGGACTGCCGAACCCCGCAGGCCACCGTGCTGCTCTACGAGCCGAACGCGGACGAGGCGGACCACGCGTGGTACGTGGACGCGCCCAGCCTCGCCGACTGGCTCCAGGGCTGGCTCGACGGCACCGGCTGGTACGTCGACGCCAACATCGGCATCGAGCCCGAGCCGTGGGACGACTTCCGCATACGCACGACCCCGCAGGCGTCCTGACCGACTCCCGGCACGGCCGACCGTGCCGCCCCTCCCGGCACCACCCCGCTCCTCTCCGCCGATGCCTGCAACCACCACACGCATCCGTGACGTCCTGTTCATCGACACGGCGGAACATGCAGCGACAGGCCGTGGGCAAGGACCTACGAACACAGCCTGTCCGGGCGGAATTCACAGCTCCGGATCAGTGCGAGCACAGTGTGAAAGGGCAGGTTCACGGCATGGGCATCATCAGCTGGATCATCCTGGGACTGTTGGCCGGAGCCATCGCCAAATTCCTGCTGCCGGGCCGCGACCCGGGCGGCTTCATCGGTACGACCGTCATCGGCATCGCGGGCGCGTTCATCGGCGGATGGATATCGGCCCGTTGGCTGGACCACCCGGTCGCGAAGAACTTCTACGACGGCGCCACCTGGGCCTCGGCGATAGGCGGCGCACTCGTCCTCCTGATCGCCTACCGCATCTTCTTCGGCAACTCGCGCAACTAGAACCTGCCTCAGCGCGCCCCCGTACCGCAGCCAGCAGGGGAGAAGGGTGGGTGCCGACGGGCACCCACCCTTCTCGTACCGCGTACCGCTGCGCGCCGGGCGCGCGAGCCATGGTTCTACCGGTAGTTGACGAACTGCAGCGCGAAGTCGAAGTCCTTGCCCTTGAGCAGGGCCTGCACGGCCTGAAGGTCGTCGCGGCTCTTCGAGCTGACCCGCAGTTCGTCGCCCTGAACCTGGGCCTTCACGCCCTTGGGACCCTCGTCGCGAATGATCTTCGCCACTTTCTTCGCGTTGTCCTGGGAGATGCCCTCCTCGATGGACGCGAAGATCTTGTACTCCTTGCCGGAGAGCTGAGGCTCACCGGCGTCCAGCGCCTTCAGCGAGATGCCGCGCTTGACCAGCTTGGACTGGAAGACATCGAGCACCGCCTTGACCCGCTCCTCGGAGTTCGCCTCCATGAGGATCTTCTCGGCGGACCATGCGATCGAGGCACCCACGCCCTTGAAGTCGTAGCGCTGCGAGATCTCCTTGGCGGCCTGGTTGAGGGCGTTGTCGACCTCCTGCCGCTCGACCTTCGAGACGATGTCGAAACTGGAGTCGGCCATGTCCTGTGGCTCCTTGTATCGGGGTGCGTATCGATGCGTGTCACTGCGTATCGGCGTGCGTGGGGACAGCCGCCGAGCCCGGTGTAGGCGCCGGGCCGCATCCGTATAAGCCTAGCCACCCGCTCCCCTCCGGGCGCCGATCTATCGGGTGGCGAAGCACCCCCACGCATCGGGTATCGTTTACGTCGTTGCCACGGAGCACCGCCGAAAAGCGGTACGAGAGGCAGCAACCCCGGCGGTGTGCCCGAGCGGCCAAAGGGAGCAGACTGTAAATCTGCCGGCTAAGCCTACCCAGGTTCGAACCCTGGCGCCGCCACATGTAGGTAGACCCCCTCCGATCTGCGGGAACGCAGACTGGAGGGGGTCTTTTCCTGTCCGGGACGATCTTTCCGCACGGGGCCGAAACCAGGTGACCGGCCTCACTCTGTGACGCACGGACCCTTGGCCGATCGGGTCTTCCGGACCATACGCGGCCCAGGTCGAAGGGCCGACCTGTTGCGAGGACCAGCTCTGTTCGTCATCTGCGCGGCGGTGCGTCCGAGGCCCATCTGGACGAGATGCGGACGGCGTTGGGCAGGCGCAGGCTGAGGGCATGACGGCCGGTGCTCCATCAGGGCCCCCGGAAGGCCCGCTGCGGCAGGACGGGCGGCAGAGCAGCGCCTCTCCTCGACCTCGGTGGGGGAGGTTGAGCAGGGGCGTCCTGACGCACATCGCGGCCATCGTGATCGGCTTCGCGATCGGAGCCGTCGCCGGCTATGCGGGCGCTGGCGGCTCGACGGACACTCCGGCGACACCGAGGGTCACCGTCACGGCAACCTCCATCGCGACAGAAACCTCGTCGACCGACAGCTCCGGCACTGCCCAGAAGGCGCGTTCCGGCGAGATTCCGGGGGACGGTACGTACGTGGTCGGCAAGGACATCAAACCCGGCACGTACCGTACGGACGGCCCGCAGGGCGGGCTCGTCACCAACTGTTATTGGGCTCGACTGAGCAGTACTTCCGGCGAGTTGCGGGACATCATCGCCAACGGAAACACCATGGGGCAGACGACGGTCACCATCGCGCCCACGGACAAGGCGTTCACCACCACCGGCTGCAACAGGTGGACGAAGGCCGACTAGCGATCCTCAAGTCCGGCTCGCAGTCGCTGATTTGATCGAGGCAGGGCCAATGCGGCCAATGCGGGGAGGCGGTCCGCGACCCGCCAAGGGCCGGTGCAGGGGCGTCACCGAAACCGCTGCGCCCGCCTGCTCGATGCCGCACGCCGGCAACTCGGGGCCCCCGCCGCCCTGGTATGGACCAAAGTCTTGACGTGACCGTGCCACAGCCCTACTGTCGCGGCATCGCGTTCATGTTGAAACACAAAGTTCATCTACATGAACACGCATTGCCAACCGAGTCCATCGAGCAGACAGGAAGGCACCCCCCCATGCGCATGCGTACGCTGCTCACCTCCCTGGCCACCGTCACCGCCGTCACCGGCGGGCTGGCCCTTGCCGCTCCGGCCGCGTCGGGCAGTACCAATGTCACCGGCGCCGTCGCCGCACCCCTCGCCGACCCGACCGTCGCGCCCGGCGGGAACTTCGACCTGGGGGTGTGGCAGCTTCAGGAGCCGGTGGGTTCCCCCGGCTCGCCCACGACGATCTCGTCGGCCCGCCTCCAGGGGGCCAACGGCTTCCAGGACTCGTACTTCTACACGGACACCCGCGACGGCGCGATGACCTTCTGGGCGCCGGAGAAGGGCGTCACCACGCCCAACTCGAACTACGCCCGCTCCGAACTGCGGGAGATGAACCGCAGCGGCAGCGCCGCCAACTGGTCGCTCAGCGGCACGCACACGATGAAGGCGACGCTACGGGTCGTCTCCGTCACGTCGAACGTCTGCGTGGGCCAGATCCACCTCGGCACGGGCGGCACGTCCACCAAGCCGCTGCTGGAGCTGTACTACCGGTCGAGCGGCGACATCGTCCTCGGCACGGAGAACTCGCCCGACGGCGGCCAGACGCTCCACACCGTCGGCAACGTGGCCGTCGGCAAGACCTGGAGCTACACGATCGGCGTCTCGGGCGGCAACACCATCAACCTGACGGTCAACGGGAGCACCACGCACTACGCCATCCCGTCGTCCTTCAACGCCTACAAGCAGTACTTCAAGGCCGGTTCGTACAACCAGTCGTCCTCCGACAGCACCACCAAGGGTGCCCGGGTCGCCTTCTACGGACTCACCGTCTCCCACAGCTGAGCGAGCCTCGACGGCCGACGCGGCCTGCGGCGGGGCAGACTGATCCCATGTCGTCACGCCGCAGGAGTTGCCCCGAGTGCCGTCGCGAGATCGCCGTCGTCGCCGGACGGTTCGCGCGCCACGACCCGCCCGGCGCACGCGAGAGCGGCGAGCTCGTGTCGTGCCCCGGCTCGCGCCGACAGGCGGAACTCGGGGCGGCCCAGCCCGCGTTGGACGGCTACGCGGTGCCGGACTTCCCGGGCCAGATGCCACTGTTCTAGTCAGCAGGAGAACGTCCGGCGGACAAGCTCAGTTCCCCGCCACCGACTTCACCGCCACCGACACCGGCGCGGACCCACCGATCAGCTCCAGCGTCAGGCCGGCCGTCGCCGGGGTCTCCACCAACTCCGCGAGTACGGCGGCCACATCGTCGCGCGGGATCGCGCCGCGCCCGGTGTGGGCCTCCAGGCGGACCAGGCCGGTGCCGGCGTCGTTCGTGAGCGAACCGGGGCGCAGAATCGTCCAGTCCAGGGCATCCAGGCCGCGTACGTACGCGTCGGCCTCGCCCTTGGCCCGCAGGTACACGTCGAACACACCGTCCCCGGGGTGCGCGGGATCCGCGCCCATCGAGGAGACGACGACATGACGTCGTACGCCCGCCAGGACCGCCGCGTCGGCGAACAGCACCGCCGAACCCCGGTCCACCGTGTCCTTCCGGGCCGTACCGCTGCCCGGGCCCGCGCCCGCCGCGAAGACCGCCGCGTCCGCGCCCCGCAGCAGCGCCGCGACCTCCTCGACCGAGGCCGACTCCAGGTCGAGCACCAGCGGTTCGGCGCCGGCCGCCCGCAGATCGTCGCTCTGCCCGGCGTTGCGGATGATGCCCGCGACCTCTTCACCACGCGCGGCGAGCAGACGCTCCAGCCGCAGCGCGATCTGACCATGACCTCCAGCGATGACAATGCGCATGCCTTCGACCGTACGCCCGGACGGCCGCACACGCCGCATGACTTCAGCCCCGTCCCGGCAGCACACCCCCGTGCCGCACGCGCCGGGCGCGCGAGCAGGGGTGCACGCGGGTCTTCGCGCCCCAGGCGTGCGCCCCCGAGCGGCAGCGGGTCACGCCAAACGCCTCACGCACCGCGCCCAGCCCCTGCTTCCGGTCCCGTCGAACGGCTTACGGACCCCGCCCCGCTTCCGCCTCGGGTCACGTCGGGCAGCTCAAGCACCGCGTCCCGCCCCCGACCAGGCTCACGACAGCTCGCCCCGCCCCTGCCGCGGCAGCCCCAACTCTCCGCCCGCAGCCGTGTTGCAGTACTCCCGCACCGCGCTCGTCCGTGCCACCACGCGCCCCCGGTGCACCACGATCCGGCTGTACGCCAGCGAGAGCGCGCCCGCGAGCCGGTCGCCGCGCACCGCGAGCAGTTCGGCCGGAAATCCCGCCTCGACCCGTACCTCGGGCAGACCGAGCGCCGTCCGCGCCGACGCACTCACCGTGTCGTACGCGTCCTCGGGCCGCATCCCGTGCCGCGAGGCCAGCAGGTAGGCCGCCTCCAAGGGGTCACCGCGGCCCACGGGGTTGGACATGTCACGCAGGGCGCCGCTGCCCGCGGCCACCTGGACGCCGGCCGTACGCAGCAGTCGTACGGGAGCCGTGCCCCGCCGGTCGACGCCGCCGCAGCCGCCCTGCGGCAGGCACACCACCGTCACACCGGCCGCGGCCAGTTGGTCCGCGATCCGGGTGACCGTGTCCGCGGGCAGCCGCCCCAGGCCGCCGCACGGGCCCAGCGTCACCCCGGGCCGCATTCCGCCCGCCACGGCCGCCAGCCGGGCCAGCCGGGTCGGGTCGGCGGCGTCGGTGTGCAGGTCGACCGGGCAGCCGTGCTCGGACGCGACCTCCAGGACGGCCTCCACGTACCCCGTCGGATCGGGGTCCAGATCTGGACAACCGCCCACTACGGAGGCACCCATTTTCAGCGCGTCCCGCAGCATCGCGAGCCCGTCCGCCCCAGCCACCCCGGTCAGCAGCCGGGGCATCGCCACCGCCGTCAGTTCCGCCAGCCCGCGCAGCGCCCGCCGCGCCCGCAGTACGGCGGCCAGCGCGCCCAGCCCCTGGACGTCCCCCACGCGCACGTGTGCCCGCTGCGCCGTCGCCCCGTGCCCGAGTTGCAGCAACGCGGCCTCCGTGGCGCGGCGTTGGACGTCCTGGGGGTCGTAGGAGGCCGGTCCGCCGTTCTCGGCCGACAGCGCGGTGTCGCTGTGCGCGTGCGGCTCGGCCGGGGCAGGGAGGAGGAGATAGCCGCTGAGGTCTACGCGCGCGCCGCACGCGCGCGTGGCGTCCGTCGCCAGGCTGCCCGCCGTGCCGACCGCCTCGATGCGTCCGCCGCCCAGCCGTACGTCCACGGTCCGGCCGTCGGTCAGCCGGGCCCCGCACAACAGGAGCGCGGCCGGGTCGGCCGGTCCCGACGAGCCCGAGGAACCCGACGAACCCGATGACGAGTGGGACGGCTGGGGCTGGCTGTCGGGCATCGCGCTCCAGGGGCTCAGGGCTTCGCGGGCTCGGCTTCGGGGGCTCACGGCAGGTGGCTGCGCAGAGGGGCGCAAGATCACGCAGAGTGAGTCGAGCCTAGGGCGGTGATCCGCTCGCGGCCGGGAGGAGCGCAATAGTCGTACCGGTGTGGTCCCCCGTACGGGAGGGGGTCCCGAGGCCGCTGGGAGGGCCGTGGAAGGGGCTGGAGCGGTGCCACGAAACGGATTTGGGTGAACGGCGGCGGAGCGTGTAATGTCTTCATCGCTCGCCCCAATAGCTCAGTCGGTAGAGCGTCTCCATGGTAAGGAGAAGGTCTGCGGTTCGATTCCGCATTGGGGCTCTGGTGTGAGAGGTTCCTGCCGCAAGGTTGGAACCAATCCCATCACAGCGGTGTAGCTCAGTCGGTAGAGCAAGCGGCTCATAATCGCTGTGTCACCGGTTCAAGTCCGGTCACCGCTACTGACAGTAGCCGATTGCGGGGTCGGTCCTTCGATCGGCTACTCTGTTATGCGTTCATAGTCCCATCCGTTCGTCAAGGAGCACTCCTGTGGCTGCCACCGACGTCCGCCCGAAGATCACGCTGGCCTGCGTGGAGTGCAAGGAGCGGAACTACATCACCAAGAAGAACCGGCGTAACAACCCGGACCGACTGGAGATGAAGAAGCACTGCCCGCGTTGCAATGCGCACACCGCGCACCGCGAAACGCGATAAATCAGGCTCGTACACGAGGCCGCCCCCGCATTTTGGGGGCGGCCTCGTGTCGTTATTCAGCGGAGCAAGACACATCAGGAGGTGCCGAGTCATGGCGCTCGACCAGTCCTTCGTGGGGCGGACCTACCCGCCCACCGACCCCTACGAGGTGGGCCGGGAGAAGATCCGTGAGTTCGCGGAGGCGGTGGGGGACGCCAACCCGGCATACACGGACCCGGAGGCCGCCAAGGCGCTCGGACACTCCGATGTGATCGCCCCGCCGACCTTCGTCTTCTCCATCACCTTCAAGGCCGCGGGACAGGTCGTCCAGGACCCGCAACTGGGCCTCGACTACAGCCGCGTGGTGCACGGCGACCAGAAGTTCGTCTACGTCCGCCCCGTGCGCGCGGGCGACCGCCTCACGGTCACCTCCACGATCGAGGCGATCAAGTCGCTGGCGGGCAACGACATCCTGGACATCCGCGGTGAGGTCCACGACGAGGTCGGCGAACACGTGGTGACCGCCTGGACCAAGCTCGTGGCCCGCGCGGCGGAGGGGAACTGACATGACGGCGAAGATCGCGTACGACGACATCGAGGTCGGCACCGAGCTGCCGGCCCAGACCTTCCCCGTGACGCGCGCCACCCTCGTCCAGTACGCGGGTGCCTCCGGGGACTTCAACCCGATCCACTGGAACGAGAAGTTCGCCAAGGAGGTCGGACTCCCGGACGTCATCGCACACGGCATGTTCACCATGGCCGAGGCGATCCGGGTGGTCACCGACTGGGTCGGCGACCCGGGCGCGGTCGTCGAGTACGGCGTCCGCTTCACCAGGCCGGTCGTCGTTCCGAACGACGACCAGGGCGCCACCGTCGAGGTCGGCGCCAAGGTCACCGCCAAGCTCGACGACAACACGGTCCGCGTGGACCTCACCGCGACCAGCGCCGGACAGAAGGTGCTCGGGATGTCACGAGCCGTTGTACGACTGGCGTGAACTCGAGCCGAGGTAAGGGGCGTCCGCCATTGCGGGCGCCCCTTACGGTTGGGCCGACCCCGGCGGACTTCGGTCACCGGTAGTGACGCCGGCGGCCCGGCGCGTGTGTCGTGCCGCACATCGAACGACCCGCACAGCCCGCCCGGAACTCCTCCCAGACCACCTCTTGACTTGGTTAGTGATTGAGTACTAACTTTCTCGCATGGTCAGGATGAGCGCAGAAGAGAGGCGCGAGAGTGTCGTCCGCGCGGCGATCGCCGAGTTCGCGCAGCGGGGGTACTACGGCACCTCCACGGAGGCGATCGCCAAGCGGGTCGGTGTCTCGCAGCCGTATCTCTTCCGGCTCTTCCCGGGCAAGAAGGCGATGTTCGCGGCGGCCGCGCTCAGGTGTGTCGAGGACGTGTGCCGGGTCATGGAGGAGTCGTCCGAGGGGCTGGAGGGCGAAGAGGCCGTGCACGCCATGGCCGACGCCTACGTGCGGCTCATCACGGAGCATCCCGAGAAGCTCCGGATGCAGATGCAGACGTACATCACGGTGGCCGCCGCCGAGGCGGAGGGCGACCACGAGTTCGGCGAGGCCGTACGCAAGGGCTGGTTGCGGCTCTGGGACATCGTGCATCTGTCCATGGGGGCGGATGTGAACGACACCGCGACCTTCATGGCGCACGGAATGCTGATCAACACCCTTGCGGCCATGGGCTTCCCGCCCGAGCACAGGGTCTGGGAGGGGATGTACCCGGAGGCCCGTGTCACCGGTCGGCTGGAGAAGTCGTAGCGGCGGGCAAGAGGCGGATTCCGCGCCTTTTCATGAGCGTAAAAGTTAGTCATCAATAACTAATCATCGGTAGCGATCACCCACACTGGGGGAGCGATGTCAGAACAGACCGCACCGCGCGGGGGCATGGTCTGGGCCCTCGTCATCACCAGCGTCGCCGGCTTCATGGCGGCCCTCGACAACCTCGTCGTCACCACCGCCCTGCCCTCCATCCGCAAGGACCTCGGGGGCGCGCTGGGCGACCTGGAATGGACCGTGAGCGCCTACACGCTCACCTTCGCCGTCCTGCTGATGTTCGGCGCGGCCCTGGGTGACAGGTTCGGCCGCCGCCGGCTCTTCCTCGTCGGCATCACCATATTCACCGGCGCCTCCGCCGCCGCGGCCATGGCGACCGGCATCGACTCCCTGATCGCGGCCCGCGCGGTCCAGGGCGTCGGCGCGGCGATCATGATGCCGCTGACACTGACCCTGCTCACCGCGGCCGTACCCGCAGCCAAGCGCGGCATGGCCTACGGCATCTGGGGCGCCGTCAACGGACTCGCCGTCGCCTCCGGACCGCTCATCGGCGGCAGCCTCACCGAACACGTCTCCTGGCACTGGATCTTCTGGCTGAACGTCCCCCTCGGCCTGGCCCTGATCCCGCTCGCCCGCCTCCGCCTCTCCGAGTCCCATGGCACCGGCGCCCCGCTCGACTTCCCCGGCACCCTGCTCGTCAGCGGCGGCCTCTTCGGGATCGTCTACGGCCTGGTCCGCGGCCCCGCCGACGGATGGGCCAGCTCCCTCGTCCTCACCGGGCTCTTCGCGGGCGGCGCGCTCTTCGTCGGCTTCATCATCTACAGCGTCAACGCCAAGAACCCCATGCTCCCGATGCGGCTGTTCCGCTCCCGCGCCTTCTCCGGGATCAACGCGGCGAGCCTGCTGATGTTCCTCGGGATGTTCGGGTCGATCTTCCTGCTCAGCCAGTACATGCAGGGCGTCCTCGGCTACTCGCCCACCGAGGCGGGCCTGCGGATGCTCCCCTGGACCGGTATGCCGATGCTGGTCGCACCCGTCGCCGGCATCCTGTCCGACCGCGTCGGCGGCCGCCCGGTCGTCGCCGCCGGCCTCTTCCTCCAGGCCGCCGGTCTCGGCTACATGGCGTACATCGTCACCACCGACGTCTCCTACGCCGCCCAGCTGCCCGGTCTGATCCTCAGCGGGATCGGCATGGCCCTGTTCTTCGCACCGGCCGCCAACCTGGTCATGTCCAGCGTCCGCCCGTCGGAACAGGGCATCGCCTCCGGCGCCAACAACGCGCTCCGCGAGGTGGGCGGCGCCCTCGGCATCGCGATCATGGCGTCGATCTTCTCGGCGCAGGGCGGCTACGAGACCGGACAGAGCTTCGTCGACGGACTGAAGCCCGCGCTGGTCACGGGCTCCGGGGTGGTCGCTCTCGCCGGGATCGCGACCCTGCTGATCCCGACCAGGCGCCGTGCGGCGGAGCTGGTGAAGGTGGCCGAGTCGGCCGACAGCGCCGGGTCCGAGACGGTCATGGAGCCGGCCGGCCGCTGAGAACGAACAACCGGCACGACCGAGAACGAACAACCGGCACGCGCGCGTGGGGCCCCATCAACACCGGTGGGGCCCCACGCGCGCGTGCGCGCCACCCCACCGCGCCCGGCGTTGTCGGTCCCGTCTCGTAGTCTTGGCCCCGTGCAGGAACTCCACGACGCTCCCCTCGCCCCGCTGACCACCTTCCGGTTGGGCGGTCCCGCGACCCGTCTGATCACCGCCGGCACCGACGCCGAGGTGATCGACGCCGTCCGCGCGGCCGACGACACCGGGACGCCGTTGCTCGTCATCGGGGGCGGGTCCAACCTCGTCATCGGGGACAAGGGGTTCGAGGGCACCGCCCTGCGCATCGCCACCCGCGGCTTCGCCCTCGACGGCACACGGCTGGAGCTGGCCGCCGGCGAGGTGTGGACCGACGCCGTCGCCCGCACCGTGGAGGCCGGACTCGCCGGAATCGAGTGCCTCGCCGGGATCCCCGGCTCGGCGGGCGCGACCCCGATCCAGAACGTGGGGGCGTACGGCCAGGAGGTCTCCGCCACCATCACCGAGGTCGTCGCCTACGACCGCACCACCCGCGCGACGGTCACCCTCACCAACGAGGAGTGCGCCTTCTCGTACCGCCACAGCCGCTTCAAGGCCGAGCCCGAGCGCTACGTGGTGCTGCGCGTCCGCTTCCGCCTGGAGGACGCGGACGGGCTGTCGGCGCCGGTCAAGTACGCCGAGACGGCCCGCGCCCTCGGCGTCGAGCCCGGCGACCGAGTGCCGCTCGCGCAGGCCCGCGAGACCGTCCTCGCGCTGCGCGCCGGCAAGGGCATGGTCCTGGACCCCGAGGACCACGACACCTGGTCGGCCGGTTCCTTCTTCACCAACCCGATCCTCACCGAGGAGCAGTTCACCGCGTTCCACGCGCGCGTGCGGGAGCGCCTCGGGGAAGGCGCGGAGCCGCCCGCCTATCCGGCGGGGGAGGGGCACACCAAGACCTCCGCCGCCTGGCTGATCGACAAGGCGGGCTTCACCAAGGGGTACGGCAGCGGGCCCGCCCGCATCTCCACCAAGCACACCCTCGCCCTCACCAACCGGGGCGAGGCGACCACCGCCGACCTGCTCGCCCTGGCCCGCGAGGTCGTCACCGGCGTCCACGACACCTTCGGGATCACCCTCGTCAACGAGCCGGTGACGGTCGGCGTCAGCCTCTGACAGCGCCCTCCGGAGGGGCTCAATAGGCCACCCCCACCCCCTGCTTCACCGTCCCCGGGTCGTCGGTCATCGCCAGCATCGCGTGGGCCACGTCCGCGCGGGCGATGAACCGGCCCTTGTCCGGGAAGCCGCCCACGACCGTGCGGTACGTGCCGGTCACCGGCTTGTTCTGCAGGCGCGGTGGGCGGACCGAGGTCCAGTCGGTCGTACTGCGGGCCAACTCCGCCTCCATCTCCCGCAGATCGGCGTACACGTCCTTCAGGAGCGCCGAGATCAGCCCGCGCGCGGTGCGGTCGAGGAGGCCCGCGCCCGCCGGTTCGGGGCCGACCGGACCGGCGCTCACCACCAGCACCCGGCGCACCCCCTCCGCCTCCATGGCCGCCAGCACCGTCCGGGTGAGCCGGGTCGCGACCCCGGCGTCCTTGCGGCTGCGGGCACCGAGCCCCGAGAGGACCGCGTCCCGGCCCGCGACCGCGGGGCGCAGCGCCTCCGGGTCGGTGAGGTCCGCGCGGAACACCTCCAGGCCCTCGCCCCGCACGGTCATCCCGGCCGGGTCGCGTACGACCGCTGTGACCTGGTGACCCGAGGCCAGCGCCTGGCGGACGATCTCCTGACCGATGCCTCCCGTGGCACCGAAAACGGTGAGCTTCATGGCCTGCTCCTCAGCCTCACGAGGTGGGTGAGCATTCACTCACCCCTACCTCCCTCTAGAGTGAGTAAGCACTCACCCACTCGTCAAGCCCGAACGGACCCGTCATGGAATCCTCGAAGCCCGCCCGGGTCCGCATCCTCGACGCCGCCCACGAGTTGATGTTCACCGTCGGGCTGGCCCGTGCGACCACCAAGGAGATCGCGAAGGCCGCCGACTGCTCCGAAGCCGCCCTCTACAAGTACTTCGCAAGCAAGGAGGAGCTGTTCATCAGCGTCCTCTCCGAACGGCTGCCCCAGCTGACCCCGCTGCTGTACAGCCTCGCCGCCGAGCCCGGACAGCACTCCCTGGAGGACAACCTCACCGAGATCGCCCGCCAGGCGGCCCTCTTCTACGAGCAGAGCTTCCCGATCGCGGCCTCCCTGTACGCCGAGACCCAGCTCAAGCGACGCCACGACGAGGCGCTGCGACAGCTCGGCTCCGGCCCCCACAAGCCGATCGAGGCCCTCGACGCCTACCTCCGCGCCGAACAGACCGCCGGCCGCGTCCGCCGCGACGTGGACACCTTCGCCGCCGCGTCCCTCCTCCTCGGCGCCTGCGCACAGCGCGTGTTCGCCTACGAGGCGACGCAGACCGGCGTACGCCCGCCCGTGGACGAGTTCGCGCCACGCATCGCCAGGACGCTGCTGGGCGGAATCTCCGTTGCCGAGGGCCCCTCCGGGCCGTGATCCTTGGCGTATGAGGCACACCAAGAGGCACGCCAAGTGGAGCTGAGACTCACGCAGTTCAGACCCAGGATCGGTCCGCGCGAACACCGTGTCGTGCAGCCCAGGACACCGCTGCGCCACACCTCACTGCGCGACCCGGCGCCGTACGGAATGCTCATGGGGGACCATGACGGGCTGAATCGGCTGGCCGGTCTGTTCTCGTTCGCCGCCCACTCGCGGCACACCATCGTGCACGTTCCGCTGCGGGACTGCGTGCCGCCCGACGAGGGGTGCGGGGAGCTCGTCGACCTGGTGCTGGCGCACCCGGAGGCGGGGCTGCGGCCCTCCAAGTGGCCCGAGCTGCGGCGGGCGCTCAGGCACGGCACACCGCTCACCGTGGGCACGGACGAGGCACGTACCGAGCGGCACGCGCGCGCGTGGCTGGAGCGGCCGTACGACCGTGAGGAGTTGCGGCACACCACGTACGCGCGGACGTACTTCCTCATCGGCGGTCGGGACGTCCTCGCGTCCGTCTCCACCTGCTTCGCCTTCGCGGCCGGCTGGGGGCCGCGCGAGAAGCGGGTCGTCAAGGGGCACTCGGCGTGCATGGCCAGCCTGGTCGGCGAGCTGGCCCCCGACCCGGAAAGCGGGCGCTACCCCGAGGTGGCGATCTGTTTCAAGCCGTATCCGCCCTACACCCACTTCAAGAGACCGGGGCGCTGAGCCAGTCGTCGATGCCCGACAGCAGCTTGGTCTTCATGTCCTCCGGGGCCGCTGATCCGCGTACCGACTGCCGGGCCAGTTCGGCCAGTTCGCGGTCCGAGAAGGCGTGGTAGCGGCGGGCGATCTCGTACTGGGCCGCCAGCCGGGAGCCGAACAGGAGCGGGTCGTCGGCGCCCAGCGCCAGGGGGACGCCGGCCTCGAAGAGGGTCCGTAGGGGCACGTCCTCGTGCTTCTCGTAGACGCCCAGGGCCACGTTCGACGCGGGGCACACCTCGCAGGTGATGCCCCGGTCGGCGAGGCGCTTCAGCAGCCGTGGGTCCTCCGCCGCGCGCACGCCGTGGCCGATCCGGGTGGCGTGCAGGTCGTCCAGGCAGTCGCGCACCGAGGCCGGGCCCGCCAGTTCGCCGCCGTGCGGGGCCGACAGGAGGCCGCCCTCCTGGGCGATCGCGAAGGCCCGGTCGAAGTCCCTTGCCATACCCCGGCGTTCGTCGTTCGAGAGGCCGAAACCGACCACTCCGTGGTCCGCGTACCGGACCGCCAGCCGGGCCAGCGTGCGCGCGTCCAAGGGGTGCTTCATCCGGTTCGCGGCGACCAGCACCCGCATCCCCAGCCCGGTCTCGCGGGAGGTCGTCTCCACCGCGTCGAGGATGACCTCGAGCGCCGGGATCAGCCCGCCCAGGCGCGGCGCGTACGACGTCGGGTCCACCTGGATCTCCAGCCAGCCCGAGCCGTCCCTGACGTCCTCCTCGGCGGCCTCGCGCACCAGGCGCTGGATGTCCTCGGGTTCCCGCAGGCACGACCGCGCGGCGTCGTACAGCCGCTGGAAACGGAACCAGCCCCGCTCGTCCGTCGCCCGCAGCCTCGGCGGCTCCCCGCTGGTCAGCGCGTCGGTCAGGGCGTCCGGCAGGCGTACGCCGTACTTGTCGGCCAGCTCCAGCACGGTGGTCGGCCGCATCGACCCGGTGAAGTGCAGGTGCAGATGGGCTTTCGGCAGTTCAGAGACATCACGTACACGCTCCATCCGGGAATCCTGCCGTACGTTCCCGCCGTGCCGGTACCACTTTCCCCGATAGTGGTCTTGCTCGCACACAGCAGCGGGCCGCCTCCCCGGAGGGAAACGGCCCGCACGCACGCGTGGAGGTACGAAAACTCAGTCCGTGGCCTCCGCCAGCAGCTTCTGGATGCGGCTGACGCCCTCGACGAGGTCCTCGTCACCCAGGGCGTACGACAGCCGCAGGTAACCGGGGGTCCCGAAAGCCTCGCCCGGGACGACCGCGACCTCGGCCTCCTCCAGGATCAGCGCGGCCAGCTCGACCGAGTCCTGCGGACGCTTGCCGCGGATCTCCTTGCCGAGCAGCGCCTTGACCGACGGGTAGGCGTAGAAGGCGCCCTCGGGCTCGGGGCAGAGCACGCCGTCGATCTCGTTCAACATGTGCACGATCGTCTTACGGCGGCGGTCGAAGGCCTCGCGCATCTCCGCCACGGCCGTCAGGTCACCGGAGACGGCGGCCAGCGCGGCGACCTGGGCGACGTTCGAGACGTTCGACGTGGCGTGCGACTGGAGGTTGGTCGCGGCCTTGACGACGTCCTTCGGGCCGATGATCCAGCCCACCCGCCAGCCGGTCATCGCGTACGTCTTGGCGACGCCGTTGACCACGATGCACTTGTCGCGCAGCTCGGGGAGGATCGCCGGCAGCGAGGTGAACTTCGCGTCGCCGTAGACGAGGTGCTCGTAGATCTCGTCCGTCATGACCCACAGGCCGTGCTCGACGGCCCAGCGGCCGATCGCCTCGGCCTCGGCCTCGCTGTAGACGGCGCCGGTCGGGTTCGACGGCGAGACGAACAGGACGACCTTGGTGTTCTCGGTGCGGGCCGCCTCCAACTGCTCGACGGTGACGCGGTATCCGGTCGTCTCGTCGGCGACGACGTCCACGGGGACACCGCCCGCGAGCCGGATCGACTCCGGGTACGTCGTCCAGTACGGCGCGGGGACGATGACCTCGTCGCCCGGGTCGAGGATCGCGGCGAAGGCCTCGTAGATGGCCTGCTTGCCGCCGTTGGTGACCAGGATCTGGGAGGCGTCCACCTCGTAGCCCGAGTCGCGCAGCGTCTTGGCGGCGATCGCGGCCTTCAGCTCCGGCAGACCGCCGGCCGGGGTGTAGCGGTGGTACTTGGGGTTCGAGCAGGCCTCGATCGCGGCCTGGACGACGTAGTCCGGAGTCGGGAAGTCCGGTTCACCCGCGCCGAAGCCGATCACCGGACGTCCGGCGGCCTTGAGGGCCTTGGCCTTGGCGTCCACGGCGAGGGTGGCGGACTCGGAGATCGCGCCGACTCGGGCGGAGACCCGGCGCTCGGTGGGAGGGATTGAGGCGCTCATGGGCCCATCGTTTCAGACCGGAAACCCGCCCGGCACACCGGTTTCACAGACTGAACAGGATCGGGCGGGCATTGAACAACCGTCCGGATTCCCGCTCCCGCCTGGGCGATCTTCCGTCGGCAATCCCCGTACAGGCACTTTCTGTTCGACGGCCGCCCCAGGAGCACGTACACTCCTACCTCGTTGGCCTTCAGCAGCCGCGCCCTACTTGGTGCACACCGAGCACCCGGGTGGATGCGGTACGTTGGGGATGTCACAAAGGGTCGTAGCTCAATTGGTAGAGCACCGGTCTCCAAAACCGGCGGTTGGGGGTTCAAGTCCCTCCGGCCCTGCTACACACACCTTCACCAAGAGATGTGTGCGCAGCGCATGTACGTACAGCAATGCACCGCCGTGCGGCTCAGACCGGGCGCGGCACGGCCACGACCCGGGAACAGGTGAGGATGAATGGCGGACGCCGTGGGCTCCATCGACATGCCTGATGCCCAGGACGAGGTGTCGGAGTCCAAGAAGAAGGCCCGCAAGGGCGGTAAGCGCGCCAAGAAGGGCCCGCTGAAGCGACTCGGCATCTTCTATCGCCAGATCGTCGCGGAACTCCGCAAGGTCGTCTGGCCGACGCGCAACCAGCTGACGACGTACACGACCGTCGTGATCGTCTTCGTCGTCATCATGATCGGTCTCGTGACCGTGATTGACTACGGACTGAATCACGCCGCGAAGTACGTCTTCGGCTGAGGCCGGAAGCGAAGGGCGCCCTGACCGGCGCCCCTTTCGCGTGTTCCACCCCCATGTATCCAGGAAGAAGCAGCCACCGTGTCTGACCCGAAGCTGAACGAGGCCGTCGAGCCGGACGAGTCCGTGGAAGACGAACTCGACATCGTCGAGGGCGCGGACGAGGACCTGGACGAGGTCGAGGCTGCGGACGCCGACGCGGGCGAGCCCGCCGAGGAAGCCGCCCTGCACGTCGAGGACGAGGACGCGGAAGCGACCGAGGATCTCGACGACGAGGACACGGCCGAGGACGACGAGGAAGAGGCCGAACCGGCCGAGCCCGTCGACCCGGTGGTCGCCCTGCGCGAGGAACTGCGTCTCCTGCCCGGCGAGTGGTACGTCATCCACACGTACGCCGGCTACGAGAACCGCGTGAAGACCAACCTGGAGCAGCGCGCCGTCTCGCTGAACGTCGAGGACTACATCTTCCAGGCCGAGGTGCCGCAGGAAGAGGTCGTCCAGATCAAGAACGGCGACCGCAAGACCATCAAGCAGAACAAGCTCCCGGGCTACGTCCTGGTCCGCATGGACCTGACGAACGAGTCCTGGGGCGTCGTCCGCAACACCCCCGGCGTCACCGGCTTCGTGGGCAACGCCTACGACCCGTACCCGCTGACCCTGGACGAGATCGTCAAGATGCTCGCCCCGGAGGCCGAGGAGAAGGCCGCCCGCGAGGCCGCCGAGGCCGAGGGCAAGCCGGTTCCGCAGCGCAAGGTCGAGGTCCAGGTGCTGGACTTCGAGGTCGGCGACTCGGTCACCGTCACCGACGGCCCGTTCGCGACGCTGCAGGCGACCATCAACGAGATCAACGCCGACTCGAAGAAGGTCAAGGGTCTCGTCGAGATCTTCGGCCGCGAGACGCCGGTCGAGCTCTCCTTCGACCAGATCCAGAAGAACTAGTTCTCCCTGGACGTACGTCTTCCGAGCAGGTCAGACGGGCTGTCAAAAGCCTCTCTGACCTGCTCGGTTTTTGGCCGCACATGGATACCCGTTATCGTTGTGCGGTATGCCTCCATCCGGATTAACCGGACGGCGGCCGAACACTCTCACTAGGACCCGGAGAGAGCAATGCCTCCCAAGAAGAAGAAGGTCACGGGGCTTATCAAGCTCCAGATCAACGCCGGTGCGGCGAACCCGGCCCCGCCGGTCGGCCCCGCGCTCGGTCAGCACGGCGTCAACATCATGGAGTTCTGCAAGGCCTACAACGCGGCGACCGAGTCGCAGCGTGGCTGGGTGATCCCGGTGGAGATCACGGTCTACGAGGACCGCTCCTTCACCTTCGTCACCAAGACTCCGCCGGCCGCGAAGATGATCCTCAAGGCCGCGGGTGTCGAGAAGGGCTCCGGCGAGCCGCACAAGACCAAGGTCGCCAAGATCACCCAGGCGCAGGTCCGCGAGATCGCCACGACCAAGCTTCCCGACCTGAACGCCAACGACCTGGACGCCGCGTCGAAGATCATCGCCGGCACCGCCCGTTCCATGGGCATCACGGTCGAGGGCTGACCTTCACCCGCAGAAGTGATTGTGGTGGGACCTGCTCGGTCCGTACCACGACTCCTCAGAACACAACAGGAGCAGTAGTGAGCAAGCGCAGCAAGTCTCTCCGCGCTGCGGACGCCAAGATCGACCGGGACAAGCTCTACGCCCCGCTCGAGGCCGTGCGTCTCGCCAAGGAGACCTCCACCTCCAAGTTCGACGGCACCGTCGAGGTCGCCTTCCGTCTGGGTGTCGACCCGCGCAAGGCCGACCAGATGGTCCGTGGCACCGTGAACCTCCCGCACGGCACCGGCAAGACCGCCCGGGTCCTGGTCTTCGCGACCGGTGACCGTGCCGAGGCCGCGACCGCCGCGGGCGCCGACATCGTCGGCTCCGACGAACTCATCGACGAGGTGGCGAAGGGCCGGCTGGACTTCGACGCCGTCGTCGCCACCCCGGACCTCATGGGCAAGGTCGGCCGCCTCGGCCGCGTGCTCGGTCCCCGTGGTCTCATGCCGAACCCCAAGACCGGCACCGTGACCCCGGACGTCGCCAAGGCTGTCACCGAGATCAAGGGTGGCAAGATCGAGTTCCGCGTCGACAAGCACTCGAACCTGCACTTCATCATCGGCAAGTCGTCCTTCGACGACACCCAGCTGGTGGAGAACTACGGCGCGGCCCTGGAGGAGATCCTCCGTCTGAAGCCGTCCGCCGCCAAGGGTCGCTACATCAAGAAGGCCGCGATCAGCACCACGATCGGCCCCGGCATTCCGCTCGACCCGAACCGCACCCGCAACCTCCTCGTCGAGGAGGACCCGGCCGCCGTCTGAGCCAGGGCCTGTCCGGCGGATCAGGTCGCAGAGAAGCAACGGTGACTGATCAGCGCCGGTGTGCGTGCCAGACCCCGCGTCTGCGACAGGATCCGCCGGACAGGCCCTAACGCTCACCCCGGTAGCCGCGTCGCGTACGCGTCAGAACTGGACGAGCCCCGCAACCTTCGAGGTGCGGGGCTCGTCCTCTTTCGTACGGGGTGTCAGTGCCTTGCGCTAGCGTTTGAGGCAGGCACAGCAATCGCTTAGGGGTGGGGGACGGATGAAGAGCAGTACCGTGCGCAGGATGGGTCTCTCGATCGCGTTGGGGACCGCGCTGGCCTCGGTGGCCGCCTGCAGTTCCACGGGCTCCTCCGGGGGCGCCGGCAAGGACGACAAGACGGTCGGCAAGGGCACGACCCATGTGAGCCCCATAGCGGCCCTGCGCACCGCCGAGCAGTCCACGGACAAGGCCGACTCCGCCAAGGTCGAGTCCTCGACGGTCCTGGGCACCCTGATGTCCATGGACGCCAAGGGCAACCTCGGCTGGAGCGACGGCATCAGCGGCACCCTCACGATGAACTACACCGGCGGCTCGATGGCCGACGCGATGCGCGCGGCGGGCAGCACCTCGATGGAGGCGCGCTATCTGCCCGACGCCTACTACGCCAAGATGGGCGAGAAGTTCGCCGCGCAGGCCGGCGGCAAGCACTGGATCAAGTACGCGTACGACGACCTCGCCAAGCTCGGCGGCAGCTCCGGCGCGTACCTCAAGGACCAGATGCAGAACTCCACCCCGAACCAGTCGGTGAAGCTCCTGCTGGCCTCCGGGGACGTCAAGAAGGTCGGTACGGAGTCGGTCCGCGGCCAGCAGACCACGCACTACTCGGGCACGGTGAACGTCGCCGACCTCGCCTCGAAGAACTCCAACCTCACCGCGAGCCAGCTCGAGGGCCTGAAGAAGCAGCTCACCTCGGCCGGTGTCTCCACGGAGCAGGTCGACATCTGGATCAACGCCAAGGATCTGCTGGTCAAGAAGGTCGAGAAGGGCGAGATGTCGTCGGGCGAGTACAGCCAGACCGCCTACTACAGCGACTACGGCGTGAAGGTCGAGGCCACCGTGCCCCCGGCGAGCGACACCGAGGACTTCATGACGCTGCTGAAGAAGCAGGGTGTGACCCCGGGCAGCTCCGACACGGCGACCGGGTCGGGCACCAGCTCCTGAGCCGCCCAACTCGCCCTGGGGCCAAGGGAATTCACGAGCGGCCGGTGCCGGGCTCGCCGTCCTGCTCCTCGCTGGGGGAGTGGTCGGTTGCTCGAAGCCTGCCGCGGCCATGAGCATGAGGAACTGGGCGGCAAGCACTGGCTGAAGCTCGACATGTCCGCCCTGGGCGACCTGGGGAACAACCTCACCGCCAACGGGACCGGCGCGGCATGGACATGTGGGTCGACGGCGACCACCGCACCAAGCGGTTCCGGACGCGCGGGGCTGAGCCGTACGGGCGGATTTGCTTGGGCGTGTACGGGTCCCGTACTCTTCTGGAGAAGCCAAAGACCGCTGGTCGTTGCCGTGCCTGTCACAGGGTGTGGTGACCGAAGGATCCGCTGAACAGTGGACGACCCGCGCAGGTGAACTGGATGTGCTCCCGGAGACGTTGTTTTCGGTAGAGCTACGCCCCGTGCGCCTGCGCCGGGGCGTTTTCTCTGTCCCAGCCCCTTCTGAGCGGTCCTCATCACCCGGAAGGAGGCCGACGCTCTATGGCAAGGCCCGACAAGGCTGCCGCGGTAGCCGAGCTCGCGGGACAGTTCCGCGACTCGAACGCCGCCGTGCTGACCGAGTACCGGGGTCTCACCGTGGCGCAGCTCAAGACGCTGCGTCGTTCGCTCGGTGAGAACGCCCAGTACGCCGTGGTGAAGAACACGCTGACCAAGATTGCGGCCAACGAGGCCGGGATCTCTACGCTCGACGACCTGTTCAACGGTCCGACGGCGGTCGCCTTCATCACCGGTGACCCGGTGGAGTCGGCGAAGGGTCTTCGTGACTTCGCCAAGGACAACCCGAACCTCGTCATCAAGGGCGGTGTCCTTGACGGCAAGGCGCTGTCCGCCGACGAGATCAAGAAGCTCGCGGACCTCGAGTCCCGCGAGGTTCTGCTCTCCAAGCTGGCGGGTGCCTTCAAGGGCAAGCAGACTCAGGCTGCGCAGCTCTTCCAGGCGCTCCCGTCGAAGCTCGTCCGCACGGTGGACGCCCTTCGCGCCAAGCAAGAAGAGCAGGGCGGTGCCGAGTAATTCGGCTCGCAGCATGACCGCTGCCTGAGGCTCCGCGCCGCACGGCAACGGTCGTAGCGGGCCGAACGTACGCCCGCCAGACATGTACACACCGGCACCAGCCGAAAATTAGTGGAAGGAAGCCATCGTGGCTCTCACCCAGGACGAACTGCTCGCCGAGTTCGAGACCATGACCCTCATCCAGCTTTCCGAGTTCGTGAAGGCGTTCGAGGAGAAGTTCGACGTCACCGCCGCTGCCGCGGTCGCCGTCGCCGGTCCGGCCGGTCCGGCCGCCGCCGCCGAGGCCGTCGAGGAGCAGGACGAGTTCGACGTCATCCTCACCGGCGCCGGCGAGAAGAAGATCCAGGTCATCAAGGTCGTGCGTGAGCTGACCTCGCTGGGCCTGAAGGAGGCCAAGGACCTCGTGGACGGCGCCCCGAAGCCCGTCGTCGAGAAGGTCGCCAAGGACGTCGCCGAGAAGGCCGCCGAGTCCCTCAAGGCCGCCGGCGCCTCCGTCGAGGTCAAGTAACACCTTCCAGGTCGTGGACGAGGTCCCAAGGACCTTGTAACGCCTAGGCACTGAAGAGCGATCATCCATCTGGGTGGTCGCTCTTCGGCGTTCCTGGGTCGGGTGAGCGGCAGCCTTGCGGCCAGGGGTTCGCGGAGTATGGTGATCTTCTTCGTGCCTCCGAGCACCCTGGCGGCATGTGGGGTGGGCCATGGAGGTCTTGACGAACCGCACGCAGCGCGCAATTCTCAGGACGCGTCGTCACAACGATCCGAATCCGAGGCATGGATCGGCGGCGAAGTGGGCAGTATCAACGCGTTGAGGACGTGAGCTTGCCGAGGGTGTTGAGCACGACGAGGGTCTCAAAAAAGCGGGGCTGGACATCAGTGCGCCAAGTGGCTACACTGACCCTTTGCGCTGCCTGTTAGCTGCTCCCTGCCCGTCACCAGGGGCATGCCCTCGCTTTAGCACCGACGATCGGATCGTCCCTGACCTGGGACTTCTGTCTCTGTGCGCGAGTGGGGGGCCGGTACGCGCGTAGTGAGTCCGAGCCCTCGGAAGGACCCCCTCTTGGCCGCCTCGCGCACTGCCTCGACCGCGAATATGAACAACGGCGCCAGCACCGCCCCGCTGCGCATCTCCTTTGCAAAGATCAAGGAGCCCCTCGAGGTTCCCAACCTGCTCGCGTTGCAGACCGAGAGCTTCGACTGGCTGCTCGGCAACACCGCCTGGCAGAGTCGGGTCGAGGCGGCTCTGGAGTCGGGTCAGGACGTCCCCACCAAGTCCGGTCTGGAGGAGATCTTCGAGGAGATCTCTCCGATCGAGGACTTCTCCGGGTCGATGTCGCTGACCTTCCGCGACCACCGTTTCGAACCTCCCAAGAACAGCATCGACGAGTGCAAGGAGCGCGACTTCACGTACGCCGCCCCACTCTTCGTGACCGCTGAGTTCACCAACAACGAGACCGGCGAGATCAAGTCCCAGACGGTCTTCATGGGCGACTTCCCGCTCATGACCAACAAGGGCACCTTCGTCATCAACGGCACCGAGCGTGTCGTCGTGTCGCAGCTGGTCCGTTCGCCGGGCGTCTACTTCGACTCCTCGATCGACAAGACGTCCGACAAGGACATCTTCTCCGCCAAGGTGATCCCCTCCCGGGGTGCCTGGCTGGAGATGGAGATCGACAAGCGCGACATGGTCGGTGTCCGCATCGACCGCAAGCGCAAGCAGTCCGTCACCGTCCTGCTCAAGGCTCTCGGTTGGACGACCGAGCAGATCCTGGAGGAGTTCGGCGAGTACGAGTCCATGCGCGCCACCCTGGAGAAGGACCACACCCAGGGTCAGGACGACGCGCTCCTCGACATCTACCGCAAGCTGCGTCCGGGCGAGCCCCCGACCCGCGAGGCCGCGCAGACGCTTCTGGAGAACCTCTACTTCAACCCGAAGCGCTACGACCTCGCCAAGGTCGGCCGCTACAAGGTCAACAAGAAGCTGGGCGGCGAAGCCCCGCTGGACGCCGGTGTGCTGACCGTCGAGGACATCATCTCGTCGATCAAGTACCTGGTGAAGCTGCACGCCGGCGAGACCGAGACCGTCGGTGACAACGGCACGACGATCGTCGTCGAGACCGACGACATCGACCACTTCGGCAACCGTCGTCTGCGCAACGTCGGCGAGCTCATCCAGAACCAGGTCCGTACGGGTCTGGCGCGAATGGAGCGAGTCGTCCGCGAGCGGATGACGACCCAGGACGTCGAGGCGATCACGCCGCAGACCCTGATCAACATCCGGCCGGTCGTCGCCTCCATCAAGGAGTTCTTCGGCACCAGCCAGCTGTCGCAGTTCATGGACCAGAACAACCCGCTGTCGGGTCTCACCCACAAGCGCCGTCTGTCGGCTCTTGGCCCGGGTGGTCTCTCCCGTGAGCGGGCCGGCTTCGAGGTCCGTGACGTGCACCCCTCGCACTACGGCCGCATGTGCCCGATCGAGACCCCTGAAGGCCCGAACATCGGCCTGATCGGCTCGCTCGCCTCCTACGGCCGCGTCAACGCGTTCGGTTTCGTCGAGACGCCGTACCGCCGGGTCACCGACGGTGTCGTCACCGACGAGGTCGACTACCTGACGGCCGACGAAGAGGACCGATTCGTCATCGCGCAGGCCAACGCGCCGCTGACGGAGGAGTTCCGCTTCGAGGAGTCCCGCGTCCTGGTCCGCATCCGCGGCGGCGAGGTCGACTACGTCCCCGGTGACGACGTCGACTACATGGACGTCTCCCCGCGCCAGATGGTGTCGGTCGCGACCGCGATGATCCCGTTCCTGGAGCACGACGACGCCAACCGTGCCCTCATGGGCGCGAACATGATGCGTCAGGCCGTGCCCCTCATCAAGTCCGAGGCGCCGCTGGTCGGCACCGGCATGGAGTACCGCTGCGCGGTCGACGCCGGTGACGTCCTGAAGTCGGAGAAGGACGGTGTGGTCCAGGAGGTCTCCGCGGACTACATCACCACCGCCAACGACGACGGCACGTACACCACGTACCGCCTCGCCAAGTTCTCCCGCTCCAACCAGGGCACCTCCGTCAACCAGAAGGTTGTCGTGGACGAGGGCGCCCGCGTCGTCGCCAACCAGGTGCTGGCCGACGGTCCGGCGACCGAGTTCGGCGAGATGGCGCTCGGCAAGAACCTGCTCGTGGCGTTCATGCCCTGGGAGGGTCACAACTACGAGGACGCGATCATCCTGTCGCAGCGCCTCGTACAGGACGACGTCCTCTCCTCGATCCACATCGAGGAGCACGAGGTCGACGCCCGCGACACCAAGCTCGGCCCCGAGGAGATCACCCGGGACATCCCGAACGTCTCCGAGGAGGTCCTCGCCGACCTCGACGAGCGCGGCATCATCCGGATCGGTGCCGAGGTCGTCGCCGGTGACATCCTCGTCGGCAAGGTCACGCCCAAGGGCGAGACCGAGCTGACCCCGGAGGAGCGCCTGCTCCGCGCGATCTTCGGTGAGAAGGCGCGCGAGGTGCGCGACACCTCGCTGAAGGTGCCGCACGGCGAGATCGGCAAGGTCATCGGCGTCCGCGTCTTCGACCGCGAGGAGGGCGACGAACTGCCGCCCGGCGTCAACCAGTTGGTCCGGGTGTATGTTGCGCAGAAGCGCAAGATCACCGACGGCGACAAGCTGGCCGGCCGTCACGGCAACAAGGGTGTTATTTCCAAGATCCTGCCCATCGAGGACATGCCGTTCCTTGAGGACGGTACCCCGGTCGACATCATCCTCAACCCGCTGGGTGTCCCGTCCCGAATGAACCCGGGACAGGTCCTGGAGATCCACCTCGGCTGGCTCGCCAGCCGCGGCTGGGACGTCTCCGGACTCAGCGAGGACTGGGCGCGCCGCCTGCAGGTCATCGGCGCCGACCAGGTCGCCCCGGGCACCAACGTCGCGACCCCGGTCTTCGACGGTGCCCGCGAGGACGAGATCTCCGGTCTCTTCGAGGCCACGATCCCGAACCGCGACGGCGACCGCCTCGTCCAGGCGTCCGGAAAGGCCAACCTGTTCGACGGCCGCTCCGGCGAGCCGTTCCCGGAGCCGATCTCGATCGGCTACATGTACATCCTGAAGCTGCACCACCTGGTCGACGACAAGCTGCACGCCCGTTCGACCGGTCCGTACTCGATGATCACCCAGCAGCCGCTGGGTGGTAAGGCGCAGTTCGGTGGTCAGCGCTTCGGCGAGATGGAGGTGTGGGCGCTTGAGGCTTATGGCGCCGCTTACGCCCTCCAGGAACTGCTGACCATCAAGTCCGACGACGTCACCGGCCGCGTGAAGGTCTACGAGGCCATCGTCAAGGGCGAGAACATCCCCGAGCCCGGCATCCCCGAGTCCTTCAAGGTGCTCATCAAGGAGATGCAGTCGCTCTGCCTGAACGTGGAGGTGCTGTCCAGTGACGGTATGTCCATCGAGATGCGTGACACCGACGAGGATGTCTTCCGCGCAGCGGAGGAGCTCGGCATCGACCTGTCCCGGCGCGAGCCGAGCAGCGTCGAAGAGGTCTGACGGGAGTCCGGAGACCTGCCGCGCGCAGGTCTCCGGCCCCAGGACCCCCGTATCAGACCCCAAGACTTACAACCCTGAGAGGGATTGACGCATAGTGCTCGACGTCAACTTCTTCGATGAGCTCCGGATCGGTCTGGCAACCGCTGACGACATCCGTCAGTGGAGCCACGGCGAGGTCAAGAAGCCCGAGACCATCAACTACCGCACGCTCAAGCCCGAAAAGGACGGACTCTTCTGCGAGAAGATCTTCGGTCCGACCCGGGACTGGGAGTGCTACTGCGGCAAGTACAAGCGCGTCCGCTTCAAGGGCATCATCTGTGAGCGCTGCGGCGTCGAGGTGACCCGCGCCAAGGTGCGCCGTGAGCGGATGGGCCACATCGAACTGGCCGCGCCCGTCACGCACATCTGGTACTTCAAGGGTGTCCCGTCACGTCTGGGCTACCTGCTCGACCTCGCCCCGAAGGACCTCGAGAAGGTCATCTACTTCGCGGCGTACATGATCACGTTCGTCGACGAGGAGCGCCGCACCCGCGACCTGCCCTCCCTGGAGGCGCATGTCTCCGTGGAGCGTCAGCAGGTCGAGAACCGGCGTGACTCCGACCTCGAAGCCCGCGCCAAGAAGCTCGAGGCCGACCTGGCCGAGCTGGAGGCCGAGGGTGCCAAGGCCGATGTGCGCCGCAAGGTGCGCGAAGGCGCCGAGCGGGAGATGAAGCAGCTGCGCGACCGTGCGCAGCGCGAGATCGACCGCCTGGACGAGGTGTGGACCCGGTTCAAGAACCTCAAGGTCCAGGACCTCGAGGGTGACGAGCTGCTCTACCGCGAGCTGCGGGACCGCTTCGGCACGTACTTCGACGGTTCGATGGGTGCCGCGGCGCTGCAGAAGCGCCTGGAGTCCTTCGACCTGGATGAAGAGGCCGAGCGGCTTCGCGAGATCATCCGTACCGGCAAGGGCCAGAAGAAGACCCGCGCCCTGAAGCGGCTGAAGGTCGTGTCCGCGTTCCTGCAGACCTCCAACAGCCCCAAGGGCATGGTCCTCGACTGCGTCCCGGTCATCCCGCCGGACCTCCGCCCGATGGTGCAGCTGGACGGTGGCCGCTTCGCGACCTCCGACCTGAACGACCTGTACCGCCGTGTGATCAACCGCAACAACCGCCTGAAGCGCCTTCTCGACCTCGGTGCCCCCGAGATCATCGTGAACAACGAGAAGCGCATGCTCCAGGAGGCCGTCGACGCGCTCTTCGACAACGGCCGTCGTGGCCGCCCGGTGACGGGCCCCGGCAACCGTCCGCTGAAGTCGCTGTCCGACATGCTCAAGGGCAAGCAGGGTCGCTTCCGTCAGAACCTGCTCGGCAAGCGCGTGGACTACTCGGCGCGTTCCGTGATCGTCGTCGGCCCGCAGCTGAAGCTGCACCAGTGCGGTCTGCCGAAGGCCATGGCGCTGGAGCTCTTCAAGCCGTTCGTGATGAAGCGCCTGGTGGACCTGAACCACGCGCAGAACATCAAGAGCGCCAAGCGGATGGTCGAGCGCGGCCGCACGGTCGTGTACGACGTCCTGGAAGAGGTCATCGCGGAGCACCCGGTTCTGCTGAACCGTGCGCCCACGCTGCACCGCCTCGGCATCCAGGCCTTCGAGCCGCAGCTGGTCGAGGGCAAGGCCATCCAGATCCACCCGCTCGTCTGCACCGCGTTCAACGCGGACTTCGACGGTGACCAGATGGCCGTGCACCTGCCGCTCTCCGCGGAGGCGCAGGCCGAGGCCCGCATCCTGATGCTGTCCTCGAACAACATCCTGAAGCCCGCCGACGGCCGTCCGGTGACGATGCCGACCCAGGACATGGTGCTGGGTCTGTTCTTCCTCACCACCGACGGCGAGCTCCGTGACGTCAAGGGCGAGGGCCGCGCGTTCGGCTCCACGGCCGAGGCGACCATGGCGTTCGACGCCGGCGAGCTGGCGCTCCAGTCGGCCGTCGACATCCGCTTCCCGGTGGGCACCATCCCGCCGCGTGGCTGGGTGCCGCCGGTCCGCGAGGAGGGCGAGCCCGAGTGGCAGCAGGGTGACACCTTCCGCCTCCGTACGACCCTGGGCCGCGCGCTCTTCAACGAGCTGCTGCCCGAGGACTACCCGTTCGTCGACTACTCGGTGGGCAAGAAGCAGCTCTCCGAGATCGTCAACGACCTGGCCGAGCGCTACCCCAAGGTCATCGTGGCGGCGACGCTCGACAACCTGAAGGCGGCCGGCTTCTTCTGGGCGACCCGTTCCGGTGTCACCGTGGCCATCTCCGACGTCGTCGTTCCCGAGGCGAAGAAGGAGATCGTCAAGGGCTACGAGGCCAAGGACGAGAAGGTCCAGAAGCAGTACGAGCGCGGTCTGATCACCAAGGAAGAGCGCACGCAGGAGCTCATCCAGATCTGGACCCAGGCGACCAACGAGGTCGCCGAGGCGATGAACGAGAACTTCCCCAAGACGAACCCCATCTTCATGATGGTTGACTCGGGTGCCCGAGGAAACATGATGCAGATGCGTCAGATCGCCGGTATGCGTGGTCTGGTGTCGAACGCCAAGAACGAGACGATTCCCCGTCCCATCAAGGCGTCCTTCCGTGAAGGCCTGTCCGTGCTGGAGTACTTCATCTCCACCCACGGTGCCCGTAAGGGTCTGGCCGACACGGCCCTCCGTACCGCCGACTCGGGTTACCTCACCCGTCGTCTCGTCGACGTCTCCCAGGACGTCATCATCCGCGAGGAGGACTGCGGCACCGACCGCGGCCTCAAGCTGCACATCGCGGAGCGCGGCGCGGACGGTGTCCTGCGCAAGGCGGAGAACGTCGAGACCAGCGTGTACGCCCGTGCGCTGGCCGAGGACATCACCGTCGACGGCAAGGTGCTGGCCCCGGCCAACACCGACCTCGGCGACGTCCTCATCGACGAGCTGGTCAAGCACGGCATCGAGACGGTCAAGACCCGTTCGGTCCTGACCTGCGAGTCCGCCGTCGGTACCTGCGCCATGTGCTACGGCCGCTCGCTGGCCACCGGCAAGCTGGTCGACATCGGTGAGGCGGTCGGCATCATCGCCGCCCAGTCCATCGGTGAGCCCGGCACGCAGCTGACGATGCGTACCTTCCACACCGGTGGTGTGGCCGGTGACGACATCACCCAGGGTCTGCCCCGTGTCGTCGAGCTCTTCGAGGCTCGTACGCCGAAGGGTGTCGCCCCGATCTCCGAGGCCCAGGGCCGCGTGCGGATCGAGGAGACCGAGAAGACCAAGAAGATCGTCGTCACCCCGGACGACGGCAGCGACGAGACGGCGTTCCCGATCTCGAAGCGTGCCCGTCTTCTGGTCAGCGAGGGCGAGCACGTCGAGGTGGGCCAGAAGCTCACCGTGGGTGCCACCAACCCGCACGACGTGCTGCGCATCCTGGGTCAGCGTGCCGTCCAGGTCCACCTGGTCGGCGAGGTCCAGAAGGTCTACAACTCGCAGGGTGTGTCGATCCACGACAAGCACATCGAGATCATCATCCGGCAGATGCTCCGCCGTGTGACGATCATCGAGTCCGGCGACGCCGAGCTGCTGCCCGGCGAGCTGGTCGAGCGCTCCCGCTTCGAGCAGGAGAACCGTCGTGTGGTGCAGGAGGGCGGTCACCCGGCCTCCGGTCGTCCGCAGCTCATGGGTATCACCAAGGCCTCGCTGGCCACGGAGTCCTGGCTGTCGGCGGCGTCCTTCCAGGAGACGACCAGGGTCCTGACGGACGCGGCGATCAACGCCAAGTCCGACTCCCTGATCGGCCTCAAGGAGAACGTCATCATCGGTAAGCTCATCCCGGCCGGTACGGGTCTGTCCCGCTACCGCAACATCCGGGTGGAGCCCACCGAGGAGGCCAAGGCCGCGATGTACTCGGCCGTCGGCTACGACGACATCGACTACAGCCCGTTCGGCACCGGCTCCGGCCAGGCCGTCCCGCTGGAGGACTACGACTACGGTCCGTACAACCAGTAGTAGTTGGTTCTGAAGGGCGGTCACCTCGTTTCGTACGGGGTGGCCGCCCTTCGGCGTGTCAGCGCCCGCGTTCCAGATAGGTCTGGAGGTGGTGCATGCGCGTGTGGACGTCCGGGTGCGAGTCCAGCAGCCGTAGGATCGCGCCTTCCTCGGCGATGGGGACACCCGCCGCCGCGGCGGCGGCCCGGGCGGTCTCCTCCCGGTCGTGCTCCTTGCGCAGGACGGCCAGCAACTGGGCGGCGAAGCCGAGACGCGCGGCGTGCTCGTCGGCCCGCAGTTCCGATCGGCGGGAGACCGCGGCCACCAGGTAGGGCGTGGCCAGCGGCAGGAGGATCAGGCCGTAGGTGGCGGTCGCGAGCGCGATGACGACGGCCACCGTGACGACGACCGCCAGGGTGGTGGCGCCCGCCGAGAGGTGTTCGACGCGTGCGGCGAGCCTGAGCAGCAGGCGCCAGGCCAGGCGCGCGGGTAACGCGTACCAGAAGGCGAGCAGCGAGGTCCAGGCATGGCCCCGGGTGTGATGGGCGAGCTCGTGGGCGAGTACGCCGCCGAGCTGGGCCGGGGTGAGCGCCCTCATGGAGTGGCTGGTGACGCTGACGATGTGGCCGGCGGCCGCCAGGGCGTTGATGTCGTCGCTGTTCTCTATCCACAGCTGGTACGCGTCGGCGTCGACTCCCGCCCGGCCGGCCACCTCCCGCCAGACGGGCTGCAACTTCGACGCCTCGTCCGGGGACGGGTACCGGAGGTGGAACAGCAGGCGGGCCAGGAGGCGCTCGCTGGGCCGGTGGAAGACCAGGACGCCGCTGAGCACCCAGCAGCCGAACGGGAGCCACCAGGGCAGGCCGCTCAGGGCGTCGACGAGGTACGACAGCACGAAGACCACGCCCAGGCTGCCCGCCAGGTGGGGGAGGTGCAGGGCGAGATGGCCGAGGGCGGTGGCGTCCACGCCCCGTTGCCGGGCGGCGATGTGGACGCGGCCGCGGCGCAACCGCAGATCCTCGTTCCCCTGTTTCTCCGGTGCCTCTTTCTCCGGTTCCTCGGGTTCGCGCGGCTGAGACATGGCGGTCCTTCCGTGGGGAGAGAGCGGTTCAGGCGACGAGCAGCGACGTGGGGAGCAGTACCGCCGCGCCGGCGAAGGCGATCAGGCCGGTGCGGATCCAGAAGTGCTTGCGTACGGTGATGCGGCTGTTCTCGGCGAGGGCGGCGCACAGCGCCTGGGCGGAGGCGCGTTCCGTGTCCGCGAGGGCGGTGACGAGCCGGCCGGTGCGTACGGCGCGTCGGATGTCGCCGAAGTAGGTGAGCGGCAGGCCGGGGGCCCAGCGGCTGCGGCGGTAGCGGGGCAGCACGGCGAGGAGCAGGGCGAACAGCGAGGTGACGAGCAGTGCCGCTCCGGTCCACCACAGGACGGCGGCCCGGGCCGGGAGCAGGGCCGGGCTCCAGCGGCGGTCGATCAGCACCGCGCTCAGCACGCCCGTGGTGATGCCGAGCATGGCCACCAGGATCGAGGCCTTGGCGTCGGCGCGGGCGATCTCGCCGCGCAGGTCGGCGAGCAGTCGGACGCCGGCGGGCGACCGCCGGTCGCCCGGTGCCGCGGTCATGTGCCGGACTCCGGGCTGTCCTCGCGCGTCAACTCGCTGTGGTGCGGCGGGAGTTCGGTGGCCGGCGCGGGCTCCTTCGGGTGCAGGATGGCCGCCATCCGTTCGGCGATGAGCTGGTGGGGCTCCGCGAGCTGGTAGTCCTCCAGCCGTTTGCCCTCCAACGCCTGGTCGATCAGGTGCAGTTGGTTCTTGACCCGTTCCGCGTCGTCGGCGCGGAGGCGTTCCAGGACCGCCAGGGTGTCCTCGGGGTGGGCCGCCAGGTGCAGGGCGAGGACGACCGTTCCGCCCTTGGCCAGCTGATCGTCGTAGAACTTGATCTTCTCGGCCAGTCGTGCCGCCTCGTACCGGTCGCGGAGGGTGGAGGCCCGGTGTTCCGGTTCGGCGGCTTCCCAGGCGTGCCGGGCGGTTCGCAGGCGGGCCTGGTGCGAGCGTTCGGTGGCGTCGCGGCGCAGCCGTACGAAGCAGGTGACCCGTAGGCCCTCGGCGGCGCCGACGGACGAGTTGGCCTCCACCGCGCGTCGTACGGCCTCCTCGGCGGCGGCGCTCTCCGTCATGGGGTGGCTCCGGCTCGCCGCCCGCAGGACGGGCAGGAGGTGGCGGGCGACGAGGCCCGGTACGTCACGCTCCTGGCTCGCGACGAACAGGTCCGGCCGCATGACACGCCAGGTGACGTCGGCGGTGACCTCGAACTCGAAGGTGTCCTCCCGGCTGGGCAGGGGCACGTCCAGCCGGAAGGAGTGGGTGTCCGTGTCCACCTCGTACAGGGCGATGCAGCCCCGCACGCCGGTGGGCCGCTCGGGAGGCAGGAACACCCGGTAGGACCCCTTGCGGGTGACGAGGACCAGCGCGTGGTCGACGCGTCCGGTGAAGCGGCGGCTGCGGAGGCGGAAGCGGGTCAGCTGCCAGACCTTGACGACGGGGTCCGCGTCGGCGTCGCGCGGCACGGGGAAATCGGGCCGCTGACGGAACCAGTCGAGCCGTTCGTCCTGTTCATCCTGTCCGTCATTTTCATTCTGTTCGTTCTTTTCGTCCCGTGCGGCGTCCTCGGGCCGTGGGCCGGGGTGTTCCATGGTCGACCTCCTTGATGTCCTTCGCTCTCCGGGGACGGGGATCAGCGGGCGGTGATACGCGCCAGCAGCCGCTCCGCCACCGGCGCGGCGGGCTTCGTGCCGTCGCGGACCGTGCGCAGCAGATGGCTGACGCGCCGGTGGTTGGTGGGCTGGGCGGCGAGGGCGGGCAGCAGCGAGGTGAGGGCCGCCTCGGACGTCGGGTCGCCGGCGGCCGTGAGGATCCAGCCGCGCAGGATGCGCAGGGCCTCGGAGGTACGCGCGCGGTCGGTCAGCGCGGCCTCCCAGAACGCGACCAGATGCCGTGCCGTGGTGTCGTCGACGGCCGCGGCGGCCTCGGCGTACCAGTCGAGGACGATCGGGCGCCCGGTGCGCTCGTCGGACTGCTTGCAGCTCTGGAGGAAGGCGAGCAGCGCGTGTGGGCGGAGCGTGCGGTCCTTGGGGAGGCGTTCGGCGAGGGCGCTCAGCACCGGGTTCCGTACCGCGAGGAGCAGGAGTTCGAGGGCGTCGGCGAACTGGTAGGCCTCCTCCTTCGCGTACTCCGCGGCCTCTTCCTCGTCGGCCTCCGGATCGTCGTGGGGGCGCGGCCGGTGGATGGCGTCGAGCAGAGCCTCCAGGGCGCGTTCATAGTGGACGGGGCCCAGCAGGCCGTACGCGCGGATGGCGGTCCAGCGGCGGCCTTCGAGGTCGCCGTAGTCCTCGGTGCACCAGTCGTGCAGGATCCTGAGGACGGTGGGCACCGACAGCAGCTGGGCCATGGTCAGCGCGTTGGCCGCGGTCAGCCAGGAGCCGAAGTGGTCGTCGTCCGCCCAGGGTTCGATGAGGAGAGCCATGGCGGACGACAGATCGGCCTGCGCGAGCAGAGCGGTCGCCGAGGCCGCCCGGGTCCACACCAGGGGGCGGCCGTCGTCCGCGAGGTCCTGGATCCACTCGACGAGGGCGGGACGCGCGGACGGGTGGAGGTTCCACACCTGCTCCAGCAGGATCCGGGCGGTGTCCTCCTCCCGGAACGCGGCGAAGTACCTGCCGACGAGCGGCCCCCACTCGGTGACCTCGGTGTCCACGTACCCACGGGCCTGGGCCAGGCCGAGCCGCTCCTCCCGGGAGCTGCCGAAGACCGGGATGACGGCCGGTTCACGGGGATTGGCGGTGCGCTGCAGCTCTGTGTAGAGCGTGTCGGCGCACTCGGCGGCGATCGCGTACGGGGCCTTGTCGAAGACGGCGAGCGAGATGAGGAAGGCCTTCTCGTGCAGGGGCAGCTCGGCGTCGGTGAGCCAGCCGGAGACCTGGGCCGCCACGGCCGCCTTCCCGTAGGCGGCGAGTGACTCCTCGTCGGTCTCCTCGCGCTGGAAGGCGACGAGCCGCTCCGCGAACCCGGCGATCCCGCCCGGCTGTTGGTGCCGGGCGAGGAACTCCTTCACCGGGGTCAGCCCGCACAGGCCGGCCCACGCGTCCTCGCCGGTGTGCGGGGTGACGTGGGAGCGCAGCATGTCCTCGGCCGTGGGCGGCTCCCAGCGGACGTACGGTACGTCCTCCAGGGCCGCGGACGGCTCGACCGTTATCACCAGGTGGCCCTGGGCGCGTTCCAGCCGCTCACGCAGGCCCAGCAGATGCGGTTCGCGCAGGGGATGGCTCCGGCTGGTGGTCAGGTTGAGCAGGAGGTAGCCGGCCGCTCCGTTCAACTGTTCGGGCAGGGCGGAGAGGGAGCCGGGCGGGTCGAGGATGCGCATGGGCATGGCGTCCAGGCTGCGCAGCAGCATCCGCGCCGCCGTGCCCCGGCCGGTGTCCCGGCCGCCGGACAGCACGACGATCCGGTCGCCGCGCTTCAGCCGGGCCAGTGCCTCGTCGAAGCTCGGGCAGCCGTGGAAGACCTGAGCCAGCTCCTCGACGTCGTCCGGAGGCACCTCGCCGGAGAGGTGTTCGGAACGCCCGGGCGGGAGGCCGATGTTGAAGTTCACGTCGCGATGGACCACACCGCCGCTGAGGCCGTACTGGTCACGTCCGACGTCCGTGGCGGTCCGGGCCAGCGCGGTGACGAACTCCGGGCCGTGCGCGATCAGCGCCCGGCGGGCGGCCCAGGCCTCCTGCCGCTGTTGTTCCTGGGCCTCGGCCGTGTCGTCCTGCTTCTTCTGATCGCCGTCCGACGGCTTCCCGTCGGCGGCTGCCGCGCCGCCCGCCGACGCCTCGTCCTGGCTCACCGGGGGTCACCGCTCTCCGGCCGGCCGATCGTGAAGTTGAGATCGCCGTGGGCCGTGCCACCGCTCATACCGATGTGGTCGTGTTCGACATGGGTCTCGTTGTGCTGGGTGGCCGGGAGTCCGCCGGGCGCGTCCGGGAGCGCGGGGGCGGCTGCCGGGGAGCCGGGTGCGCGGGGTGCCCCGTGCAGCCAGGCCACCGTCGGCCCTTCCTTCGTCTCCACCGTGATCCGGTGGAAGTCCTCCGGTCGTACGCCCAGCGGACCGTTGCGTACGACCCCCTCGTAGACGCCGTCGGACGTGCACAGGACGCAGTCCTCGCCGCGGTCCCGCAAGGCGGCCCGCAGGGGATCGGAGTTCAGCAGCCGCACCGCGTGGTTGAGATCCCGGCCGACCCAGCCGCCGAGCTCGTCCACGGCGACGTAGCCGGCGGCGAGCACGATCCGCAGGCGCATCCGCGTGCTGTCGGCGATCAGCCGGTTCTTGCTGTGCAGGAGCGCGGGGGTCTCCGTCAGGAGGGTCTTGGTGAGCGTCGGTACGGAGACCTGGGTGTCGATGAGTTCCATCACGGAGTCACCGCGGTCCGCGCGCAGCCGGGACGTCTCGTCCACGTCGGCCGCGCGGAGTGTGTCGTCGACGACGTCGTAGAGCACCCGGCGCAGGTAGGCCTGCTCCACGTTGTCGCGTTTGCCGAACTGCTCGATGTCGAAGAGAAGGATGGTTCGGTACACGGGGTCGGTCATGGTCGCCTCTCGCGGGTCGGACGGTTGCCCAGCACGATGGCGGGTCCGGGGCGCGCGGCAGAGGGCCGATGACACGGAGGAACTGTGACCGTGTGCACAGAAGGCCGCTTGACAGCGTGCGGCCGTACGGTCAGACGATGTGGCCGCCGACGATACGGCGCAGTACGTCGGGACGGAGGACCACGATGCGACGGCGCTCGGTCGTGACGACCTTGCGGGTGCGCAGCTCCCTGAGGAGCCGGGCCACGGCCTCCCGGGACGAGCCGACCGAGCCGGCGAACTCCTGCTGGCTGA
This sequence comes from Streptomyces sp. MBT53, assembly GCF_016654115.1. Taxonomy (GTDB): domain Bacteria; phylum Actinomycetota; class Actinomycetes; order Streptomycetales; family Streptomycetaceae; genus Streptomyces. Next base: position 46,720 of record NZ_JAEQAZ010000084.1, read on the forward strand.
GCCCGATGGTGAGTTCGATGCCCTCGTCCGTGCGGTGGCCGTGGGTGCGGACGAGTTCGAGCAGCAGGACGGCCAGCCGCTCGCGCACGGTGAGCGCCGCCCATTCGAGTCTGCGGCGATCGGTCGACCGCTGCCGGTCGGTGGCGAGGCCGAGCAGGTGCAGCGCCACCGGGGGGTGGTCGCCGAGGAAGGCGGTGAAACGACTCTGCTCGATGACCACGGCCTCGACCGGCTCCAGGGCCGTGACGGTCGCCGACCGCTGTCGCCTGCTGAGGGCCGCGCCCTCGCCGACGATGTCACCCGGCCCGCGCAGCGCGAGCAGGGCCTCGTAGCCGTTGGCGGCGATCGCCGTGACCTTGGTCCAGCCGTGCAGGATCAGCAGGACGTGGGCGGACGGTTCGTCCTGGCGCAGGATGACGTTCCGCGCCCGGTAGCGCAGCGGTCGGCCGATGGCGAGGAGGGCGATCCGGTCCGCTTTCTCCAGCCGGGCGAGGAACGGCACCCGATCGTCGAAACCGTCGTCGTCCCACGCGTGCGTCCGGCCCACGACCATCCCACTGCCCCCGTGTTCACCTGCGCCGATGTCATTGGCTTCGCAACCTGTCAACGTACTTGAAGCAGACGTGGGAGGAACGGGCGACAACCGGCCGTCGTGGCCGGACGGCCGCCCTTCGGCGTTGCAGGGGAACCGGTGCCGTTTTCGACACGTTGGAGCATCATGGAGGCATTCGGTCTCCGGCGCCGGGGGAGGTGCTCAGTGTCGTACCCGACACCGTGGCAGGGGCAGGGACCGCAGCAGCCGTGGCAGCCGCACGGCGGAGCGTCCATGCTGGCCGCGACCGCCGACCGCGAGCGCGCCGTGGATGTGCTCCGGGCGGGCTTCGCCGAGGGGCGGCTGCGGGAGGACGAGCTGGAGAAGCGGGTGGCGCGGGCCTACGACGCCCGTACGGTCGGCGAGTTGATGCTGCTGGTCGCCGATCTGCCCCAGGGCCCGCAGGCGGCGGTCGTCCAGGTGCCGCCGCCGGGTTTCCGTCCGGTGCCGCCGACCTTCCTGCCGGCCCCGCTGCCGCCGACCAACGGCAAGGCGGTCGGCGCCCTGGTCTGCGGCCTGCTGATCGTGCCGACGCTGGGTCTGACCGGCATCCCGGCGGTGATTCTCGGCCACACGGCCCGCGCGGAGATACGGCGGAGCGACGAGGTGGGTGACGGGCTGGCGCTGACCGGGCTGGTCTTCGGCTGGCTCGCCGTGAGCGCCTGGACCCTGTTCCTCATGCTGCTGGTGGTGGCCGGAGCGAGCTCCGCCTGACCGTTCCGGACCGTAGATTCGAAGATCGCGGAGCGGGTGCGGCTTCGGCATGTTCCGTGCCGAGCCGTGGGTGACACCCATTTGTTTTGACCGCAGCGAATGAGGTAGGTACGCTCAGACCTTGTGCCTGGGGTGTGCCCTGGCCCTCGTGCGTGCCTTGAACCGCACTAAGGGGGCCGACACTGGCCACCGCAATCTGCGCCCCTTTTGCTGCCCGGCGAAAGTCTGCGGGATTCGACACACCCGACCGCGTGGGTCGGCGACGTTCCAGGTTAGCTTCACCATCGGCACACAGAAACCGGAGAAGTAGTGCCTACGATCCAGCAGCTGGTCCGGAAGGGCCGGCAGGACAAGGTCGAGAAGAACAAGACGCCCGCACTCGAGGGTTCGCCCCAGCGTCGCGGCGTCTGCACGCGTGTGTTCACGACCACCCCGAAGAAGCCGAACTCGGCCCTGCGTAAGGTCGCGCGTGTGCGTCTGACCAGCGGGATCGAGGTCACGGCCTACATTCCGGGTGAGGGACACAACCTGCAGGAGCACTCCATCGTGCTCGTGCGTGGCGGTCGTGTGAAGGACCTGCCCGGTGTTCGCTACAAGATCATCCGCGGCTCCCTTGACACCCAGGGTGTCAAGAACCGCAAGCAGGCCCGCAGCCGCTACGGCGCCAAGAAGGAGAAGTAGAAAATGCCTCGTAAGGGCCCCGCCCCGAAGCGCCCGGTCATCATCGACCCGGTCTACGGTTCTCCTCTTGTCACCTCCCTGATCAACAAGGTGCTGCTGAACGGCAAGCGCTCCACCGCCGAGCGCATCGTGTACGGCGCCATGGAGGGCCTGCGCGAGAAGACCAGCAACGACCCGGTCATCACGCTCAAGCGCGCGCTCGAGAACATCAAGCCCACGCTCGAGGTCAAGTCCCGCCGTGTCGGTGGTGCGACGTACCAGGTTCCGATCGAGGTCAAGCCCGGTCGCGCCAACACGCTCGCGCTGCGCTGGCTGGTCGGTTACTCCCGCGCCCGTCGCGAGAAGACCATGACCGAGCGTCTGCTCAACGAGCTTCTCGACGCTTCGAACGGCCTCGGTGCGGCCGTCAAGAAGCGCGAGGACACCCACAAGATGGCCGAGTCCAACAAGGCCTTCGCGCACTACCGCTGGTAGTCGCTACCCACATCGAGACCGAGAGAAGACCGAAGCCTTATGGCTACCACTTCACTTGACCTGGCCAAGGTCCGGAACATCGGGATCATGGCCCACATCGACGCGGGCAAGACGACCACCACTGAGCGGATCCTCTTCTACACCGGCGTCAGCTACAAGATCGGTGAGGTCCACGACGGCGCTGCCACCATGGACTGGATGGAGCAGGAGCAGGAGCGTGGCATCACGATCACCTCTGCTGCCACCACCTGTCACTGGCCGCTTGAGGACAACGACTACACGATCAACATCATCGACACCCCGGGGCACGTCGACTTCACCGTCGAGGTGGAGCGTTCGCTGCGCGTCCTCGACGGTGCCGTCACGGTGTTCGACGGTGTCGCCGGTGTCGAGCCGCAGTCCGAGACGGTGTGGCGTCAGGCCGACCGTTACGGCGTGCCGCGCATCTGCTTCGTCAACAAGCTCGACCGGACCGGCGCGGAGTTCCACCGCTGCGTCGACATGATCAAGGACCGCCTCGGTGCGGTACCGCTGATCATGCAGCTTCCGATCGGTGCCGAGATGGACTTCAAGGGCGTTGTGGACCTGGTCCGCATGAAGGCGCTCGTGTGGTCCGCCGAGGCGGCGAAGGGCGAGATGTACGACGTCGTCGACATCCCGGCCACGCACACCGAGGCGGCCGAGGAGTACCGCGGCAAGCTGGTCGAGGCCGTCGCCGAGAACGACGACGAGATCATGGAGCTGTTCCTGGAGGGCCAGGAGCCCACCGAGGAGCAGCTGTACGCCGCGATCCGTCGCGTCACCATCGCGTCCGGCAAGTCCAAGGGCGTCACGGTCACCCCGGTGTTCTGTGGCACCGCGTTCAAGAACAAGGGCGTCCAGCCCCTGCTCGACGCGGTCGTGCGCTACCTGCCGACCCCGCTCGACGTCGAGGCCATCGAAGGCCACGACGTGAAGGACCCCGAGCTGGTCGTCAAGCGCAAGCCGTCCGTGGACGAGCCGCTGTCCGCGCTCGCGTTCAAGATCATGAGCGACCCGCACCTGGGCAAGCTCACCTTCGTCCGGGTCTACTCGGGCCGCCTGGAGGCGGGTTCGGCTGTGCTGAACTCGGTCAAGGGCAAGAAGGAGCGCATCGGCAAGATCTACCGCATGCACGCGAACAAGCGTGAGGAGATCGAGTCGGTGGGCGCCGGCGACATCGTCGCCGTCATGGGCCTGAAGCAGACCACCACCGGTGAGACGCTGTCCGACGACAAGAACCCGGTGATCCTGGAGTCCATGGACTTCCCGGCGCCGGTCATCCAGGTCGCGATCGAGCCCAAGTCCAAGGGCGACCAGGAGAAGCTGGGTGTCGCCATCCAGCGTCTCGCGGAGGAGGACCCCTCCTTCCAGGTCCACTCGGACGAGGAGACCGGCCAGACGATCATCGGTGGTATGGGCGAGCTGCACCTCGAGGTGCTGGTCGACCGTATGCGCCGTGAGTTCAAGGTCGAGGCCAACGTCGGCAAGCCGCAGGTCGCCTACCGTGAGACGATCCGTAAGGCCGTCGAGCGCGTGGACTACACCCACAAGAAGCAGACCGGTGGTACCGGTCAGTTCGCCAAGGTGCAGATCGCGATCGAGCCGATCACCGAGACCGACGGTCCGGCGTACGAGTTCGTGAACAAGGTCACCGGTGGCCGTATCCCGCGGGAGTACATCCCGTCGGTGGACGCCGGTGCGCAGGAGGCCATGCAGTTCGGCATCCTCGCCGGGTACGAGATGACGGGCGTCCGCATCACGCTGCTCGACGGTGCCTACCACGAGGTCGACTCCTCCGAGCTCGCGTTCAAGATCGCCGGTTCGCAGGCGTTCAAGGAGGCCGCCCGCAAGGCGTCTCCCGTGCTCCTCGAGCCGATGATGGCCGTCGAGGTGACCACGCCCGAGGACTACATGGGTGACGTCATCGGCGACATCAACTCCCGCCGTGGCCAGATCCAGGCCATGGAGGAGCGTGCCGGTGCCCGCGTCGTGAAGGGCCTCGTGCCCCTCTCGGAGATGTTCGGCTACGTCGGCGACCTCCGCAGCAAGACCTCGGGTCGCGCAAGCTACTCGATGCAGTTCGACTCCTACGCCGAGGTTCCCCGGAACGTCGCCGAGGAGATCATCGCGAAGGCCAAGGGCGAGTAACACACACCGTTTGCACGCTTTAGGCTTGACACCGACCGCCGGGTCTCACCCGGGAGGGCAGACCCCGGCGGGCGGCATCCCAGCAAAGATCACCTGGCGCCGATGAGTAAGGCGTACCAGAACCACTCCGCAGGAGGACCCCAGTGGCGAAGGCAAAGTTCGAGCGGACTAAGCCGCACGTCAACATCGGCACCATCGGTCACATCGACCACGGTAAGACGACCCTCACGGCCGCCATTACCAAGGTGCTGCACGACGCGTACCCGGACCTGAACGAGGCCTCGGCCTTCGACCAGATCGACAAGGCTCCTGAGGAGCGCCAGCGCGGTATCACGATCTCGATCGCGCACGTCGAGTACCAGACCGAGACGCGTCACTACGCCCACGTCGACTGCCCCGGTCACGCGGACTACATCAAGAACATGATCACGGGTGCGGCGCAGATGGACGGCGCCATCCTCGTGGTCGCGGCCACCGACGGCCCGATGCCGCAGACCAAGGAGCACGTGCTCCTGGCCCGCCAGGTCGGCGTTCCGTACATCGTCGTAGCCCTGAACAAGGCCGACATGGTGGACGACGAGGAGATCCTGGAGCTCGTCGAGCTCGAGGTCCGTGAGCTCCTCTCCGAGTACGAGTTCCCGGGCGACGACCTGCCGGTCGTCAAGGTCTCGGCGCTCAAGGCTCTCGAGGGCGACAAGGAGTGGGGCCAGACGGTCCTCGACCTGATGGCCGCCGTCGACGAGTCGATCCCGACCCCCGAGCGTGACGTCGACAAGCCGTTCCTCATGCCCGTCGAGGACGTCTTCACGATCACCGGTCGCGGTACGGTCGTCACCGGCCGTATCGAGCGTGGTGTCCTGAAGGTCAACGAGACCGTTGACATCATCGGCATCAAGCAGGAGAAGACCACCACCACGGTCACCGGCATCGAGATGTTCCGCAAGCTGCTCGACGAGGGCCAGGCCGGTGAGAACGTCGGTCTCCTCCTCCGTGGCATCAAGCGCGAGGACGTCGAGCGCGGCCAGGTCATCATCAAGCCCGGCTCGGTCACCCCGCACACGGAGTTCGAGGCCCAGGCGTACATCCTGTCCAAGGACGAGGGTGGCCGTCACACGCCGTTCTTCAACAACTACCGTCCCCAGTTCTACTTCCGCACCACGGACGTGACCGGCGTCGTGACCCTCCCCGAGGGCACCGAGATGGTCATGCCGGGCGACAACACTGAGATGACCGTTTCGCTCATCCAGCCCGTCGCCATGGAAGAGGGCCTGAAGTTCGCCATCCGTGAGGGTGGCCGCACGGTGGGCGCCGGCCAGGTCATCAAGATCAACAAGTAGTTCTGATCTGACCTGGTTGTAGTTTCAGGTAGCGGTTTCCAGAGGGGCCCGTACGACTTCGGTCGTACGGGCCCCTTTGTCGTCGCCGTGCCCGCTGTTACGAAACTATTCGGCGGGTACGACCCGTTGTCGCCCCCGGCCACCCGCCCCACCATTTGTCATGCCACTGACCAAATGAGGTCCGGAGAGGTGTGGAGGGGTGTGCCATGTCTGCGTCCGTCAGCCGAAGAGCCGTTCTGGGAGCGGGACTTGCCGCGGTACCGGTGCTGTCGTCGAGGAGCCCCCAGCCCATGGAGGCGGGTGCGTACATCTCCTTCTCACGTACGACGGGTGCCTTCCCCCTCGTCGGCGCCCCGGTCGTGGTGGACCCCGACGATCACCCCGGAGTAGTACGGGTGGCGGGGGACCTGCGGGCCGACATCGAACGGGTCACGGGCGTACGCCCCGGTGGGGGACTCGCGCGGGAGGTGGTGCTGGTCGGCACGATCGGCCGCAGCGCGCTCATCGACGGTCTGGTGGCCGCCGGAAAACTGGACGTCTCCGGAATCCGCGGCAGCTGGGAGACCTCGCTGCAGACGGTGGTCGAGCGTCCGCTGCCGGGGGTGGACCGGGCGTTCGTCGTCGCGGGCAGCGACCCGCGCGGCACGATCTTCGGTGCCTACGACGTCTCGTACGGCATCGGGGTCTCGCCCTGGCACTGGTGGGACGATGTACCGCCGACGCGGCGTGACGAGATATGGGTCCTCCCGGGCCGCTACTCGCAGGGCACGCCCGCGGTGAAGTACCGCGGCTTCTTCATCAACGACGAGAACCCGGCGCTCGGGACCTGGGCACCGGCGTACTTCGGGCCGGGCAAGGCGCCGGGGTATCCGGGCGGCTTCACCGCGGACTTCTACGCCCGCGTCTTCGAGGTGCTGCTCCGTCTGAAGGGGAACTACCTCTGGCCGGCGGTGTGGGGGCGGGCCTTCGCGGAGGACGACCCGGAGAACCACCGGCGGGCGTCGGAGTACGGGATTGTCATGGGCACGTCTCACGAGGCGCCGATGATGCGCGGCATCGAGGAGTGGAACCGGCACGCGGTGGCCGCCGTGCGCGACTCCTCCGGCGCGATCGTGACACCGGGCCACGATCCGTACGGCGGGACGGGGGAGTGGTCGTACCGGCTCAACTCCCGGGCGATACAGGCCTATTGGCGGGCCGGTGTGCAGCGGATGGTCGACCAGGGCTTCGAGGGTGTCGTCACGCTAGGCATGCGCGGCAACGGCGACACGAGCCTCCCGGATGGCGACGGTATTGAACTCATGCAGGAGATCATCGCGGCCCAGCGGCAGATCATCGAGGAAGTGACGGACCGGCCGGCGGCGGAGACCCGGCAGGTGTGGACGCTGTACAAGGAGGTCCAGCGGTACTGGGACCGGGGGTTGAGAGCGCCGGAGGATGTCACGGTCGTGCTCACGGACGACAACTGGGGGAACGTCCGCAAGCATCCGGATCCCGCTGAACCCGGGCGCGTCGGGGGCTACGGGCTCTACTACCACTTCGACTATGTGGGCGCCGGGCGGAACTACAAGTGGGTGGACACGGCGAACCTGCGGAACGTGTGGGAGCAGCTGCACACGGCGCACGCGTACGGGAACCGGGAGTTGTGGGTCGCGAATGTGGGCGACCTGAAGGGGAACGAACTGCCGACCGAGTTCTTCCTCAACTACGCCTGGAATCCGGAGGATTGGGACCTGGGGCGACTCGGGGAGTGGGAACGGCGGTACGCGCGGCAGAACTTCGGGGCAGGGCAGGCCGATGAGATCGCCTCGGTGCTGGCCGCGTACGGGCAGCTGCAGGCGCGCCGCAAGCCGGAACTGCTGAACCGGCGGATCACCCTCGTCGACGGCCAGGTGGTCTACGACGATCAGCAGACGCCGTTCGCCTTCGGGCACCGGGAGTTGGAGCGGGTCACGGAGGAGTGGCGGGAGCTGGGGCGACGGGCCGAGCGGATCGGGCGGCGGCTGCCGGGCGGTGGAGTGCGGGACGCGTGGTTCGAACTCGTCGGGTACGCGGTGGCGGCGACCGCCAACCTGTATGAACTGCGGTCGGCCGAGTTCACGAACCTGCTGTACGCGGCGCAGGGCCGGGCCGCGACAAACTCCCTGGCGGACGCGGCGGAGGCGGCCCTCGCGCGGGACTTCGCCCTCGCCGACCGCTTCAACTCGGCGGTAGCGGGCGGCAAATGGGCCGGCTTCCAGACACAGCCGCACATCGACTACGGGGACGTGGAGCGGTACGGGCCCAACGCCGGCTGGCAGCAGCCGGAGCGGGACAACGTGGCGTTGCCGGACGTGCTGTTTCCGGCGGTGCGGCGGGTTGGGGTGGGGGAGGG
>NZ_JAEQAZ010000085.1 GCF_016654115.1 Streptomyces sp. MBT53
GAATTCGCGTACTTCGCCGAGGTGGCGGCGCGCGCCATCTCGGCGAAGTACGCGAATTCGGTGAAGGTGAAAGGTTCATCCCCGTACGTCGTGACGGTCAGGCCGATGAGGCCCGATTTCCCGGTACGGAGCGTGCGAGCCGCCGCGGAGGGGCGATAGCCCAGCCGGTCGGCCACTTCGCGGACATGGCGTCGGGTGGCGTCCGGGAGCCGGCCCTTGCCGTTGAGGGCGTCGGAGACGGTCGTGATGGAGACTCCGGCCGCGGCGGCCACGTCTCTGATTCCCGCCCGGCCCGGCCGGCTTCCTCGACGAGAGGTTTCCGCGCGGCTCACCTGGTGCTTCCCTGCTGCTGTCATGGCGAGCCGATAGTAGGGCTCATGCGGTGGGGTAGTGCGGACGCATATGCACGCGTTGACAGGCACGTTTCTGCAAGGTCAGGAAGGGTCAACTGCCTTAGAAACAAAGTCAGTTAAACGCTTCGATGGCATTACGTGACTTGTCGGCGCGCATGGGCCTGCCAAGTCCCCGATGTTTCGAAGAGGTCTCAACTCACCTGTACGAGGGATGCGCGCCACGGCGCGAGCCACCAGCGCATAGATATATGTACAGCGCGCCCCCGGTTCGTGCGCCTTCGTGCGCTGTTGCCCCTGATGTGGATGTGACGTGTGAGACATTCCCGGGCGGCGTCCGCGGACCGCTCGCCCGGACCGGACCTGTACGCGCCGGCGTCGAATCCTCATAAGGTGAGCAGTATTGAAATCCGGTGGTGGTCACAAGGAGGACTGCGGTGAGCGAGACGAGCCCCAAGCTGCGCGCCGAGCTGGAGGGTATCCCCACCTACAAGCCGGGCAAGCCTGCCGCGGTGGACGGTCCGGTGGCCTACAAGCTGTCCTCCAACGAGAACCCGTACCCGCCGCTGCCGGGTGTCATGGAGAGCGTGACGGCGGCCGCCGCGTCCTTCAACCGGTACCCGGACATGGCCTGCACCGGTCTGATGAACGAGCTGGCGGAACGGTTCGGCGTCCCCGTCTCCCACCTGGCCACCGGCACCGGCTCGGTCGGCGTCGCCCAGCAGCTGATCCAGGCGACCGCCGGACCCGGCGACGAGGTCATGTACGCCTGGCGGTCCTTCGAGGCGTACCCGATCATCACGCGGATCAGCGGTGCCACGGCCGTGCAGGTGCCGTTGACCCCGGGCGATGTGCACGACCTCGACGCGATGGCCGACGCCATCACCGACCGGACCCGGCTGATCTTCGTCTGCAACCCCAACAACCCGACGGGGACGGTCGTACGGCGGGCCGAGCTGGAGCGCTTCCTGGACCGGGTGCCCGGCGATGTGCTGGTCGTACTGGACGAGGCGTACCGGGAGTTCATCCGGGACCTGGAGGTGCCGGACGGCGTCCAGCTCTACCGCGACCGGCCGAACGTCTGCGTCCTGCGGACCTTCTCCAAGGCGTACGGCCTCGCCGGGCTGCGGGTCGGTTTCGCGATCGCGCACGAGCCGGTGGCGGCGGCGCTGCGCAAGACGGCGGTGCCCTTCGGGGTGAGCCAGCTCGCGCAGGACGCGGCGGTCGCCTCGCTGCGCGCCGAGGACGAACTGCTCGGCCGGGTCGGCTCGTTGGTGAGCGAGCGCACCCGTGTGGTCGACACGCTGCGCGCCCAGGGCTGGACGGTCCCGGAGACCCAGGCCAACTTCGTGTGGCTGCGGCTGGGGGAGCGCACGGTCGACTTCGCGGCGGTGTGCGACCAGGCGGGCGTGGTGGTGCGGCCGTTCGCGGGTGAGGGCGTGCGGATCACGATCGGGGAGACCGAGGGCAACGACATCTTCCTGAAGGTGGCGGAGGGGTTCCGCAAGGAGCTGTAGCGCAGCTGTAGCGCGGTCGTCGACGGGATCGTTTGTAACGAGTGACGTCAGGGGGGTTGCCTTATGGGGACCCCCCTTCGTAATGGGACCCCCCTTCCTCGGTCGAAAATCGGTACGTCATAATAGCTTGTGAATGTGAACGCGTTCACAAGCGTGTCCCAGTTCGTCCCGTGATGTGTGCGACAAAAGGGGCAAACTGCCGCTGTACCACGGCGACATAAGGAGACCGACGACGTGGAAATGGCTCTGGCGCCAGAGACACTGGCGCGATGGCAGTTCGGTATCACCACCGTCTACCACTTCCTGTTCGTCCCGCTGACGATCTCGCTCGCCGCTCTCACGGCCGGGCTGCAGACCGCGTGGGTGCGCACGGAGAAGGAGAAGTACCTCAGGGCCACCAAGTTCTGGGGCAAGCTCTTCCTGATCAACATCGCCATGGGTGTCGTCACGGGCATCGTGCAGGAGTTCCAGTTCGGCATGAACTGGTCCGCCTACTCGCGGTTCGTCGGCGACATCTTCGGGGCCCCGCTCGCCTTCGAGGCGCTGATCGCGTTCTTCTTCGAGTCCACCTTCATCGGGCTGTGGATCTTCGGCTGGGACAAGCTGCCCAAGCGGATCCACCTGGCCTGCATCTGGATGGTCTCGATCGGCACGATCCTCTCGGCGTACTTCATCCTCGCGGCCAACTCGTGGATGCAGCACCCCGTCGGCTACAGGATCAACAAGGCCAAGGGCCGTGCCGAACTCACCGACTTCTGGCACGTGCTGACCCAGAACACCGCGCTCGCGCAGGCCTTCCACACGCTCTCCGCGTCCTTCCTGACCGGCGGCGCGTTCATGGTCGGCATCGCGGGCTTCCACCTGTACCGCAAGAAGCACATCTCCGTGATGAAGACCTCGCTGCGGCTGGGCCTGATCACCGTCACCATCGCCGGTCTGCTCACCGCTGTCAGCGGTGACACCCTCGGCAAGGTCATGTTCAAGCAGCAGCCGATGAAGATGGCCTCCGCCGAAGCCCTGTGGGACGGCCAGGACTCGGCACCCTTCTCGATCTTCGCCTACGGCGATGTCAGCAAGGGCCACAACACCGTCGAACTCTCGATCCCCGGGATACTGTCGTTCCTCGCCGACGACGACTTCAGCTCCTACGTCCCCGGCATCAACGACACCAACAAGGCCGAGCAGGCCAAGTACGGTCCCGGCGACTACCGGCCCATCATCCCCGTCACCTTCTGGGCGTTCCGCTGGATGATCGGCTTCGGCATGGCGTCCTTCGCCATCGGAGTGGCCGGACTCTGGCTGACCCGCAAGAAGTTCATGCTGCCCCAGCATCTGCGGGTGGGCGACGACGAGGTCCCGAACGTGGTCCTCTTCAAGAAGAAGGCCCTGGGCCCGAAGCTCACCAAGCTCTACTGGCTGGTGTCCATCTGGACCCTCGGCTTCCCCCTCATCGCCAACTCCTGGGGCTGGATCTTCACCGAGATGGGCCGCCAGCCCTGGGTCGTGTACGGCCTCTTCCAGACCCGTGACGCCGTCTCCCCCAGCGTCTCCCAGGGCGAGGTCCTCACCTCGATGATCGTCTTCACCTCGCTCTACGCGATCCTCGCCGTCATCGAGGTCAAGCTGCTCGCGAAGTACGTCAAGGCCGGCCCGCCCGAGCTCACCGAGGCCGACCTCAACCCGCCCACGAAGATCGGCGGCGACTCCCAGGACGCCGACAAGCCGATGGCCTTCTCGTACTAGGCCGAGGGAGCTGCAACAGTCATGGAACTGCACGACGTCTGGTTCGTCCTCATCGCCGTCCTGTGGACCGGCTACTTCTTCCTGGAGGGCTTCGACTTCGGGGTCGGCATCCTCACCAAGCTGCTCGCCCGGAACCGCACCGAGAAGCGGGTGCTGATCAACACGATCGGCCCGGTCTGGGACGGCAACGAGGTCTGGCTGCTCACGGCCGGCGGCGCGACCTTCGCCGCCTTCCCCGAGTGGTACGCCACCCTCTTCTCCGGCTTCTACCTCGCCCTGCTGATCATCCTGGTCTGCCTGATCGTCCGGGGCGTCGCCTTCGAGTACCGGGCGAAGCGCCCCGAGGAGAACTGGCAGCGCAACTGGGAGACGGCGATCTTCTGGACCTCGCTGCTCCCCGCGTTCCTGTGGGGCGTGGCCTTCGGCAACATCGTGCGGGGCGTGAAGATCGACAAGAACTTCGAGTACGCCGGCACCTTCTGGGACCTGCTCAACCCGTACGCCATCCTCGGCGGCCTGGTCACCCTGACCCTCTTCACGTTCCACGGCGTGGTGTTCACGGCGCTCAAGACCGTAGGGGACATCCGGGTGCGGGCACGGAAGCTCGCCCTTCAAGTCGGTCTCGTCACCGCCCTGTTGGCGCTCGCCTTCCTGATCTGGACCCAGGTCGACAGCGGTGACGGCAAGAGCCTGGTGGCGATGATCGTGGCCGTCGTCGCCCTGGTCGCGGCGCTGGGGGCGATCCAAGTCGGGCGCGAGGGCTGGTCGTTCGCGTTCTCCGGGGTCACCATCATCGCCGCCGTCGCGATGCTCTTCCTGTCGCTCTTCCCGAACGTCATGCCGTCCTCGCTCAACCCGGACTGGAGCCTCACGGTCACCAACGCCTCGTCGAGCCCGTACACGCTGCGGATCATGACCTGGTGTGCGGGGATCGCCACGCCGATCGTCCTGCTCTACCAGGGCTGGACGTACTGGGTGTTCCGCAAGCGGATCGGAACGCAGCACATCGCCGAAGCGGCGCACTGAGTCCGAGCGCTGAGTCCGAGCATTGAGTCCGACTTGGGGCATGTTTCACGTGAAACATGCCCCCCTCGGGGCCGGCCGAGAAGTCCGGACCTCCCGATGAAGAGGGTGTGTTTCACGTGAAACCAATCGACCCACGGCTACTCCGATACGCCCGCGCCACCCGCCTCTTCCTGATGGCGGTCGTCGGCCTGGGAGCTGTCGGGGCGCTGCTGGTCATCGCCCAGGCGATGCTCATCGCCGAGGTCGTGGTCGGCGCGTTCCAGCACGGCAAGTCCGTGAGCGAACTCGGCACTCCCCTGCTGCTGTTGGTCGCCGTCGCGGCTGGCCGTGCCCTGGTCTCCTGGCTCACCGAACTCGCAGCCCACCGCGCCAGCGCCTCCGTGAAGTCGGAACTACGACGACGGCTGCTGGAGCATTCCGTGGAACTGGGCCCCGGTTGGCTGAGCGGACAGCGGACCGGCTCGCTGGTCGCCCTCGCCACCCGTGGGGTCGACGCCCTCGACGACTACTTCTCGCGCTATCTCCCGCAGTTGGGGCTCGCGGTGGTCGTCCCGGTGGCGGTGCTGGCGCGGATCGTCACCGAGGACTGGGTCTCGGCGGCGATCATCGTCGGCACCCTGCCCCTCATCCCGCTCTTCATGGTGATGATCGGCTGGGCCACGCAGTCCCGGATGGACCGTCAGTGGCAGTTGCTGTCCCGGCTCTCCGGGCACTTCCTGGACGTGGTCGCGGGGCTGCCGACCCTGAAGGTGTTCGGCCGGGCCAAGGCGCAGGCCGAGTCGATCCGGCGGATCACCGGCGAGTACCGCCAGGCGACCATGCGGACTCTGCGGATCGCCTTCGTCTCCTCCTTCGCGCTGGAACTCCTGGCCACCCTCTCCGTGGCCCTGGTCGCCGTGACGATCGGCATGCGGCTCGTCCACGGCGACATGGACCTCTACATCGGTCTCGTCGTCCTCGTCCTGGCCCCCGAGGCGTATCTGCCGCTGCGCCAGGTCGGCGCGCAGTACCACGCGGCGGCGGAGGGCCTCGCGGCGGCCGAGGAGATTTTCGCGGTCCTGGAGACACCGGTGCCGGCCTCGGGCACCACCGAAGCACCCTCCGACGCCCTGGCCTTCGAGGGTGTGACGGTCCGCTATCCCGGGCGGTCCGTGGACGCTGTGTCGGACGTGTCCTTCACCGTGGAACCCGGCGAGACGGTCGCCCTCGTAGGACCGAGTGGTTCGGGCAAGTCCACATTGCTGAACGCCCTGTTGGGGTTCGTGCGGCCCGTCGAGGGCCGGGTGTGCGTCGGGGGAGTCGATCTCACCGACGCCGACCTGGAGCGGTGGCGGTCGCGGATCGCCTGGGTGCCGCAACACCCGCAGCTGTACGCCGGGACGATCGCCGAGAACGTACGGCTGGCCCGGCCCGACGCCGACGACACCGCCGTACGGCGGGCGTTGGCCGACGCAGGTGCCCTGGAGTTCGTGGACGCGTTGCCCGAGGGCATCGGGAGTGTGCTCGGTGAGGACGGGGCCGGACTGTCCGCCGGGCAGCGGCAGCGGCTCGCGCTGGCCCGGGCCTTCCTCGCCGACCGTCCTGTCCTGCTCCTCGACGAGCCGACGGCCGCGTTGGACGGAGCGACCGAGGCCGAAGTGGTCGAGGCGGTACGGCGGTTGGCGGTCGGGCGGACCGTCCTGCTCGTGGTGCACCGGCCGGCCCTGCTGGCGGTGGCGGACCGGGTGGTGCGGGTGACGGAGGGCGAGGCGGTGGTTCGCGCGGAGACGGAGACCGTGCCGACGGTCGCCGGTACGAGCCCGGAGGCGACGGTGAGTTCCGTGGCCGTCGACGAGCCCGAGACACGGCTCGCCGCACACAAGGGCAGCGTCCTCTCCCGCGTCCGTGCGATGTCCGGTGCCCGGCGTGGCCGCCTCGCCCTGGCGCTGCTGCTCGGAAGTCTCGCGCTGGGCAGTGCGGTTGGGCTCATGGCCACTTCCGGGTGGCTGATCTCGCGGGCCTCGCAGCAGCCGCCCGTGCTGTATCTGATGGTGGCGGTGACGGCGACCCGGGCCTTCGGGATCGGTCGGGCCGTGTTCCGGTACGCGGAGCGGCTGGTGTCGCACGACGCGGTGCTGCGGATGCTGGCCGACACCCGGGTCGCCGTCTACCGGCGCCTCGAACGGCTGGCGCCCGCCGGCCTGCGCGACACCCGGCGAGGGGATCTCCTCTCCCGGCTCGTCGCCGACGTGGACGCGCTCCAGGACTACTGGCTGCGCTGGTTGCTGCCCGCCGGGGTCGCGGCCGGCGTCTCCGCGGCGACGGTCGGCTTCACTGCCTGGCTGCTGCCCGAGGCCGGTGCCGTGCTCGCGGTCGGTCTCCTCGCGGCCGGCGTAGGTGTCCCCCTCGTCACCGCTGCCGTGGCCCGGCGCGCCGAACGACGGCTGGCCCCGGCCCGCGGTGCGCTCGCCACCCGCGTGACCGAACTGCTCACCGGTACGGCCGAGTTGACGGTCGCCGGCGCGCTGCCCGCCCGTACCGCCGAGGCCCGACGTGCGGACGGCGTCCTCACCCGGATCGCCTCCCGTGCCGCCACCGCCACTGCCCTCGGCGACGGCCTCACCGCCCTGATCTCCGGCCTGACCGTCGCCGCCACCGCACTCGTGGCAGCGCAGGCCGTCGCCGCGGGACGGCTCAGTGGTGTGCTGACGGCCGTCGTCGTCCTCACCCCGCTCGCCGCCTTCGAGGCCGTCCTCGGACTGCCTCTCGCCGTGCAGTACCGGCAGCGGGTCCGCAAGAGCGCGGAGCGTGTGTACGAGATCCTGGACGCCCCCGAGCCCGTACGGGAACCGGAACGGCCCCGCCAGGCGCCCGCGACGCCCTTCCCGCTCGTGGTGCAGGGACTGGCCGCCCGGCACACCGGGCAGGACCGGGACGCGCTCGCCGGGCTCGACCTCACGCTGGAGAAGGGGCGCCGGGTCGCCGTGGTCGGGTCCTCCGGGTCCGGCAAGACGACGCTGGCACAGGTGCTGCTGCGCTTCCTGGACGCGGACGCCGGTTCGTACACGCTGGCCGGCGTGGACGCGTACGCCCTGGACGGCGACGACGTACGACGGCTCGTCGGGCTGTGTGCCCAGGACGCGCACCTCTTCGACAGTTCGGTGCGCGAGAACCTGCTGCTGGCGAGGAAGGACGCGACCGAGGACGAGCTGCGGGTCGCGCTGGAGCGGGCCCGGCTGCTCGACTGGGCCGACGGGCTGCCCGCCGGACTGGACACGCTCGTCGGTGAGCACGGGGCGCGGCTGTCCGGCGGGCAGCGGCAGCGGCTGGCCCTGGCCCGTGCGCTGCTCGCCGACTTCCCGGTGCTCGTGCTCGACGAGCCCGCCGAGCACCTGGACCTGGCGACCGCCGACGCGCTCACCGCGGATCTGCTGGCCGCCACGGAGGGCCGTACGACCCTGCTGATCACGCACCGGCTGGCGGGACTCGAGGACGTGGACGAGGTGATCGTGCTGGACGAGGGACGGGTCGTGCAGCGGGGACCGTACGCCGAACTGGTCCTGGCGGACGGGCCGTTGCGGGGGATGGCGGAGCGGGAGGCGGAGTCGGAGCTGTTGGTGGCGGCCGGGTAGGGAGCCCCGGTCGCCACCATGCTCGACTTTCGGTGACAAAGGGGACTTATTAGGCTCGGGGTATGTCTGCTGCCCCGAGTGCCGGTCCCCCGTCGCCCTCCTCGGGGCTGCCGGCCGAACCGGCCGTACGTGTGCCGCAGTTGCTGGCGGCGATGCGGTCCGTGGGCAGTGGGCTCGAACTGCACTCCACGCTGGAGCGGATCTGCGAGGCGGCGGCCACGCTGACCGGCGCCCGGTACGCGGGACTCGGTGTCGTGGACGAGGAGGGCGACGCACTCGCCGACTTCGTCTTCCACGGTGTCGACGCGGGCACCGCGCGGCGCATCGGACGCTTTCCCGACGGGCACAAGGGGCTGCTCGGCGCCCTCGTCCGGGAGCCGGATCCGGTCCGGCTCGTGGATGTGACCCAGGACCCGCGCTCGTGGGGCTTCCCCGCGCACCATCCTCGGATGCGGGCCTTCCTTGGTGTTCCGATCCGGGTCCAGGGGGAGGTCTTCGGCAATCTCTATCTCGGCGAGAAGCGCGGCGGGGACCCCTTCGACGACGATGACGTCGACATGGTCCGGGTCCTGGCGACCGAGGCCGGTATCGCCATCGGCAACGCCCGGCTGTACGAGGCCGCCCAGCAGCGCGAGCGGTGGATCGACGGATCGGTGGCCGTCACGACCGCCCTGTTGTCCGGCGGGGACGCCGAGGACGCGCTCCAGGTCGTCGCGGAACGGGCCCGCCGGCTCTCCGGGTCGGCGGCCGGGATCGTGCTGCTGCCCGCCGACGCGGGCGGCATGGAGATCGTCGCCGTGGCCTCGGAACGGCCGTCGGACCAGCTCGGCAGAGTCGTCCCGCCCGAGAGCGAGATCATGGCGCGACTCCTCGACGGACAGCCGGTGTTCGTCAAGGACGCGGGCACCGACCCCCGGATGATCAGCGCCCTCGCGCGCGCGTACGGGCCGATCATGGCGCTGCCCCTGCAGAGCGGCGGGCGTGTCCTGGGGGCCTTGGTCACTCCTCGGGCGCGGGGCGAGCGGCCGTTCACGGAGGCGGAACGCACCCTCGCGATCCAGTTCGCCTCGCAGGCCGCGCTCGCGCTGATGATGGCCGAGGCCCAGCGCGACCGGGAACGCCTCGCGGTGTACGAGGACCGGGACCGGATCGCCCGCGACCTGCACGACCTGGTCGTCCAACGGCTGTTCGCCACCGGGATGATGCTGGAGAGCGCCCGGCGCGACTCGCTCGTGCCCGAGGTGCGGCAGGGCGTCGGCAACGCCGTCGACGAACTCGACATCACCATCCAGGAGATCCGCACCGCGATCTTCGCCCTCCAACAGGGCCCCACCGAAGCACCCTCCGGGCTGCGCACGCGGGTGCTGCGGGAAATCAACACGGCCGCCGTACCGCTCGGTTTCACCCCCGCGCACCGCTTCGTCGGCGCGGTCGACACCGTGGTCGGCGACCTGACCGGCAAGAACCTCATCGCGGCCCTGCGCGAGGCCCTCTCCAACGCGTTCCGGCACGCGGCGGCCACCCGGATCGAGGTCGTCGTCGACGCGACCGCGCCCCTGCCCGACGGGCGGCCGGGCGTACGACTCACGGTCGCGGACGACGGGGTCGGCATCCCGGAGGGCGGTCGCCGCAGCGGCCTGAGGAACCTCAAGCGCCGGGCCGAATCCCTGGGCGGCGACAGCTGGTACGGGCCCGGCGACGGCGGACGCGGTACGACGGTGGTGTGGCAGGCGCCCCACTGACCCCGTCGCCCCGGGGCTCCCGCTGAGCCGTTCGCGCCAGCCTGTCCCCCATGCGTACGACCTGAACAGGGCACTGGTCCGCCGCGCGGGTCACGATCGCTGACGTGCCCTCATCTCGCCGTCACCCATTGCTCGTTCCGGTGCTGCTGTGCGCGATCGCCGTGCTGGCGGCCCGCCCCGGCGACGGCGGCAGCCACATCGTCGGCGGCGGGCAGACGGACGCCTCGGGAGCGGCGGGTTCCTGCCCGGGCACGGTCCGCCTCGACCAGCCGCCGACCACCGAAACCGCCTCATGGGTCGCGCCGGTGGAGTCGAGTGAGCTGTCCGCGGGGTTCGGCAGCGACGGCTCCCGGTGGGCGGACCGGCACACCGGCCAGGACTTCGCGGTGCCCGTCGGGACGCCGGTGCGGGCGGCCGGAGCGGGCCGGGTGGTGCGGGTGTCCTGCGGCGGCGCCTTCGGCACTCAGATCGTGGTCGAGCATCCGGGCGGCTACCGCACGCAGTACGCCCACCTCTCCGCCGTCGCCGTCGACGAGGGGGACCGTGTCGTCACCGGCCAGTGGATCGGCGAGTCCGGCACGACCGGCAACTCCACGGGACCGCACCTGCACTTCGAGGTACGGACCACTGCGGAGACGGGGTCGGCGGTCGATCCGCTGCCGTGGCTGGCGGCGCGCGGAGTGGCCGTCGGCTGAGCTACCGCCGCTCCGCCAGCATCCGCTCGATGACGACCGCCACGCCGTCCTCGTTGTTGTCGACGGTCCGTCCCGAGGCGGCGGCGAGCACGGCGGGGTGCGCGTTGCCCATGGCGTACGACTGCCCCGCCCAGGTGAGCATCTCGACGTCGTTGGGCATGTCCCCGAAGGCGACGACCTCCTCGGGCGCGATACCCCGTTCCGCGCAGCACAGGGCGAGCGTGCTCGCCTTGGAGACACCGGGGCCGCTGATCTCCAGCAGGGCGCTGGGACTGGAGCGGGTGACGTTCGCGCGGTCGCCCAGGGCGAGTCGGGCGGTGGTCAGGAACTCGTCCGGGTCGAGGTCGGGGTGGAACGCGAGGATCTTCAGCACCGGTTCGTCGGCCCCCGGTGCGTCTGCCGCGAGGAGCTTCTCGGCGGGCGCGAGGGTGTCCGGGATCTCCATGTGCAGCTTCGGATACGCCGGCTCCTGGTAGAAGCCGTAGGTCTGCTCGATCGCGTACACCGTCCCGGGCGCCGCCTCGCGCACGAGTCGTACGGCGTCGAGGGCGTTGTTGCGGGCCAGTTCGCGGACCTTCACGAAGCGGTGGGCGCCGGGGCCGCCGTGCAGGTCGACCACGGCGGCGCCGTTTCCGCAGATCGCCAGGCCGTGGCCGTGGACGTGGTCGCTGACGACGTCCATCCAGCGGGCCGGGCGGCCGGTCACGAAGAAGACCTCGACACCCGCCTCCTCGGCAGCCGCCAGGGCGGCGACCGTGCGGGGGGACACCGACTTGTCGTCGCGCAGCAGAGTGCCGTCCAGGTCGGTGGCGATCAGCCGTGGCGGGGCGGCGGAGGCCGGGGTCTCGGGCTGTCGAGTCGCTGAGGTCACCGGGCCATTCTCCCGCATTTGCCCGCACGGCCGTGCGAGGGTGCGCACATGTGAGTGGTTATGGCCCCTCGCAGGGCCGTCGCGCCTGCGGTCAGGGGTGCCGCCGGGGCGGCGGAGGAGTGTCCCGTCAGGGTTCCGCGGTGTGTCGGTGGGCGCGGGCACGCCGATCGGTGCCGGGCCGGATGCGCTGGGGCAAAACCGTGCGGGCGGAGCCGACGGTTCCGGTGGGCCGACGTTACGGCTCCCGCCGGAAGGCGGGCCGGCGGGTGCGGCCGATCCGGAGCGATGCGGTGGAGCCGGCCCCGTTCCACCGCGCCGAGGGCGGGACCGCCGTACGGTCCGGGTGGCGTGTCGGCCATCGGGTCGTACCAGGTGGTGTGCCGTGGGAGCGGACAAGGGTGTGCGTCTCGTCCGGGACCGGCACGGCGCGTTCTCCCGCGCTCGGTGGCGGATGCGGTCGGGCGCGGCACCCGAAGCCCGTGCCTTTCCGTGGGGACGGGCAACTGCGGCCCGATTCGTATGCAACAGCAAATGATCGCACATGCCCCGGGGGTGGATCGGGGCCGTCGGTGCCCCCGGGCGGTGCCGGACCCGCGCCGTTTGGTCAACTGGCCTTGTTCGACGCGGACTGAGGTCTGTACCAGGGGTGCCGTCGGGCGCCTCGGTTACCCACTCCGGCGCGCGGAAACCTCAAGACTGCCTCAACTCGCTTTACATTAGGTAACGTTCATCGTTTACTGACGCTTCCCCACGATGGCACGCCTCCGGGCGCGGATGAGGGACCTCGGCGGCTGCTGCCCGCGCGGCCCTCACCAGCCGTATCGGAATGGAGGCGCGCCCTGCGGGGAGCGCAGATCCGCGACACCGTCGACCCGGCCCATCGGGTCGAGGTGCCACGACAACCGCCGCCCGGCGCCGAAATCCCGGCATGCGAGCAGCGCAAGGAGAGCAACGGGACAACCGGCTGAGGCGGTCACACAGATATCAACGGGGAGATCATCGCTTTGACAAATCTCACGAAGGACGATCAGAGACCGGGGCCACGGCCGGAGCCGCAGCCGGGGCCGCAAGGGGACTTGAGCGCCGCCCCGGCCACCCCGCCCGCTCCAGGGGACCCTCACGCCATCCCCTCGCTCACCCCCCGAGAACGGCAAGTTCTCGTCCTGCTCAGTCACGCCGCCGACAATCGCGAGATCAGCCGCCGGCTGGGCATAGCCGAGCGCACCGTCAAAGCGCATCTGACCAACCTCATGGTCAAGATCAAAGTGACCGGCCGTACGGAAGCGGCCCTCTTCGCCTACGCCCATCACGGCCGTCTCGCCGACGGGCTCTGAGGATCCCGTCCGCCGCCGCACCCCGGGCTTGACAACGTGCATATCGCTTATCGATACTATCGATAAGCGATATGCACGTGGGGTGACAGGGGGGAAACCGTGAGTACGAAGTCCTGGTGGAGCCGGACCGACAACCGACTGCTGGAGGCGGCTCTCGGCCTGGCCGCCCTGCTCGACGGCGTCTTCGGCGTACTGCTCCCGGCTCTCGGAGTGGTCGGCCTCATCGACCCCGTGGACACCCGCGAGGTCAGGACCGAGACCGCGACCCGGGTACCGGGCACCGTGACCGACGCGGTCGCGGGCCACGGCATGACCCTCACCGGCACCCACCGGGCCGACCTCGCCTTCGCCCACCCCGACCTGGGCCAGCGCCTGTTGCTCGCCCTGCCGGATGTCGTCGGCGGTCTGCTGCTGCTCCTCGTCCTGGTCCTCCTGACGCGGATGGCCGGGACACTGCGGGACGGCGATGTCTTCGTGCCGAGGAACGCCCGCCGGCTGAGTGTCATCGGGCTCACGGTGCTGGTCCAGGCCGTCCTCTCCCCGACGCTGCCGGCGTTCACCACACAGGCACTGGTGAGCGGCACCCCCATGGCCGAGCAGATCCCCCTCTCGGTCACCTTCACCGGTGAGTACGTCCTGCTCGCCTTCCTCATCCTGTCGCTGGGCGAGGTCTTCCGGCGGGGGACCAAGCTCCGCGCCGACACCGAGGGGCTGGTCTGATGCCGCCGGACGAGGAACACCGGGTCAAGGTCCACCTGGACCGGCTGCTGGCCGAGCGCGGTATGACCCTGTCCGAACTGGCGGCCAAGGTCGACGTGACGGTGGTCAACCTCTCCGTCCTGAAGAACGACCGGGCGAAGGCGATCCGCTTCTCCACCCTCACCGCGATCTGCCGCGAACTGAACTGCCAGCCCGGCGACCTGCTCAGCGTCCGCGAGGACTGACCCGAACACAGCCTGTAACTCCACCATCTAGACAAGGGATTGCTCATGGGGACGACCTCTGTCCGGCAGCTGTTACAGGCCGGCGTGATCACCGTGTGTGCCGCCGCGCTCGCGGCGTGCGGGACCTCCTCGCGCTCCTACAACGTGTCGGCAGCGCCGGGAGGCGACAGCGCCGGCTGCTCCGGTCTGGTGAGCAGGGCGCCGCAGAAACTGGGCGGCCACGAGCGCAACGATTCCGACCAGAAGGGAACGGCCGTCTGGGGGGACGGCGATGTGATCCTCCGCTGCGGGAACATCTCGGACGTCCCGGAGTCCGCCGCGTGCACGTCGGTCAAGGGCGTCGACTGGGTCGTGAACGCGAAGAAGACCCACGACGGGACGAAGACGGTCCTGTCGTACGGGCGCAGCCCCGCGGCCGAGGTCACCATGTCGGAGCGGATCAAGGACAAGGACGCCGTCATCGGTGCGATGTCCGGGATCGTGTCGGGGCTCGCCCGGCAGAAGGCGTGCACGAAGCAGGGCTGAGGTAGCCCTGAGGGGCAGGATGCCCGAAGGTGCGATGGTGGCCGATGTGGCCAGAGCCGTAGAAATCAGTGGAACGTGCGTACGGGTGCCGTCTCGGGTACCGGACGCACGGCCAAGGAAGCATTTCCACTTCTACGGGGAGAAACCATGCGTAATCTCTCGCGCCTCGCGTCTGGTGGTGCCGCGGCGATAGCTGCCGGGGCGCTGCTGTTCGCGGCCGCGCCCGCGCACGCCACGTCGGCCTCGAACACCTGGGGCATCCCGGGTCACAGAATGCAGGTGAACGCCTGGCACTGCGGCTCGTACGTGACGGCCTGCGACTGGAAGGCGTCGACCAAGCTGTACAAGGGCAACAGTGGCTCGACGCACGACAGCGCGCAGTGGGTGCAGAACCGGGCCATCCTGGCCGCTCACGGCATCAGCGTCTCCATCAAGATCTCGAAGAACCCCGAGGCGTCGCTGACGATGAACAGCAGGTCGCAGGGAACGGTCCGCTGGAAGAACTACGGCGGCCACAAGTGGATCGCGGACACCTACGGGCAGATGAAGCCCAGCAGGCTGACCGTGTACGTCTCGACGAAGTCCTGCGGCTCCGCCCAGATCACCAGCCGCATCAAGTTCACGGAGAAGTGCGTCTACGCCGGCGCCTCCTGATCCGCGCCTGACACCGCGCACCGCCTGAACGTCTCTGCCCCCGCCTCCTCGGCGGGGGCAGAGGTCTCTTACGGGGGAGAACCGGGATGTTTCACGCCAGGAAAGTCACGAGGAAAGCCGCGTGGACTGCCGTTGCGGTCTGCGTCTGCACGACGGCCGTGTCCTGCACCGCGCAGGGAAGCCGCCCCGAAAGCACCGAACCCGCCTACTTACAGAGCCTGGTCAGCCAGGCCAACGGCCTCTACTACCACCCCTTCTTGAGGGAGGAGCGAGGCAGCCCCGAAGCCCAGTCCTACGCGCTGCGCATCCTGACGGAGACCGGCGCGAAGCCGAAGGTCGCCGTGACAGCCACCACAGCCGCGGCGCTGCGCTCCGACGCGCTCAAGACGTCCGCGCTGTGGGGCAGGTACTGGCTCGTCCCGCTGCGCGGGGCCGGGGCGGCGGCGGTACTGGGGCGCCGCGACACACAGGATGTGGAGAAACTGCGCACCGGCAAGGGCTGGTACGAGGATCCCGCGCTCGGAGCGAAGAACGACCAGGGGCGCCTCGGTGCCACCTGGGCGGCGCTGGAGGTGGAGGCGGCCACCGGAACTCTCGTGGAACTGCCCGCCGCGCACAGGACGGCCACCGTCGACTGGCTGGACCGGCTGGCGGACGGCGGGCCGAAACTGGACGAGGCCGCCGTCCTGGCCCGCTGCCTGCACCTGCTCGGCAGGCCCGTCCCCGCCACCCTGACCTCGGTGGCGGCCCCCGACACGAGCCGGTTCACCGAGCGGCCCGGCGACGAACGCGCCGACCTGCTGGAGGACACGTACAACTACGTACTGCTCCAGGAGTCGGCCGGCAAAAAGCCGCAGGTGGACCGCAGGACCTGGCGACAGGTGCTGTCCCACGACACCGCAAGCCTCGACTACGACCAGCTCTACAACCTGGTGCACATCCTGCGCGCCACCGGCAGCCCCACGGCGGAGTTCTCGGCCGTCACCCGCCGGCTGGAGCGGGAGCGCATGGCAGACGGAACCGTGCGCGACCCCTCCTCCTACCTGGGCACGCCCGACGCGTCGCTGTTCGTGCAGCGCCTGCGGAGCGTGGCCGGATGGACCGTACGGGACAGCCGTCTCCTGGCCGCCGTCGACGAACAGGCCGACGCCCAGGACGCGCCCCGCGACGGAGCCGCGCGGCTGAACCTGGCCTCGCTCAGGCACAGCGCGGGCGGCGAGCCGTTCTCCCGTCAGGAGGCCGCGCTCTGCCGGGACCCGTCGACGGTGCCGACCACGGTCACCGCGGACGACGTGGTGGCCTGGCAGCGCGCGGCCTGGGACTGCGCGGAATCCGGCGTACCGACACCGGTCCCCTCCGTCCGGCGCTGGAGCGTCGACGACCTGGAGGGCGCGCAGTCCGCCGCCACCCTGGTCGTCGGCCTCCACCAGATGGGCCAGGAGGACCGGACACCCGGATGGCTGACCGCGCACGCCCTCGAACGGTGGGCGGCCGACCCGGGTCCCCGCGCGAGCGTCTACGACCGTGCGCTGATCGTCCGCGCCTACCTACTGCTCGGCGGCCGTGCCGACGCCTCCATGGTCGGAGACCTCGCCGCCGAGTTCCGGGCGCACCGGGGCTGTCCGGGGCTTCCCGGCCTGTACCGACCCGATGACGAGCCGGGCTGCGACCTCAAGACGACATGGGCGGTCTGGGAGCTGGACAAGGCACTCGACCGGAAGCTGGGAACCCTGCCTTCGCAGGGCCCCTGAGACAGAGAGTGAGCACAACCTCCGTGAACACACTGCTGACAGCGAGTGGGGTGGGCAAGTCCTATACCTTGCGCGGCCGGCGGGTCGATGTCCTCCAGGACGTCGATCTCGCGGTCGCGCCGGGATGCGTCACCGCGCTCGTCGGACACTCGGGATCGGGCAAATCCACCCTCCTGCACATCCTCGGGCTGCTGACGAAACCCGACACCGGCCGGGTGGAGCTGGAGGGCCACGACACCCACGGCCTGTCGGACAACGCGCTCGCGGACCTGCGGCGCCGGCGGCTGGGGTTCGTCTTCCAGTCCTACAACCTGCTGCCGCAGCACAGCGCCCTGCGGAACGTCCTGCTCCCGTTCACCGGCAGGCGCCGGGAGGCGGAGGCCAGGGCCCGCGGTCTGCTGGAGCGGGTGGGGCTGGGAGACCGGTGCGAGCACCGGCCCGGCGAGCTGTCCGGGGGCGAACAGCAGCGCGTGGCACTCGCCCGGGCGCTGGTGAACGATCCGCCTCTGCTGCTGGCCGACGAACCCACCGGAAACCTGGACACCGGGAGCGAGGCCGTGCTGCTGGGCCTGTTCCGGGAGTTGGCGGACGACGGGCGGGGGGTGCTGGTCGTCACCCACGAACAAACCGTCGCGGACGCGGCCGACGTCGTCCACCGACTGGACCGGAGCGCCGCCCTGCCGGCACCGGACGAGACGAACGGCCGCTCCTGGGCGACCACCCGGAGCGCGCGGGAGGGCGAGCTGTGAACCTCTTACAGGTGGCGTGGTGGAACGTGCGCACACTGCGCAGGCGGCTGCTGGGGCTGGTGGCGATGGTCGCGGTCGCCGGCGCGGTGTGCCTGAGCGCCATCGGGATCGCCTCGAACGCGCAGGGCACGACGACCAGCCAGGTCGGGGAGTCGACGGCGAACCGGTCGGTCACGGTGGACTCCCCCGAAGGGCGTCCCGACACCGCCCAGTTGACGGACGCGACGGAGCAGCGCCTGGCGAAGATCGCCCACGTGGTGTCGGTCCAGCACCGGCTCCAGGTGTCCATGCCGGTACGGGACAACCCCGAGGGGGCCGACCTGCTGTACGCGACGACCTACCGCAAGGCGCTCGCACCCCCCGTGGTCAAGTCGGTCCGTAAGCAGCTGTTCCCGCTGCACCGCGGCGAGGTGGTCTTTCCCGCCGCCACGCACGGCGTGGACCTGTCCTCGATGGTGGGCAGGACGGTGACGGTGGACGCGCACCACTATGTGCGGCCCGGCGTGGGGGACACGGTGAGCGACCGGGTCAAGGTGGTGGGCCTGTACGACCCAGGCTGGCAGTTCGACGGACCGGACACCGCGTACGTGGACGACGCGACCGTGGTGAAGTGGGCGGCGGCCGCGGCGGGCAAGACCACCGACGACTACCTGCGCACATCGGGCTGGGACCAGCTGACGGTGGTGGCCGACAGCGCCGCCCATGTACCGGGCGTGCTCAAGACCGTGCAGAAGATGAACTACCCGGCCGTCGCCCTGCAGCAGCAGCTCGAGGCTCTTCCCGGAGTACTGCAGCTCGTCGCCCTGACCGGGAACGTGCTGCTCGGCGTCCTGGGCGTGCTCGCCTTCGCCGGGGCGGTCACGGTGACGGGTGCGCTGGGGCGGCAGCGGGCCCAGGAAGTGGGCATCCTCAAGGCGGTCGGTTTCCGCGGCCGTTCGGTGACGGGGATGCTCGTGGCGGAGATGGCGATCGCCGGTGCGGTCGCGGCAGCGGCCGGAGTCGTGCTCGCGGTGGGCGTGGCCGGCGCGGCGGCCGCAGGCCTCCGGCGTATCGGCGACATCGCCCCGTACGTACACGACACGGTGCCGCTTCCAAGCCTGCCGACGATGGTCTCCCTGTCGGTCGCGACCGTCGTCGTCGTGGCCGCCGGCGCCGTGCTCCCGGCACGTCGTGCCGCGCGCATGTCCCCCACCGAAGCCATGAAGGACTGGTGATTCCTGTGCCGCGGCACAAGACGTCGTACGCCGCGCTCGCGGTGTCCGCTGCCCTGCTGGCCTCCTGTTGCGGCTGTTCCGGTGCCGACGACGTGGAGTTGGGAACGGACTGGAAGGGTTCGCAGACCTTTGTGACCGCGAGTGTGTCCGGGTACACCGTGGTGGTCGGCATCAATCCCGGGGCCCACCACGCGCAGGCGCTGGCCGTGGTGCCGAAGAAGGTCGGCGACGACGACGTGCTGGCCCCTCAGCTCGTGCGGTTGGCCGACGGGACGTGGTGGCTGTCGACGCCCCGCAAGGGGGAGCGCCCGGACCGGTCCTTCACGCTGGACACTGCCCGGCACGCCCTGGACGAGAAGGACGACACGGAGCGGCTGCGTGAACTCGTGCCGGGTCGGAGCCTGGTGGCGGCCGTTCACGACTCCTCCGGAGGCGATCGGGAGGCCCCTGCGGCGGACGGCGGAACCACCGGTGTGCTGATACGCGACGCGAAGACGTGGAAGAAGGTGCGGGACGTGCGGGTTCCGGGGCCGGTCACGCTGGCGGCGTCCGATCCGTCCAGCGACACGGTGTGCCTCGCCACCGGGCAGGGGTCCGATGTGAAGGCGAGTGTCCTCGACCTCACCACCGGCAGGACCAGACAGGTCGGGGAGGCCGGCGGTGTGCGGGTGCAGCAACTGGCATGTCCGGCGGGCACCCCCGTCCTGGCCGGTGCCCCTGCCCGGATCAGCCGGGGAACCGCGCTGAGAGTGACCCTGACGAACGCGGAAGGGGCAACCGTGCTGAGCGCGGCCGGCGGAAGGGTCGATGCCGTGGAGGCGTCGAAGGACACCGTCGTGGTCGCGGTGAGCACCGGGCAGGACAGCGATCTCGTCGAGCTGGACCGGAGGACCGGGCGGGAACTGCGGCGGGCGACGGTCGAGGGCATGGACAGCTCGTCCCTGCTGCGGCACACGCGGGACGGCTGGGTGATGGTCTCGGACAACACGGCGGCCGTGGTCGACCTGGACAAGGGGACGTCCCGGACGTTCGACCTGCCGGGAACGCTGACGAGCTTCTGAGCCGACCGGGATTGCCCGGGATTTCCACCACTACCGGCACCCCGTCGGCAATAAATCCTCGTCGCGACCGGCAGCGAGCGCAGGACCGCCGCCGGGGAACTCGTCGTCTAGCGTTCCGACGTTCTCGACGTGGTCTGGTCGCGGTCTTCGACAACGCCCGGCTCGCGCACGACGCGCTGCGCCGGCTGCTCAGCGGCGAGTACGACGAGGAGTTCCGCCGCGCCCACGTCGAGGACACGACGGAGTGGTACGAGCGCATGACGACCACCCCCGAGTTCGTCCCGCTCGCGGGGTGGCGCGGGGAACTGCGCCACGAGATCGCCCGCCGCGCGGCGGCCCCGGCGAGCTGTGGCCCGATCTGGTCCTGCTCCCCGAGCGACGCGACCGCTTCGTCCTCGCCCAGCTCCTGTGGTGTGCCGACGCCGACCATGCCCGCCGTTTCGCATCCCTCGCCGCACGCGTACAGCGGCGCCAGCTCGCGCCGGCGGCCGAGGTCGCCGGGCCGGGAGCAGGCCGCACGCTGAGCGTGGGCGGGTCCGGGACTCGTCGGGCGTCGCCGTAGGCTCGGAGACATGAGTCTGCGCCTGAGTACCGTGATCCTTCCGCACCGCCGCTGGCACGAGGGTGGCCGTGCCGCATGGCAGCGCGCGGAGGAACTCGGGTTCCACACCGCGTACACCTACGACCACCTGTCCTGGCGTACGTTCCGGGACGGCCCCTGGTTCGGCGCGATCCCGACGCTGACGGCGGCGGCGGGCGTCACGGAGCGGATGCGTCTGGGCACCCTCGTCACATCGCCCAACTTCCGGCATCCCGTGACGCTGGCCAAGGAGCTGATCTCGCTCGACGACATCTCCGGCGGCCGGATCACCCTCGGTATCGGCGCGGGCGGCACCGGCTTCGACGCCACCGCGCTCGGACAGGATCCGTGGACCCCGCGGGAGCGTGCCGACCGGTTCGGGGAGTTCGTGCCGCTGCTGGACCGGCTGCTCACCGAGGACTCGGTGTCGTACGAGGGCGACTTCTACTCGGCGCACGAGGCCCGGAACATTCCGGGGTGTGTGCAGCGGCCCCGGCTGCCCTTCGCGGTGGCCGCCACCGGGCCCCGTGGTCTGAAGCTCACCGCCCGGTACGGGCAGGCGTGGGTGACCACCGGAGATCCGAAGCTGTTCGAGAGCGGCACCCCCGAGCAGTCGGTGCGTGCCCTTCACGGGCAGGTCGAGAAGCTGGCCGACGCCTGCGCGGCGGTCGGCCGGGACGCGGCCGGACTCGACAAGATCCTGCTCACCGGTTTCACCCCGGACCGCGGACGTCCGCTGGAGTCCCTCGGCGCCTTCGTCGACTTCGCGGGCCGGCACCAGGAACTGGGCTTCACCGACATCGTGATCCACTGGCCCATCCCCGACTCCGACTTCGCCGCGGACGAGAAGGCCTTCGAGCAGATCGCCATGGAAGCGGCGGCCCAGCTGACGTGACGGCGGTGCCCACCGCAACCGCCCGTCCATGTTTCACGTGAAACAGTCACCTCATGCGGCCGGGGCCGTACCCGGCGGCACATCTCGGGCCGCGCGGGATCAATGGGACTCGGGGAACCGCAGATAGCGCGTGGGTACCGCCTCGGTGAGCCACACCCCGTTCTCGCTGAACCGGAACACATGGCCGTCGCCGTGCATCGCGCCCGCGTCGACGGAGAGCACGACGGGTCGGCCGCGACGGGCGCCCACCCGGGTCGCGGTCTCCCGGTCGGCGGAGAGGTGCACGGCGTGGCGGTTCATGGGCCGGAGCCCTTCGGCCCGGATCGCGTCCAGGTTGCGCGCCACCGTGCCGTGGAAGAGGTACGACGGCGGGGTGGCCGGGGGCAGTCCGAGGTCGACCTCGATGCTGTGGCCCTGGCTGGCACGGATACGGGTGCCCTCGATCGCGAAGCGTTGCTTGTCGTTGGTGGCCACCACGTGGTCGAGGTCCTGACGGCTGAAGCGGAACCCGTGCGCTGCACAGGCGGCGATCAGCGTGTCGATCTCGACCCAGCCGGCCTCGTCGAGGGTGAGCCCGATCCGCTCGGGCTGGTGGCGCAGGTGCTTCGAGAGGTACTTCGACACCTTCACGGTGCGTCTTTCATCCATCCGTTCAGCATGGCGGGAGAGACGTGGATCACGCATTTTATTTTGGAGCCGATGTTTGGTCCACAACCAACTGTAGTTATCCACAGGGGGACTTGGCGTTTCTGTGGACAACTCCCTGTCATGTCAGCCCTGTTCGTCAAGATCAGCTGGGGGACACCCATTTGGCATGAGCGCATCCAACGCCCTTGCCCGCAGCTCCCGTTCGGCCGCGAGCGCTACGAACTCCGCCGCCCTCGCCGCCCCAACCAGCCCCTCTACGGCCCGCATCGTCTCCTCGGGGACGGCCACGGAACGTGACGAGAACGCCGGTGCCGAAGGCTCGACCGCTCCCAGGTGCTGCCGCAGTGAACGGTTGGCGAACAGCCGCATCGCGCGGGCGAGTTCCGCGTCCACTGTCTGCTGCGCGAGCGGCCGCAGCCGTCGTACGAGGGAGGCCGCCTCGGCCGCGTCCGCGTCGGTCGGACGGTGCGGTCCTTCGAGGTAGCGGGCGAAGACGTGCTCGGTGGTGAACTCCAGGAAACGGGAGGCGATGTGCTCGACCTGCACCCTCAACTCCCGCAGATGGGACGAGATCGCGGACAGCGGAACCCCCGAGGCGTGCAACTCGACGGCCACCGCGAGCTCTTGGGGGCTCGGCACGAGGAAGGAGTCGGGGTCCTCGGGCACCGGCTCCAGTACGCCGAGCTCGACGGCCTCGGCGACGGCCGCGTCGTCGGGATTGCCGCCGAAGCGCCGTTCCAGTTCGGCGCGCGAGATCCGGCCCGCCTCCTCGTCGGTCCACGGCCCGTCCACCTCGGCGACCAGCCCGAGCACCCCGCCCAGGCCCCGGCCCGCGTCCCAGGCCGCCAGCAACTCCTTGATGGAGGCCAGGGTGTAGCCGCGGTCGAGCAGGTCCGCGATCTGGCGGAGCCGGGCGAGATGGACGTCGGCGTACACGTTGGCCCGCCCGCGCCGCTCGGGGCGGGGGAGCAGACCGCGGTCCTGGTAGGCGCGGATCGTCCGGACCGTAGCCCCGCTGAGCTGGGCGAGATCCTCGATCCGGTAGGCGACCCCACCGGAGCCGGCACTCACGCGGCACCCGCCCGCGCCGCCGGTGACCGTCTCAGGTACTCCACCGCCCGGTTCAGCGATCCCTCCCGCGACGGATGGTAGGAGCGCCGCAGATAGCGGGGGACGGCCGCGCCGAGCGACCGCCAGGTGGGCAACAGGCCTTTCCGTACGGCCCTGTTGTGCTCGGCGAGCGAGTAGCGGACGCGCCCGGCGAGTTGCGGGTCGTGGCGGATCAGGTAGGCCGTGCCCCAGGCCCACAGGTAGAGCATCACGGGCGCGGTGACCGTCATGCCGGCGATACGGCGGGCGTACCGGGGGAGACCGCGGCCCCCGCAGTGCTGGAACATGTCGAAGGCCACCGCGCGGTGTTCGACCTCCTCGGCGCCGTGCCAGCGCAGCAGGTCGAGCATGATCTCGTCGGCGCCCGCCCGGTCGAGGGCCTCCGCGGCCAGGATCCAGTCGCCCAGCACCGCCGTGAACTGCTCGATCGCCGCGACGACCGAGAGCCGGAAGCGCAGCCACTCGCGCTCGGGCAACGGCGCGCCGAGCGGCGGGCATTCGCCCAGCAGCCGTTCGAAGAGGAAGTCGACGTACCGGGTGAAGTCGGCGGTGTCGAGCCGCTGGGCGGCGAGATGGTCCAGCACGTGCGCGTGCTGGACGCTGTGGGTGGCCTCCTGACCCATGAACCCCTTGACGTCCGCGCGGAGTTGAGGGTCCCTGACCAGCGGCAGGCCCTCCTTGAGGACTTTCACGAACCACCGCTCCCCCGCCGGCAGCAGCAGATGCAGCACGTTGACGACATGCGTGGCGGTCGGTTCGTCCGGGATCCAGTGCAGGGGCGTGCGCGACCAGTCGAAGGAGACCCGGCGGGGCGCGATCGCGTGGTGTTCACGCGCGTGCTGTTCATTCTCGTGGTGCTCGTTCGCGGAGGTCACAGCGGCGGCTCCATGCGGGCCACCGCCCGCAGCGCGCGCGGGGCGAACCGGGACATCAGATGGGCGCCGCGCGCCTCCGGGGTGACCGGTACGACGGCCTGGTCGCGGACGACCGCCCGCAGGATCGCGTCGGCGACCTTCTCCGGCGGGTAGTTCCGCATCCCGTACAGGCGTGCCGACCGCTTCTGGCGCCGTTTCTCCTCGTCGGCGTCGACCCCGGCGAAGTGCGCGGTCGAGGTGATGTTGGTGTTGACCAGGCCGGGGCAGATCGCCGAGACACCGATCCCCTGCCCGGACAGCTCGGCGCGCAGGCACTCGCTGAGCATCAGGACGGCCGCCTTGGAGGTGCTGTAGGCGGGCAGTGTCCTGGAGGGCTGGAACGCCGCCGCCGACGCGGTGTTGACGATGTGGCCGCCCTGGCCGCGCTCGGCCATCTGCTTCCCGAAGAGCCGGCAGCCGTGGATGACGCCCCACAGGTTGACGTCGAGGACCTTCTTCCAGTCTTCCGGGGTGGTGTCGAAGAAGGAACCGGAGAGTCCGATTCCGGCGTTGTTCACGAGGACGTCCACCACGCCGTACTCCCCGGCGACCTTCGCGGCGAGCTTCTCCATGGCCGGCCCGTCGGAGACGTCGACCGTCTCGGCCCAGGCCTCGGGTGCGCCGATGAGCCGGGCCAACTCGGCGGTGCGGGCGGCACTTTCCGCGTCCCGGTCGACGGCCACCACGCGCGCGCCCGCCTCGGCGAACGCGAACGCCGTGGCCCGCCCGATCCCGCTGCCCGCCCCCGTGACCAGCACGAGCTGCCCGCCGAACCGCTGGGCGTACGTGCCGGTCCCCGTGGACGACACGGGTCCCCCTTCGTCGGCCGTCACGAACTCCGTGATCCAGGAAGCCAGTTGATCGGGGCGCGTGCGCGGGATCCAGTGCTTGGCCGGCAGTGTCCGCCGCACCAGCTCAGGCGCCCACTCCTCCAGCCCGTCGTAGAGCCGCTCGGACAGAAACGCGTCCCCCAGGGGCGTGATGAGCTGCACGCGCGCGTGCGCATAAGCGTCGGGGCGTGGCCTGCGCAGCCGCGCCCGGACGTTGTCCCGGTACAGCCAGGCGCCGTGGGCCGCGTCCTGGGGCAGCGACGAGGTCGGGTAGTCACCGCGCGGGACCTTCTCGACCCGCTCCAGGATCCTCGGCCAGCGCTTGCCCAGGGGGCCGCGCCAGGCGAGTTCGGGCAGCACGGGCGTGTGCAGCAGGTACACGTACCAGGACTTGGCACCCTGGCCCAGGACTTGGCCGACGCGGCGCGGGGTGGGCCGGGTCAGGCGCTTGTTGATCCAGTGCCCGAAGTGGTCCAGGGACGGCCCGGACATCGACGTGAAGGAGGCGATACGGCCCTTGGTGCGCTCGACGGTGACGAACTCCCAGGACTGCACCGAGCCCCAGTCGTGGCCCACCAGGTGCACCGGCCGGTCCGGGCTGACCGCGTCCGCGACCGCCAGGAAGTCGTCCGTCAGCTTCTCCAGGGTGAACCCGCCCCGCAGCGGCTGCGGGGCCGTGGACCGGCCGTGCCCCCGGACGTCGTAGAGCACCACATGGAAGCGGTCGGCGAGGCGGCCGGCCACCTCGGACCACACCTCCTTGCTGTCGGGATAGCCGTGCACCAGGACCACTGTGGGGTTCGACTCGTCCCCCAGCTCGGCCACGCACAGCTCGACTCCGCCGGTCCGCACCCGGCGCTCGCGCGCACCCTCAAGCGTCACTTGTCCTCCGCCCAGCGCCGCACGTGCGGCAGATCGTCGTCCAGCCAGAAGGCGCTCTGTTCGGGGTCCCCGGAGTCGGTGACGACGAGGATCTCCTCGAACTTGGCGCCCGTGCCCCGGAATCCGAGATGCGGTTCGACCGCCCACAGGCCGGGGTGCGGGGGGTGGTCGGAGAAGCGGTACGGCGACCAGAGCGGGGACCAGCCGTCGCGGTGGCCGTGCAGCGCGTCGCTCGCGAGGCCCTTCAGGGCCTGGGTGCCGAACCCGAACAGCCGCGGGGACCAAGGGCGTTCGGCGACCCGGTCGACCTTGTGCGCGATCACGCCGAAGGGGTACGCGCGGTGCCGGTTGGCGTAGCCCTGGCGGACCATGAGGCGGTCCACGTCCTCGTAGATCTCGCGCAGCGGGCGCCGCTCGCGCACCTCGCGCAGCAGCAGCTCGCGATGCGCCTCCAGGTCGGCCATCAGCCGGTCCTGCACCGGGTTCGCCCCCAGGGAGCCCGAATATCCGATGTCGGCCGTGAATCCCTTGTACACGGGGGCCATGTCCAGGATGAACGGCATCCCGGGCTCCAGCCGGCGGTTCGTGGGGAAGAACTGCAGCGGCACCCGGAAGTTCGTGAACGCCGTGCGGTCGCCGAACCAGGCGAAGGGCAGATGGAACCAGTCGCTCACACCCTTCGCGCGCAGCCACGACCGCTGCATGCGCGCCGCGTCGCGCTCGGTCACCCCGGGTTCCAGACGGGCCGCGACGGCCTCGGCGCACTCGTACGCCAGCCGCTGGACCTCCCTGAACCCCCGCAGTTCCGCGGAGAGTTCGCGTGTCACCGCCGTAGTCATGCCACCGCCCCACCTGTCCACACCGACTGCGGTACGTGCTCGTAACTTGACACTGGTGAATGTGACAGTTGTTAGAGGCTGCGTCAATAGGCTTGATCTCTGCCTGTGGATAACCGCCCGAGGCCGGTCGCGTAGCTCTCAAGTAGGGGCATCCCCTACGGACCCGTACGCCTGGAGTCTGACGTGAGGACAGCTCTGCGGGGTGACGACCGGAGTGGTCCGCGTCACTACCTTCGTAGACGTGACTGTGATCGCGACCGAAAGCCTGAGCAAGCGGTTCCCCCGGGTGACCGCGCTTGACCGGCTCTCCGTGGACGTCGGCCCCGGTGTGACGGGGCTCGTCGGTGCCAACGGAGCCGGCAAGTCGACCTTGATCAAGATCCTGCTGGGTCTGTCCCCCGCCTCCGAGGGCCGAGCCGAAGTGCTCGGCCTCGATGTCGCCACCAAGGGTGCCGACATCCGCGAGCGCGTCGGGTACATGCCGGAGCACGACTGTCTGCCGCCCGACGTCTCGGCCACCGAGTTCGTCGTCCACATGGCGCGCATGTCCGGACTGCCGCCCACCGCGGCGCGCGAGCGCACCGCGGACACGCTGCGCCACGTCGGCCTGTACGAGGAGCGCTACCGCCCCATCGGCGGCTACTCGACGGGCATGAAGCAGCGCGTCAAACTGGCGCAGGCCCTCGTCCACGACCCGCAGCTGGTCTTCCTGGACGAGCCGACCAACGGCCTGGACCCGGTCGGCCGTGACGAGATGCTCGGCCTCATCCGCCGTATCTACACGGACTTCGGCATCTCGGTCCTGGTGACCTCGCACCTGCTGGGCGAGCTGGAGCGCACCTGCGACCACGTGATCGTGGTCGACGGCGGCAAGCTCCTGCGCTCCAGCTCCACCACGGACTTCACCCAGACCACGACCACCCTGGCGATCGAGGTCACCGACACCGACGAGCACCCGGACGGCACCCGCGCGGTGCGCGAGGCGCTCCACGCGCGCGGGGTGGACACCCACGACGGCAGCGGCCTGCCGGGCGCGGGCCACGTCCTGCTCCTGACGGCCTCGGGCGAGGAGACGTACGACGTGGTCCGGGACGTGATCGCGGACCTCGGCCTCGGCCTGGTGCGCATGGAGCAGCGCAGGCACCACATCTCCGAGGTCTTCACCGACACCGAGACCGGCACCGACAGCGACGCAGAGCGGAAGGAGGCCGTAGGCCATGGCAATTGACCAGCCCCTGGTCCCCCAGCCGGGCGACCAGACCCGTATCCACAACATCGGCTACCGCAACTACGACGGCCCCCGCCTGGGCCGCGCCTACGCCCGGCGCTCCCTCTACTCGCAGTCCCTGCGCGGCGCCTACGGCCTCGGCCGCTCGGTGAAGTCCAAGGTGCTGCCCATGCTGCTGTTCGTGGTCATGTGCGTGCCCGCGGCCATCATGGTGGCCGTCGCGGTCGCCACGAAGGCCAAGGACCTGCCCGTCGACTACACCCGCTACGCGATCATCATGCAGGCCGTCATCAGCCTCTACGTCGCCTCCCAGGCGCCCCAGTCGGTCTCGCGCGACCTGCGCTTCAAGACCGTGCCGCTGTACTTCTCGCGGCCGATCGAGACCGCCGACTACGTGCGGGCCAAGTTCGCGGCCCTGGCCTCGGCCATGTTCATCCTGACCGCCGCCCCGCTGATCGTGCTCTACGTAGGAGCGTTGCTCGCGAAGCTCGACTTCGCCGACCAGACCAAGGGCTTCGCCCAGGGCCTCGTCTCCGTGACCCTCCTCTCCCTGCTCTTCGCCGGCATCGGCCTGGTCATCGCCGCGGTCACCCCGCGCCGAGGCTTCGGCATCGCCGCCGTCATCGCCGTACTGACCATCTCCTACGGCGCCGTCTCCACCCTCCAGGCGATCGCCGACGCGCAGAACGCCACGAACGCCATCCCGTGGATCGGCCTCTTCTCGCCCGTCACCCTCATCGACGGCCTCCAATCGGCCTTCCTGGGCGCGACATCGGCGGCACCCGGAGGCATCGGCCCCTCCCACGCGCAAGGCGTCGTCTACGTCCTCGCCGTCCTGGGCCTCATCGCCGCGACCTACGGCCTCCTGATCCGCCGCTACCGGAAGGTGGGCCTGTGACCACGCTCTCCATCGACCACGTCTCCCGCTGGTTCGGCAACGTGGTCGCCGTCAACGACATCACCATGAACGTCGGCCCCGGCGTCACCGGACTCCTCGGCCCCAACGGCGCCGGAAAGTCCACCCTCATCAACATGATGGGCGGCTTCCTCGCCCCCTCCACCGGCACCGTCACCCTCGACGGCCAGCAGGTTTGGCGCAACGAACAGATCTACAAGCACATCGGGATCGTCCCCGAGCGCGAGGCGATGTACGACTTCCTCACGGGACGCGAATTCGTCGTGGCCAACGCCGAGTTGCACGGCCTCGGCGCCAAGGCGGCCCAGAAGGCGCTGGCCACGGTCGAGATGGAGTACGCGCAGGACCGCAAGATCTCCACGTACTCCAAGGGCATGCGCCAGCGCGTGAAGATGGCCTCCGCCCTGGTCCACGACCCCTCGCTGCTCCTGCTCGACGAGCCGTTCAACGGCATGGACCCGCGCCAGCGTATGCAACTCATGGACCTGCTGCGGCGGATGGGCGACGAGGGCCGCACGGTGCTGTTCTCGTCCCACATCCTCGAAGAGGTCGAACAGCTCGCCTGGCACATCGAGGTCGTCGTCGCCGGACGGCACGCGGCCAGCGGCGACTTCCGCAAGATCCGCCGCCTGATGACCGACCGCCCGCACCGCTACCTGGTCCGCTCCAGCGACGACCGCGCCCTCGCCGCCGCGCTGATCGCGGACCCCTCGACCTCGGGCATCGAGGTCGACCTGGCCGAGGGCGCGCTGCGCATCCAGGCCGTCGACTTCGGCCGGTTCACCGCCCTGCTGCCCAAGGTGGCCAGGGACCACGGCATCCGGCTGCTCACGGTCTCGCCGTCGGACGAGTCGCTCGAATCCGTCTTCTCGTATCTCGTCGCGGCGTAGGAGGCCAAGAGATGTACGACCCCACAGTCGCCCGACTCACCTACCGGGCCCTGCTCGGCAAGCGCCGGGCCCTCATCCTGGGCGCCCTGCCCCTGCTGCTGATCGTGATCTCCGTGGTGGTGCGCGCCCTCGCCGGCGCCGACGACCAGACCGCCGTCGATGTCCTGGGTGGCCTCGGCCTCGCCACGATGGTGCCGATCATCGGCGTCATCGCGGGCACGGGCGCGATCGGACCGGAGATCGACGACGGCTCCGTGGTGTATCTGCTGTCCAAGCCGCTGAAGCGGCCCACGATCATCTTCACCAAGCTGATCGTCGCGGTCGGCGTCACCATGGTGTTCTCGGCCGTGCCCATGCTGATCTCCGGGCTCATCCTGAACGGCAACGGCCAGCAGATCGCCGTCGCCTACACGGTGGCCGCCCTGGTCGCCTCCATCGCCTACGCGGCACTCTTCCTGCTGCTCGGCACGGTCTCGCGGCACGCGGTGGTCTTCGGGCTCGTCTACGCCCTCGTCTGGGAGGCCCTGTTCGGCTCCCTGGTCGCCGGCGCCCGCACGCTCAGCGTCCAGCAGTGGTCCCTGGCCGTCGCCCACAAGGTGTCCGGCGGCGAGCTGGTGACCTCCGACGTCGGGCTGACCACGGCGACGATCTTCCTGGTCGCGGTCACCGTGGGAGCGACCTGGTACGCCGGACAGAAGCTGCGCTCGCTGACCCTCGCCGGCGAGGAATGACAGGTCCTGATCTTGACGGGGGCTTCATCTCTGTCCGGGCACACTGGGCAAACGGGGACGCACGGCTAGGAGGAACGGGGATGGCGGGACAGGCACCGTACGGCGGCGGACAGGCCGAATCAGGGGACGGCTGGGACAAGTTGGTCCTGGACGACGACTTCATACGGTCCGCCGAGACGGCCGAGCCGTCCGCGCGAGCCCGGATGCTCGCGGCGCGCTGGCGCAACGAGTCGCCCGAGCCGCAGCCCTGGCGCTCCGACGAGCCGCCCGCGGGCTGGTTCTTCAGCAAGGCACGTCGGCGCAGGTGGCGCCGGGGTTAGGACAGGCCCCCAGCCCTCACCCGGCTGCCCTTTTATTCGGTGGCGTCCAACTCGGCGTACAGGCACAGTTGTTCTGTCGACGCCGGATCAGCCGGCGCCACCGACTGGGAGAGGAGCTGGACGATGTCGATGCCAGACAGTACGTCCAACTCCCTTCAGGGCAGCCCGCGGCGGTCTCCGGAGTAGTTACCCCTCCGTCGAGTCGCCCACCACGGGGAGCTGCCCGGGGCGGCCGCTTCGAGCACGCGACTCATTATCGCGTGGGCCGCCCTCCCTTTCGCCCCTATCGCAGGGGGCACGACGGGCTGGGGCGGTTGCCCACACCTACGCGAGCAACCGCTCCAGCACGACCGCGATCCCGTCCTCCTCATTGGAAGACGTCACCTCGTCCGCCACCGCCTTGAGCTCCTCGTGCGCGTTGGCCATCGCCACGCTGTGGCCTGCCCACCCGAACATCGCTATGTCGTTGGGCATGTCGCCGAAGGCGATCGTGTCGGCGGCCTTCAGACCGAGGCGGCGGGCCGCGATGGAGAGGCCCGTGGCCTTGGACAGGCCCAGGGGCAGCAGTTCGACGATGCCCTCGCCCGCCATAGCGACCGTGACGAAGCCGCCCGCGGCCTCGCTGGCCGCCTCGGCGAGCTGGTCGTCGGTGAGGGTCGGGTGCTGGATGTAGATCTTGTTCAGGGGGGCGGCCCACAGCTCGGACAGGTCCGTGAACGGGGTCGCGGGAAGCGCCCCCGTGACCCGGTACCCGGGACCGACCAGCACCTCGCCGTCCAGGCCGCCCTGGCTCGCCGCCAGGAACAGCGGGCCGACCTCCGCCTCGATCTTGGCGAGTGCCACAGCGGCCAGTTGCCGGTCCAGGGTGACCGAGGTCAGCAGGCGGTGCTCGCCGGCGTCGTAGACCTGGGCGCCCTGCGCGCAGACCGCGAGTCCCTCGTAGCCGAGGTCGTCGAGGATGTGCCGGGTCCAGGGGGCCGCGCGGCCGGTCACCACGATGTGCGCGGCACCGGCCTCCGTGGCCGCCGCGAGGGCGGCACGGGTGCGCGGCGAGACCGACTCGTCGGAGCGCAGAAGCGTTCCGTCGAGGTCGGTCGCGATCAGCTTGTACGGGAAGCCGGTGCTCACTTGGCGACCGGCGTCAGAACCTCACGGCCGCCCAGGTACGGGCGCAGCACCTCGGGCACCCGCACCGAACCGTCGGGCAGCTGGTGGTTCTCCAGGATTGCCACGATCGTGCGCGGTACGGCGCACAGCGTGCCGTTGAGCGTGGCCAGCGGCTGCACCTTCTTGCCGTCGCGCAGACGGACGGAGAGCCGGCGGGCCTGGAAGCTGTCGCAGTTGGAGGCCGAGGTCAGCTCGCGGTACTTGCCCTGGGTCGGGATCCACGCCTCGCAGTCGAACTTGCGGGAGGCGGAGGCGCCGAGGTCGCCCGAGGCCACGTCGATGACCTGGTAGGGCAGTTCGAGGCCGTCGAGCCACTGCTTCTCCCAATCCAGGAGCCGCTGGTGCTCGTTCTCCGCGTCCTCGGGGAGGACGTACGAGAACATCTCGACCTTGTCGAACTGGTGCACGCGGAAGATGCCCCGCGTGTCCTTGCCATAGGTGCCGGCCTCGCGGCGGAAGCACGGGGAGAAGCCCGCGTAGCGCAGCGGCAGCTTGTCGGCGTCGAGGATCTCGTCCATGTGGTACGCGGCGAGGGGGACCTCGGAGGTGCCGACCAGGTAGTAGTCGTCCTTCTCCAGGTGGTACACGTTCTCCGCGGCCTGGCCGAGGAAGCCGGTGCCCTCCATGGCGCGCGGGCGGACCAGCGCCGGGGTCAGCATCGGGACGAAGCCGGCCTCCGTGGCCTGCGCGATCGCCGCGTTGACGAGCGCCAGCTCCAGGAGGGCGCCGACGCCGGTGAGGTAGTAGAAGCGCGAGCCGGAGACCTTGGCGCCGCGTTCGACGTCGATGGCGCCGAGCGCCTCGCCGAGCTCCAGGTGGTCCTTGGGCTCGAAGCCCTCGGCGGCGAAGTCGCGGATCGTGCCGTGCGTCTCCAGGACGACGAAGTCCTCCTCGCCGCCCACGGGCACGTCCGGGTGCACGAGGTTGCCGAGCTGGAGCGCGAGGCGCTTGGTCTCCTCGTCCGCCTCGTGCTGCTCGGCGTCGGCCGCCTTGACGTCGGCGGCGAGCTGTCCCGTCTTCTTGAGCAGCTCGGCCTTCTCGTCGCCGGAGGCCTTGGAGATGAGCTTGC
This sequence comes from Streptomyces sp. MBT53, assembly GCF_016654115.1. Lineage (GTDB taxonomy): Bacteria > Actinomycetota > Actinomycetes > Streptomycetales > Streptomycetaceae > Streptomyces. Next base: position 32,807 of record NZ_JAEQAZ010000085.1, read on the forward strand.
CGATGCTCTTCTGCTCGGAACGCAGCTCGTCGAAGCGGACGCCGGACGACCTGCGTCGCTCGTCGGCGGACAGGAGAGCGTCGACGAGCGCGACGTCCTCTCCACGGGCGCGCTGGGACGCGCGCACACGGTCGGGGTCCTCACGGAGCAGGCGAAGGTCAATCACGCGGACCAGGCTACCGGTGCGGGGTTCCGGCTCACGACTTGGTATTCCGAACTGCGGCTTACATCCAGTTATGGGGTAATTGCGGAGAGTGTCAATACTGGTGGACGCGAGTCAATAAAAGAGCGTTCCACTCCCTGGAACGGGGCAGGCGCGAGGCGGCCTGTTGACTCGAATCCCTTGTGGGAAACGGGACTTGAGGTCGCGGTTGTCCACAGGAATCCACATCCCGGAAGAGTTATCCACAGGCTGTGTGGAAGATCTGTGGATGCCGGAAGTGATCATTCCTAAAGGGGTCCCGGGATCAAGGAATTCCCGACCCAAACGTCCCTCACACCCACTTTCGGGTGGAATTGCGTCGCTCCATAGGATTGCCCGAAGGAAACGGGTGGACGAAGAGTGACCTACGCGCCGGTGCACGGACCAGGAGCCCGTAGGGCGATTTGTCGACTGCATCGTGTGTCGGTGTCGACTTGTCCCCAGGTCGAGAAGTGGGCCTGTGGATAACTTCTGTGGATAACGAAGATACGCAGGTACTACCGGGCCTCTTCCGGGCCACCATCGGTGCACTGCCGACGCACCACCGGTCAGAAACGGCCGTCCTGGCAGTGCGCGACCCAGTCCGCCGCCGACAGGAAGTCCTCGTCCGAGGTCCCAGGGAACAGCGGTCGCACCCCGTCCACGCCGACGTCCGCGCGCGGGTACGAACCGAGGAAACGCACCTGCAGAGAGATGCGCTTGAGCCCCATCAAGGCCTCGGCGACGCGACGGTCGGAGATGTGTCCCTCGGCGTCGACGCAGAAGCAGTAGTTGCCGATGCCGGCACCGGTCGGGCGGGACTGCAGCAGCATGAGGTTGATGCCCCGGGTGGCGAACTCGCCGAGCAGATCGCGCAGACCGCCGGGGTGGTCGTCGCGCTGCCAGATGACGACGGACGTCTTGTCCGCGCCCGTCGGCGCGGCCGGCCGGGCGGGCCTGCCCACCAGCACGAACCGGGTCTGCGCGTTCTCCGCGTCGTGGATCTCCGTCTCCAGGGCCTCCAGGCCGTACCGGGCGGCGGCGAACTCACCGGCGAACGCGGCGTCGTAGCGGCCCTCCTGGACCAGCCGGGCGGCGTCGGCGTTCGAGGCGGCCGACTCCCACAGGGCGTCCGGGAGGTTCGCCTTCATCCAGTTGCGGACCTGCGGCTGGGCGGCCGGGTGCGCGGAGACCGTCTTGATGTCGGAGATCTTCGTGCCGGGCCTGACCAGCAGCGCGAAGGTGATCGACAGCAGCACCTCGCGGTAGATCATCAGCGGCGCGCCCGCGACCAGCTCGTCCAGGGTGGTGGTGATACCGCCCTCGACGGAGTTCTCGATCGGCACGAACGCGGCCTCGGCCTCACCGGCGCGCACCGCGTCGAGCGCGGACTGCACCGACACATACGGGATCAGCTCCCGGGTGGCCGCCTCCGGAAGTGTGCGCAGGGCGACTTCGGTGAAGGTGCCCTCAGGGCCGAGATACGCGTAGCTGGCTGGCATGACCTCACCCTAATGGGCCTTGCGAAACCGGACGTACTGTTCCTGGTCCGGCCACCCGTCAGGGCGACGGGCTCCACTCACGGCCGCTGCCCTGACGGGGCGACCGGCTCACCCCTCCAGCAACCGCTGCCCCACGTACTCGCCCTCCGCCGCCCCGCCCGGCACCGCGAACAGGCCGCTAGCCTCGTGGCGGATGTACGTCGACAGGGCGTCGCCGCGGTCGAGTTTGCGCTGCACGGTGACGAAGCCGCGCAGCGGGTCGGCCTGCCAGCAGACGAAGAGGAGCCCGGCGTCCGGGGTGCCGTCGGCGGCGATGCCGTCGTGGTACGAGAAGGGGCGCCGGAGCATCGCCGCGCCGCCGTTCTGGTCGGGGCGGGCGATCCGGGCGTGCGCGTTGATGGGGACGACCAGGGCGCCCTTCGCGTCGGTCTTCTCCAGGTCCATCGCGGTCGTCTCACCGCCCCCGGAAAGGGGCGCCCCGTTGGACTTGCGGCGCCCGACGACGTTCTCCTGGGCGCCGGTCGAGAGCTTCTCCCAGTCGTCGAGGAGCATGCGGATCCTGCGTACGACGGCGTAGGAGCCGTTCGCCATCCACGCCGGGTCGGCCGAACCGGACGCCGGCACGAAGATCCGCTTGTCGAAGTCGGACTCGGTCGGCTTGGGGTTGCGAGTGCCGTCGAGCTGGCCCATCAGATTGCGGGCCGTCATCTTGTGGGCCGTGGCGCCCGGCGACCGGTTGAAGCCGTTCATCTGCCAGCGCACCTTGGCCGCGCTGCCCGCGTCCTTCTGGATCGTGCGCAGGGCGTGAAAGGCCACCAGGGCGTCGTCGGCGCCGATCTGCACCCACAGGTCGCCGTTGCTGCGGGACTTGTCGAGCTGGTCGGAGGAGAAGTCGGGGAGCGGGTCGAGGGAGGCGGGGCGTTGCTTCTCCAGGTCCGTACGGGAGAAGAAGCTGTTGCCGAAGCCGAAGGTGATCGTCAGCGACGAGGGCCCCGCGTCCCGGGCGACATCCGTGTCGTCCTGCGCCGCCGCCTCACCCGCCATCAGCCGCTGCGCGGTCGTCGACCAGCGGCGCAGCAGGGCCGCCGCCTCCTTGCGGCCCGCGCCCGCCGCCAGGTCAAAGGCGACGAGGTGGCCGCGCGCCTGGAGGCCCTCGGTGATGCCGGGCTGATGTTTCCCGTGAAACATTGCCCTGTCCGCGCCAAGTGAGGTCAGCGGAGTGGCCCCGGCGGGGGCAGCCGCGTACCCCACGGCCCCGCCCGCCGCACCGAGCACAAGCCCGGTGGCACCGGCCGTACCGAGGAGCCGTCGGCGGGAAACACCCTCCCCGGGGGAGGCGTTTTCGGAAACGGTCTCCCCGGGAGGTGCCTTTACGGTGCGGGCCTCGGGAATGGACTGGTCTGGCATGGCGTGGTTCAGCCGATCTGCGCGTTCTTGTCGACGGTCGTCTGGTCGATGTCGGAGGTCCGCACGGTCACCGAGATCTTCCAGTCGCCCGCCATGGGGATCTGGATTCCGTTCGCGGCCCAGTGCCCGGTGGTGATGCGGTCGGGCGTCACGGGCAGTGGACCGATCTTCTTCGCGGCGAGCGTGAAGGCGACCTTCACCTCGGGGACGTCGAAGGCCCGTCCGTTGGGGCGCTGCACATAGACGTGCATCTCGTTGCCGCCCACCCGCGCGGGGTCGATGTCGACGCGGATGACGCCCTTGCCGTCCGTGCCCCCGGTGTCGAAGGACATGTCCAGGGTCAGCGCGCCCGAGGACGACGAGGAAGAGGACGAGGAGGAGGCCTTGGCCGCCTTGGCGTCCTCCTCCGTGCGGCCCGGTTCGGTGGTCGTCAGGGCCGTGGTGACGGCGAGGACGACGACCGCGACGGCGGCCTCGGCGAGGACCGAGCGGCGCAGCCCGAAGAGGTTCGGGTCGGCGTCCCGCAGCCGCTTCTGCTTGGTGTTGTCCACGGCGGCCTGCTGGCGCGCGAGCTGGGCGGCGCGCTTGGAGTCACCGGAGGCGGTCGACGAACCGCCGGCCTTGGCGGACGCCGTGACGTGCTCCTTCTCCGGCTCGCGTTCCTCGGCTGCCGCTGTTTCGTCAGTGACCGTATCAGCCGTAGCCGTCGTAGCCGTGTCGGTGGCGCTGTCCGCGAGCCGCGCCGTCCACCGCCGGGAGATCGACGCGATCCCCACGAGCAGCGCCACGAGCCCGATCTTGACGAGCAGCAGCTGCCCGTAGCCGGTGTCGGTGAACGCCGACCAGGAGCCGAGCTGGCGCCAGGACTGGTAGACGCCGGTCGCGACGAGCGCGACGACACTGCCGAACGCGAGGCGCGAGAAGCGTTGTACGGCGGCCCGCCCTATGGGGTTGTCGGCGGGCGCCCGGTACAGCGAGACGAGCAGGGCGGTGAGGCCGCCGAGCCAGGTCGCGACGGCCAGCAGGTGGACGACGTCGACGGGCATCGCGATGCCGGGCTGCAGCCCGGTCGAGGCGTGCTCGGACAGCGCCCAGCTCGCGGCGAGCCCGGCGGCCACCACACCGCCGCCGATGGCCAGCCCGAAGGTGAGGTCCCGCTTCTCCTCGTCCTCGCGCTTGTCGTAGGCCCCGAAGAGGACGGCGATGAACAGCGCGGCGGCGGCGAGCAGCAGCAGCCGGGAGACGAGCGAGGCGCCCGTCTTGGTCTGGAGGACCTGGCCGAGGAGGTTCAGGTCGAAGATGTCGCCGACCTTCCCGGAGGTCGTGTACGAGCCGCGCAGGAGCAGCAGCCAGAGCGTCGCCGCGGTCAGCGAGACCCAGCCGGAGACGACCAGCCGTTGCAGCGCCCGCACTCCGGCGCCGCGCTGCCAGCAGGCCAGGACGAAGGCGGCGCCGCCGACCATGACGATGAAGCCGGCGTACGACATGTAGCGCCCGAAGCCGTAGAGCCCGCCGACGAGCCCGCCGCCGACGTCCTGTTCGGCCGACGCGGAGACGGTGGTCTTCGAGGGGGAGCCGATGGAGAAGGTGAAGGCGCCGCCCACGGGGTGGCTGTCCGCGGAGACGACCTGCCAGGCCACCGTGTAGGTGCCGTCGGGCAGTCCGCTGCGGATCTGCGTGGCGTACGTCGTACCGCTGATGTTGGACGGTTTGCCGACGTCGACGCGTTTGCCCTTCGGGTCGAGCACGCGCAGTGAGTCGTTGTTCGTCGCGACCTTCTCGGAGAAGGTGAGCGAGACCTGTGTCGGAGCCTTGTTGACCACCACCCCCGAAGAGGGGTCGCTGCCGGTCAGGGCGGCGTGCGCGGAGGCCGTCCCGGCACCCGCGAACAGCATGCCGACGACGGCCAGGAACAGCAGCACCAGCGTGCGGACTCTGGGGGTGATGGTCGTCTTCAAGGTGGGGGTCCCTCCCTCAGTGCCCGGTCGTGGGGTTGTACGTCGCCGACTTCACGGGCATCTCAACCGTGAGAGGGCCGGACTTGGCAAAGTGCAGCTTCACGGTCACGTTGTCGCCCTGCTTCAGCGTGTGCTTCAGCTTGTCGAACATCAGGTGGTTGCCGCCGCTCTTGAACACGAGTTGACCGTGTGCGGGCACATCGAGGGACGTGACCTCCTCCATCGCCTGGCCGACCGTCTCGTGCACGGAGACCGGGCCGACGTCGCTGGTGACGGAGGTCAACTCGTCCTTCGCGTCGCCCTTGTTGGCGATGTCCAGGAAGCCCGCCGCCATGTCCGAGACCGGCTGGGGCATGTAGGCGGAGCCCACGGAGAGCTGGGCCTTCGTGTCGTCCGCGCCGCAGCCGGTGAGGAGCAGCGCGCCGCTCAGCACCGCGACGGGCACGGCGAACCGCCTCACGGTGTCTCCCCCTTGATGATCTTGGGGAGGTCCTTGGTGTAGTCGTCGACGGTGGTGTCCTGGCCGTAGAGCAGGTAACCGCCGTTGGTCTTCGGCGAGAACGCGACGACCTGGGTGCCGTGGACGGAGACGAGCTTGCCGTTCTTGTCCTTGGAGGTCGGCTCGATGGAGATGCCCAGGGTGCGGGCGCCGGCCTGGATGGTGGCGAAGGAGCCGGTCAGGCCGACGAACTGGGTGTCGATGCCCTTGAGCCACTTGCCGAGTTCCGGCGCGGTGTCCCGGGCCGGGTCGGTGGTGACGAACACGACCAGCAGCTTGTCCTGCTCGGCCTTGGGCAGCGACTTCTTGGCGACGGCGATGTTGTTCATCGTCAGCGGGCAGATGTCGGGGCAGTGGGTGTAGCCGAAGTAGATCAGCGTCGGCCGGTTCTTGGTCTCCGCCCGGAAGTCGTACTTCTTGCCGTGCGTGTCCGTGAGGACCAGGTCCGGCTTCTCGAACGGGGTGTCGAGCACGGTGGCGGCCTGGGTCGCGGTGTCCTCGGAGACCACGGCGACGGGGCTGTTGCCGTCGTCGCCGCTGCCGCAGGCGGAGAGCGTCAGGGTGGCGGCGGCGAGCAGCGCTGCCGCCGCGAACGTCTTCTTGCGCATAGGAAAAATGTCCCAGTTGTGAGAGCTCCGGCGCGCACCGGGGTCGTTGCGCAAGAGTCGCACGGACCCCTGTGCGCGCCATGAGCGGACGGGCCTCAGACGGTCGTACGCCGTCGACCGGCGAGAACGCCGTACGCCACACCGGCGGCGCCGACGGCGATGCCGACCACGCCGAGGACGCGGGCGGTGGTGTCGGAGGAGTCGGCGGACGACGTGGTGTCGGCGGCGGTGTTCTCGGTCTTCTCGGAGGCGTCCTCGGCGGTCGCGCCGGAGGCGGAGGCGGCGGTCAGTTCAAGGGTCGGAGCCGGGTTCTCGGGCTCCTCCTCGCCGTCCTTCTGCACCTCGATCCAGCGCACGACCTCCTTGTCGGAGTAGGTCTGGAGGGCCTTGAAGACGAGCTGGTCGGTGTCCGTGGGCAGCATGCCGACGGAGACCGGGAACTTCTGGAAGTAGCCGGGCTCGACGCCCTTGCCGGTCGCGGTCCAGGTGACCTTGGTGACGGCCTCGGTGATCGTCTCGCCGTGCATCTCGGCGGGCTTGGCCAGCTTCGACTTGGTGACCTTGACGGTCCAGCCGCTGATCGGCTCCGGCATCACGGAGGCCAGCGGGTGGTCGGTCGGGAAGGTGACTTCGAGCTTGGTGGTCGAGGCGTCGTCCCGCTCGTTGGGGACCTTGAAGTCGACGACCGCGTAGCCGCCCTTGAGAGCCGTGCCCTCCGGCTGCACGGAGACGTGCGCGAAGGCGGGGGAGGACAGGACGACAACGGCCGAGCCGGCGACGGCAGCGGCGGCGGCGATACGAGAAGCCTTCATGGAAAGGAGCACTCCACTTCGAGTTCGAGTGAGTTCCGGTGGTGAAGAGGGGCGCGTGAACACCTGGGTGACACCAGGGGTTTCCCGGCGGAAAAAGCCGGGCACGCGCGTGTGCCGCACGACGGCGGCCTCTCCACGCACGGAAGGAGTGCGGTGGTGGTGGTCGCGTCGCGTCAGGCGGCGAGGACGTGTGCGGCGGCCGAGGGCGGGCCGCGGCGGATCACCGAGTGCTGGAGTGCGGTGGTGTGCGGCGCGGGCGGCGCGAAGTGGGCGGTACGCCGCAGCCGCGGACCCGTACCGGGCGCCCCCGGCAGTCCGGCCCGCAGGGCGCGCACCAGGGCGAGCGCCCCGCGCAGGGACCGTACGAGCGCCCCTTCCGCGACTCCGTGCGCCGACAGTTCCATCAGGCGCCGCAGCGCCAGGTCCCCGTGCCGCAGCAGCCAGCCCGCGGCGAGGGCCGCGAGGAGGTGACCGAGCAGCATGGACACGGACGGGAACAGCGACATGGAGGAGGCGGCGGAGGTGGACATGGCGTCCGCCGGGTGGTGCATCGACCCCATGCCGCTCATCCCGCTCATCGAGCCCGAGGCCGGCAGCAGCCGCGCGTCGGCGAGGAGTTGGTGGGCCTGCGCCGGGCTGATCGCCGCCGCGGTGGTCCCGCACAGCAGATGCGCGGCGCGTGCGACGAGCGTGGCGTCGGACGCGGACAGGCTGCCCGTGGTCGACGTACCGGCGCTCTGGCCGAGCCCGAACAGCGTGTGCAGGACGGTCTGTCCGACCGCGAGCAGGGCCGCTATGCCCGGCAGCGAGCGCTCGCGCCCGGCGAGCGGCGCGACGAGGAGGAACGTGGCGAGGAAGCCCGCGCCGAGTGTCCAGAGGGGCACGGTGGCGCAGGAGGCGATGGCATGACCGGCCGCGGCCAGCACGACACAGACCGCGGCGAACACCGCGGCCCGCAGGACCCGGAGTTCACCTCCGGAGCGCGCTGTACGTGGGTGGGGGGCAGTCATGGCGGGCTCATCATCGCACCGGCTCTGTGGACGCCATACGGCAGGTCCACCACACCGGGACGATAATGTGTCATAGATCACAAAGGTCACTCTCCGACGTGAGCTACCTCCGGATACACCAATTACGTTTCGGACACATCCCCCATATGGGCGGCATCACGTCAACTCCGTGCTTACACAGGGGCACTGGCGGCAATAGGTATCGGTATGTCGAGCCGCGGCCAGGAGGCTGGAGCATGAGCATCTGGTGGTCACTCCATCTGAGGCGCGAGGCCGCGAGCGTTCCGCTCGCCCGCCGGCTTCTCCTCGGCACGATGGAGACCGCGGGCGTCGACCCGGACATCTCCTACGACCTCTCGGTCGCCCTCAGCGAGGCGTGCGCCAACGCCGTCGAGCACGGCGGCGACACCGAGCCCGGCGCGTCCTCGGAGGCGTACCGCGTCACCGCGTATCTCGACGGCGAGACCTGCCGTATCGAGGTCGCCGACTCGGGCCCCGGCTTCGCGCGCGCCCAGGCCGTCCGCCCGGCCCCGAGCGAGGCGGAGAACGGCCGGGGGCTGTGTCTCATCCAGGAGCTCGCCGACCACGTTCACATCGGCAACAAGCCGGGTGTGGGCGGCGCGGTGGTGAGCTTCGACAAGATCCTGAAATGGCGGAAGGACGCACCGCTGATCGCGGTGTGACGGCCCGTCCGAAGCGCGTCCCCCGGGGGCGGCGCCACGGCAGAATCCGCGCATGGACATCCGACCCGAACAACTGGCCGAGGGCTTGACGCTGCGGCTCGCCGAGCCGGCCGACGCCCCGGCCCTCGCCGCCGCCTTCGCCGCGAACCGGAGCCCCTGGGAGCCGTACCGCCCGGACGTCTTCTTCACCGCCGAAGGGCAGCGCGGACGGCTGCACGCGCTGCTGCGGGAGTACCGGGAGGGCCGGGTCGTGCCGCTGCTCCTCGTGTCCGGCGAGCGGGTCGCCGGGGCCTTCACCCTGGCCGGGATCGTGCTCGGCTCCTTCCGCAGCGGCTCGCTCGGCTACTGGATCACCGCCGACCTGCGGGGGCGCGGCCTGGCCACCGCAGGGGTCGAGCAGGTGTGCCGGATCGCGCGGGAGACGATCGGCCTGCACCGGCTTGAGGCGGTCACGCCGCTCGACAACCTGGCCTCCCAACGCGTCCTGGAGAAAAGCGGGTTCGAGCCGATCGGCATGGCTCCGCGCTATACGCACATCGGCGGGGAGTGGCGGGACCACCGGCTGTTCCAGCGGATCCTGCACGACGACGACCCGACTTCAGCTTTCTGAGAATTCTTACGTTGCGCACAGCGCACGCTCACGCCCTTGACGGCGGCCGTCCATAGCTTCGCGATCATGACGGGAAACCTTGAGAAGCACGGGAACCACAGAGACAAAACGATCAGCCGCCGCCGCGCCCTCGCGGTGACCGGCGGGACGGTCGCGGCCGGCGGCCTGGCGGTGGCCGGGCTGCAGTCGGCCTTCGCCGACACCGCGGACACGACGACCGACGCGGACGCGACGGCCACGGCGACCTCGACCAGCAGTGAGTGCATGACGCTGATGACGAGCGTCACCGAGGGCCCGTACTACCTCGACGGTGCCCTGGTGCGCAAGGACATCACCGAGGGCAAGGCGGGCGTCCCGCTCACCCTGCGCCTGACCGTCGTCGACGCCACCGACGGCTGCACCCCGGTCAAGGGCGCGGCCGTGGAGATCTGGCACTGCGACGCCTGGGGCTACTACTCCGGCTACACCACCGCCAACCCCGGCGGCTCGGCCCCCGCCGAGAGCGAGGAGGGCGACAGCGCCAACGACCAGACCTACCTGCGCGGTTACCAGATCGCCAACGCCAACGGGGTCGTCAAGTTCGAGACGATCTTCCCCGGCTGGTACACCCCGCGCACCTGCCACATCCACGTGAAGGTGCACACCGGCGGCGAGAAGGAGGACGGCACCTACGAGGGCGGCAAGGTCAACTACACCGGCCAGCTGTTCTTCGCCGACGACATCGCCGAGGAGATCTTCACCCTCGATCCCTACTCCAAGCACACGGGCTCGTACACCGTTCTCGCCGACGACATGGTCTACGACGGCGGAGGCGCCACCAGCGGCCTGCTCACCCTCAAGGCCGTCCACAAGAAGGACCCCTCCAAGGGCTACAAGGGCTCCCTGACGCTCGGCGTCGACCCGGACGCCGAGAGCACGGGCGCGGGCAGCGGCGGAGGCGGCACACCCCCGAGCGGCGCCCCCAGCGACGCCCCGACGGGCACCCCGCCGTCCGACAGCGCCTCCCCTACGGCATCCGCCTCCTCGTAAGGTACGACGATGCAGAGCCGCGAGGACGAGGCACTGGCGCGGGCCGCCGTGGACGCGCTCACCGGGCAACTGGCGCTGGCTCCCAAGCCGGGCCTGCCCGACCCGCGTGACCTGGACGCCCGCAGCACGCGCCGGGAGCACGACAGTCTGCGCTGGTCGGCCAGGGCGCTGGAGCCCGGCCTCGCGGCGATGGCCGCCGCCGCCCGCCGTGCCGGCGAGCCCACGCCGGCGCTTCGGGCGGAACTGGGCGCGATCGGCCGGTGCACCGAGCACTCGGTCGGCCTGGCCGGAGGCGGCCACAAGGGCGCTCTGTGGGCCCTCGGCTTCCTGGTCGCCGCGGTCGCCCTGGACCCCGGCGCCGAGGCCCGCGAGATCACCGCGAACACCAGGAAGATGGCCGCGTTCAACGACAAGGGCGCCCCCAGGCGCCCCTCCCGTGGTTCGTCGATCTCCGTCAAGTACGGCGCGGCCGGCGCCCGGGGCGAGGCAAGGGCCGGATTCCCGCACGTACGCAGGGCGTTGGACACCCTGGCCACCACCCGCGCGGCCGGCGCCACGGAGACCCAGGCCCGCCTGGACGCCCTCCTCACCGTGATGTCCACCCTCCAGGACACTGAACTCCTGCACACCGCGGGCCCGTTGGGCCTGCGCCAGGTCCAGGCGGGAGCCCGCGGCATCCTGGAGGCGGGCGGCACGGCCACGGACGCGGGCGCGGAGGCCCTGGCCGCCTTGGACACCGACCTCCACGCGCGCGCGTGGAGCCCTCGCGGAAGCGCGGGACTCCTGGCGGGAGCGCTGTTTTTGGACTCGGTGTCGGTCAACTCACTGGCGCGGACCGGCTGATCCGCCGACGACGCCGGACCGCTCCGGGGCGTGCGGTCCGCTGCCCCGCTCGCAGCCGATCGGCCGGCCGGCGCGGCCTGTCCGGTCGTCGCCCGCGGCCGGACCGGCGACTGTCCGAAGGTCACTTCACCAACTCCGGCCGCCTGACCGTCACTTCACCCGCGCGGGTCGCCCGCCGCGTCGCCGGTCCCATCGCGTACGACGCCGCCACCGTCGCGCCGCCCAGCAGCAGCCAGCCCGGTGTGCCCCACTCCAGAAGGAGGGAGGTCAGTACCAGGGGGCCCATTGTTCGGGCCACGGTCACGCCGGTTCCGAAGAAGCCCTGGTACTCGCCCACCCGGTCGGCGGGGGCCAGCGCGAAGGACAGTTGCCAGGAACCCGCCGACTGCCCCATCTCGGCGGCCACTTGGAGGACCGCCCCGACCACCAGCGCCCCCACCGCCACCCACGGCGACGCGCCCGCCGACAGTGCGAAGGCCGCGCAGGCCGCCAGCATCACCCAGCCCGAACGCCGCACCACGCGCGTGGCCGACGCGAGCCCCGTGACCCCGCGTGCCGTCCGGACCTGGAAGACCATCACCGCACCGGTGTTGAGCACGAACAGCGCGGACACCAGCCAGGTCGGCGCGTCGGTCCGCTCGGCGATCCACAGCGGCAGCCCGAGGCTGAGCAGCGGCATCCGCAGCAGCAGCACGGTGTTGAGGAGCGTGACGACGACGTACGGGCGGTCCCGCAGGACACCGAGACCGCCCGCCCTCCTCACCTGAACGCTCGGTACCGACGGCAGCCGCAGCAGCAACCCCGCGCACACCAGGAAACTCACCGCGTCCAGCGCGAACACCCCGAGGTACGCCGATCGCGTCCCCGCCCGCAGCGCGAGCCCGCCGAGGCCCGCGCCCACCGCGAGACCGGCGTTCAGCGTCGACTGGAGGTGGGCCAGCAGCCCGGTCCGCTCCCCGGCGGACACCAGTCCCGCCAGCAGCGCCTGCCGGGCCGCCGCGAGCCCCGACTGTGCGGAGGCGTAGGCGCACGCGGCGAGCACGAACGGCACGAATCCCCGCACGACGAGGAAGGACGCCACCGCGAGCCCGGTCGCCAGCGCCAGCAGCACCGCCGTACCGCGCGGCCCGCGCCGGTCGGCCAGCCGCCCCAGCGGCACGCCCACCAGCGAACCGACGGCCCACGCGAGGGTGAGTCCGAGGCCCACGCGCGCGGGGGCGAGCCCGACGACGTGGGTGAAGTACAGCGCCGAGGTCACGTAGTAGGCGCCGTCACCGACGGAGTTGGTCAACTGGGCCAGCGCGAGGGTGCGTTGCGGGCCTGCGGGCGGGACGAGTGCGTTCGTCATGGCTACGACGTTAGAAGCTCATTGGGTCTCCGTTGAGACCCAATAGCCCTTCCATTTGTTGGTCCAATTCAGGACCCGTCCAACACTCGCCCCAGCACCTCCAACGCCTCCGGATAGACCCGCTCCCGAGGCGTCCCGTACCCCACCACCAGCCCCTGCGGGCGCCCCTCGCCCGCCGTATGCCAGTGCTCGCCGAGCCGCCCGACCGCGAGCCCCTCCTTCTCGGCGCGCGTCACTACGGCCTCCTCGTCGTCGACCTCCACCAGCGCGTGCAGCCCGGCCGCGATCCCGCGCACGCCGCCGCGCGCCCCCAGTCGGTCGAGGAGCTGGTCGCGGCGGCGCCGGTAGCGCAGTCGGCACGCGCGCACGTGCCGGTCGTAGGCGTGGCTGTCGATCAGTTCGGCGAGGGCCAGCTGGCCGATGGTCTCGGTGTGGTGGTCGCTGTGCAGCTTGGCGTCGGCGACCGGGTCGACCAGGTGGGGCGGCAGCACCATCCAGCCGAGCCGCAGCGCGGGCCCGAGCGTCTTGGAGGCGGTGCCCAGGTACGCGACCTGTCCCGGCGCCATCCCCTGGAGCGCGCCCACGGGCTGCCGGTCGTAGCGGAACTCCCCGTCGTAGTCGTCCTCGACGATCAGTCCCCCACGCGCGCGTGCCCAGTCGGTCAGCGCCCGTCTGCGCTCCGGGTGCAGAGTCACGCCGGTCGGGTACTGGTGGGCCGGTGTCAGCACCACGGCCGCCGCGTCCCCCAACTCCTCCGCGCGGGCGCCCCGTTCGTCGACCCCTACGGGGACCACGTCGCCGCCGTTGTGCCGGACCACCTCCCGGTGGAACGGCAGTCCGGGGTCCTCCATGGCCACCCGGGAACCGTCGAGCACGCGCGTGAGGAGCGCGAGCCCCTGTACGTACCCGGAGGTGATGACGATCCGCTCCGGGGGCGCGATCACCCCGCGCGCCCGCCCCAGGTAGCCGGACAGCGCGGTGCGCAGTTCGAGGCGACCGCGCGGATCGCCGTAGTCGTACGCCAGGGAGGGTGCCGTCGCGATGGCGCGGCGCAGCGCGCGCAGCCAGGCCGCCGCCGGGAACGCGCCGACGTCCGGGCTGCCGGGCCGCAGGTCGAAACGGGGTACGCGCGCGCGTGCCGCCGCCCCCGGTGTCTCCGCGGCGACGGAGGGCAGCAGCGCGACCTGGGTGCCGGAGCCCTGGCGGGCGGTCAGATAGCCCTCGGCGACGAGTTGGTCGTAGGCCGCCTTGGCGGTGCCCCTGGAGACGCCGAGTTCGGTCGCGAGGCGTCTGGTGGCCGGGAGGCGGGTTCCGGGGGCCAGCCGGCCGTCGCGTACGGCGTCCCGGAGCGCGCGTTCGAGACCGGCGCGCCGGCCGCCCTCCGGGTCGGGTTCCAGATGCAGGTCGACCCCGACACCGGACCAGAAGTCGTTCACGAAAAAGCCCTCCCCCTAGGCATACGACAGCCGTGCGACAGCCATACGACTGCCATGCGACTCGGCACACGAATGGCCGGGCACCGCACGTGTGCCCGGCCATCAGTCTTGTATCAGTTGTCGGCTGTCAGCCCTTGAGGGACGCCATCCAGCTCTCGACCTCGGCCGAGGTGCGGGGCAGCTCGTCGGAGAGGTTCCGGTTGCCGTCCTCGGTGACCAGGATGTCGTCCTCGATGCGGACACCGATGCCCCGGTACTCCTCGGGGACGGTCAGGTCGTCCGCCTGGAAGTACAGGCCGGGCTCCACCGTGAGGACCATGCCGGGCTCCAGCGTGCCCTCGACGTACGTCTCGGTCCGCGCGGCGGCGCAGTCGTGGACGTCCATGCCGAGCATGTGGCCGGTGCCGTGCAGCGTCCAGCGGCGCTGGAGGCCCAGCTCCAGGACGCGCTCCACGGGACCCTCGACAAGGCCCCACTCGACGATCTTCTCGGCCAGCACGCGCTGTGCCGCGTCGTGGAAGTCGCGGTACTTGCCGCCCGGCTGCACCGCCGCGATACCGGCCTCCTGGGCCTCGTACACGGCGTCGTAGATCTGCTTCTGGAGTTCGGTGAAGCGGCCGTTGATCGGGAGCGTGCGGGTGACGTCGGCGGTGTACAGGGTGTGCGTCTCGACGCCGGCGTCCAGGAGGAGCAGGTCGCCGGAGCGGACCGGGCCGTCGTTGCGCACCCAGTGCAGGGTGGTGGCGTGCGGGCCCGCGGCGCAGATCGAGCCGTAGCCGACGTCGTTGCCCTCGACGCGCGCGCGGAGGAAGAACGTGCCCTCGATGTAGCGCTCGCTCGTCGCCTCGGCCTTGTCGAGGACGCGCACGACGTCCTCGAAGCCGCGGACCGTCGAGTCGACGGCCTTCTGCAGCTCGGCGATCTCGAACTCGTCCTTGACCAGGCGGGCCTCGGAGAGGAAGACCCGCAGTTCCTCGTCGCGCTCGGCGGTGACCTTGTCGGTCAGCGCGGCCTCGATGCCGGCGTCGTAGCCGCGCACGACGCGCACCGGGCCGGTGGCCTCGCGGAGCGCCTCGGGCAGTTCGCGGACGTCGGCGGCGGGGATGCCGTAGAGCGCCTCGGACTCGGTCAGCGAGTGCCGGCGGCCGACCCACAGCTCGCCCTGGCCGGAGAGCCAGAACTCGCCGTTCTCGCGGTCGGAGCGCGGCAGGAGGTAGATCGTCGCCTTGTGGCCCTCGGTGGTGGGCTCCAGGACGAGGACGCCGTCCTCGGTGAGGTTGCCCGTCAGGTACGCGTACTCGACCGACGCCCGGAAGGGGTACTCGGTGTCGTTCGAGCGGGTCTTCAGGTTGCCCGCGGGGATCACCAGGCGCTCGCCCGGGAAGCGCGCGGAGAGCGCGGCGCGGCGGCGGGCGGTGTGCTCGGCCTGCTCGACGGGCCGCAGGTCGTGCAGCTCGGTGTCGGCCCAGCCGGACTTCATGCTGTCGGCCAACTCGTCGGAGACGCCCGGATACAGGCCGTTCTTCCGCTTCTTGATCGGCTCCTCAGACTCAGTCTCCGGGGTCTCCGGGGTGAGCTCGTCGGCCACGGTCATCCTCCTAGATACGGCACTGGACCCCCTCCATCGTACGGTCGTACGGAAGGGGGCCCAGGGCCGTATGGCCTGTTACACATGGCTTCCGGGCGACTACTCGAAACGGGCCGCCAGGAGGACGACGTCCTCGTCGCTGTCGGCCGTGTCGAGGCCGTCCGGCAGTACGGTCCGCAGCACGTGGTCGGCGATCGCGGCCGGGTCGGCGCGCAGCGCCTTGGGGACGCTCGCCGCCGCCGAGTGCAGCCGGGCGAAGGCGCGGTCCATGGGGTCGCCGGTACGGTGCAGCAGCCCGTCCGTGTAGAGCAGAACCGTCTCGCCGGGCTCGGCCTCCAGCTCCACGCTCGGCGCCTCCCAGCAGGCCAGCATGCCGAGCGGCGCGGACACGGAGGTCTCCACGAACTCCGTGCGCCGCTCGCCGACCAGCAGCGGCGGGCTGTGTCCCGCGCCGGCCAGGGTGATCTTGCGCAGCGCGGGCTCGCAGTAGGCGAACAGGGCGGTGGCCGAGCGGGCGGGCTCGGTGAGCCTCAGGAGGAGTTCGAGGTCGGACAGGACCGCGACCGGGTCCTCGCCCTCCATCACCGCGTACGCCCGCAGGGAGGCCCTCAGCCGGCCCATCGCGGCGATGGCGCTCGGCCCGGAACCGGTCACCGAGCCGACGGCGAGGCCGAGCGCGGCGTCCGGGAGCGGCAGCGCGTCGTACCAGTCGCCGCCGCCGCGCGGACCCGTGCGGTGCAGCGCGGCGAGCTGGACACCGGCCACGCGGGGGAGCCGGGACGGCAGCAGCTCCTCGGCGATGGTCGCCATGCACGCGCGCGTGCGCTCGACTTCGAGGAGCCGCGCCAGGTGCTCGGTGGCGTACCGGGCGTACAGGCCGACGAGATGGCGCTGCCGCTCGACCGGCTCGGCGGGCTCGTCGTACAGCCACACGGCGGCGCCCAGGCGTCCGGCCGCGTCGGTCGCCAGGGGCAGCGCGTAACTGGCCGCGTAGCCGAGGCGTACGGCGACCTCGCGGTGGCGCGGGTCGAGGCCGTCCTCGGCGAACAGGTCGGCGTGGACGATCTCACCGCCCTCACCGCCCGGCGCCCCGGCAGGACCGTCCAGAATCTGGCCGTAGGACATCGCCCCGCGCGGGACCGTCTCGATGTGGCCGAGGTCGGAGCGGTCCAGGCCCAGGCCGATGGTGGTGTCGGGGCCCAGGTCGTCGCCGGGTTCCAGGACGACGAGTCCGCGCCGGGCGCCCACCAGGGCGGCTCCGGCGCGCAGCAGTTCCTGGAGTGCGTCCGCGAGTGCGTCCGTGCGTGCCAGTCGTTCCGTGAGTTCGTGGAGGGTCGTGAGGTCGGAGACCCAGCCGGCGAGACGGTCCTGGAGCAGGGCACTTGGCGCGTTCGGAGCGGTGTCCGGCAGGTTCTGGACGTTGGGCGAAGGGGCCGGAGGGGTACCGGTGGCGGCAGGCGCGGGCGCGACAGTGTGTGCGGGCGAGGGAACCGTTGAATCGATTCCAGCCACTTTCGGAGGGTGAGGGGCGTTCATGGCGTCCGGCTTTCCGACCGGTGCGTATTGCTCAAAAGCATCGCAAACCCCCATGTCATTCTGCGCCGCTGGCAGTGTCTCCACATGTACACGCACTCGTGAGGGGATGTCCAGCATTGTCCTGCTGGGATTCCTGGTGTCCATGGGTTTCGCGGGGGCATTTCGCTCTCCCCTTGCGGATTGGCAAAGTTGGCTTAAAACTGCATCAGGGGACGGTCCATTGAGGTCGACTGGGTTTGCTCGACGGAGCGTCACAGCGGTCGTGATGGGTACGTACTCGGAGAAGACCAGGGGTGGCGGGGGCCGCCCGGAACCTGGTGAGGGACCCGGGCGTCTTAACCACCGACGATCGTGCCCCATCCTCCCGTGGCGGAGGCGGAGAGAAATACGCGGGACGGCAAAACGCCAGACTTCGCCACCCCCACGCCACGCCCATGCTTTTCAAGCACGCACGGGTTCCCCTTGCTTCACGCAGGGGTGTGATGCGCCAACAGGTACGCACAGTGAAGTGATCGACACATGGTGTGATGTGGTCCTCGGTGTTGCCAGCGGTGCAACGGAAAGGAACGAGCGCTCATGCGCGAGATCCTCGGAAAGCGACGCAGGCTCCTGTCCAGGCGAGACAACAGGAGGTCTGAGATGCTCAGCGCGGCCCTGACCTTCGCCACTGAATGGCAATGGCCCGTACTCCCGGGCGTGGCACCCGATCCCCAGGGACGGGCCCGCTGCGGCTGTCCGGACCCTGAGTGCACGGTGCCCGGCGCCCACCCCTTCGACCCCGGCCTCCTCGCGGCCACCACCGACGCCCGCATGGTGCGCTGGTGGTGGGGCAACCGCCCCGCCGCGCCCATCGTCCTCGCCACCGGCGACAAGGCCCCCTGCGCGGTCAGCCTGCCCGCACCCGCGGCCGCCCGGGCCCTGGCCGCGCTCGACCTCCAGGGCATGCGCCTCGGCCCGGTCGTCGCCGCGCCCACCCGCTGGTCGCTGCTCGTCAAGCCGTACTCCCTGGAGCAGCTGGGCGAGCTGCTCTACGCCAAGGACCACGTCCCCGGCTCGCTCCGCTTCCACGGCGAGGGCGGCTACCTCGCCCTGCCGCCCTCCGAGACCGGCCAGGGCCAGATCCGCTGGGAGCGCGCACCACTGCCCGGCTCGTCCTCGCCCTGGGTCCCCGATGTCGAGGCCGTGGTCGACGCCGTGGTCGAGGCCCTCACTCGTACGGGTGTGAGCGCCCCCGAGTTGTAGGGGTGTCGGGCGCGCACGGACCGTGGCGCCCGTGGTTGGTCGTTATCTTCCGCTCTATGAACCTTCGTCTGCTCGCCCTCGCGGGCGTCGCGGTGTGCGCGGTCGCGCTGCCGCTGGCCGTGGCGTCCGCGGGACCCGTACGCGACGAGGGTCACGCGGTCGTACGTTCCCTGGTCCACTCCTCCGACGACGACCGGGACGATGACCGGAAGGTGCCGTCCGCCGCGCCCTCGCCGGCGCCCACCCGCTCCCCGCTGACCCTCGGCCTGGGGCTGGCCACTGCGGCCCGCTGCGGACCCGAACTCTCCACCCCCGACGGCATCGAGGCGCAGACCTGTGTCATGACGCAGGGCGAGGAGACCTGGGCGCGCACCTACTACCGGAACGCGACCGGCGACGACCTGGACGCGGTGCTGAGCCTCATGGGGCCGGCGGACCGCACCGTGCAGATGCACTGCGCCGTGAGCGCTGAGGACGAGCCCTCGCTGTGCGAGACGCCCCGGGAGCACACACAGGGTGGTCCGGCGGACTACACGGCTGTCGCGGAGTTCGCCGCCGGGCCGGGCGGGCACGGTCCGCTGTTGCTGCGCTCGGGGAGCAACTCCTCGGCGCCTACGGCGAGTTGACGGACGGCGTCGTTCCGTACACGCGGGCCGGGCATGAAAAGACCCGGTTGCTGGCGACGGGGGATGCACCAGCAACCGGGCTACTCGAACGGTAACAAGAGATCGGCGGTTCGCAAATTCGATCTCGGCTATTCGGACACCGACTTGCCTTTCACAACGGGGAGTTGTGACAGGAGTCACCGGAGTGAACAGGCCTGTTGCGACTGACCGGTCGGTCAGCCGAACCCCTGCGCCCCTCCGGGTGTCAGCTCAGCGTGACCTGCCGGTTGGTGAGGCCGCCGCGCGCGCGGCGCTCGTCCGCGGTGAGCGGGGTGTCCGTGGCCAGCGCGGCGGTCAGGCGCTCGGCGAACTCGGCGGCCGGCTTCTCCGTGTCGTCCGCGCCGAACCCGCTCGGGAGGTCCCAGACGGGCACGGTCAGACCGTGAGCACGGAAGGACCCCACGAGGCGCGTGCCCTCACCGAGACCGGAGCGACCGGCCGCGTGCAGCCGGGCGAGAGCGTCCAGAAGCTGCTCCTCCGGGTACGGCATCACCCAGCGCAGGTGGTTCTTGTCCGGCGTCTCGCACCAGTACGCGGCGTCCACGCCCTGGAGTTTCACGGTCGGGATGGCGGCGGCGTTGGCGCGCTCCAGGGAGGCGGTCACCTCGGGCGACGCGTTCTCCGCCTCCGGAACCCAGAATTCGAAGCCCGTGTGCACAACTGGCTCGAACGCGCCTTCAGGGTCGAGCAGTTCCTGCAGCCGCGGCCCGTCGGCCGGGGCGCGGCGGGACTGCACCGGAGTGCCCGGGTCCGCGACCAGCGCGCGCTGGAGGGTGTCGGCGAGGTCGCGGCTGATGTCGCCGGACGCCGTGTCGTTCTGCAGGCCGAGCAGCACCGAGCCGTCGTCCCGGCGCAGGGCCGGCCAGGCCATCGGCAACACCGTGGCCAGCGTGACCGACGGAACCCCTTCGGGGAGGCCGCCCTTCAGCGGCAGCGCGACCGTGGCGGCCGGCACCAGCTCGCGCAGCGCCACCCAGTCGCCCTCGCCGGGCAGCCCCTCGAAGGGCCGCTGCACCAGCTCGGTCACCGCGTGCGCGGCGGCCCGGCCGTGGCACGCCTTGTAGCGGCGGCCGCTGCCGCAGGGGCAGGGCTCGCGGGCACCGACCACCGGGACCTCTGCGTCGCTGAGCTGAGGCCGCTTGGCCGTGGTCTGGGGTCGCTTCTTGGCCATCGTGGGTGTCTCCCGGTTACGGCTCGTCTCGTACGGGCGGGAGCCTAGCCGTTCACGCCATGACCGACGGGAGCCTGTGGACAACGAGGCGACACGGGTCGACGGCGGACCCACCTGTGGAAAACCCGGTGACCCGGGCCTCCTACGGGAAACCCGGCGCCTGTGGACGGACGGGGCGGTTCTGCGGGGACGGCTCAGGCGGGGTCGCCGTGGCGGACGCGTCGGTCCGGGTTGTCGGGACGGTGGGTCGGTGGGTCGGTCCAGGTTGTCGAAGGGGCGGGTCGGTCGGGGTCGTCGTGGTGGACGAGTCGATCCAGGTCGTTGGTGAACGGGTGGGTGGGTTCAGGCCGTCGAAGGGGATGGGTAGGTCTGGGGCGTTGTGGTGGACGGGGCGGTCCGGGTCGTCTTGGCGGGCGAACCAATCCAGGTCGTCGACGGACGGATGGGTGGGTTCAGGCCGTCGAAGCGGACGGGTGGGTCCAGGCCGTCGGGGCCGACAGGTCGGTCCGGGGTGTGGTGGCGGACAGGTCATCCAGGTCGTCGACGGATGCGCCGGTTCAGGTCGCCGACTGGGTCGTGGGCGGATGCCCCGGTTCAGGTCGTCGGCGGACGCCCATGCCCAGGCCGTCGTTGCGGACGTGCCAGATCAAGTTGTCCCGGCGGACGCCAGTCCAGGTCGTCCCGGCGGACACCAGTCCAAGTCGCCTCAGCGGATGCCTCAGTCCAAGCCGTCGTGGCGGACGCGTCAGTCCAGGTCGCCGCAACGAACCTGCCGTCCAAGCCGCCGCAGCGAACGTGTCAGTCCAAGCCGCCGCAGCGCACGCGCGTCAGTCCAAGTCCTCGTAGGCGTCCGCGAAGCCCAGCCGGGGGCCCGCGGAGACCGTCGGGGCCGTGACGCGCGCGGCGAAGTCGTCGCGCCGGTGTGCGGCGTCCGGATCATGGACGTCCTCGTGGACGACGACCCACACCGTGACCTCGCCCCGGGTGTCGTCGCGTACGCCCCAGTCGTCGGCCAGCGCGGTGATGATGTTCAGGCCGCGTCCGCCGTGCGCCGTGACCGACGGGGTGGCCGGAGCCGGGCGGGTCGGGCCGCCGCCGTCCGTCACCTCGACGGTGAGCCGTCCGCCGGTGTCCACGCGCCAGGCGCAGCGGACGTCGCCGTCACCGGCCAGGGCGTCGCCCAGGGGCCTGCCGTGTTTGCACGCATTGCTGAGAAGTTCGGAAAGGATCAGTACGGCATCGTCGATGACCGATTCCGACACACCGCCCGTGCGCAACTGGTCGCGCATGCGATGTCTTGCCTGCCCCACGCCCGCAGGGCCATGGGTCACGGCCATGCTCGACGACGTGGGCACCTCCTGTGCCACCACCAACGCCACCCCCGAGACCTCCTTCGCCCCACGCCACGGTGTGGATGCCCTCTTGGCCTGTACCGGAAACCGGCCAATCCACGTTCAGTGACGCATTCGCAACGATCGAACACGGACCGAACGCGCCGGAGCACTCCCCGTAATCGGGTGGCTTGTTTTCGATGGTGTGGCCGAGTTCGGAGGATGGTGCAGGTGAGGTGCCCGGGTCAAGGGGTGTTTGGCGGTCTTTATGAGGTTCTTTAATGTTCCCTACCGAGCTGGCTCAGAACGGCCCGCGGCCGGTTGGTGATGATGGCGTCAATGCCCAGGTCAACGCAGAGATCGACGTCCTCGGGCTCGTTGACGGTCCACACATGCACCCGATGACCGGCGTTTTTCAGCCGCTCGATATACGCAGGGTGATTGCGCACGATCCTGATCGAGGGGCCTGCGATCCGGACACCGGCCGGAAGTCGACCGTCCCTCAGGCGGGGCGAGAGGAACTGCAACAGGTAGACCGTCGGCAGCGTCGGGGACGCGGCCCGCACCCGGTGCAAAGATCGCGCCGAGAAACTCATGACCCTTACCGGGGAATCGGCCGCGGAGGCCGGGGCGTCGAGCCCGAAGCGCTTCAGGAGCACCAGCAGCCGTTCCTCGACCTGCCCCGCCCAGCGCGTCGGATGCTTCGTCTCGATGGCCAGCTCCACCCGCCGGCCCGCGTCCGCGACGAGTTCGAGCAGCCGCTCCAGGGTGAGTACGGAGGTGTCCGCGCGGTCCTCGGGAAGGTGCTCCCAGTCCGGCTCCTCGTCCCGTGTCCGCCAGGAGTCGCGGGACAGGTCGCGGCCCTTCCAGGAGCCGAAGTCGAGGGCGGCCAGATCGGCGAGTTCCAGTGCCGAGACCGCTCCGCGTCCGTTCGACGTACGGTTGACGCGTCGGTCGTGGACGCAGACGAGATGGCCGTCGGCGGTCAGTCGTACATCGCACTCAAGCGCGTCCGCGCCGTCCTCGATCGCCTTCTTGTAGGCGGCGAGGGTGTGTTCGGGAGCCTCTTCGGAGGCTCCGCGGTGGGCGACGACTTGGATCCGGTGCTGCCGTGCGTGGGTCACCGCGTCATGGTGCCACCGCAAAGGGGTACACGTGGAACCGAGAAGGCGTATATATGCGGCTTTTTGGTGTTGATGACCGCTTATAAAGGATCGCCATGGACCCACAGGCACCGCTTATGGTGCCCTGACGTCCGGTGGGAAAAGCTGACGGCATACAAAAGCACCAGCACAGCTGTTTCGCGCCGGACCGTCGACAAGCGTGAACGAGTGTGACCGCATGCTTCCGAGAACAACAGCCGTGGACCGAGGAGAAGAGCTGTGAGCACCGAGAACGAGGGCACTGAGGTACCCCCGGCCCCGTCTGCACCTCCTGTGCCGGTGGAATCTCCCGCAGCTTCCCCGCAGGCGGCTGCGCCCGAGGGGGGCGCGCCCACCACGCCGCTCCCCCCGGTGCCTCCGAGCACCCCGCAGGACGGCGCGTACGCCGGGCAGGCGCCCGCGTTCGGCGCCGCGCCCCAGGCATCCGGCTCCGAGGGCACGGGATCCGCGCCCGACGCCGCCTGGCCGCCCCCGCCCGCCACACCGTCGTACGCCGACGGAGGCACGGCCGCGGGCGCGTACGGCGGCGAGGGCGTGGGCGGCTACGGCGGCGACGGCTACGGAGCCGACGGCGCGGCCGGTGCCGGTGGCTACGGCGGTGACGGCACGGGCGGCTGGGGCACCCCGTACCAGCAGCCGGCGCCCAAGAAGTCCGGCGGAAGAGGCGGGCTGATCGCCGCCGTCCTGATCGCCGCGCTCGTCGCCGGCGGCCTGGGCGGTGGCCTCGGCTACACCCTGGCCAAGGACAACGACAACGGCAACTCCACCACCGTCTCCTCCGACACCGGCAGCAGCGCCTCCGTCAAGCGCGACCCGGGCACCATCGCCGCGGTGGCCGCCAAGTCCCTGCCCAGCACGGTCACCATCGAGGCCGAGAGCACCAGCGGCGAGGGCGGCACCGGCACGGGCTTCGTCTTCGACACCCAGGGCCACATCGTCACCAACAACCACGTCGTCGCCGACGCGGTCGACGGCGGCAAGCTCACCGCGACCTTCCCGAACGGCAAGAAGTACGACGCCGAGATCGTCGGTCACGCCCAGGGCTACGACGTGGCGGTCATCAAGCTCAAGAACGCCCCCACCGACCTCAAGCCGCTCGCCCTCGGCGACTCGGACAAGGTGGCCGTGGGCGACGAGACGATCGCCATCGGCGCCCCCTTCGGCCTGTCCAACACGGTCACCACGGGCATCATCAGCGCCAAGAACCGCCCGGTGGCCTCCAGCGACGGCAGCGCCACCAGCAAGGCGTCCTACATGAGCGCCCTGCAGACCGACGCCTCCATCAACCCCGGCAACTCGGGCGGCCCGCTGCTCGACGCCCAGGGCTCGGTCATCGGCATCAACTCCGCGATCCAGTCGACCAGCAGCGGCGGCCTCAGCGGCAGCAGCCAGTCCGGCTCGATCGGCCTGGGCTTCGCCATCCCGATCAACCAGGCGAAGTACGTCGCCCAGCAGCTGATCAAGACCGGCAAGCCGGTGTACGCCAAGATCGGCGCCTCCGTCTCCCTGGAGGACAGCACCGGGGGCGCGACGATCACCACCGGCTCCTCGGCGATCGAGGCCGGCGGCCCCGCGGCCAAGGCGGGCCTCAAGGCCGGCGACGTCATCACCAAGTTCGACGGTTCGGTGATCGACAGCGGCCCGACCCTCATCGGCGAGATCTGGACCCACAAGCCCGACGACAAGGTCTCGATCACCTACAAGCGCGACGGCACGGAGCACACCACCGAACTGACCCTGGCTTCGCGGGTCGGCGACAACTGACGTAGCGCACCGAGCGACCGACCGGCGGGCCGGGCAAGGGTTTCCTTGCCCGGCCCGCCCGTTTTCCGCCCTCTCCCCCATGGGCGCGTACACACCAGGGGAACTGGATTCCTCCCGGCGGCGAAGTACGGGTGAAAGCCCAATCTTCAGCAGCGTGTTCGCCTGGACGATTCGCACGGCGGATCGCATGGACGAGAGGAGCCCCGATGACCGTCGAACCAGGCGTCAGGGTGGGGCAGGACACTGGCACCTCCACGAGTGACGCCTCGGAGATCGAACGGTCCTGGAACGAGCCCGAGGCATTCGCCGTGCTCTTCGACCGCCACGCCGACTCGGTGCACCGTTACGCGGCGCGCCGGCTCGGTCCCGAGGTGGCCGAGGACCTGATGGCGGAGACGTTCACCATCGCGTTCCAGCAGCGCTTCCGCTACAACACGGAACTGGCCGACGCCCGCCCGTGGTTGTTCGGCATCGCGACCAACCTCGTGGGCCGCCACCGGCGCGCCGAGGCCCGCCGGCTGAAGGCGATCGGCCGCCTGCCGTCCGCCGCCCCCGCCGACGGCTCCGAGGACACGGTCGCCGACCGGGTGGCCGCACGGGTCAGCGCAGAGGCCGTACGCGGCGAACTGGCCCTGGGCATGGCCCGGTTGCCGGCCCGACACCGGGACGTGCTGCTGCTGGTCGCCTGGGCCGACCTCGGCTACGAGGAGGTCGCCCGCGCCCTGGAGATACCGGTGGGAACGGTCCGGTCTCGGCTGCACAGGGCCCGCAGAAAACTCCGTGACGCATTGGGCGGATCCGACCCGACAACCTTCCGAGAGGGAACCGACGTTGAGGAATCCGACGATGAATGAGATGCGGCTCCTGAGGGAGTGGGACGCGGACGCACCCCCGCTCACGGACCACGCACGCGCGCGTGCCCGTCTGCGCCTGTACGAGACGATGAGCGCCCCGGTCGCCACCGGGGCCGTCGGACGCCGCCCGCTCCTGCGGATCGCGGTGGCCGGCGTCGCGACGGCGGCGGTCGCCACGACCGTCCTGGTCGCCAACGACTCCTCGCCCCGCACCCAGCCGGTGAGCGCGACCACCGTGCTGCGGGGTGCGGCCACCGAGGAACGCAGACTGGAGAAGCCGATCGCCCCGCGCGACGACCAGTTCATCTACACCAAGGAGATCATCAAGGAACGCCCGGCCGGGGGCGGTTCGACCAGGACGTACGTCGACGAGAGCTGGGACTCGGTCGACGGCTCCAAGAAGTCCTACGTCAGCGAACTGGGCCACAAGCAGTGGGTCCCGGTGTACCAGCCGGGCCAGGGCAACTGGCCACCGCGCAAGTGGAACCTGCTGAAGCAACTCCCCACGGATCCGCACAAGTTGCTGATCGCCCTCCGGGACGGCTCCCTCAAGCCGGACTACAACAGGCCGATGAAGGCGGCGGATTGGCCGATGACCCAGTTCCTCGTGTCGGGTCTGCTCCGCACCCCCGTCCTCCCGAAGGGACTCCGCTCCGCGGCCTACGAGGCCCTCGCCGCCGTCCCCGGCATCAGGGTCCTGCCCCACCAGAAGGACGCCGACGGCCGCGCGGGCATCGGTATCCAGTACGTCGGTCCCTCCGGAACCCCCTGGGCGGGTGGCGGACCGGTCCTGGTCTTCGACCCGGACACGTACCGGTACCTGGGCATGCACGACCGGCGGACGGCGGGCGGGACGACGTACGAACAGTGGTCGTACGTCGCCGCGAGCGCCGTGGTGGACCGGGTGATGCAGCGGCCGTAGCGAGGTGACGTACAGGTCGGAGGGGGTGTCGCCCGACGGGCGGCGCCCCTGCCACCATGAGCCATGCGACCGGACGACTGGCACCTCACCCACGACGTCGACGACTTCCTCGCCCGGGCGGGAGAGTTCCTGCGCTCACGCCCCGCACAGCACACTTTGACGCTCACCAGGATCGAGAAGATACGGGAGCGCGGAGCGGACGGGGGCGGCGCGGAGACCCCGCTGTTCGGCCGACTGGAATACGGGGGCGAGGTCCAAGCGGCCTTCCACCGCATCGCCGCCCGCCGCCACCTGAACCCCACCGCACTCACCCCCGAGCAGGCCGACACCCTCGCCACGCACCTGGCCGGGCTCGGCCAACCGCTCTCCGGCGTCCTCTCGGACCACGCCACGGCCGACGCGTTCGCCAAGGCCTGGGAACGCCACACGGGCGGGACATCAGTCCGCACCTGGGGCGCCCGCCTCCACCGTCTCGGCACACTCACCCCACCGAAGCCGACCCCGGAAGGCCGGGCCCGAGCCGCGGGCGCACACGACCAGGACCGGGACCAAGTCGTGCGCTGGTGCCGAGAGTTCTGCGTCGACGTCGGAGAGACCGTCTCCATGGACCTCATCGACGCGGGCGCCTGGTCCACCTCGCGCTTCGGCGACCGACACTTCACGTTCTGAGAGACCCCGGACGGCACCCCCACCTCCATGGCGGCCGTCACGTCGATGACCGCCGGCATGATCCGCGTGGACCCGGTCTACACCCCCGCCCACCTCCGCGCCCACGGCTACGCGGGCGCCGTGACAACGGCGGTGAGCCAAGCCGCACTGACCGCCGGCGCGACGGACGTCGTCCTGTTCGCAGACCCGGCGAACGCTACGAGCTGCGCGCTGTATCGGCGCATTGGGTTCGTGGCGGTGGGGGATTTCGTGGGGTACGACTTCTTGGGGGCGGCGCCGGGTAGCTCCACGGGATGCCTCCGGCGGGACCACGCCCCCCACGCATCCTGGATGCCGGTACGCTGTACCCGCTCCGTCCCTGGTGGGCGGCTGCGCAGGTGGGTTGCCCGAGCGGCCTAAGGGAACGGTCTTGAAAACCGTCGTGGCAGCGATGTCACCGTGGGTTCAAATCCCACACCCACCGCGGTGTTGGTAAGGGGCGC
>NZ_JAEQAZ010000086.1 GCF_016654115.1 Streptomyces sp. MBT53
CGACGTCACACAGGCCCTAGACCCCGCCCGCCGCCAGGTCGGCCGTCTCCAGGTACACCTCGGCCAGCACCTGCAACTGCGTGCCGTCCGCGGTGAGTTGTTCGCCCGGTCGCAGGCGTCCGGTCAGGTCGTCCGGGCGGTCCGGGACCGTCACCGTGCGCGCGGGCGTCTCCGCACCGCTCCCCGACGCCCACCACTCCCCCGCGAGTTGGGCGGTCACCACCTGGTCGAAGTCCGGGGGGCGGGTGAGGACGTGGGACAGGTAGAGCTGTTCGCGGCCGAAGAGGACGTATCGGAGGGTGCGGGGTTCGGCGGCCGGGTGGCCGACGTACACCGTCTCCTCGATCGTGATGCTCACCTCCCCGAGCGGTTCGCCGTCTCTTCCGAAGCGGCCGAAGTAGAGGTCGGCCGGGCAAGTGGCGCCCGGTTGCAGGTCCTTGAGGAGGAGGGTGCGCGGGCGGGCGGTGAACAGGGCCGACGTGCCGTAGCGCTTGCGGGCCGTGCGGTAGGTGTCCGTGTCCAGGGTCACCCGCAGGACGGCCTGGAAGTCGTGGGGCGCGGTGAACGTGGGCATGTGGACGGCGTAGACGGTGTCCGTGCCGAGCAACACCAGTCCGTGCAGGGCGAGTTCGGGGCTCGGGCTCACCATGTCAGGGCCGGGTCCGGGTCCGGGCTCTTCGGGAGCTGTCTGCACACGAAGCCGGCGAGGAACACGTCCTCCGGCGCGGTGACGGTGCTCTGGACCGCCGAGGTCCCCTCCTGGTAGGCCACCCAGCGCAGTTGGAGGTCGTAGCCGTACTGGACGACCAGCACCTTGGCGAAGCGGCCCTCCGTCGTCCGTACGGCGAAGACGTCGCCGGAGACCAGTTGGTTGCTGGGGTCCGGGCTGCCGTTGAGGGGTGTGATCGCGTACGTGAGGGCCGACAGGCGGTGGCCGTCGAAGGCGTCGTAGTCGACCTGCCCGAGGTTGACGATCCCGGCGCGGGAGCTGGGGACGAGTTGGGCGCTCGTCTCCGTCATCCACTCCCACCAGAGGTCGGCGGTGTTCATGCCGCCGCCCGCGATGCCGTTGTCGAGGTCCAGGGTCCAGGTGCCGCGGAGGGTGGTCTCGCCGGGGGTCTCGGTGTAGCCGACGGCCTGGCGGACGAGTTCGATGTTGCGGGCCAGGGCGACCGATTCGACGTACGACGGGCAGCGGCCGTGCGGTGGGGTGGCGCCGTCGCTGAGCGGGGCGACGCCCGCCGAGAGGCGCCAGGCGCGGGAGCCGAAGAGTTCCATCGGCGGGTCCAGCCAGGGGCGGACGACGGAGACCACGCGGTATTCGAAGGCGAGCGAGAAGACCGAGTCGTCGGTGGCGCGGTCGCCGAAGGCCGCCCTGAGTTCCGCCGGCGCCTGGGCGGCCAGCGTGCGGAACATCGACTCGGGGAGGACGACTCGCGACCAGGGGTCGTCCAGGGCGCCGTCCGGTGAGTAGTAAGTGGGCGCGAAACGCGTGCCGTTGGGGGCGGTCGTGTACTGGTCGGGGAGGTTGGGGTTGAAGGTGTCGCGGTGCCGTTTCCAGATGCCGGAGGGTGCCTTGGAGGCGAGTTCGGAGGTCTCGCGCAGGGCGTCCTCGACCTCGGCCTTGTGGCCCGCGGTCTGCCAGGCGTCCATGGCGTCGTCCCTGGCCTGGCGGAGCCGCGGTTCGTCGACGTGGGTCCAGTGGTCGCGCGCGGCCGGGTCGGCCGACATGGCCGCCGCCTGTTCCGCCTGGTGGTAGTCGGTGTCGGCCTGGAGCCAGGCCTGGCGGGCGGTGCGGTAGTCGCGCAGGGCGGGCGAGGGGACGAACACGCCGTCGGAGCCGGTGTCGTAGAGGTAGGCGACCGCCGTGTCGTAGCGCTGGTGTTCCTCCGGGGTGAGGGTGGAGCGGGCCAGGTCGGCGCCGAGCACCTCGCCGTAGACGCTCCACAGGTGGGTGGTGGCCGGGGGCGACCAGACGGGCTGGGTGGGGATGCGGTTGACGAGTTCGCAGAACTCCGACCAGACCGTGGCCCGGGCCGTGTCCAGGGCGCCGCCGAAGCGGAACGTGCTGTCCTGGTGGACGACCGGTGTCACCGGTACGCCGACCATGTGATCGGGGTCGGTGAGCAGGTTCCGGAAGTAGGCGCCCAGGCCGAACATGGCGGCGGCGTCCACCGGGGACGCCGACCACACCGTTTCGTTGTCGGTCACAATTGCCCGCTGCCCTATACCAGTTGGTCGGGGTCGAGGCCGTCGAGCAGGTCGGGTGTCCTGCCCAGCAGGTGGTTGACGAAGCCGACGATCTGCATGCCGGGGACGGTGATGGTGGCGCCGTCGTTCTCGGAGTGGAAGTGCTGGTCCGACTCGGAGTGGCTGTAGCTGCCCCGCACGGTGAACGGGCCCCAGCCGACACTCGCGTTGACCGACACGGAGCTCTGGTGGGTCTGCAACGCCTGGGCCAGCGAGGCGGAGTGGATGGTCAGGTTTCTGATGAACAGGGCCTGGAGCGGGTAGCCGATGAAGCGGCCCTGGGGCGGGTTGCCGCCGTCGGACGGCATCTGGTCGTAGTTCCAGCCCTGTCCCTTGCGCAGGTCCCAGCCGCGGTTCTCCAGGAACTCCGGGTAGAACCAGGGCCGTACGACCTGTACCTGGGCCATCTCGAAGGACATCGAGAAGTCGTCGACCTGGTAGTTCTCGCTGTAGTCCTGGGAGTTGGAGGTGACGCCCGAATTCGCGCTCCACAGGCCGAAGTTGAGGCCTCCGCCGGCCGACCAGGATGTCGTCTCGTAGTGGCTGTGGGAGTCCACCATCTGGTGGTACATCGAGTACGCGGTCCAGCCGCCGGAGGTGGCGAAGTCACCGGGGACGACCGTCGTGTAGTAGAACGACTGGCCCGGGCCCAGCGCGTTGGTGTTCGCCTCCTCGTAGAAGCGCTCCAGGTTGCGCTTCCACAGCAGCATGGACTTCTCGGTGGTCTGGTCGATGTAAGCGTTGATCTCCTCGACCTCGTTGCGGTAGCCGCTCGACGTCCAGTCGTCCAGCGCGGCGGCCACCTGCATCAAGTACAGCTGCGCGTTGGCCGCCCAGTCCGCGACCGCCTGCTTGCCGGACTCCCCTACGGCGGCCTGCGCGGCGATCCGCTTGTTGTTGTACGACAAGGCGGCGGTGACGTACGCCTGCATGCACGCCTTGTAGGCCTTGAGCATGGGGCTGTCCTCGGTGACCTGCTTCTCCTGCTCGGTGACGATGTCCTTCACCGTGCGCGTCACTCTCAACAGGCCCCGGAACCGCTCCAGTTTGGCCTTCTGATCGTCGGTGAGCTGATCGTCGACCACCTTGGAGAACTTGAGGATCTGGCCGTAGATCTCGCTCAGCCGGGCCCCGCTCGCGTTGCGCCACACCCCGTCCTGGCGGCCCGAGGAGTACGCCGAGGTCACGTCCGGGATGAAGTCGATCAGCGAGGAGAAGTTGTACGCCTGCTGGAGCAGGAGTTTGTCCTCCGCCGCCGTGGCGCCGGTGCCGATGCCCTGCGCGGCGAACGCGAAGTCCGCCTCCTGGTACGGCAGTCCGGGCATGCACCAGGTGATGAAGCTGGACTTGGCAGGCGGGACGCTGCCGTCGCCTCCGGTGAGCACGTTGTACATCTGGTCACGGAACGTCCGCCCCAGATCCCCCAGTTGGTATCCCATGCACCCGTCCTGCCCGGGTCATATGACACCCATACAGCGACTTCGGCCCATTCACCCGGATAAGCGAATGAGTGGAGGGTTCTGGTGGCGCCCTCGATCGCGGGCACGCACTCCGCGCCCCGGAACACGTACACGGGTTCCCGTTTGAGTGAATCAGGGCGGGATTCACGTGGCGTCAGCGCGGTGAGATGCCGTTTCAGTGATCGTTTAGGCGTCGAACCGACCGACGTGCCGGTTTTCCGGCGCGTCCTCGCAAGAACCCTGGGAGTACTCATGCGTATGCGTTCCGCCCTGACCACGTCCGTCCTCGCCGTCGGCATCCTGCTCGGCGGTGCCGGTGCCGCCCTCGCCCACGGCGACGACAACGGGGTCGTCCAGGGCACCGGCTCGCAGGGCTCCGGGCACACCGAGAACACCATGTTCGCCGGGGTCATCGACCACGTCGGTCCCGTCTACTCCTCGACCAGCAAGACCGACCACGAGTGGGACCGCGGTACGTTCCAGGGCATCTTCGGTTACTGACCAGGGCGTCTTCGGTTGCTGATACGTCCACCCGGCACCGGTCCGGGTAGCGCGCCGGGCCACCAGTGACGGTGCGGAGGGGGCGGCCGACCTGTGTCGGCCGCCCCCTTCTCGCTGCCCGCGCTCAGCCCCCGCCGAGCGCGGTCAGCGGTCGCGCCTCCCGCGCCTCCTTCAACGCCCGCCCCCACCACACCAGTTGGTCGAGCATCACCTTCGCCGCCGCGTCCGGGCCCGAGGGGTCCTTGAGAAGGCCGCGGTCGTCGAAGCTCGCGCCCGCGTTGTGGAAGGAGACGGTGTCGCGGACCGTGACGGCGTGGAGTTCGGCGAAGACCTGGCGGAGGTGTTCCACCGCGCGCAGACCGCCCGCGAGGCCGCCGTAGGAGACGAGGGCGACGGGCTTGGCGCGCCACTCCGTGTAGTGCCAGTCGATGAGGTTCTTGAGGCCGGCCGGGAAGGAGTGGTTGTACTCGGGGGTGAGGACGACGAAGGCGTCGGCCGAGGCGAGTTTCGGGGTGATGCCGGCGAGGGCGGTGGTCGCCTCCGGGGTCGGGGCGAGGGTCGTGGGCAGGTGGGCGGTGTCGGCGACGTCGACGACCTGGAGGGTGAGGTCGGCGCGGTCGTCGACATGGGTGAGGAGCCAGTCGGCGACGACCGGGCCGAAGCGGCCGTGGCGGTTGCTGCCGATGACGACGGTCAGGGTCAGAGGAGCGGTCTCGGTGTCCATGTCGGGCAGCCTGGTACCTCAACCATTCTTGAGGTCAAGTCCCGGGTCTGACCGGCCGTCACCCGTTCACACGCTCGGCGTGCGCTCTTCGGGTACTCCTTCGGGACCGGGTCGCCGTACCCCTATGACCTGCTGAAACAGCGGTGGGGTGGAACGTACGAGCGGTCGCCTGACACCCATTCACCACACTTCTGACGCGCGCTCAGGAAGCGGGCTCGGCCCGGTGCCACTTACCTCGGAAGGGCAGCCAACCACAGCTCGGAGGAGCACCGATGCGTCGTACGGCCCGTCTGTTGACCGGTACCGCGCTCGCCGTCGCCGCCGCGGGTCTCGCGACCGCACCGGCGTACGGCGGCGAGACCGGCAGCCTGGAGGTGTTCCCGTCGAGCGCCGTGCCGGGCGGCGACGTCACGGTGAACACGGCCGCGTGCGGCGACGGCGGTACGGCGGCCGGTGACGCCAGCGCGGTGGGCGCCGGCACGTTCACGCTGGCGCCGAGCACGCACGAGGGCGACGCGATCGGGCAGTTCAAGGTGCCGCCGAGCGCGCAGCCGGGGACGTACGAGATCGTCGCGAAGTGCACGGACGGCCGGGAGGTCTCCGGCGATCTGATGGTGACGCTGGCCTCGACGCGGCAGCAGGTGCAGCCGCGCGGCAGTGTGAAGACGGGGGTCGGTGGCGCTCTGGGCCCCGACCCCGTGCAGACCGCGGCCGGTGTGGCGGCTCTCGCCGTCGCCGCCGCGGGCGGTACCTGGCTCCTGCATCGCCGGGCGAGAGGCGACGGGATCTGACGGACACCCTCCGCTGTCCGTCCGCCGGTACCGCAAGTCCCCTCCCCCTCCGGGTCCGACGCCCCTCGTGGCCCGGAGGGGGGCGCGGGGCAGGCCCTGGTCACTGGAGAGGGGTGAGTGATGCGTCGTCGTAGATGTCGTCATATGTGTCGTCGTAGATTCGGCAATACCGCGATAGGGGCCGTCACCGTGGGCGCCCTGTGCACGGGCGCGTGGCTGCTGACCGGTGGCGGCGAGTCGAACGCGCCGCCGCAGCCGTCCGCCGCCGAGGCCCGGCCCGACCCGGCCGTCGAACGCGCCGCGGCCCGTGCGCTGCCGCCGTCGCCGCCGGACCGCATCCGGATCCCGGCCATCCATGTGGACGCCCCGCTGATGGGCCTCAAACTGACGAGCAACGGGAGCCTGGACGTGCCCCCGGCCGCGAAGAAGAACCTCGCCGGCTGGTACGAGTCCGGCACCACCCCCGGTGAGACCGGGACGTCGATCGTCGCGGGCCATGTCGACAACGCCGACGGGCCCGCCGTCTTCTACGACCTCGGCGCCCTGAAGAAGGGCAACACCATCGAACTGGACCGGCTGGACGGCACCGTGGCGCTGTTCACGGTGGACGCGGTCGAGGTGTATCAGGCCAGCCGCTTCCCCGATCAGAAGGTCTACGGCGCCGCCGGGCGGCCCGAGTTGCGGGTGATCACGTGCGGGGGCGGTTACTCGCGGTCGACGGGTTATCAGGGGAACGTCGTCGTGTTCGCGCATCTGACGGGCAGTCGCTAGGCGTCAACACCGTTTATGGGACGCCGAGTTCGAAGAGGGCGTAGCCCGCGTACGAGCCCGAGGCCAGGGCCGCGATCCCGAGCAGCGTGAACAGGTGGGCGAGGCTGAGGCGGCGCAGTGCGGCGGCGAGCGGGAGGAAGAGGGGGAAGAGCGGGAGCAGATAGCGGGAGACGTTGCTGAAGATCTGCTGGCTGCCCAGGACGAGCGCGACGGTGAGGACGGTGTAGACGATCAGTACGGCGGGCGGGCGCAGCCGGAGCAGCAGCGGGAGCAGGGCGAAGCCGAGCAGGACCACGCAGGCGCTGATCAGGTCCGCGAAGGGCCAGGCGAAGAGGTAGCTGGTCTTACCGACCGGAATGGACGTGAGGACGTCGAGGGTCTGCTTGCCGTAGTCCCACTTGTGGGCCCAGGCACCGGACTGGAGCTTGAAGTAGCCGCCGTAGTCGCCCATTCGGTGGCCCACCCAGCCGAGATAGGCGAGCAGGCCGAGTGGTGCCATGGCCATCGCGGCCAGGGGGCGGACGATGCCGTCGCGGCGGTCGCGCAGCGCGAACAGGGCCGCTACGGCGACCGCGGCGATCAGTGCCGCCGCCGTGGGGCGGTTGAGTCCGGCGGCGCAGGTGAGGAGGCCGGCGGTGAGCCAACGGCGGGTGAGGACGGCGTGGCAGGCCCAGGCGGCCAGCGCGACGAAGAGGGAGTCGGAGTAGACCGCCCACTCGACGCCGGAGCCGGGCCATACGGCCCAGAGTCCCGCCGCGGCCAACCCGGCCCGGCTGTCGAGGAGTTGTGCGGCGACGGCGTATATCCCGAGGGCGGCGGCGAAGGAGGCGAGCACGGAGACCAGCAGGCCGGCGCCGTAGGAACCGAGACCGGTGAGTTCGGAGGTGAGGCGGATCAGCGCCGGGTACAGCGGGAAGAAGGCCGCCGAATTCCCTTCGAGGGTGATCATGCCGGTGGCGCCGGGGATGCGGACCAGCTCGGGGTGGTAGCCGTGGACGGCTATCTGCTGGTACCACCAGCCGTCCCAGGTGGCCAGTACGTCCCAGGGGTGGGCGCCGCCGCCGAAGCGCGGGTTCCTGGTGCGGTAGTTCCCGGCGGAGTCCAGCAGCCACATGAAGGAGACGAAGCCGATGAGCTTCAGGGCGCCGTAGAAGGCGAGTACGGGGGTGTGGCGTTTGATGGTCCGGCGCAGTCGCTGCCACTCGCCGTCCGCGGGGGCGGGCCGCTCCTCCGTCAGTCTCGCGTTCCAGCCGCGGACTGGGGTGATGGTCTCGTTCATGCGCGGAACACCCACGCCCGCAGGAGGAGGAACCGCAGCACGGTCGCGGTCAGGTTGGCGGCCAGGAGTACGGCGAGATCGGTGGCGTGGGAGGCCGAGGGTGCCGCGTGGTGCAGGGCGGCGAGGGAGCCGCTGGTGAGCACCAGGCCGATCAGGAAGACCACGAGGCCCTTGCCGTGGTGGCGCAGCGCGCCGCCGCGTCCGCGGTGTCCGAAGGTGAGGCGTCGGTTCGCGGCCGTGTTGGCGAGGGCGCAGAGCAGGAGCGCGAGCGCGTTGGCGGCCTGGGCACCGAGTGCCGGGCTCAGGGCCGCGTAGAGCAGGAGGTGGCCGAGGGTGCTCGTCACGCCGATGGCGGCGAAGCGGGCGAGTTGGGCGGCGGGGCCGGCCGGTGCCCGTGAGATGAGGGCGGCCGGGCCGGCGGGCGCCCGTGAGACGGGGGCGGCCGGTCCGGGCTGCGCGTGCGCGAGGCGGGGAGCGTGTCCGGGCTCCGCGTGCGTGAGCCGGGGAACGTGTCCGGGCTCCGCGTGCGTGAGTCGGGCAGGCTGTCCCGCCTGCGGGTGCGTGGACTGGGTGGCTGGTCCGGGCTGCGCGTGCGTGAGGCGGGGAGCGTGTCCGGGCTCCGCGTGTGTGGGATGGGTGGTCGGTTCGGGGTGCGCCTGCGTGAGTTGGGCGGCCGGTTCAGTCGGCGCCTGCGTGGGCTGGGCAGTCTGTCCGGCCTCCGCGCGCGTGGACTGCACGCCCGGTCCGGGCTGCGCCCCCGCGAGCTGTACGACTGGTCCGGGCTGCGCCGCCGTGAGCTGAGCGGCCTGCCCCGCCTGCGCCCGCGTGGGCTGGGCAATCTGTCCAGGCTGCGCGCGCGTGAGCTGCACGCCCGGTTCAGTCGACGTCTGCGAGGGCTGGGCAGTCTCTCCGGCTTGCGCGTGCGTGAGTTGCACACCCGGTCCGGGCTGCGCCCGCGTGGGCCGAGCAGCCGGTTCAGTCGGCGCCTGCGAGGACTGGACAGTCTCTCCGGCCTGCGCGCGCGTGAGCTGCACACCCGGTCCGGCCTGCGCGTGCGGGAACTGGGCGGCCTGTCCCGCCTGCACCTGCGTGAGCTGAACAGTCTGCCCAGGCTGCGCCCCCGTGAGCTGGGCAGCCTGCCCCACCTCCACCCTCGCGAGCTGGGCACCCTGCCCGACCTGCGCCCGCGCAGGCTGCACGCCCGCGCCAGGCTGCGCCCCCGTGAACTGAGCGGCCTGCCCCACCTCCACCCCCGCGAGCTGGGCACCCTGCCCGACCTGCGCACGCGCAGGCTGCACGCCCGGTCCCGCCTGCGCCCCCGTGAGCTGGGCAGTCTGTCCCGCCTGTGCCCGCAGGAGCTGGGTGGTCGGTTCAGTCGGCGCGTCGGCGACGTCGGCGGCCGCGTCGAGTCGTAGTGCGGCCGGTGACAGTCTGCCGCGGGCCAGTGCTCCGCCGATTCTGGCTATTCCGCGTAGGTCGGCGAGCGCGGTGGCGAGGATGTCGACCCGGCTGTCCGGGTCGTCGACCCAGTCGACCGGTACCTCGTGAATCCGGAGGCCGGCGCGCTCGGCTATCACCAGGAGTTCGGTGTCGAAGAACCATCCGGTGTCCTCGACCAGGGGCAGCAGCACGTCGGCGACATCGCGTCGTACGGCCTTGAATCCGCACTGCGCGTCGGAGAAGCCGACGGCGAGGGTGGAGCGGAGCAGGGCGTTGTAGCAGCGGGAGGTGACCTCGCGTTTGGGGCCGCGTACGACCCGGGAGGCCGGGGCGAGGCGCGTGCCGATGGCCAGGTCGGAGTGGCCGGAGATCAGCGGGGCGACGAGGGGCAGCAGTGCGGCCAGTTCGGTGGAGAGGTCGACGTCCACGTACGCGAGCACCGGCGCGGGCGACTGCGACCAGGCGGCGCGCAGTGCCCGGCCCCGGCCTTTCTCGGGCAGCCGTAGCCACTCGGTTCCGGGCAGTTCGGCGGCCAGGCGGGCGGCGATCCGCGGGGTGCGGTCGGTGCTGGCGTTGTCGGCGACGGTGATCCGGAACGGGTACGGGAACGCCTCGGAGAGGTGGGCGTGGAGGCGCCGTACGTTCGGCTCCAGGTCCGTCTCCTCGTTGAACACCGGGACGACGACGTCCAGGACGGGGCCGGGGTGATGGGTCGGTACCGGTGTGCGTCGCGGTAGCCGGTCGATCACGTCCGTCGGCCTGAGTGACTTGTCATTCGTCACGTTTTGCCCTTTCTGTGCACTGGTTCCGGGCATGCTGAAGACAGGGGTGGCGGGGGTGGGTTCAGGAACCGGAGGCTGCTGAGACGGTGAGTTCCGTGGTGATGGACGACGGTTCGTCCTGGCTCTGGTTGTGCGCGGTCGCCGTCTCCGAAGGAGTGGAGGAGGTGGCGGGCGGTGTCGTGACGCCCGTGTTCCCGCCGGTGGTTGACGTGGCCGTGGCCGAACTCCCGGTCGTGGCGGGTGCCGTGGGAGTGTCCGAGGGCGTGCTGCCGGGGTCGGCCAGGGATGTCGTGGCGGACGAGGTGGGCGGAGCGGTCGGGGTCTCCCCCGGTGTCGGGGCCGAGCCGGTGGACGTGGGACTCGTCGCGGGCCTCGGGTGGGGCTCGGCGGGCTGGACCTTGGTCGGACCGGCGGGCAGCAGGAGCAGCCCGATGCCGATGCCGACGACCGCCAGGGCGGAACCGGCGGTCCTGCGCACCATCCTGGTCCGGCGACGGGCACGTACTCCTTCGTGGAGACGTTCGCGGTGTCGCGGCGCGAAGGGGGCGGGCTCGTGCGCGTCGCGCATCATCCGCGCCAACTGCCGTTCGAACGGATCCATTTGATCCATGGGGTCCTCCTTCACCACGTCGGCTCGATGGCGTCGGTCAGGATCTGCCGCAGCCGCGCCACACCACGGGAGGCGTGGGAGCGCGCGGTGCCCACCGGGCATCCGAGCGCCTCCGCGACCTGGCCCTCGGGCAGATCCTGGTAGTAGCGCAGCACGACGGCCGCGCGCTGGTTCGGCGAGAGCTGGGCGAGCGCGTCCTCCAGCCGGGACCGCTCCGCCACGTCGACGGACACGTCCCCGGTCGTCGCCCCCTCGGGCAGCCGCTCGACGGGGCGTTCACCCCACCAGCGCCGCCGGCCCGAGCGCGCCGCCGCGCGGACCATCACCTTGCGGACGTATGCCTCCGGCGCGTCCTGGGAGACCTTCGGCCAGACGAACCAGAGCTTGACCAAGGACTCCTGCGCCAGATCCTCGGCCCGATGCCGGTCACCGCCGACAAGCAGACGCGCGAGATGGAGGAGTACCGACCAGCGGGCCGCCACGAACTCCTCGAACTCACCCGCCTGACCCTGCTCGATGCGCACTGTCTCTGCTCCCACTGGTTGCCTACACCGTGTAAAAGGCGGTGGGCCGCCCTCCGCGATGCACCCGCACCGCGTGATCTGGATCACGGGGTGTGCGCGGCGGGGGGGCCGGACACCGCAGGTCCCGCGAACCGGCGCGCTGATAGCGTCGCGCCGTGATCGTCTATCCGCTGTGGCACGTCGGCCACCAGAACGAGGCCGGCGCCGACGGCTCGACCGTGCACGTCGACGAGAGCGGTGTGTACTGCGACGAGGCGGACGGCGACGACGTGAAGCTGCTCGGCATCTACTCGACCCCGGAAAGGGTCGAGGAACGTCTGCGTCAGGCTCGACTGCTACCGGGCTTCCGTGATGAACCCGAGTGCTTCCACTTCGACGCCTACGAGCTCGACGAGGACACCTGGACCGAGGGCTTCGTTCGGGTTCCGCCGGGCGAGTAGGTCGGTGGGCCGAGCCACTGGGACGCCGGGCCTCAGCGCCCGTCTTCGAGATACCTCAGGACCGCGAGCACCCGTCGGTTCCCCGTGTCCGACGGTGGCAGGTCGAGCTTGGTGAAGATGTTGGCGACATGCTTCTCGACCGCGCGCTCGGAGACGGTGAACGCGGTGGCGATCGCGTGGTTGGTGCGGCCTTCCGCCATCAGGGCGAGAACCTCGCGTTCGCGTGGGGTGAGGGTGTCGAGGGCGGTGGATCGGCGGGCGGCGCCGAAGAGTTGGGCGACGACCTCGGGGTCGAGCGCGGTGCCGCCGGCGGCGACGCGTTCCAGGGCGCCGACGAACTCGCCGATGTCCACGACCCGTTCCTTGAGGAGATACCCGAACCCGGCCGGGTTGCCGAGGAGTTGGGCCGCGTGGGTCGTCTCGACGTACTGCGAGAACAGCAGCACGCCGGTCGCCGGGTGCTGCTCGCGCAGTCGTACGGCCGCCCGTACGCCCTCGTCGGTCTGGGTGGGCGGGAGGCGGATGTCGACGACGGCGACGTCCGGGGCGTGGGCCGCGACCGCGGTCAGCAGGGCCTCGGCGTCGCCGACCGCCGCGGCCACCTCCACGCCCCGCAGCTGGAGCAGCTGGACCAGGCCGTCGCGCAGGAGGGCCGAGTCCTCGGCGATGACGACGCGCATGCCACTCCGTTCATATCCGGGTTCACATCCGGGTTCACATCCGGGTTCAGATCTGGGGGATGTCGACCGTGACCACCGTAGGGCCTCCGCGCGGGCTGTCGCAGGTCAGTGTGCCGTCGACGGTACGGACCCGGGCGAGGAGGCCGGTGAGTCCGGAGCCCGCGCCGATCGTCGCGCCGCCCTGTCCGTCGTCGGTGACCCTCAGCCGCAGGACTCCGTCGCGGGCGGTGACGTCGACGGCGGCGGCCGTGGCCCGGGCGTGTTTCGTCGCGTTGGCGAGAAGCTCGGCGGCGCAGAAGTAGGCAATGGTCTCGACGGCCGGGGTGGGGCGGGTGCCGATGTCGGTGGTGAGGGTGACGGGGAGCGCGCTGTCGGCGGCGAGGGTGGTGAGCGCGGCGTGCAGACCTTCGTCGAGTACGGGCGGATGGATGCCCTTGACGAGGTGGCGCAGGTCGGTGATGGCCTGGGTGGCGTTGCCCCGGGCGGTGTCGACGACGGCGAGGACGCGGTCGGGTGCGGCCTCGGTGGTGACCAGTTCGCGGATCATGGTCAGCTGCATGGCGAGGGAGACCAGCCGGGCCTGGGTGCCGTCGTGCAGATCGCGTTCGATACGGCGGAGGGTGATGGCGGCGTCGTCGACGGCCTGGGCGCGGGTCTCCTCCAGGGTGCGGATCCGGCGGGTCGCGGCGTCGGGGCCGAGCAGCACGGTCAGCAGGGCGCGCTGCGGCCCGAGGGCGTAGCGGAGGAGTACGGGGGCGAGGGCCAGCAGCAGCAGTCCGGCCGCGAACGGGATCAACCACCGTGGCCAGGAGTCGAGTTGGAAGCCGAAGAACTCCAGTGACACATGGCGTGCGGAGCCGTCGGTGCCGCTGTGCACGGTGTTGTAGTTCCAGCGCTTGAGCAGCGGGTGCAGGGTGAGCAGGACGCCGTAGACGTATCCGATGACGACGGCCGCGTACGCGAAGACGGCCGTGAACGGTGTGAGCAGCGCGCAGCCGACGGCCCGCCAGCCCGCCCGGTCGAGCAGGACGCCCCGCCGCCAGCCGAGGAGCCCGCTGCCGCCGGGTGCGCCCGGCGGTTCGATCTCCAGTCCGAGCAGCCGCCGAGCGAGCCCCCGCTGCAGCGCGCCCAGCGCCAGCGCGCCCCGCACGGTGACGGCCAGCAGCCACAGCCCGAGCGTGGTCACCGACAGCGCCCCGCCGAACGCCAGCCCGACAAGGGTGAGGAGTAAGCCGGCCAGAGCGAGCGGGAGGGCGATCACGCCGTAGAGGACGGCGGCCAGCGCGCGGCGGCCGAAGGTGGCGACAGCGCGGGTACGGAGGCGGGAGCGGAGGCTCGGCATGGGATCAACCTAGGAGAGGAGCGACCGGGCGACACGGACCTGCACGGCGGTGAGGCCCCGCACCACCCACGGCATCAGCAGCAGAAAGCCGATACCGCCGAGGACGGCGTGGAAGGCCCAGGCGCCGGCGAAGGTCGGACCGCCCCAGGCACTGGAGTAGTCGTCGCCCGCGCGCAGCGGCCAGCCGAGGTTCATGGGGACGATCGCCCAGCCGTAGACCGTGATGAAGAGGGTGAGGAGGTTGAGGGGGGTGGCGAGGAGGGCGTGGCGCAGGCCGCCGCGGCGTGCGGTGCCCGGGATCTCCGTATGCAGGAAGCGGCGGACCAGGCCTCGCTGCCAGCGGGCCGTGGGGGCGCCGAGCAGGGAGAGCGGGACGCACGCCAGGCCCACGGGGAGCGCGAGTACGGCGTAGGCGGTGCGGCGCCAGGTGGCGGCGGTGAAGGGCTCGCGGGCGAGCCGCCACATCCGCACCGCCCCGGTGTCGTGGACCTGCACATCTCGAACGCTGCCCATGGTGCTTCCTCCCGGCCGTGAACTGCGGAAAACCGATGTCTCCAGGTTTCCGCCGCCGCCCGCCGTACACGATGGTGCCTGCACGGAAGTACGGGGTTCGGTTAACCGAACCGGCACGGACCGGCCCGTGCTCACACCCCACCCCCGGCGCGCGCCCGGAACCCTCACACCCCCCGCGCGCTCCCGCTGAGGGCAGCGTTCCTCACGGGAAACAGATGTGATGCGGTCGGGTAACACCGAAGTCGCAGGCTCCTGGACATGACCTCGAATCCGCGTGTGGTGCCCACCATCGTGCTCGTCGGCCACGGCATGGTCGGTCAGCGCTTCCTCGAAGCGCTCGCCGAGCGCGGCCTGACCGCGACACACCGCGTGGTCGTGCTGTGCGAGGAGCCGCGCCCGGCCTACGACCGCGTCCAGCTCACCTCGTACTTCTCGGGCCGCACCCCCGAGGAACTGTCGCTCACGGACGCGGAGTTCATCAAGGACCACGGCATCGAGCTGTACGTCGGCGACCCGGCCGAGACGATCGACCGGGCGGCGAAGACGGTAACGGCGCGCTCCGGACTGACAGTTGAGTACGACGCCCTCGTCCTCGCCACCGGCTCGTATCCGTTCGTGCCTCCCGTCCCGGGCAAGGACTCCGACGGCTGCTTCGTCTACCGCACGATCGAGGACCTGCTCGCGATCGAGGCGTACGCGAAGTCGCGGGCCACGACCGGTGCCGTGGTCGGCGGCGGACTGCTCGGCCTGGAGGCCGCCGGTGCGCTCAAGGGGCTCGGACTGGCCACGCACATCGTGGAGTTCGCGCCCCGGCTGATGCCGGTGCAGGTCGACGAAGGCGGCGGCGCGGCCCTGCTGCGCACCATCGAGGACATGGGCCTTACGGTCCACACGGGCACCGGTACGCAGGAGATCCTGGCCGACGCGGACGGCGCCGTCACCGGCATGAAGCTGTCGGACGGTTCCGAACTCGCCACGGACATGGTGGTGTTCAGCGCCGGGGTCCGTCCCCGCGACCAACTCGCCCGGGAATCCGGCCTGTCGGTGGGCGAGCGCGGCGGCATCACGGTCGACGAGCAGTGCCGTACGGTCACCGACCCGCACGTCTTCGCGATCGGCGAGTGCGCGCTGGCGGCGGACGGCCGGGTCTACGGCCTGGTGGCGCCCGGCTACGAGCAGGCGGAGACGGTCGCGGCGACCATCGCGCAGGACGAATCGGCCTTCACCGGCGCCGACTTGTCCACCAAGCTGAAGCTCCTCGGCGTGGACGTGGCGTCCTTCGGCGACGCGCACGGCGCCACCGCGGACTGCCTCGACGTCGTCTACTCCGACGCGCGGGCCGGGACGTACAAGAAGCTGGTCATCGGCCGGGGCGGCGAGCTGCTGGGCGGCATCCTGGTCGGCGACGCGGAGGCCTACGGCACGCTGCGCGCGTTCACGGGGTCCGTACCGCCCGTCTCCCCCGAGCAGTTGGTGCTGCCGGCCGGTT
Source organism: Streptomyces sp. MBT53 (assembly GCF_016654115.1). Classification (GTDB taxonomy): domain Bacteria; phylum Actinomycetota; class Actinomycetes; order Streptomycetales; family Streptomycetaceae; genus Streptomyces. The sequence goes on from NZ_JAEQAZ010000086.1 coordinate 15,597, forward strand.
CCGGAGGCGCCGTCCAGCTCGGCCCCTCGGCGCTCCCCGACGAGGCGGTGATCTGCTCCTGCCACAACGTCACCAAGGGCGCGATCCGCGGCGCGGTCACCGAGCACTCCTGCACGAGCGTGCCCGAGGTGAAGAAGTGCACCAAGGCCGGTACCGGCTGCGGGAGTTGCGTCAAGGTGCTCGGCCAGCTGGTCACCGCCGAGCTGGAGGCCAGCGGCGTCGAGGTCGACAAGGGCCTGTGCGGCTGCTTCGCCCAGACCCGCGAGGAGCTGTACGAGATCGCCCTCGCGCTGCGCATCAACTCCTACCAGGATCTGCTGGACCGCTACGGCCGTGAGGGCGCCCGGGGCGGCGACGGCTGCGAGATCTGCAAGCCGACGGTCGCCTCGATCATCGCGTCCCTCGCCCCGACGATCGGCGCGAGCGGCTATGTCCTGGACGGCGAGCAGGCGGCCCTCCAGGACAGCAACGACCACTTCCTCGCCAACCTCCAGAAGAACGGCTCCTATTCGATCGTGCCGCGCATCCCCGGCGGCGAGATCACCCCGGAGAAGCTCATCGTGATCGGCGAGGTGGCCCGCGACTTCGGCCTCTACACGAAGATCACCGGCGGCCAGCGCATCGACCTCTTCGGCGCGCGGGTGGAGCAACTCCCGCTGATCTGGGCGAGGTTGGTGGACGCGGGCTTCGAGTCCGGCCACGCCTACGGCAAGGCGCTACGCACGGTGAAGTCCTGCGTCGGCCAGACCTGGTGCCGCTACGGCGTCCAGGACTCGGTGCGGATGGCGATCGACCTGGAGCTGCGCTACCGGGGCCTGCGCTCCCCGCACAAGCTCAAGTCGGCGGTCTCCGGCTGCGCCCGCGAGTGCGCCGAGGCCCAGTCGAAGGACTTCGGCATCATCGCCACCGCCAACGGCTGGAACCTGTACGTCGGCGGCAACGGCGGCGCCACCCCGCGCCACGCGGACCTCCTCGCCCAGGATCTGTCCGACGCCGAACTGGTGCGCCTGATCGACCGGTTCCTGATGTTCTACATCCGTACGGCGGACCGCCTGGAGCGCACGAGCGTGTGGCTGGAGCGCGTCCCGGGCGGCCTGGACCACATCCGCGAGGTGGTCGTCGAGGACTCGCTCGGCATCTGCGAGGAGCTGGAGTCGCTGATGGCCGCGCATGTCGCCGGGTACCGCGACGAGTGGGCCGAGACCATCAACGACCCCGAGAAGCTGGACCGGTTCGTGTCCTTCGTGAACGCGCCGGACACCCCGGACCCGGTCGTCGGCTTCGTCCCCGAGCGCGACCAGATCAAGCCCGACCTGCCGTTGCTCACCATCGGCATGCGGCCCCAGCAGACCGCAGACGTCCTGGAAGGAAGCGCCCAGCGATGACCCTGGCTCCCGAGACGACCGACCTCAAGGTCCAACTCCAGCTCACCGACGGCTGGTTCACGGTCTGCGACCTCAACCGGCTCACCCCCGGCCGCGGAGTGGCGGCCCTGCTGCCCGACGGCCGCCAGGTCGCCCTGTTCCGCGACCGCAACGGCACCCTCTACGGCATCGACAACCGCGACCCCTTCAACGGCGCGGCCGTCCTCTCCCGCGGTCTGACCGGCACCCACCAGGGCCGCCCGTTCGTCGCCTCGCCCCTGCTCAAGCAGCGCTTCGACCTGGTCTCCGGGGAGTGCCTGGACGACGCGTCGGTGCGGGTGGAGACGTACGAGGTGCGCAGCGCGTAGCAGCGGTTGCTTCAACAGCGATTGCTCTGACAGCGGTCACTTGACTGACCGTTCCAGAAAAACCTAGGCTGCCGGGCATGGCCAGGACCAAGGAGTTCGACCCCGAGGCCGCGCTGCGGGCAGCCCTGGAGCTGTTCTGGCGGCGCGGCTACGAGGCGACGTCGATGTCCGATCTCGTCGAGCACCTCGGCATCGGACGGGCCAGCATCTACGCGACCTTCGGCAACAAGCACGAGCTGTACCTGAAGGCGCTGGAGAGCTACGACCGCGCCGGACTCACGCCGATGGTGCGGGAGTTGTCCCAGCCGGGCCCCGCCCTGCCGCCCGTACGCGCGGTCGTACGACGCTACGCGGCCGAGGCGGCGAACGAGCAACTGCGGGCGCTGGGCTGCCTGGTGACCAACACGGCGGCCGAACTCGCCCCGTACGACACGGCGGCGACCCGCCTCGTCGAGCGCAACTGGGACCAGCTGGAGGCCGTGCTGCACTCGGCGTTGGCGCGGGCCCAGGCACAGGGCGAGCTGCCCGCCGACCGCGATCCGCTGGCCCTCGCGCGCCTGCTGCTGGTGCTGATGCAGGGGCTGCGGGTGGTCGGCCGGGCGTCCGGGGACCCGGCGCGGGTGCGGGACGCGGCGGAGCAGGCGCTGGCACTGCTGGACTGAGACCCCGGGTGACGCAGGGCGCCTTTTGATGTCCCCATACTGAACCGATCGTTCTAGAAAGAGGCCCGTTCATGAGCAACCACTCCGGCAACCGCTTCTCCGGCAGGACCGCCCTCGTCACCGGGGCCGGGTCCGGCATCGGGCGGGCGATCGCCCTCGCGTTCGCGGCGGAGGGGGCGCATGTCGTCATCGCCGGGCGCCGCCGCGAACCGCTCGACGAGACCGTCGCCCTGATCGAGGCCAAGGGCGGGAAAGCCCTGGCCGTGAGCGCGGACGTGTCGCAGGCCGCCGACGCGGACGCGCTGGTGCGGGCGGCCGTCGACCGGTACGGCTCGCTCGACGTGGCCGTCAACAACGCGGGCGTCTTCCGGGGCGGGCGCCCCCTCGCCGACCTCGCCGAGGAGGACTGGCGCACCCAGCTCGACATCAACGTGACCGGGGTGTTCCTGGCCCTGCGTGCCGAGATCGCGCAGATGCGGGCCCAGCCGTCCGGCGGCGCGATCGTCAATGTGGCGTCCGTTTTCGGCGTGCACACGAGCAGCCCCGGAGCCGCCGCCTACGCCGCGTCCAAGGCCGCGGTCGCCGCGCTCAGCAGGGGTGCCGCCGTGGACCACATCCGCGAGGGCGTCCGTATCAACGTGGTCAGCCCCGGCGCCACCGACACCCCCATGTCCCTGCGCCCCGGCGAGACGGAGACCGACCGCGCCGAACGCGTACGGGCCGCACTCCCCCTCGGCCGCATCTCCGCCACGGCCGAAGTAGCCGCCGCGGTCCTCTACTTGGCCTCGGACGACGCGGCATCGGTGGTGGGCACGGACCTGGTGGTGGACAGCGGAGCGACGGCGTGAGAAGCCGTCCCTACGGCTTGAGTTGGTCGTAGACGACCCCTGTCAGTTCCTCCGAGGCGGCCCAAAGACGTTGCCCCATCGCGTCGTTGAGGGTCCACGGCGCCCGCCAGGAGCGGGCCGGAGCCCCGCGCCACATCGCGAGTCGCGGACCGTGGAAGGAATCAGGACGGACATCGGGCGCGGTCGCCGCGTAGAGGGAGGGCAGCGCGCCGGCCTCCGCAGACTGGGCGAAGACGCGATTGCCGAGTTCCATGACCCGTTCCGCACCCCTGCGTCCTTCCGCCTGCGGCCCGGCGGTCTGAAGGTTGGTGGCGGCGTACCCGGGATGAGAGGCCGCGGCGACCACCCCCGAACCACCCGCCGCGAGCCGCCGGGACAGCTCGTGCGTGAAGAGCAGATTGGCGGTCTTGGAGCGGGAATAGGCGGTCCAACGACCGTACCGCCGCTCGCTGTTGAGGTCGTCGATGTCGATGTTGGCGACCGCGTGCATGAAGCTGGAGACGGTGACGATCCGGGCGTCCGGCGCGTCGAGCAGCGCGGGCAGCAGCAGCCCGGTGAGCGCGAAGTGCCCGAGGTGGTTGACCCCGAAGTGCGTCTCGAACCCGTCCACCGTCGTGCCGTACGGCATCGCCATGACCCCGGCGTTGTTGACGAGCAGATCGAGCCGCTCGTACGGGAACGCGGCCGCGAACTCCCGTACGGAGCCCAGGTCCCCGAGGTCCAGCCGCCCGAACTGCGCCTCGGCGCCCGGCACTTCGGCGACGATCCGATCGGCGGCCTCACTCCCCCGCACCTCGCTCCGACAGGCGAGCACGACCCGGGCCCCCTTACGCGCCAACTCCCGCGCGGTGACGTACCCGATCCCGCTGTTGGCCCCGGTGACGACGGCGACCCGGCCCCGCTGATCGGGCACGGCCTTCTCGTTCCAACCGGACATGGGCGGCTCCTTCCGTCGAGGCGTGCATCTTGGTGCAGGAAGCGTACGAGAGGCGAAGTCGAACGGCGCGTCGGGCGCGAGTGCTCCCTGCGGATGCATCCGCACGCCCCCCGAGACGGACTTTAGGCGACGTTCCGAAGGGTAGTTTCAGCGCTACTTGGTGACATATCAGATTTGCCTATCTTAGGCATGGAATGACCGCTTATCGGAGCAGTCATCCAGGGGGGAAGGGGGACGCATGCCGAGGCGTCGCCGCAGGAACCCCGCGCGGACAAGGACACCGCGCGGTACTACCAGGCGCAGGGGAAGCGTACGCCGGACCAACCGTGTGTCCCGTCGGACAGCGCAACTGAGACGCCGACTGCGATCGTTGCGCCGACGCGGCCGGTCCCCGCAGACGGGACAGCAGGGCCCGGCCCGCTGGGACATGGTCCAGCAGGTCGTCACCCTGCTGATCGCCCTGGCCACCACCTACATCTCGTACCAGGCGATCCTGGAGAGCGCCCAGGACTCCAGGATCAGCCACCAGGAGACCTACCAGCAGAACGTGCAGGACACCGAGAGCGGACTCGCCGAGCACTACAGCGCAGCCGTCGCCCAACTCGATTCGCATTCCGTCCTGGAACGACTGGGCGGTATCCACTCCCTGGAACGCATCGCGATCGCGTCCGCCACCATGTCGCCCGATGTCTCCAGGCGGTACCGGTCGGTGGTGCTGGACCTCCTCTGCGCCTTCGTACGACAGGAGGCACCGGACGTCCACCAGCTGCGGACCCCTCTCGGACAGGGGACGGAAACGAGCAGCACCCGCCCAAGGGTGGATGTGGCAGCGGCACTCACGGCGATCGAGAAACGCCCGCAACGGCTCCCGGCCGATTCGGTCGACCTCAGCCGGCGCGACCTGACCGGAGCCGATCTGGACTTCGCGCATTTCGAAGGCGCTGACTTCAGCGGTTCCAGGCTGGCATACGGCACGTTCAGCAAGGCCAGCTTCAGCGAAGCGAATCTCGACAGCGCCGATCTCACCGGGGCACGGCTCAATTCCGCGAACCTGTCCGGCGCGAAAATGGTGAGATCCGTTCTGACCGGATCCGATCTCATCGGCTCCGACCTCTCCGAGGCCAGACTCGGCCTGGCGGATCTGTCGCGAGCCAAGCTCGGCGGCGCGAAGCTGATGAACGCCCGCCTCACGCACGCGAAACTGTTCCGGGCCGATCTGGGCGGAGCCAACCTGAGCCGCGTGACAGCGGTTCGCGCGGACCTGCGACGCACCGATCTCAACGGCGCTCGGCTGTCCGGCGCACAGCTGAACGGCGCCTCGTTCGACGGCGCGAATCTCAATCAGTCAGATCTGACCGGCGCGGACCTCAGCGACGCCAAGGGACTGACGCTCCAGCAATTGCGCTCCGCCAAGAAGATCGACGCGGACACCCGGCTGCCGAACGGCTTCTCGTGGTCGGCCGAAGGTGGCGTCAGGGAAACTCGCCCATCTCCCGAGAAAAGGTGACGGGGAATCACATGGCAAACTCCACCTCCCTGCGGTCGGCACTGGCCTCCGTGCTCCTGCTGGCCGGACTGCTCACCGGCTGCGACGACAAGCCGTCCGAGCACATGCGCATCGTGTCCTTGTCGCCCACGGCCACGGAGATCCTGTACGCCGTGGGCGCCGACGACGACGTCGTGGCCGTCGACGGCCTCTCCGACTACCCGCCACAGGCACGCCAGAAGAGTGTCGACAAGATCCACGCGATCAATCCCGACATCGGCGAGATCATGCGGTACAAGCCAAGTCTCGTGATCCTGGCGGACTACACGGGATCGGACGGCGGAAAGGGGATCATCTCGGAACTCCGCGACCGGAAAGTGAAGGTCTACCTCGAACGAACCCCGAGCGACCTCACCGGCGCATACACCTCGATCGAGAAAATCGGCGAACTGACACACCACACCACACAGGCAAACGACATCGCCGACCACATGCGGAAGAAGATTGGAAATCTGGTGAGGTCGACACCCTCACCGCCACGGGACACCCGGTACTACCACGAGATCGACAACAGCTACTACTCCGCGACGTCCCACACCTTCATCGGTTCCGTCTACGCAGAATTCGGCATCCAGGACATCGCCGATCCGTACGACGTCGAAGGATCGGGATATCCGAAGCTGACGCCCCGCCAAATCATCTCCGCCGACCCGGACCTGATCTTCCTGGCCGATACCAGGTGCTGTGGCCAGAACCTCAAGACGGTCCGGGAGCGTTCCGGATGGAAAGCGATCAAAGCCGTACGCAGTGGAAAAGTAATAGAAATCGACGACGACGTGTCGTCCCGCTGGGGACCACGCCTGGTCGATTTCGTCGAAGCAATTTCCAAGACCCTCAAGAAGGGACAGCGCACACGATGACTCCGTTTCCGGACGAGCACGAACGGAGGATCGCCAGGCGACAGGTCGTCAAGGGAGTGGCGGCCATGCCAGGACTCATGGCGGCGCACCTCCCGGCTACGGCGCCGGCCGTGGCCACCGCCCTACCGGAACCCGAGGCGGAGCCAGCCGCCTCCGTCTCGGTTCCGGCCCCCTGCGCACCGCTGCCTGCCGTCATCAGGTCACGGCAGGAGCTGTCCAGCAGCCGGTCGCCCCTGCCCATCGAGACGAGCGGCACCACCTACGACATGGCGCAGTCCCTGGCCTGGCTGGACTCACGGCATTTCGCCGTCGGCCGGTGGGACGGTTCGATGAGTATCTTCGAGTTCACCGTCTCGCGATCGACCGGACCCGTGCTGCGCAGAAATGTGAACAGCCCCGCCTACCAAGGCGTACGGACAGTGGCACCGCTGCCCGGTGCGTCGCTGGTCACGTCGAACGACGACGGCTCGATCGCCCTGTGGTCTTCGGCAAGCGGTCTCTGGTCCGATCTGCGGCTGACGGAGACCCCTCGGTTCGACCGCGCCCTCGGAGTGGCCACGAGTGCCCTCGCCGTACGCTCCGGCGGTACGGGCGGCAGCCTCGTGACGGGTCATGCGTCCGGCCATCTGTCGGTGTGGTCCTACGCCCCGCAGCGTCCTCGGCTGACCTTCCTGCGGTCGGTGGATCTCCGTAACCCCGCGCCGGTGAATCCGTGGGGACTGCATGACATCAACGCCATCGACGCGGTGACCGACTCCCGGACAGTGGCCCGGGTCGTCACCGGCTCGGAGGACGGGTACCTGTGTGTCGTCGAGATCCCCTCCGGACGGGTCCTGTCGCAGACCGTGTTCAATCCCCGGGCCCGACGGGGCGTGAACGACCTTGGAGTCCGGGGGAATTCGCTCCTCGTCGCCACCTGCTCCGTCGGACGCGAGGACCACAACCTCTGGTACTACAAGATCGGCGGCGCCAAGTGGGACATCGTCCTGCGGGACAGGGCAAACCTGGTAGTCGACCCGAGCCGTGCCCAGGTCTTCAACTTCAGCACCGTCTGGGGGGAGTACCGGAAGGGGCCGTGCTGGTTCGCCTCTACCGAGGAGGGCGCGCTGTGGATGGGCACGGCCGACTCCGGACTGACAGCGATCGGACACCAGGCGGTGACCGCTCCGCTGGGCTCGGCCCTCGGCTGGACCAGCGGACCCCGCCGCCTGGCCATGGTCGCCTACGACCTGTACGAGTTCACGATGTGACGCCCACGCCTGCCGGTGTCCGACGAGAGGGACGACACCCCCGCACAAGGTGGATGGCCGGCCCTCTGAGCTGGGAACTCGGCCACACCGAAGGCCTCGTGACATCGACACGAGGCCACGGCACGATCGCGCGTCCGCGCTCCGCCCTCAAACGGCTCGGCATCACCCGCTACGACAAGGTCAAATGGCGGGACAGCGACGAAGTCGCGTTCATCGCTGATCGGGTGGCGTCGGGGCGTGCCTACGACCGGAACGAGCAGACGCAGACCGTCGACCGCGTCGCGGCGGACACGATGATCGCTGAGGGGCTCGGCGTCCCAGTTGGCTCACCGGTGTATGCACGTGCTCGCCTCGTAAAGGAGGGCACGCAACCGACGCACACCTTGACCAGCTACTACAGGCCCGAAGACGTCGAAGGAACCCGCATCGTCGACCCAACGCCAGGCCCCGCCGGCCGTGGCGGCGGATACCGGGTGCTCTACGACGCCGGGTACGAGATCGACCACATGAAAGAGGTGCTGTTCGCTCGCGTGCCGACAGCGGACGAGGTGAAACTCCTACAACTTCCCTCGGTGAACCCATAGTTGAGCTTCACCGGACGACATACACAGCAGATGGCACAGTGGTCGAGTTCGCCGTCGGCATGAATAAGCCGGGCCCACGAGTGGCGATCACGGCACGGCTGTCAAGGATGTGCCTCCGGCGGGGGCGCTCCAACTCCGGGATGGAGGGGGCGCCGTTCGCGAGTGCCGGCGGAGTAGTGGCGTGCGCGGAGAGCTCCCAGAAGGGGGGCTGAGGTTGCACGTTGGGAGGCTTGGTTTCGGTCATCGAGCCACATAAAGGCGCGGAATGGCAAGGTAGCTGTCCGAGACGCCGCTGGAGCCTAGTCTCCTTGGCAAGGGGGGAGGCGTGCAGCGACAATCCACCCGTGCGCGCCCTGTAAAGGTGATCAATTTGCTGCTAGCGGCGTTGGGCGGTGCGTTGAGTACCGTCCTTGTGTCCGTCTTTGTCGCGTGCACTCGTCACGGACAACGGGTCTTGGCCCGGTTGCTGTCCTATCCGCAACGGCGGCGAATCAGCAGAGAAGCTCACGCTGCTGAGCCGGGGCAAGAGAGTCGAGCGTGGCTCACCAGCCCGATCGAGGGTGAGACCTTCGACGCTGAGATCGAGGTCGGCGGCAGAGTCCTTGACCTGCCTGCAGATCATGAAATATGGATCGTCCACCGAGTTCCCAACGGCGGTGGGATTTGGCCGAAGGAGAAGCTGGCCCTAGACGTAGCCGGGTGGTTCAAGGTGACTACTCTGGAAGGAGGTAGGCCTCGTTCGATGGCAGTGGTTCTGTTGCTGACGTCCAAGCAGGTGAGTCAAGAGTTCGAAGAGTGGTTTCAGCGAGGACTGCGGACTGGTCATTTCCCCGGCCTTCAGGTTCCGTCCTCTGCTCGTGAGCTGGCGAGCGCTGTCGTCCGCAGTGAGCCTGCTCGATAGTTCTTGTGGTCAATGATCCAGGACGGATGCTCAGTAGCGGGCCGAGTCGAGTTCGCCAAGGGCGACCCTGGTTCCCGACATCAACGCTTGACACCAACAGGTGCGAACGTCAGCGATTGAAGCCGCATCGTGGCGAACGGCCCCTCGCGCTCTAGGAGGACGTCGTGAGCGCCAGCAGATGTGGCAGTACTTCCTGCCGTATCTGACTCCGCGTGGGACCGGGCAGAGCGATGCCTGGGGAGCCGACGCGCCGGCTCAGGGCGCAGGGGAACCCAGCGGATCGTGCACGCAGGAGAGGTGTCGGCGCCGGCCGAGGTGGCGCGGCTGTTCGGGATTCCGGAGGGCGGGACGGTCGTCGTACGGCGGCGCGTGATCCTTCTCGACGATCAGCCGAACGAACTGACCGACACCTACTACCCGCTCGACATCGCCCGGGGCACAGGGCTCGCCGAAGCCGCCAAGATCCCGTGCGGAGCCGTCACCCTGCTCTCGCGCCTAAAGGCTGTTCCAGAAGTCCGTGGGCGGGCAGTGGGGTGCCTGCCGCACGGGTTGTCGATCAGGTGCTCAGGGCGAGGTTGTGCATGCGGGCGATGGCCTGGACCGCGTGATGGAGGCCGTCGCCGCGTTGCCGGCAGTCGCGGAGGATCTTGTAGTTCTTCATCCGGGCGAAGGTGTGCTCGACGCGGGCCCGGACCTTGCGGTGTGCGGCGTTGTCGGCTTCCTGGATGGGCAGCAGCGGCCGTTTGCCGCGGCGGCGATGCGGGATGACGAGACCGGTGCCCCCGTAGGCGCCGTCGGCGAGGACCGTGGTGCCGGCGCAGACCTGGGCCAGGCCGGTGTCCCGAAAGGCATGGGCGTCGGCGATGTTGCCCGCTACCGGGGATGCGGTGGCGATCACCAGGCGGGTGTCGGCATCGATGACGACCTGCACGTTCGCGGAGAAGCGGTAGTTGCGGCTGGAGGCGGCGACGGTGCGGTCGCGCACCGGGATGAGCGTGCCGTCCACGATCCACAGCCGGTCCGGCGCCTCCTCGGGGCGGGGCGCCGGCTCCAGTGCCAGGAGCGGGCCCACCTGCTGGATGATCCGGCACACGGTGGCCGGACAGACGCCAAACAGCACCGCCAGTTGCCGCATGGTCAGGTTGGTCCGGTAGTACACCGCCACCAGCAGCACCCGCTCGGCCAGCGGCAGCCGCCACGGCCGCCCCATCCGCGGATGCTCACCACCCCGCTCTCGCACCGCCCGCAACAGCCGTGCGAACCGATCCGCCCGCAACCCGGTGAACACCTCGATCCACACCGGCTCAGCCCTCAACACCCCAGCCATACAGGGGAAATGCCCCGCCCACGGACTTCTGGAACAGCCTTTAGGGGGTGTTTGGTAATGCCCGTTGGGGTGCGCTGAGCCGTGGCGAAGGTGGATGTCTGCCTAGAGTGAGAAAATCGGGTCATGCCCCTGCCTCAGCCTGATGATCTGACTTCGCTGGTTCTGCGTACCGATTTCAGTGACGAGAGAGCCTGGGATGGGGTTCGAGCCGCACTAGATGCTGTCGGCGATCACTCCCTCGCCACTTACATCAGTGAGCTGCGCTTCGCCGACCTGGATGTCCAAACGCTGGTGGACGAAGAGGCTGTTGCAGACGAAGACGACCAGATCATCAACGTGTTCCTGGCGGACGGGACGACGATGAATGACCCGGCTCACCCGCTTTTGGCTGTGGACCTCTCAGACGAACCTGGGCGCACGTTCAGGGTCCCGGCCCGATGGTTTCCCCACGTGTCGGCCAACCTCGGCATCGCGAACATGGACTTCGCGGAGTTCGCCGATGCCGCCGACGAGTCCGGGACCTTTCGCGGCTTTGACGAGGGCTGAGACCTTACAGTTGAGGACCGTCCGCGAGTGACGACTCGGCGGGTCACAACCACTCATTGATTGCGGCGATGAGGACGGTCGCCTCGAAGCGGACGGCGAGTTTGTCGAACCGGGTGGCCACCGCCCGGTTTCGCTCGAGCCGGTTGATGCCGCACTCGACCGCGTGCCGAGCCTTGTAGTCCTCGCGATCGAAGGCGGGCGGTCGTCCACCCGCCGTTCCCCGACGCCTGCGATGACCCGCCTGATCAGCCGGTTCCGGGATAGCCCGCGCTGATCATGCGAAGAGGGACGGCACCCCCGCACAGGATGCCGCCCCTCTTTCGTGATCCGGAACCGCCGCCCATCGGTGAGGGTCGGGGACGAGCGACGGTTCCGGCGTTCAGTGGCCGTATGACCTACCAGCGGTCGGCCCTACGGCCTACCGATGGTCGCTCCCCTGCGCCACCGAAGCCGCCCGCCCCGCCTCAAGTCGCGCCACCGGAATCCGGAACGGTGAGCACGACACGTAGTCGAGCCCCACCTCGTGGAAGAAGTGGACGGACTCCGGGTCGCCGCCGTGTTCGCCGCAGACGCCCAGCTTCAGGTCCGGCCGGGTTTCGCGGCCCGCCTTTGCCGCGAGCTTCACCAGTGAGCCCACGCCGTCCCTGTCGATCGTCTCGAAGGGGCTGACTCCGAAGATGCCCTTCTCCAGGTAGGCGGTGAAGAACGAAGCCTCTACGTCGTCGCGGCTGAAGCCCCACACCGTCTGGGTGAGGTCGTTCGTGCCGAAGGAGAAGAACTCCGCCGCCTCCGCGATCTGGCCCGCCGTCAGTGCGGCGCGCGGGAGTTCGATCATCGTGCCGATGGACAGCTTCAGGGACGTGCCCGTCGCCGCCTCCACCTCCGCGATGACCTGGTCGGCCTCCTCGCGGACGATCTCCAGCTCCTGGACCGTGCCGACGAGCGGGATCATGATCTCGGCGCGCGGGTCGCCCTTCGCGGCCTTGCGTTCCGCCGCGGCCTCGGCGATCGCCCGTACCTGCATCGTGAACAGGCCGGGGATCACCAGGCCCAGGCGTACGCCCCGCAGACCCAGCATCGGGTTCTGCTCGTGCAGGCGGTGGACCGCCTGGAGGAGGCGGAGGTCGTTCTCGTGGGACTCCTGGCGGGACTCCGCGAGCGCTACGCGGACCGACAACTCCGTGATGTCCGGGAGGAATTCGTGCAGCGGCGGGTCCAACAGGCGGACCGTCACCGGGAGTCCGTCCATCGCCTTGAACAGTTCTACGAAGTCCGCCTTCTGGAGCGGGAGCAGCGCCTTGAGGGACTCCTCGCGTTCGGTGTCCGTGTCCGCCAGGATCAGGCGCTCCACCAGCTCCCTGCGGTCGCCGAGGAACATGTGCTCCGTACGGCACAGGCCGATGCCCTGGGCGCCGAAGCGGCGGGCGCGCAGCGCGTCCTCGGCGTTGTCCGCGTTGGCGCGCACCCTCAACCGCCGTACGCGGTCGGCGTATCCGATGATCCGGTGGACGGCCTCGACCAGTTCGTCGGCGTCGTCCGCGCCCGCGTGCATGCGGCCCTCGAAGTACTCCACGACCGGGGACGGGACGACCGGGACCTCACCGAGGTACACCTTGCCGCTGGAGCCGTCGATGGAGATCACGTCGCCCTCCTCGACCACGTGACCACCCGGCACCGTCATACGGCGGCGCTTGGTGTCGACCTCAAGCTCCTCCGCGCCGCAGACACACGTCTTGCCCATGCCGCGCGCCACGACCGCCGCGTGGGACGTCTTGCCGCCGCGCGACGTGAGGATGCCCTCGGCCGCGATCATGCCGTCGAGGTCGTCCGGGTTCGTCTCGCGGCGGACCAGGATGACCTTCTCGCCCGAACGCGACCACTTCACCGCCGTGTACGAGTCGAAGACCGCCTTGCCGACCGCCGCGCCCGGCGAGGCCGCGATGCCCCGGCCGACCTGCTGGACCTTCGCGTCCTCGTCGAAGCGCGGGAACATCAGCTGCGCCAACTGGGCGCCGGTGACCCGCTGGAGGGCCTCCGCCTCGTCGATCAGGCCCTGGTCCACCAACTGCGTGGCGATACGGAAGGCCGCGCCCGCCGTGCGCTTGCCCACCCGCGTCTGGAGCATCCACAACTGGCCGCGCTCGATGGTGAATTCGATGTCACAAAGATCCTTGTAGTGGTTCTCCAGGGTCTTCATGATCTGCATGAGCTGGTCGTACGACTTCTTGTCGATCTGCTCAAGTTCCGCGAGCGGGACCGTGTTTCGGATGCCGGCTACGACGTCCTCGCCCTGCGCGTTCTGCAAGTAGTCGCCGTAGACGCCCTGGTGGCCGCTGGCCGGGTCGCGGGTGAAGGCGACGCCGGTGCCCGAGTCGGGGCCGAGGTTGCCGAAGACCATCGAGCAGACGTTGACCGCCGTGCCGAGGTCGTGCGGGATGCGTTCCTGGCGGCGGTAGAGCTTGGCGCGGTCGGTGTTCCAGGAGTCGAAGACCGCGTGGATGGCGAGGTCCATCTGCTCGCGCGGGTCCTGCGGGAAGTCGCGGCCGGCCTCGGTCTTGACGATCCGCTTGAAGCGGGTGACCAGCTTCTTCAGGTCGGCCGCGTCCAGTTCGGTGTCGACCGTGACCTTCTTGGTCTCCTTGGCCTTGTCGAGGGCCTCCTCGAAGAGGTCGCCGTCGACGCCTAGGACGGTCTTGCCGAACATCTGGATGAGGCGGCGGTAGGAGTCCCACGCGAAGCGCTCGTCGCCCGCCTGCTTCGCCAGGCCCTGCACGGACCTGTCGGAGAGGCCGATGTTCAGGACGGTGTCCATCATGCCGGGCATGGAGAACTTGGCCCCGGAGCGGACCGATACGAGGAGGGGGTTGTCGGCCTGCCCCAGCTTCTTGTCCATCGTCGACTCCAGCGCGTCGAGGTGTGCACTCACCTCGTCACGCAGTGCCGCCGGCTCCTCGCCACTGTCGAGGTAGGTCTTGCACGCCTCGGTGGTGATGGTGAAGCCGGGGGGCACGGGAAGGCCCAGGTTGGTCATCTCGGCGAGGTTGGCACCCTTGCCGCCGAGAAGGTCCTTGAGGTCCTTGTTTCCCTCGGTGAAGTCATAGACGAACTTCGCTACGTGGGGTTCTTTGTTTTCCGACACGGGTCTCGACTCCTCGGGACGCGGGTGGCTGCCCTGACGGCCAGGAACATACCCAGATCGAAGGCGCCTGGGTACGTCCACTTGCATGTCATGCGTCCGTAACCAGTCGTCCGCCAGCGGATCGAAAGTCAAAGCTCGGCAAGCGAACACCGTCGAGTGTTTTCACTTCTTGAACGCGACCAGGCCCATCTGCGGCATTTTCCGCTCACCTGAGCGGGCTGCACGCTCGCCTGATTTCGATCGATGAACGATCAAGGGGTGGCACGGAGTGCCACCCCTTGGAGAAGTGCAGCCGCCCAAGATCCGCTCACCTGAGCGCCACCCCTATCAAAGGTGGTGAGAATCACGCTTCCACACCCGCCCGGATTTCACCATGCGGACGGACATCGGACAGACCTCGGACATGTCCCGGAACCGAAACGCGGACGTCACATGCCCAGCGCGAGCAGCCGCTCCTCGGCCCGCTCCGGCGCGTACAGGTACTCCACGACCAGCGCACCCGCCCCCACCAGCCCGGCCCGCTCCCCGAGCCGTGAGGTCAGTACGTGCAGATGAGCGGTGGAACGCGGCAGCGCCCGCTGGTACAGCAGCTCCCGTACGCCCGTGAGGAATGAGGTGCCGGCCAGGTCCCCCGCGATCATCAGCACCCCGGGGTTGAGCAGCGTCACCACGGTCGCCAGGACGTCGCCGACCTGCCGTCCCGCCTCGCGGGCGAAGGCCGCCGCTCCCGGGTGCCCCGACGCCAGCAGGTCCCGCACGTCCGAGCCGGACGCCGCCGGCACTCCCGTCTCGGCCAGCCGTCGCGCGACGGCGCCACCGCTGGCGACGGCGGCGAGACAGCCGTAGGACCCGCAGCGGCACAGGGCCTGCGCGCCCGCCGGGATCCGGATGTGGCCGATGTCGCCGGCGCCGCCGTCGATCCCCCGGAAGATGGAACCGCCCACGACGACTCCGGCGCCGATACCGGTCGAGACCTTGACCAGGACGAAGGCCTGGCAGTCGGGGTGGCCGGTGCGCTGTTCGCCGTAGGCCATGAGGTTGGCGTCGTTGTCGACGAGGACCGGGACCCGGGGGGCGCCGGTGTGGTCCGTGAAGGCGCGGGCCAGGCGGCCTCTTATGTCGTAGCCGTCCCAGCCGGGCATCATCGGCGGCTGGACGACCCGGCCGGTGTCGGTGTCGACCGGGCCGGGGACCGCGAGCCCGATGCCGCACACCGCGGACGCCCGGTGCCCTGCCTTCTCCAGCAACTCGGCGAACCAGCGGCCGAGTTCGCCGAGTACGACGTCCGGGCCGTCCTCGATGACGAGCGTGCCGCCGTGCTCCGCGAGGATCTCGCCGGTGAGCGAGAGGACGCACGCGCGCGCGTGGCGGGTGTCCAGGTCCGCCGCGAGGACCACGGCATGGGCGTCGTCGAATTCGAGGGTGATCGAGGGTCTGCCGCCCAGCGGGGAGTCCACGGGGCCGCCCGCGCCCTCGCGCAGCCAGCCCGCGCGGAAGAGCCGGTCCAGGCGCTGGCCGACGGTCGCGCGGGAGAGTCCGGTCACCTGCTGGAGGGCGCCTCGGGTCGTGGCGCGCCCGGTGCGCACCAGTTCGAGCAGATCTCCGGCGCTCCCTTGACCTCTTCCCGTCATGCGCACCCCCTTGTGTTTCTCAACTCTGCATTACATATTGAGTTTTGCGTGTTAAATAGACGTAACCCTACGGTAGCCATGACCGAACCGGTCGGCACGACGTCTTTCGTGGAGCCCCCAGTGGATCGCACTGCCCAGCTCACCGCACTCCCGACGGAGCGCACCCTCGTATACGATCCGCCGTCCCCTACGGGTTCCCTGCACCTCAGGGCGGCTGCCGTACTGGAAGCGAACTGGACGGGAGCCTCCACAGTCCCCTCGCGCGGTCTGTATCCGCACCAGTGGTCCTGGGACTCCGCGTTCATCGCGATCGGTCTGCGGCACCTCTCGCCCCTGCGGGCGCAGACGGAGCTGGAGACGCTGCTCGCCGTCCAGTGGGGCGACGGCCGTATCCCGCACATCGTCTTCAACCCCTCCGTACCGCTCGACGCGTACTTCCCGAGCCCCGACTTCTGGCGCTCCTCGACCGCGGGGCACACCGCGGGCGCCCCGCGCACCGTACAGACCTCGGGCATCGTGCAGCCACCGGTGCACGCGCTCGCCGCCTGGCTGGTGCACTGCGCGGACCCCGGCCTCTCCCGCGCCCGCGGCTTCCTCGCCCGTGTCTACCCCCGGCTGGCCGCCTGGCACCGCTATCTGCTGCACCGGCGCGACCTGGGCGGGGGCGGACTCGCGTCCGTCGTGCACCCCTGGGAACAGGGTATGGACAACAGCCCTTGCTGGGACGCCCCGTTGAGCCGTGTCACGCCCGCCCCGGCCCGCTCCTTCCGCCGCGCCGACCTCGACCACGGGGCCGCCGAGGACCGGCCCACCGACCTCGACTACGGCCGTTACGTGCGGCTCGCGACGGACTACCGGGACGGCCGATACGCCGACGGGGCAAGCGAGTTCGCGGTGGAGGACCCGTCCTTCAACGCCCTGCTCATCGCCTCCGAGCACGCACTGGCCCGTATCGCACGGGAGTTGGGCGCGACCGGCACCGCCCGGCACGCCCGCGCGGAACGCCTCACCGGTGTCCTGATCGAGCGGCTGTGGGACCCGGCGGAGGGCATGTTCTTCTGCCGGGACGTGCGCGGCGAGACGCCGGACGGGGGGCGCGGGTCCCTCACTGGCGCCCTCATCCCCGAGCGGAGCGTCTCCGGTCTGATCCCCCTCCTCCTCCCCGACCTGCCCCGGGACATCGTCGCGGCCCTCGTCCGCACGGCGTCCGGACCGCACTTCGGGCTCGGCGACAGCACCCAACTCCCGCCCAGCTACGACCTGTTGGGCGAGGCCTTCGACCCGCACCGGTACTGGCGCGGGCCGGCCTGGTTCAACACGAGCTGGCTGCTGGAGCGCGGCCTGCGGCTGCACGGCGAGCGGCCGAGGGCGGACGCGCTGCGCGACGCCGTCCTGGAGACGGCCGCCGCCACCGACTTCGCCGAGTACGTCGACCCGTACGACGGCGAGGCGTGCGGCGCGACCGGCTTCAGCTGGACCGCCGCACTGACCCTCGATCTGCTTCACGAGCCCCCCGGGCACGGCGTGTCCGGCACGGGTCTCGGCACGTTCGACATGCGTGGCACAGAAGTGAACGGCAAGGCAGTCATGGGCGCCAAGAGAGTCAAGGGAGGGGACCGGGGATGACGGACCGGCATCATCTGCTCGTGCACGGCGGGACGTTCGCAGCCGTGGGCGACGGCGGGGACATCAGCGGCGTACGGGGCGGCAGTTCCCCGGACGGGTTATTCGTACGGGACGCCCGGCACCTGAGCCGCTGGCAGTTGACGGTCGACGGCGCGGTGCCTGAGGCACTGACGCCCGTGGCCGACGGGGACATGGCGCGCTGCGTCCTGGTCCCGCGCGGTGGCCGCCAGGAGCCGCCCGCGCACACGCTCTTCCGTGAACAGGCCGTCGGCGACGGCTCGTTCGTCGAGTCGCTGAAGGTGACCAGCAACCGGCCGGTGCCGACCACGGTCCGGCTCGCGGTCACCGCGGACGCCGACTTCACCGACCAGTTCGAGCTCCGCTCCGACTACCGCACCTACGCGAAGACCGGAGCCACCCGCTCCCGCCAAGTCCTCGACGACGGCGTGGAGTTCGCCTACCAGCGCGGCGAATGGCGCTCTTGTACGACGGTCACCGCCGAACCCGCCCCGGACGGCGTCGAGGAGACCGGCACCGGCGCCCGCCGCATGGTGTGGACCCTGGACCTCGAACCGCACGGCACCGCCGAGTTGGCGCTGCGCGTGATGGCCCGCCCGCACGGCGACAAGCGGGCCCTGCGGGTACCGCGCTCACCGTCCGCGCTGAACGAGCAACTCCTCGCGCTGGAGGGCGAGTACGTCCAAGGCGTCTCCTTCCCCACCGGCTGGCCGGAGCTGGCCGCCGCCTGCGCCCGGGGCCTGTCGGACCTGGCCTCGCTCCAGGTCCCGGCGACGGGCCTCGACGGCGAGGAGCTGCGGGTACCGGCGGCGGGCGCGCCCTGGTTCCTGACCCTCCTGGGCAGGGACGCGCTCCTGACGTCCCTCTTCGCGCTCCCCTACCGCCCCCAACTCGCCGCCGCCACCCTCCCCGCGCTCGCCGCCACCCAGGCGACGGACGTGGGTCCCGAGTCGGTGTCCCAGCCCGGCAAGATCGTGCACGAGGTGCGGCACGGCGAGCTGGCGCACTTCGGGCAGGTGCCGTACGGGCGTTACTACGGCTCGGTCGACGCGACCCCGCTGTTCCTGGTGCTGCTCGGCGCGTATGTCGAGCAGACCGGCGACACGGCACTCGCCCGCCGCCTGGAGTCCAACGCCCGCGCGGCGGTGGGCTGGATGCTCGACCACGGCGGCCTCACCTCGCGCGGCTACCTGGTCTACCGCGCCGACCAGGGCGGCCTGGCCAACCAGAACTGGAAGGACTCCCCCGGCGCCATCTGCGGAGCCGACGGCACCCGCGCAAGCGGTCCCGTGATGGCGGCGGGGGCCCAGGGGTACGCGTACGACGCGCTGCGCCGCACCGCGTGGGTGGCGCGGACTGTGTGGGAGGACGAGACGTACGCGGCCCTCCTGGAGCAGGCGGCGGCCGATCTGCGGGACCGTTTCCAGCAGGACTTCTGGATGCGGGACCACTCCTTCCCGGCGCTGGCGCTGGACGGGGAGGGCCGCCAGGTCGACGCGCTGGCGTCCGACGCGGGGCATCTGCTGTGGTCCGGCCTCCTCGACAAGGAGTACGGCGAACTGGTCGGCCGCAGGCTCCTGGAACCGGACTTCTTCTCCGGCTGGGGCGTCCGCACGCTGGCCTCCGGCCAGGCGGCGTATCACCCGCTGTCGTACCACCGGGGTTCGGTCTGGCCGCACGACAACGCGCTGATCACGCTGGGCCTTTCGCGCTACGGCCTGCACGACGAGGCCCGTACGGTCGCCCACGCGCTGGTCGACGCGGCGACGGCGGCCGGCCACCGGCTCCCGGAGGTACTCGCGGGCTACGGCCGCGACACCCACCCGGAGCCGGTCCCGTACCCGCACGCGTGCGTACGGGAGTCCAGGTCGGCGGCGGCTCCGCTGGCGCTGCTCACGGCGGTAGGGGGCGCGTGACGCAACGGTGATAAGCCGTTTGCCGGGTGTTTGCCCAGTTCCGTGAACGGGCGCACGAGGCAACTCGTACGGAATGACGGCGGCCCTGCCTCCCCAGCGAGGGTCTGGCCGGCCAGGTCCTAAGGGGCCGCCACTCCGACTACGGGCTCCTCATGGAAGGACCTTCGGGTTGCCTCAGCACACGAGCACACGCCAGTCACCGAACACGGCCGGGGCAGCCGATGGCCAGGTTCCGCCGCCGGACATCGACAACGACATCAGCGACGACGTCGACATCGACGTGGACGTGGACGCCTTGGACACGGAACCGACGCCGGGCGACACGACAGCGATACCGGGCGGGGACGAGACCCCGGCCGGGGCCGGGGTGACGGCCGAGGCCGAACCTTCCGAGACCGCCGCGCCCGAGCGGCCGGAAGCCGCCACCGGAGAGGCCGTAGCGGCTCCCGCCGAGACCCCGGCGGAGGCCACGGCCGAAACCGGGTCCGCGGCGGCGAAGCCCCGGTCGCCCGAGAACAGCGAGGC
>NZ_JAEQAZ010000087.1 GCF_016654115.1 Streptomyces sp. MBT53
CACCCCTCCCGCCGCCGCAGCAAATGCCCCCGCGCCACGTCGTCCCGCACCCCGCCCCGCCCGGCAAGCCTCGCCGCGATACGGTCCTGGACCTCGGTGGACCGCTTGCCCGCGTACTTGAACTTGGCGCGTACGCCGGTCACTTCGAGGCGCAGTGCGCGGATGCCGGACAGCAGGCGGCCGTTCGGTGGCTCGCCCGGGGTGACCGGTGTGGTGCCGCCCTCGGGCTGGAAGTGGCCGACCTGGCGGTTGAGGAGGGTCGCCTTCTCGGCCGGGTCGTCCACGAGGTGGGCGGTGCAGCGGAGTTGGACCGCCGCGTAGAAGCTGGTCGGCACGCCGTGTTCCGGTGGGCCGTCCGGGTCCGCCTGCCAGGGGCCGGGGATGTACACGTAGTCGTCGACGACGCTCAGCACCACCTGGGGGTCCGCCTCCAGTGCCGGCCACAGGGGGTTGGGGCGGGCCAGGTGGGTGATCGCCTCGCCGCGCTCGGGGTCGTAGGCGAAGTGGAGGGGCTGGATCAACGGCGGTTCGCCGGGTGGGCCGTTGACGGCGAGTTGGCCGAAGTCGTGGGTGGCCAGCCAGTGTTGCCACTCGGTGTCGTCCTGGGGTGCGTCCCAGAGGTGGATGAGCATCACAACTCCGCCAGGTAGCCAGGGAGTTCGATGTCGGGGGACAGGTCGTCGTTCGGGAGCGGGGTGCCGTAGCCGGTGTTGAGGGGGAGGACGCCGGCCCAGTGGGGGAGGTCCAGATCCTCGGGCTCGTCGTTCGCGCCGCCGGTGCGGAGCTTGGCGGAGACCTCGTCGAGGTCGAGGCGGATCACCATGGTGGCGGCGAGTTCCTTCTTGTTGCCGGGCCGGGAGTCCGCCGAACGGCCGGGCACGACATGGTCGACCAGTGCGTCCAGCGCCGTGAGCTTCTCCTCGGGGTCCGTCACCTGGTGGGCGATGCCGTGCACCACCACGGAGCGGTAGTTGATCGAGTGGTGGAAGGCGGAACGGGCCAGCACGAGACCGTCCACGTGGGTCACCGTCAGGCACACCGGGAGCCCCGGGTCGGCCTGCCCCGTCATCCGCAGCGGGCGCGCACCCGTAGAGCCGTGCACGTACAGCCGCTCGCCGACCCGCCCGAACAGCGTCGGCAGCACGACCGGCCGGCCGTCGCGGACGAAGCCGAGGTGGCAGACGTAGGCGGTGTCGAGTATCGCGTGCACCAACTCCTTGTCGTACGACGCCTTTTCCGCGGAGCGCGTCGGGACGGTCAGGTCGGTCGGCGTGTAGGCGGCGGCCTGCGGTATCGGCTGCGAGGTGGTCCCCTGCATGGCGTTCTCCGTGTTCATCGGTGTTCGAGTTGCGGTGTATATTGCACTAGTGCATAGTGTGCTTTGTGCTAGGAGGATATCGGATCGAAGGGCGGCGCGCAGCAGACATTGCTGCCGACGTCGAGCGCGCGGTGGGGTCGGGAGAGCTGGAGCCGGGGCAACTGCTGCCGCCGATGCGGGAGTTGGCCGTAGAGCTGGGGGTGAATCCCAATACGGTCGCCGCCGCGTACCGGACCCTGCGGGAGCGCGGGGTCATCGAGACCGCCGGGCGGCGCGGCAGCCGGGTGCGGCCCAAGCCGGCCACGACCGGGCGCGAGCACATCCGGGTGGATGTGCCGGAGGGGGTGCGCGAGGTGGCGCACGGCAACCCGGATCCCGCGCTGCTGCCCTCCCTGGTCAAGGCGTTCACCCGGGCCGCCGAGCTCTCCGACCGGGAACCGGTCATGTACGGCGACGACCCGGTCGAACCGGAGCTGGCACGCATCGCGCGGGCCGCTCTGGACGCGGACGGCGTGCCGGCCGGCCCCGTGGCCGTCGCCTCGGGCTCCCTGGACGCCATCGAGCGCGTCCTCGCCGCCCATCTCAAGCCCGGTGACACCGTCGCCGTCGAGGACCCCGGGTGGGGCAGCCTGCTCGACCTCGTACCGGCGCTCGGGCTGCGCGTCACCCCCGTCCGCGTCGACGACGACGGACCGCGCCCCGACGACGTGCGCGCCGCGCTGGAGTCCGGCGCGCGGGCCCTGATCGTCACCGACCGCGCGCAGAACCCCACCGGAGCCGTGGTGAGCGCCACGCGCGCGCGTGCCCTGCGTTCCGTGCTCCACGACCACCCGGAGATCCTGCTGATCGAGGACGACCACGGCCACGGCATCGTCGACCAGCCCCTGCACCCGCTGGCCGGCGCCACCCGCCACTGGGCGTTCGTCCGCTCGATGGCCAAGGCCTACGGCCCCGATCTGCGCCTCGCCGTGCTCACCGGTGACGTCGTCACCCTCGACCGGGTCCGTGGCCGCCAGCGCCTCGGGCCGGGCTGGGTCAGTCGGATCACCCAGCGCGCCGTGGCCCGGTTGTGGGCCGACGGCGCGGTGGACACCCCGGCGGTGGCCGCCGCCTACGGCCGTCGCCGGGACGCGCTGATCGCCGCGCTCGCCGACCACGGCGTCACGGCGTACGGCCGCAGCGGCCTCAACGTGTGGATCCCGGTACCGGACGAGACCGGCGCGGTCTCCCGCCTCCTGCATGCGGGCTGGGCGGTCGCGCCCGGCGCCCGCTTCCGGATGAGCGCACCGCCCGGCATCCGGATCACCGTCTCGACCCTGACGGCCGACGAGACCGGGCCGCTGGCGCGGGCGATCGCCTCCGCGTGCGGCCGGACGCCGATGCGCGGCTACGCGTGAGGGCGTGACCTTGTAGCGCGAGCGGGATATGACGTCGGGTATCTCGTAGCATCACTTACATGTTGAACCTGGAGCGGCTGCGCACCCTGGACGCCCTGGCCCGGCACGGCTCGGTCAGCGGTGCCGCCGAGGGGCTGCATGTGACGACCTCGGCCGTGTCGCAGCAGATGTCCAAGCTGGAGCGGGAGGTGGGCCAGCAGCTCCTCGCCAAGAACGGGCGGGGGGTACGGCTCACGGATGCCGGCCGGCTGCTCGCGGAGCACGCGGGCCGGATCCTGTCCCAGGTGGAGCTGGCCCAGGCCGATCTGGAGGCCCAACGGGGGCAGGTGGTGGGCGAGTTGAGGATCTCCGCGTTTCCGACCGCCGCCCGCGGACTCTTCCCCGCCGCGCTCGCCGCGCTGCGCGCCCAGCACCCCGCGCTGCGCGTCCGCTCCGCCGAACTGGAGCCGGAGACCGGTATCGCGGGCGTCGTGCGGGGCGATCTCGACCTCGCGGTCGTCCTCGACTGGTACAACAAGCCGATGCCGCTGCCCGACGGCCTGGTCAAGGCGCCGATCCTGGACGATCCCGCCGATGTGGCGATGCCGGTCGGCCATCCGCTGGCGGGCCGCGACGAGGTGGACCTCGGGGAGTTCGCCGAGGACGAGTGGATCACCTGGGCCGAGGGCGAGTTCTGCCACGAGTGGCTGATGTTCACCCTGCGCTCCCGGGGCATCGAGCCGATCATCGGCCACCGCGCCGCCGAGACACACACCCAACTGGGCCTGGTGGCCGCCGGGTTGGGCGTCTGCATCGCACCCCTGCTGGGCCGCAGCCCGATGCCCGCCGGAGTCGTCACCGTCCCGCTGAAGCAACGGGTGAGCCGCCATGTCTACGTCGTCTGGCGCGCGGACGCCGACCGCCGCCCCTCCATCCGCGCGGCGGTCGAGGCGCTGCGGGCGGCGGCCGAGACGGTCGTCTGACAGCCCGCCCGCGAGCAACTCGCCTACAGCGCGGCCAACTTGCGGAAGTCCCAGGACGTGACCGTGTCCGGCGTCAGCCGTATCCACGCGTGCCGGCCGTCGTACGGCATCGAGTCCAGGCCGAAGTTCTTCTGCGCGAACAGCTTCTCCACCGCGACGAGTTCGGGATTCGGTTCGCCCGTGCGCGGGGACTCGCCCACGAACTCGACGGTCCCCGACAGCTCGACGCCCCGCAACTCGTCGTAGGCGTGCCCGCCGTCGACCACCACGGCGATGCGCCGGTCGCGGCGCAGATCGGCCCAGCGCTTGCTGCGGGTGATCGAGTACAGCCAGAACGACGTGCCGTCCCAGGCGAACCAGAGCGGGCTGACGTGCGGGGCCCCGTCCGCGGAGACGGTCGCGACGCGGCAGGTGCGCTCGGTGGCGAGGAACTCGTCCAGCTCCTCGGGTGTCATCATGATCTTCCGGCCTCGGCGCTGAGTGGCGGTCATGCGATCCCCTTCGGCTACGGCACGAGCGGCGGGCAGCCGCTTCTGACGGTACGTCAGGAAATGTGGCCGGACGGTCGTCGGTCGTCTTCCGTACGCACGCGATGCTCGTTACTGTCACCCGCCCCGGCCGCCGACGACAAGGGAGAGCCATGCCGTCGCACGCACAACTCAGTGAGATCCTCGACACGGTGAGCACTGCCCTGCTCACCGTTGAATGTCAACAGGGCGTGGTCGGCCCGGACAGCGCGCTGCCCGAACTCGCCCTCGCCGCAAGGTCGTCGGGCGCGCTCGCCAATGTCGCCCGGCTGGTCGCCGCCGCGCACGAGAGCGGGGTCCAGGTGATCCACGCGCTCGCCGAACGCCGCCCGGACGGCCGGGGCGCCAACCACAACGCCCGCCTGTTCCGCGCCGCCGAACGCCTGCCCGTCCAGCAGCTCTCGGGCACCGCGGCGGTCCGCGTGGCACCCCCCATCGAGGTCGCCGAGGAGGACTTCGTCGTACGACGGCTGCACGGTCTGTCACCGATCCAGGGCACCGAAGTCGACGCGCTGCTGCGCAACTTGGGCTGCCGCACACTGATCGTCACCGGCGTCTCGGCCAACGTGGCCATCCCCAACACGGTGTTCGACGCCGTCAACCGCGGCTACACCGTCGTCGTACCGAAGGACGCCATCGCGGGGGTGCCCTCGGAGTACACCCCCGCGATGATCCGCAACACCCTCGCATTGGTCGCCACGGTCGCGACCACGGACGAGGTGCTGGGCTGTTTCAAACGACCCCGCAGGGCCGATCGACGCTGACCGTCACGCCAGCGTGATGGAGTCCCCGGTCACGGTGATCTGCTCGGCGGGCAGCGCCTGGGTCGCAGGCCCCTGCTTCACACTGCCGTCGGTGATGGAGAACTCGCTCTTGTGGCACGGGCAGCCGATGACGCCGTTGGTGATCGTGGTCACGGCGCAGCCCTGGTGGGTGCACTTCGACGAGAACGCCTTGTAGGTGCCCGCCGTCGGCTGGGTGACCACCACGCCCTGGTTGGCGAAGATCTTGCCGCCGCCCTCGGGGATGTCGGTGGTCTTCGCCAGTTCGGTGCCACCGGCGTCGCCCTGGGCCGTGGACGCGCCGGCGGTGGTGGTGGAGCCCGAAGTGTCCGAGGAGTCCGACGAGGAGTCGTCGCTCGACGAGCACGCGGTCAGCGCGACGGCGAGTCCCGCCGCGCCGACCGCCGCCAGAGCGGTGCGACGGGAGGGCGCCGTAACGGGTTCGAACGAATCGCTGGTCATGCTGACGTTCCTTCCAGAAGAAAGCATTTGTGGGTCTGCAAAGGGGTACGGGGTACGGATGATCGTCGTTCAGACGGTGTCGAGAGCTTGGCCTTATCGAGATCAGGCAGGCGTAAAACCACGCTGTCGTTTCGCTGTCGGCCCTGCATAAGGCCTGAACACGCACCCGGTGAAGCCATGAGTGAACCTCCTTGGTGTGCGCGCCGTTTCAAGTCTCGCCAGCACAACGCCCACACCCCGACGGGTGTCGGGGGCGGGGGCGGGGGCCCGACGAATGGACGGACTTGAACGAGCAGAGCAAGAGAACTCCCGGCCGGCGGAGCCTGCTGCGCGGCGCCGCGGTGGCGGGTTGCGCGATGGCGCTGTCCGTCGCGGGGGCGACGACGGCGAGCGCCTCGGCGCACACCGCGCCCACCGTGAACTACGTCGCGCTGGGCGACTCGTACGCCTCCGGCCCGGGCATACCGACCCAGGTCGACGCCACGTGCGCGCGGTCCGACCAGAACTACCCGTCGCTCTTCGCGGCGGCGCGCGACTGGCAGCTGACCGACGTCAGCTGCTCGGGCGCCACCACGACCGCCCTGGCCGGCCCCCAGGGGACGAAGGCACCCCAGCTGGACGCCCTCGGCGCGGACACCGACGTGGTCACCCTGACCATCGGCGGCAACGACATCGGCTTCTCCGCCAATCTGGCCACCTGCGCCGGACTCACGTCCAAGAACCCGACCGGCAACCCGTGCCAGACCTTCTTCACGAGCGACGGCACCGACCGGCTGGCGCAGCGCGTCGACGACACCGCCCCCAAGATCGCCGCGGCCCTGGACGCCGTCCACGAGCGGGCTCCCCGGGCCAAGGTCGTGGTGGTCGGCTATCCCGACCTGTTCCCGGACGACGGAGTCGGCTGCACCAGCTCCGCCGTACCGCTCGCGGCCGGTGACTTCGGCTATCTGCGGGACACCGAGAAGAAGCTCAACGCGATGATCGCGGACCAGGCGTCGGCGCACGGCGCCGCCTACGTCGACACCTACACCCCGACCATCGGGCACGACATGTGCAAGCCGGCCGGCGAGCGCTGGATCGAACCCCTGGTCGCGGCGGCGCCGACCGCGCCCGCCCACCCCAACGCCCTGGGCCAGCAGGCCATGGCCGCCGCCGCGGAACGCGCCGTCCGCTGTGGCGCGCACCGCCGATGACCTGAGCGGAAAGGGGGCGCCCGCCGGCCCGGTCCTGGTGAGAGCGGGCGCCCCCCACTCCTCGTAGAATGCTCACTCCGTGCCGGAGGCGCGTCCGAAGCGGTTGCGGACGGCAAGGCCAGGGAGTCTCGGAAAGTGCTCAAGGAAGTCATCGCGACCCGCTACGTCACGCCACTGCGGGAGGGCGGCTCGCTGCCGGGGCTCGTCGAGGGCGACGACTTCGCGCCGTACGTCATGAAGTTCAGCGGCGCCGGGCAGGGCCGCAAGACGCTCGTCGCCGAGGTGGTCGTGGGGGAGCTGGCCCGCCGGCTGGGCTTCCGGGTGCCACGCCTGGTGACCCTCGACCTCGACCCGGTGCTCGGACTCGGCGAACCCGACCAGCAGGTACAGGAGTTGCTGAAGTCCAGCGGTGGCGCCAACCTCGGCATGGACTTCCTGTCCGGCGCGCTCGGCTTCGACCCGCTCGCTTTCACGGTGAGCCCCGAGGAGGCGGGCCGGATCGTCTGGTTCGACGCCCTCGTCAACAACGTCGACCGGTCCTGGCGCAACCCCAACCTGCTGATGTGGCACGGCGACCTGTGGCTCATCGACCACGGCGCCACCATGATCTGGCACCACAATTGGCCCGGTGCCGAGGCCTCAGCGGCCCGTCCCTACGACGCCGCCGACCATGCCCTCGCCCGCTTCGCCCCCGACCTGGCGAGCGCCGCTGCGGACCTGGCACCGCAGGTCACCGGGGAACTCCTCGCCGAGGTCACCGCCGAGATCCCCGACGCCTGGCTGACCGGCGAACCCGGCTTCGACACCCCGGACCTCCTCCGTGAGGCGTACGCGGCACCCCTCCTCGCGCGCGTGCCCTTCATCCACGAGCGCATCAAGGGACTCCAGTGACCGAGCGCCACATCATCCGGCCCAGCGAGGCCAACGAACGGGACGTCTTCGAGTACGCCCTGCTGCGCGTCGTACCGCGCGTGGAGCGCGGCGAGTGCATCAACGCCGGAGTCCTCGTCTACTGCCGCGCCCGGTCCTACGTCGGCGCCCGCACCCATCTGGACGAGGCGCGGCTGCTCGCCCTCGACCCGGACGCCGATGTGGCCGGGATCAGGGCCGCGCTCGGTGCCGTGGAAGGAGTGTGTGCGGGTGGTGACGCGGCCGGGCAGGCGGCGCGGGACGACGCCGGGCGGCGCTTCCGGTGGTTGATCGCGCCCCGGTCCACCGTCGTGCAGCCCGGGCCCGTGCACACCGGTCTCACCGTCGATCCGGCGGCCGAGACGGAGCGCCTGCTCGACCTGCTGGTGAGGTAATGAATCACACCCGGCCCTGCGCACGTTGACACCGAGTGCCAGGGCTTCTAGCGTCACGTCTGCCGAAGGTACTAAGCGGTCGCTCACCGGCGGGCCGCAGTTTTCAAGGGCGAGAGTTTCTCAAGGGCGAGGAGAACCAGGAATGTCCACCACTGAGCAGCGGGTCGCGATCGTCACCGGCGGAGCGCGGGGCATCGGCGCCGCCACCGCCGTACGCCTCGCGGCCGAGGGCCGTGCGGTCGCCGTGATCGACCTCGACGAGGCCGCCTGCAAGGACACCGTGGAGAAGATCACCGCGGCCGGCGGGAAGGCCCTCGCGGTCGGCGCCGACGTCTCCGACGAGGCACAGGTCGAAGCCGCCGTCGCACGCATCGTCGCCGAGCTCGGCGCGCCCACGATCCTGGTCAACAACGCGGGCGTGCTCCGCGACAACCTGCTCTTCAAGATGAGCGTCTCCGACTGGGACACCGTCCTGAACGTGCACCTGCGCGGCTCGTTCCTGATGACCAAGGCCGTCCAGAAGCACATGGTCGACGCGGGCTTCGGCCGGGTCGTCAACCTCTCCTCGTCCTCCGCCCTCGGCAACCGCGGCCAGGCCAACTACTCCGCCGCCAAGGCCGGCCTCCAGGGCTTCACCAAGACCCTCGCCATCGAGCTCGGCAAGTTCGGCATCACGGCCAACGCCGTCGCCCCCGGCTTCATCGCCACCGACATGACCGCCGCGACCGCCGCCCGCGTCGGCATGGGCTTCGAGGACTTCAAGGCCGCCGCCGCCACCCAGATCCCGGTGCAGCGCGTCGGCGAGCCCGACGACATCGCCAACGCAGTCGCCTTCTTCACCAACGAGGCGGCCGGCTTCGTCTCCGGCCAGGTCCTGTACGTCGCCGGCGGACCGCTCAACTAGGGAATTCGGGAACACGGAACCATGACTGAACAGCCTGAACTGCCCGCGCTCTCCGGCAAGGTCGCCGTCATCACCGGCGCCAGCCGCGGCATCGGCTACGGCGTCGCCGAGGCCCTGCTCGCCCGCGGCGACCGGGTCTGCATCACCGGACGCAACGAGGACGCCCTCAAGGAGGCCGTCGAGACGCTCGGCGCCGAGCGCGTCATCGGCGTGGCCGGCAAGGCCCACGACGAGGCCCACCAGGCCACCGTCGTCGAGCGCACGATGGAGGCCTTCGGCCGCGTCGACTACCTGGTCAACAACGCCGGTACGAACCCGGTGTTCGGCCCGATCGCCGACCTCGACCTGAACGTCGCCCGCAAGGTCTTCGAGACCAACGTCATCTCGGCGCTCGGCTTCGCCCAGAAGACCTGGCACGCCTGGCAGAAGGACAACGGCGGCGCGATCGTCAACATCGCCTCCCTCGCCGGGATCTCCGCCTCGCCGTTCATCGGCGCGTACGGCGTCAGCAAGGCCGCGATGGTCAACCTGACGCTCCAGCTGGCGCACGAGTTCGCGCCCGGCGTACGGGTCAACTCGATCGCCCCGGCGGTCGTGAAGACCAAGTTCGCCGCCGCCCTGTACGAGGGCCGCGAGGCGGAGGCAGCCGCCTCCTACCCGCTGGCCCGGCTCGGTGTGCCCTCCGACATCGGCGGCGCCGCCGCGTTCCTGACGTCGGACCAGTCCGAGTGGATCACCGGCCAGACCCTCGTCGTCGACGGCGGCATCCTCCTGAACGCCGGAGTGGCCTGACCCGACGACCCGGGCGCCGGTTTCTTTGCTGTTCCCTTTACGGAACCGGCGCCCGTGTCGAGGTACGAAAACGCGCACAGTGGACTGACAACGTCGTCATGAAACCGCTGATCAAGTGCCCTGTCCGAACCTTGCTCAACCGGGCGGGGCACTGCGGTATGGTCTGCCGACCCTTGGTATGGCGGATCGAGGAGCGTGCGCGTGTTCAACCGGAACCGAGGCCTGCGGAGAGCCGCGGCGATCACGTCGATATCCCTGGTGGCCGGATGCGGGGTGTTCTCGGACGGAAATCCCGACGACCGGGGACCCATCGTCGTCGGCACCACCAGCGCCCCCAGCACGCTCGACCCGGCCGCCTCCTGGGACGGCTCGTGGGAGCTGTTCCGCAACATCTACCAGACGCTCCTCGCCTACCCGACCGGCGCGACCACCCCCGAGCCGGACGCCGCCAAGAGTTGCGGTTTCACCGACAGTTCGAACACGACGTACCGCTGCGAACTGCGCGCGGGCATGAAGTTCGCCGACGGGGACACCCTCGACGCCCAGGCCGTCAAGCACTCCATCGACCGCATCCGACAGATCGACGTCGCGGGCGGACCCGCGGGACTGCTGGGCAGCCTCGACCGCGTCCAGGTGACCGGTGACCGCGAGGTCGTCTTCCACCTCAACAAGCCCGACGCGACCTTCCCGTTCGTGCTCGCCACCCCGGCCATGTCGATCGTCGACCCCGACGACTACCCCGCGCACTCCCTGCGCAAGGACGGCAAGGTCTTCGGCTCCGGGCCGTACACCCTGAAGTCCTACGACGACGGCAAGCAGGCCCAACTCGTCGGCAACGACCGCTACAAGGGCTTCGCCAAGCGGGAGAACAGCGCGGTGACGATCCGCTACTTCCAGGACTCGGGCACCATGGTGAAGGCGCTGCGGGACCAGAAGATCGACGTCACCTATCGCGGCCTCGCCGCCGACGACATCGTCACCCTCCAGGGGAGCCCCTCCAAGGACCTGCAACTGGTCGACGGCTCCGGCACCGACATCAACTACCTGGTGTTCAACCCCAAGGACCAGTGGGCCAAGAACCCCGCCGTCCGCAAGGCCGTCGCCCAGGTCGTCGACCGAGGGGCGATCACCCACAAGATCTACCGCGACACCGTGGACCCCCTCTACTCCATGGTCCCGAAGGGCCTCACCGGCCACACCACCGCCTTCTTCGACGACTTCGGGGACCCCAGCGTCCCCAAGGCACGGAAGATCCTCACCCGCGCGGGCATCACCGAACGCGTCCCGCTCACCCTCTGGTACACCAGCGACCGCTACGGCTCCGAGACCGCCCTGGAGTTCAAGGAACTCAAACGGCAGCTGGACGCCTCGGGGCTCTTCACGATCACCCTGAAGAGCCGCCCCTGGAAGACGTATGTGACGGGCTACCAGAAGGGCGAGTATCCGGTGTTCGGGCGCGGCTGGTTCCCGGACTTCCCCGACGCCGAGAACTTCATCGCGCCCTTCGTGGGACAGCAGAACGCGCTCGGCACGCCCTACCCCTCGCCGAGGATCACCGGCGTACTGCTGCCCGAGTCCCGCAAGGAGACCGACCGGGCCGACGTGGTCAAGGAGTTCGAGGAGGCCCAGCAGATCCTGGTGGACGACACCCGGCTGCTGCCGCTGTGGCAGGGCCGGCAGTACGTGGCCGCCAGCGACGACATCTCCGGCGGGGAACAGGCCCTCGACCCGTCGACGATCATGATGATGTGGCAGCTCTACCGCAAGACGAGCTGGTGAACCGGATCGCGGCACCGGTTGTCAGTGGTCGCCTGTAGGTTCTGGGACATGGAAGCGACCGCACTCGCGCGCTCGCTCCGCATCGCAGTCGCCGCACACGGTAAGGAAGTTGACGTGACCGACATCTCCATGCTCCCCGAGTCCTGGCGCGGAGTCCTGGGCGACGAGCTTCAGCAGCCCTACTTCAAGGAGCTGACCGAGTTCGTCGAGGAGGAGCGGGCGAAGGGTCCGGTCTACCCGCCGCGCGAGGAGGTCTTCGCCGCCCTGGAGGCGACCCCGTACGACCAGGTGAAGGTGCTGGTCCTCGGTCAGGACCCGTACCACGGCGAGGGCCAGGGACACGGCCTGTGCTTCTCGGTCCGCCCCGGAGTGAAGACCCCGCCCTCCCTGCGGAACATCTACAAGGAGATGAAGGAGGAACTGGACCTCCCCATCCCGGACAACGGCTATCTGATGCCGTGGGCCCAGCAGGGAGTCCTGCTGCTCAACGCGGTGCTCACGGTCCGCTCCGGCGAGGCCAACTCCCACAAGGGCAAGGGCTGGGAGAAGTTCACCGACGCGGTGATCCGCGCGGTGGCCGACCGCCCCGACCCGGCGGTCTTCGTCCTGTGGGGCAACTACGCGCAGAAGAAGCTCCCCCTGATCGACGAGGAGCGGCACGTGGTGGTCAAGGGCGCGCACCCCTCCCCGCTGTCCGCCAAGAAGTTCTTCGGCTCCCGCCCGTTCACCCAGATCGACGAGGCCGTCGCCAAGCAGGGCCACACCGCGATCGACTGGCGCATCCCGAACCTGGGCTGAGCCCGCCGGGGCCGGTCCGGGGCCGCCTGACGGGGATTGTCAGTGGCGCCGGTTAGCGTCGAGGGGGACGGCCAACGGTGGCTGACAAGGTGCGGAGGACGCTGTGACGGAGCGACAGGAGCAGGCGGCGCCGGACGCTCTGCTGACGCGGATCGGACAGGTCGTCATGCTGCACCACGGCGGCGACCGCGAGGAGGCCAGGGAGCGGCTGCTCGGCCTGTGGGCGGAGCTGGGTGAGGACGGCGACCCACTGCACCGCTGCACGCTGGCCCACTACCTGGCCGACACCCAGGACGACCCGACCGACGAACTCGCCTGGGATCTCCGGGCGTTGTCGGCGGCGGACGAGCTGACGGACGGGCGGGAGACGAGGGACACCGGCCAGGAGGGGGCGGGCGCGGTGCGCGGCTTCTACCCCTCCCTGCATCTCAACCTCGCCGCCGACTACATCAAGCTCGACCGCCCGGACGCCGCCCGCACCCACCTCCGCCGCGCCCGCGCCGCCTGCACGGTCCTCGCGGACGACGGCTACGGCAACGGGGTGCGGGCCGCGATCGGCCGACTGGAACTGCGGCTCGACACCGAGGGCGGTGCGGCCGGGGAAGGGAACTGGGGGCCGCCGAGACCGCGGCCCTAGAACCCGGCCGATCCGTTCCCGGCCGATCTGTGCCCGTCGGCCTCAACGCCCGTACGTCTGACCGCAGATGATCGACTGCGGACTGTCCGACTGCCAGCCGCCGTACTTCCTGCCCAGGGCGCACACGTCAGACGTGTTCTTGGGCACCGACTTGACCACGTCCGGGATGTCCGCGCCCGGCTGCCGGGGATGGCGCGGCTTGGTGTGCGGGTGGGGATGAGGGTGCGGACGCGAGCGGGGGACCGGTACCGGCGCCTGCGCCGCCCGTGAGGGCGGGGCCGGCGCGTGGTGCGGTGGATGCGCGACCGGTTTCGGGCGGTGCGAGGGGTCGATGAGTTCGAGCGCCTCCCGGGCCGGGGCCTGTACGACCTGCGGCTCCGCGCTGCCGTCCGGGCGCGGCACCGACGCTTGGGACGGTGCGGCCGGGGGAGCGGGAGCCGGTGGCCGCTGGACGGTCACACAGCCGGACAGGGCCGAGACAGCCACGGTGACCAGGAGCGTTGCGGTGGTCGTCGTTCGATGCACCCGCGCAACTCTGCTGGTTCCGGCCCTGATTGGGACACCGGACGGGCGGATGATGCCCCACACGGGTGATCTCCGCCCCCTTACGGACGGCCCGCGCCCGCCCCGGGTGACGACGTGACGTCAGTCGCCGGTGCTTCCGTCGATCCGCTCCCGGAGCAGATCGGCGTGGCCGTTGTGCCGCGCGTACTCCTCGATCATGTGGGTGTAGATCCAGCGCAGGTTGAAGTGCTCGCCGGTGCGGCGGTGCTTGCCCACGGAGAGGTCGTCCAGGGTGAACCGGGCGGCGTTCGCGTTCGCCGCCTCGATCTCGGCCCGCCAGGTCGCGTGGGCCTCCGCCCAGGTGTCCGCCTCGGTGGTGTGGAAATCGCCGTCCGGGTCCTCTTCGGTGAAGTAGATCGGGTCCGCCTGCTCGTCCGCCATGACCGAGCGGAACCAGCCCCGCTCCACCTCCGCCATGTGCCGCACCAGGCCCATGAGGGACAGCGTGGAGGGCTCCACGGAGGTGGTCCTCAACTGTTCGTCGGTGAGCCCCTCGCACTTCGAGGCGAGGGTCTCGCGGTGGTAAGTGAGCCAGCCTTCCAGCATGGTGCGTTCGTCGGCGGTGGTCGAAGGTTCACTGCGCTCGATCGTCATGCCCGCATCCTCGCGCTCCCGGTCCGCCCGCACCACCGGATATCGCCCCGCCGTATGCTTCCGGGAACGTACCGCTGGGCGAGCGCCAGGGAGGCTCCGTGAAGGTCGGCTGCATCGGACTCGGTGACATCGCGCAGAAGGCCTACCTGCCGGTTCTCGGCGCCCTGCCCGGCGTCGAACTGCATCTGCAGACCCGCACCCCCGCCACCCTCGCCCGCGTCGCCGAGAGCCTCCACCTGCCGGCGGACCGGCGCCACACGGACCTCGACGCACTCCTCGCGCAGAATCTCGACGCCGCGTTCGTGCACGCGCCCACCACCGCGCACCCCGAGATCGTCACCAGGCTGCTGGCGGCGGGCGTACCGACGTACGTCGACAAGCCGCTCGCCCACCACCTCGCCGACTCCGAGCGCCTGGTGCGGCTCGCGGAGGAGCGGAACGTGTCCCTCGCGGTCGGCTTCAACCGCCGCTACGCCCCCGGGTACGCGCAGTGCGCCGACCATCCGCGCGAGCTGATCCTGATGCAGAAGAACCGCATCGGGCTCCCCGAGGAGCCGCGCGCGATGATCCTGGACGACTTCATCCACATCGTGGACACCCTGCGCTTCCTGGTGCCCGGGCCGGTCGACGACATGACCGTGCGCGCCCGCACCCAGGACGGACTGCTGCACCACCTCGTGCTCCAGCTCTCCGGCGACGGCTTCACCGCGCTCGGCGTGATGAACCGGCTCAGCGGCTCGGTCGAGGAGATCCTGGAAGTCTCCGGCCAGGACACCAAGCGCCAGGTCGTCAACCTCGCCGAGGTCGTCGACCACAAGGGCCAGCCGACGGTACGGCGCCGCGGGGACTGGGTCCCGGTGGCCCGGCAGCGCGGCATCGAGCAGGCCGTGCTCGCCTTCCTGGACGCCGTACGAGCGGGGAAGGTGCTCAGCGCCCGGGACGCGCTGGCGACTCATGAGCTGTGCGAGCGGGTGGTACGAGCGGTCGCGGAGCGGTCCGCCGCAGCCTGAACGCGGTCGCGCCCTCACCCGCGCACATCGCCGCGAGCACCAGCAGCGCGAGGCCCACCGGCCAGGCGCCGTAGCGGACGTACGGCGTGATGCCGTGCGCGAGCGGGACGTCGTAGACCTGAGTCGTGTCCGAGTCCGTGCCGAGCCAGGGGCCGATGCGTTCGCCGCTCGGGCCGTAGACGGCGGAGACGCCGGTCAGGGTGGCGTGGACCATCGGGCGGCCGGTCTCGGCGGCGCGCAGTGCGCCGAGCGTCGCGTGCTGTTCGGGGGCCCAGCTGTTCTGGAAGGACGAGGTCGAGGACTGGGCGAGGAGGACGTCGGCGCCGTCCTGGGCGAGATGACGGCTCATGTCGGGGAACGCGGTCTCGAAGCAGATCAGCGGGCCGATACGCAGCCCGTGCCCCACGTTCATCACGACCTGTTCGGTGCCGTGCCTGCGGTCGACGCCCGCCGCCTTGCCGACGGAGGTGGCCCAGCCGAGC
Source organism: Streptomyces sp. MBT53 (assembly GCF_016654115.1). Lineage (GTDB taxonomy): Bacteria > Actinomycetota > Actinomycetes > Streptomycetales > Streptomycetaceae > Streptomyces. The sequence continues at coordinate 15,506 of NZ_JAEQAZ010000087.1, forward strand.
AGTGAGCGGAACGGGATGTACTCCCCGAAGGGGACCAGCCGCATCTTGTCGTAGCGGTCGCCGGTGAGCCCCTGCGGGCCGACCAGGACCGAGCTCTTGTAGATGCCGGGCTTGTCGGAGCGCTCGGCGTCCACGTTGACCAGGATGTCGGCGCCGGTCTCCTTGGAGAGCGCGGCGATACGGCGCGCGAGATCGGGCCGCTTGCCGAGGTCGAAGCCGACGCTGCTCTCCCCCCAGGCGATCAAGTCGACGTGCTGCCCTGCGAGTTGGCGGGTCAGCTGCTCCTCGCGGTCGAAGCGCCGGTCGCCGCTGTCGTCGCCGTCGATGACCCCGGGCTGTACGACGGCGATGCGTACCCGGCCGTCGACGTCGGGGCGCGGCGACCACACCCAGGCCGCCGAGGTCACGGCGGCCGTGGCGACCAGCCCCGCGACCGCAGGCACCCGCACCTCACGGACCGCGACCAGCACGGCGACCGCCACATTGACGGCCACCACCAGGAAGCTCAGCAGCCACACCCCGCCGACCGAGGCGAGCCGCAAGGCCGGTTCCACCTGCCACTGGGTGGAGCCCAGCAGACCCCAGGGACCGCCCAACGCCTGCCAGGACCGCACCAGTTCGACCATCAGCCAGCCCGAGGGCAGGACCAGGAGCGCGGCGGCCCCGCGCCGGGGCGTCGGCATGCCACCGAGGAAGCGGCGCACCAGCCAGCCCCACGGCGCCCACAGCACGCCCAGCAGCCCCGCGATGACGACGATGAACACGCTCAGGCTCGGCACCAGCCAGCTGTGCACGGCCAGCATGAACCCGAGCCCGCCGAACCAGCCGTCGTAGACCGCCCGTCGTGGGGTCGGTGCCGAGCGGGTCAGCAGGATCCAGGGGACGAGCGCGACGTAGGCGAACCACCACCACGACGGCGCCGGGAACGCGAACACGGGCAGCGCGCCCGCGAGCGCGGCGAGCAGCGAACGCCGCCATGGGGAGGCGAGCCAGTCGCCGAAGGTCTTCATACGGCACCTCCCTACCCGCTGATCGCTCCAGTGTGCGCGTCACGGACGATCTCGCACAGAGGACGTTGCGCCAGTCACCGCGATCGACCCGATCGACTCAGTGGATCACGGCCTCCGGGAGCCGCTCCGGAAGGCGCCGCCACTTCTCCGCCACGACGACCCCGGTCAGCCGCCAGCCGTCGTGCGTCCGCAGCAGCGCGAACTCGTAGCGTCCGCCGCACACGAAGTCGGGCGCGGTGGAGGTGTCGTCGGGGTCCTCCTTGGCGAAGCGCATCGGATTGATGTAATCGGCCTGGACGAGCGCGGTGTCGTCGGTGTTCTGGTCCAGGGTGCCGAAGCGGATGCGCCGGTTCACGATCAGATGCTGCCGCATCGGGAACAGCCGCATGCTCTCGGCGAGCCACCCGGCGATCTCCTCCGCGTCCCCCTCGATGCCTCCGGCGGACCGGTAGTCGGCCCGCCCGTTCGGTGCGAACAGTTTTCGGTACGCCTCCCAGTCGCCGTCGTCCACCGCCACCGCGTACTCGGTGATCACTTCGTCCACGGCCAGCCGGTCCATCACGATCGCCAGTTCCACACGCTGCGTCATCGGCCAAGTGTTGGTCACGCGGTGTGTCGAGCCAAGGGGTACGCGGGGACAACGTGGGGAACATTCGGTGGTGTTCGGACAGGCGTGCGCCCCGAGGGTGGCCGGATACCTCAGTCCCGCTGCCCGTCGGCGGGCGCTTTCAGCAGCCGTTCCAGCTCCTGGCCTGCCTCTTCGTGCCCGGCGTCGGAGATCCGCCGCAGCTCGCGCAGGTCCCCGGCCGCGCTCGCGCGCCGGGTGAGGAGGAACCCGGCACGCGGGGATCCCTCGTCCAGCAGTTCGCTCAGTTCCGCCAGGTCACCGGCCTCGTCGGCGAGGTCGGCCAGCCGGTCCAGGGCGGTCTCGTTGCCCTCGTCGGCCAGCTCGCGCAGGGTCTCCCGGTCGATGTTCGTGTTCGTCATGCCCCCATGCTGCGACCCTGCCCCAGGGGCGGGGTCAAGTGGGACGATGGCCGGGTGATCACCATCGGACAGTTGGCCGGTTATGTCGGAGTCTCGGTCAAGACCGTCCGCGTCTATCACGCCAAGGGACTGCTCCCCGAGCCCGAACGCGACGCGTCCGGATATCGCCGCTACGGCGCGCACGACGCCGTCGACCTGATCAAGATCCGCACACTCGCCGAAGCCGGCGTCCCCCTCGCCCGGATCCGCGAGCTGAGATCGGCGGGCGAGCCGGAGTTCCGGCGGGCACTGCGCGACATCGACGACGACCTCACCGCCCGCATCCGCGACCTGCGGGCAACGCAGGGGCGGCTGCGCCGGCTCGCCGCCGGAGACCTGACACCGCTGCCCGACGAGGTGGCCGCCCACCTGGGGGACCTGGCCGGCTGGGGATTCACCCCGCGCTGGGTGGACCTGCAACGCGACCTGTGGATCCTCGTGTTCGCCACCCACCCCGACGAGGCGACCGCCCTTTTCCACGACCAGGCCGGGACATTGGCCGACCCGGCGCTGCGGCAGCTCTTCCTGGACTACGACCGCGCGCACGACCTGGCCCCCGACGATCCCCGCGTCGACGACCTGGCCCGCCGTATCGCCGAGGCACACCGGGAACGCTACGCGGGCGCCGAACCGCCCGGGCCGGCCGCGGACTCGGAGATCCCCGCCCTCGTCCAGGGCACGGTCAACGCCTCGTCCCCGGCCTGGCGGCGACTCGACACACTCATCCGGACACTCATCCGGGCCCGGCTGGGACCGGCGACCACCTGAACTGCTCCGCTCCTGAAGGGAAGTACGCATGAAACGTCTCGTCACGGTCGTCACCGGAGGCAGCCGGGGAATCGGCGCCGCGACCTGTCTGCGGCTCGCGGAGGACGGTCACGACGTGGTCGTGGGGTACCTCCGGGACGCGAAGGCGGCCGAGCAAGTGGCGGACAGGGTACGGCAGTCCGGGGTACGAGCCGTGTGCGTGGGCGCGGACACGTCCGTCGAGGCGGACGTGGAGCGGCTGTTCACCTCGGCGGAGCAGCAACTCGGGCCCGTCACCGGGCTGGTGAACAACGCCGGGGTGACCGGCCCCTTCGGCCGGCTCGCGGACATCGACACCGCCGACCTGCGCCAGATCGTCGAGGTCAACCTCCTTGGCACACTGCTGTGTTCACGCCGTGCCGCGCAGACCATGACGGCCCGGGGCAACGGCGTGATCGTGAACGTGTCGTCGTCCGCCGCCACCCTCGGCAGCCCCGGGGACTACGTCCACTACGCCGCGACCAAGGCCGCCGTGGACACCCTCACCATGGGCCTGGCCAAGGAACTCGGCCCCGACGGCATCCGCGTCAACGCGGTCGCACCCGGCATCGTCGACACCGAGATCCACGCGAGAATGGGCGACCCCGACCGCGCACGACGCGTGTCCGCGTCGATCCCGCTGCGCCGCCCCGGGCAGCCCGAGGAGATCGCCGCGGCCATCGCCTGGCTGATGTCACCGGACGCGTCGTACACGACGGGCACGGTGGTGCGGGTGTCGGGCGGACGGTGAGGGCGGCGACCGGGTCGGTGCTGAGGCCGGTGCCGGGGTGTGGCCGCCCGCCGCTCAGGCTGCCTCGATGACCCCGTCGCGTATCGCGGCGGCCCACTCGACCACCAACAGCTCGTATTCCTCCCGCTCCTGGGTGGAGAGCGACCCGCCCGCACGCAGCCAGAGAGCCCGGATCTGCTCGTTCACCTCGTAAGCAGACCGCACGGAACCAGGGGTCACGGAATCGGGGGACATGCGGAACAGCCTAGGGGCAAGGACTGACACTGCGCTACCGGACGGCTACTCAAACCGTATGGGGTTGGTCACGGGCGCGGTGCGGGCGTTCAGTCGACCCAGGTGACGACGTACTGCGAGTGCTGCGCGGCAGCTCGGTAGAACTCCCGCATGGCGACGAAGTGTTCGGTGAGGTGGGCCCGTACGTCGCCGTCGAATCCGGCATCGAACCCGCAGGCGGTGGCCGCCTCTTCGGTTGACGTCGGCAACTCCGAGAGGAGGTCGTCGAGTCGGATGCGGTCCAACGCGGCGGCGATGTCGGTGACGGCGGTCGGGGTGAGCAGGCGGGGCGGGTCGCCGAAACCGTCGTAGAACTTCTCGTGGTCCAGGAATTCCGCATCCCCGTCAGGGTCACCCGTGACGGCGCGGTCGAGCAGCGCGATCACCTGCGGGTCGGCGCCGGTCGAGCGGCAGTGGTGGATGAGGCCCCATATCGCCCAGTCCGTGTCGAGCAGGCAGGTGTCCGGCGGGTCCCAGCCCGGGGAGGCGTCGGGCGAGGCGAGTGCCGAGGCACGGCAGTGGTCGAGGTACTCGGACGTCACGCGGGCGAACTGCTGGGTCAGGGGCATCAGTTGGCTCTCCCTCGCTGCTCGGCCCACACTCGCGACCAGTCCAGCAACGGTCCCATCGCCGTCACCAGGTCCGTGCCCAGCGGGGTCAACTGCCAGGCCCCGTCCGGCGTCTGACCCGCGATGTCCGCCTCGCGCAACTCCGTGAGGCGGGTGGACAGGACGCTGGAGGACATGGCGTCGCAGTGCCGTTGCAGATCGCGGAAACCGATCGGGGCGGGGTGGCGGTGGAGTTCCCAGATCACGCGGAGGGTCCAGCGCCGCCCGAGCAGATCGAGCGCGGCCATGACGGGACGCCCGGTGTCCGATCCGCGAACGGGGCGGCCAGGAGCGGGGATCGGTTCCAACAGGGCCTCCTCGCCGGACTCTTGGCGATCTCCTGAATCACTCTTGCTGCTGACTCATTCTTGCTCCCGACTCACTCTTGCGCTTCGATTTCAGAAGCGCAAGAGTCGGTGGACATGAAACAGCGCATCGAAGGAGTCACCCCGCCCTACACCCCCGACACCGACCGCGCCCTGCGCCGCTGGATGCCGCCCGGCGTCGCCCGCGAACCTCTCATGCTCTTCAAAGTCCTCGAACGCCACCCCGAACTCGCCTCCCGCATGCGGGCGTTGGGCGCCGGACTCCTCGTCCACGGCCGCCTGAGCACCGCCGACCGCGAACTCGTGATCGCCCGGGTCTGCGCCCGCGCGGGCTGCGCCTACGAGTGGGGCGTCCACATGGCGGCGTACGCCGAAGCCGCCCAACTCACCCCGAAGCAGGTCGCGTTGACCGCGACCGGTACCCCGGACGACCCGGCCTGGTCGCCACGGCAGTCCGCGCTGCTCCGGGCCGTCGACGAACTCGACGCGGGCGCACGGCTGAGCGACCCGGTCTGGTCCGGCCTGCGGGAGCACCTCGACGAGCCCGAGGCCCTCGAACTCCTCGTACTGGCCGGGTGGTACCGCACGATCGCCTACGTCGCCAACGGCGTCGGGATCGCCCCCGAGCCCTGGGCCCTCGCTCTGCCCGAGCGGTAGTTCAGCCCGCCGACTCGGCCGCGTGCGGGCTGAGCACGCCCGCCGTCACCAGCGCGATGATCACGATGCCGAGGGCGATGCGGTACCAGACGAACGGCATGAAGCTCTTGTGCGAGATGAACTTCATGAACCAGGCGATGACCGCGTATCCGACCGCGAACGCGATCACCGTCGCGAACATCGTCGGACCCCACGCGATGTGTCCCTCCTCGGCCGCGTCCTTCAACTCGAAGGCGCCCGAGGCCAGTACGGCCGGCATGGCGAGCAGGAAGGAGTAACGGGCCGCCGCCTCACGGGTGTAGCCCATGAACAGGCCGCCGCTGATGGTCGCGCCCGAGCGGGAGACGCCGGGGACCAGCGCCATCGCCTGGCAGAGGCCGTACAGCAGGCCGTCCTTGGCGTTCAGGTCCACCAGTGTCTTGCGCTGCTTGGGTGCCCGGTGCCGGCCGCCCGTCTCGTCGCGGGCCGCGAGGCGGTCGGCGACGCCGATGACGATGCCCACCACGATGAGCATGGTGGCGGTGATCCGCAGATCCCGGAACGGTCCCTCGATCTGGTCCTTGAGCGTGACCCCGAGCACACCGATCGGAATGGAGCCGACGATCACCAGCCAGCCCATCTGGGCGTCGTGGTCGCGCCGCATCTCCTTGTTCGTGAGCGACCGGAACCACGCGGCGAGAATCCGCCCCACATCCTGGCGGAAGTAGATCAGCACCGCCGCCTCCGTACCGAGCTGGGTGATCGCCGTGAAGGCCGCGCCCGGGTCCTTCCAGCCGGAGAAGGCCGCCGTCAGCCGCAGATGCGCACTGGACGACACGGGCAGGAACTCGGTCAGCCCCTGGACGAGTCCGAGGATGAGGGATTCAAACCAAGACATGGAGTTACGGCGTCCAAGTGCTGCTCGCGGAAGGGCAAAGGACACACCAAAACGCCGCGCACGGTGATCGAGTGTGTGTGAGGGGCAGCGTAGCGTCCCGGTGTGACAGGCCGGACACAGGGGTTTCGCGGGCGGTCGGGCGACTCCGGGTGCGTGGTGTTGACCAGGCGCGGGGGCGGCGCATACGTTGCAGCGGAGGAAAGCGCTTGCTGGACGCGCTCGCTGTCTCCGGAGGAGTGCTGATCACGCCCATGTCCACACCCGCCACCAACCCCGGGGCGGGCCGGCCCCCGGCCCCCCTTGCCGGGCGACGCATCAGGGCCGCCGTGGTCGGCGCCGGTGCCATCGGCCGCGGCTCGCACTTCCCCGCGCTCGCCCGGCTCGCCGAGGAGGGCGAGACCGAGGTGGTCGCAGCCGTTGACATCGATGCCAACTCGGTCGAGTCCTTCTGTGCCGAGGCGGGGATTCCGCACGCCTACACCGACCTGGAGCAGATGCTCCGGGAACAGCGGCCCGACCTCGTCACCATCTGCACCCCGCCCACCCTGCACCGCGCGCAGACCGTCGCCGCGCTGCGGGCCGGCGCCTGGGTCTGGTGCGAGAAGCCGCCGGTGCCCACGCTCGCGGACTTCGACGCCGTGGAGGACGAAGAGGGCCCGGCAAAGGGGACGCCCGGGGGGCCGTACGCCTCCATCGTCTTCCAGCACCGGTTCGGCTCGGGCACCCGGCATGTGCGCCGGCTGCTCGCCGAGCAGGCCATGGGCCGGCCGCTCGTGGCGCACTGCCAGACCACCTGGTACCGCGACACCGCCTACTACGCCGTGCCCTGGCGCGGACGCTGGGCGACCGAGGGCGGCGGTCCCGCCATGGGACACGGCATCCACCAGATGGACCTGCTGCTCGATCTGCTCGGGCCGTGGAGCGAGGTGAAGGCCATGGCCGGGCGGCTGGTCCACGACGTGGAGACCGAGGACGTCTCGACCGCCCTGGTCCGCTTCGAGAACGGCGCGATGGCGACCGTCGTCAACAGCGTCCTGAGCCCCGACGAGGTCAGCCGCATCCGCATCGACTGCGAGCGCGCCACCGTCGAACTCACCCACCTGTACGGCCACAGCAACGACAACTGGCGCGTCACCCCCGCCCCGGACGTCCCGGGCGAGGAGGCCGCCGCCTGGCAGAACTTCGGTCCCGACGTGCCGAGTTCGCACCTGGAGCAGCTGCGGGAACTCGTCGTCAGCATGCGGGCCGGCGAACGCCCGCGCGCCAGCGGCACCGACGGGCGCACCAGCCTGGAGCTGATCACCGCGCTCTACAAGTCGGCGTTCACCGACACGACCGTACGGGCTGGCGACATCGGCCCCGGTGACCCCTACTACACGGCGCTGCACGGCGGCGCCCCCGGCTGGGCGCCCGTGGCGCGCGAGGAGGTGTCGGCATGACCGGCCTGCGTATCGTCCATGCCCACGGCGACCGCGTCACGGTGACCGAACCGGCCACCGGCGTCGAGCTGTTCAGCTACGTCTACCGGCCCGAGGCGGCCTGGGAGGCGCCGAAGCCGTACCTCCACCCGATCAGAACGCTGGCCGGCGACATCGTCACGGACTACCGGCCCAACGACCACCGCTGGCACAAGGGCCTGCAGTTCACCGCCTCACATCTGTCGGGCCAGAACCTGTGGGGCGGCAACACATACGTTCACGGCGAGGGGTATCTCGAACTCCCAGAGCGGGTCGGGTCGATGGCGCATGTCGCCTTCGACGAGATCGACACGCACATCGACTCGGGCGACGAGCGTCTGGTCATCGCCGAACGGCTGACCTGGCACCCGTACAGCGGTGAGCTCTGGGCCGACGAGCGGCGCCGGATCGAGGTGCACGACGTCGACGTGGAGTCGGGGTCGTGGGCACTGACCTGGACGAGCTCGGTGACGAACCGCCGTGACGAGCCCCTGCTGTTCGGCAGTCCCACCACCCACGGGCGCGAGGCGGCCGGCTACACCGGCCTGTTCTGGCGCGGCCCGCGCGCCTTCCGTGACGGCCGCATCATCGGCCCCGACGGCGAGGGCCCCGGGCTGATGGGCTCCCAGGGCCCCTGGCTCGCCGTCTCCGGAGAGCACGACGGCACCGACGGCCACGCGACGGTCGTCTTCGCGCACGCCCCCGAGAACGACCACACCGGCGCCGAGGGCGCCCACCCCGCCCACTGGTTCGTACGCAACGAGCCGTTCGCGGGCATCGCCCCCTCCTTCGCCTTCTACGACGAGCTGGTGCTCGACCCCGGCGACACACTCACCCGGCGCTACCGCGTCGTCGTCGCCGACGGGGCCTGGGAGCGGGAGGAGATCGCCAAGTACCTTGAGGCGCGGCCGTGGTGAGCACCGAGAGTTTCGGCTTCGGCGGAATGCCGGGAGGAGTCGCCGTCTCGCATCTGTCCGTCTACGACTGGCCGGCCGAGGTCGATGGTGCGGGCAGGGTGTGCGGCGGAACTCCCCATATGCACCTGACCTGTTCGGAGGGGTACGTCGTCACGGGCGGGCGCGGTGCGGTGCAGACGCTCACATTGTCCGGCGTAATGTCCGGCACAGCATCCGGGTACGAGGTCACACCGCTCGCGGCCGGAACCGTCGCCTGGTTCACGCCCGGGACCATCCACCGGCTCGTCAACGAGGGCGATCTGCGCATCACCGTCCTCATGCAGAACAGCGGGCTGCCCGAGGCGGGCGACGCGGTGCTCACCCTGCCGCCCCGGTACCTCACCGACCCGGAGACGTACGCCGCCGTCACCGTCATCCCGGCCGACGCGCCCGAGGCCGAGCAGGAACGGATCGCCCGGGCCCGCCGCGACCTCGCCCTGGAGGGCTACGAGGCGCTGCGCTCCGCCGAGGGCCCGGAAGCGCTTGCCGCCTTCCACCGGGCCGCCGCCGCGCTGGTACGGCCCCGGCTCGCGGAGTGGCGCGAGCGCTGGGAGCGGGGTGCGCGGGCCGCCGCCGCGGCCACGGGGGAGCAGCTCGACCGGCTCGACCGGGGCGACTTCTCCCACCTCGCCGACGCCGCCGTACGGGCCGAACAGCCTTCGGCGTACGGGAAGTTCGGGATGTGCGGGCGGTTGGACGTCTACGACGTTTAGGCCGCTGTCGGGCCCGTGACGGTCCAGCCCGATACCTGCGGGTGGGCCGTCAGGTCCTCGTGGCGGACCGGGGCTCCGCAGGCCGTGCAGGTGACGGCCGGGACCAGTTCGTTGCCACAGATGTGCTCGATCACCATGGGGCGGTCGAGCAGATCCTTTCGGAGATGACGATCGCCCCATGCCATGAGGGTCATCAGCACCGGCTCCAGTTCGAGACCCGCCTCGGTGGGCCGGTACTCGAAGCGCTGCGGGTGTTCGCTGTACGTCCGCCGGGTCAGGATCCCGGCGTCGACGAGGCGGCGCAGCCGCGTGGCCAGGACGTCGCGCGGGGCACCGATGTTGCGGACCAGCTGGTCGAAGCGGCGATTGCCCAGGCACACCTCCCGCAGGACGAGCAGGGAGTACTTCTCGCCGACGAGTGCGAGGGCGTCGGCGATCGAGCAGGGGCGCGGGTCTTTGGGGGCGGCCATGGTGTTCAGTTTAGGGGAGGGTTTGATTTTCCAACTGACAGAGCTATGGTGAGTTTGGATTTCCTACTGACTGGTAATCGTGGAGGCCTGCATCATGCGTGACGCAGTGATCGTCGAAGCCGTACGCACCCCCGTAGGCAAGGGCAAGCCGAACGGCGCCCTCGCCCAGGTCCACCCCGTCGAACTCCTCTCGCACACCCTGCGCACCCTCGTCGAGCGCACCGGGATCGACCCGGCCCTCATCGACGACGTCATCGGCGGCACGGTCACCCAGGTCGGTGAGCAGTCCGTCAACATCACCCGGCAGGCCGTCCTGTCGGCAGGCTTCCCGGAGTCGGTGCCCGCGACCACGGTGGACCGCCAGTGCGGCTCCTCCCAGCAGGCCGTGCACTTCGCGGCGCAGGGCGTGCTCTCCGGGGCGTACGACCTGGTCGTGGCCTGTGGCGTGGAGTCCATGGGGCGGGTGCCGATGGGGTCGGCCGTGCTGCCCGGCACGGACCCCTTCGGCCCCGGAGTCGCCGCACGCTACCCGGAGGGTCTCGTCCCGCAGGGCATCAGCGCCGAACTCATCGCCGCCAAGTGGTCGATGACACGCGATCAGTTGGACGACTTCGCGCTCTCCTCGCACCACAAGGCTGCCGCCGCCTGGGACGCGGGCCTCTTCGAAGCCCAGGTGACCCCCCTGGCGGGCGCCTCGCGCGACGAGTGCGTACGGCCGGGCAGTACAGCCGAAGCTCTGGGCGGCCTCAAGCCCGCCTTCTACGACCCGAGTTGGGCCGAGCGCTTCCCGCAGATCGAGTGGAACATCACCGCAGGCAACTCCAGCCCGATCAACGACGGTGCCTCAGCGGTCCTGATCACGTCGAGCGAGACGGCGGCCCGGCTCGGGCTTCGTCCGATCGCCCGGCTGCACAGCTTCGCCGTGACCGGCTCCGACCCGCTGCTCATGCTCACCGGTGTCATACCGGCCACCGAGAAGGTGCTGCGCAGGGCCTCGCTCACCCTCGACGACATCGACCTGTTCGAGGTCAACGAGGCGTTCTCCAGCGTCGTTCTGGCCTGGCAGCAGGAGACGGGCGCCGATCTCGCCAAGGTCAACGTGCACGGCGGGGCCATCGCGATCGGCCATCCGCTCGGGGCCAGCGGCACCCGGCTGACGACCACGCTCGTGCACGCGATGCGGGACCGGGGAGCGCGTTACGGGCTGCAGACGATGTGCGAGGCGGGGGGTCTCGCCAACGCGATGATCATCGAGGCTGTCTGATGTGTTGACGTGTCACCGGGCGCGCAGGTGGTGGCGCTTGCGCCAGGCCACCACCGCGCCGCCGAGGGCCGGCAGGGCGATGCAGGCCATGGCGATCAGGAAGGCCGGGGACGTGGGGCTGGATGCACGGGCGCCGGCGACGACGTACGCGGCGGTGTTCGGGAGCGAGCCGAGTGCCGTCGCGACCAGGAACGGCATCCAGCGCATCCGGGAGACGGCCGCGCAGTAGTTCACGCCCCAGAACGGCAGTCCCGGGAAGAGCCGGGCCGCCATCATCGAACGGAAGCCGTGCTTGCTGAGCTGCCCGTCCGCCGCCTTGAGCCACCGGCCCCGCAGCAGCGGGCGCAGCGCGTCCTGGCCCAGCACACGGCCGAGACCGAAGGAGATCCCGGCCCCGAGCACCGTGCCCGCCAGCGCCGAGGCGGTGCCCATCTGGGAGCCGAAGAGCGCGCCCGCCGCGAGGTTGAGCAGCGGGCGCGGCACGAACGCCACGCTGCACAGGCCGTAGGCCGCGGCGAACACCAACGCCGCCATGGCGCCGGTGAGTTGGGGCGGCCAGCCGTCCGAGAGGAGTCTCTGCGGGTGGAAGAGCAGCACGGTCGAAGCCGCCCCGGCGAGCAGGACGAGCAGCAGCGACAGCCGGGACCACGGTGAGAGCAGGGCTCTCGTGCAGCGCGCGGTGAACCCGGTCGGGGCGACGGGCAGCACGGGCGCGACGGAGACGACGGAGGTGGCCGTGGGGACGGTCACGACTGCGGCGAGTTCCGTGCCGGTGAGCTGGGCAGGGGCCTGGGGAGTGGCCGTGGCGGTGCCCCCAGAGCGGGTGCCCCCAGAGTCGGTGGCGGCATCGGCGAGCATGTCGGCGACCCTAACCGACCTGTGTATGTGATCGCCGTATGGTTCGTCTCATGAGCGTCACAGGTGCGGGCACCCCGAAGGTGCCGGGCAGTGTTCTCGCCGACACCGTGCTGGAGCGGCTCACCGTCGTGTACGCCGCCGCGGCCGACCCCGAGCGGGCCGTACCCATGCGGGCCTACATGAAGGACATCGCGCCCTACCTGGGCCTGACCACACCCGTACGCAGGGCTTTGTCCCGCACGGTCCTGGAGGGCACGCCCCGCCCCGACGAGACCGACTGCACCGCGATCGCGCTGCGCTGCTGGGAACTGCCGGAGCGCGAGTACCAGTACTTCGCGGTGGACTATCTGCGCCGGCATGTGAGGCACTGCACGTCCGGCTTTCTGCCGGTCGCCCGGTATCTCGTCTCCACGGTCCCCTGGTGGGACACCGTCGACGCACTCGCCTCCCACGTAGTGGGAGGCCTGGTCGCCGCCGATCCGCGGCTGACGGCCGACATGGACGCCTGGATCGTCGACGACGACCTGTGGGTCGCCCGTACGGCCCTGCTCCACCAGTTGCGCTACAAGGAGCGCACCGACACCGAACGCCTCTTCGCGTACTGCCTGCGTCAGTCCGGGCACCCCGACTTCTTCATCCGCAAGGCCATCGGCTGGTGCCTGCGCGAGTACGCGAAGACGGACCCGGAGGCGGTACGGGGCTTCCTGGCCCGGGAGAAGGGGCGGTTCGCGCCGCTGTCGGTGCGCGAGGCCCTGAAGAACATCGGCCCCTGAAGAACATCCACTCCTGAAGAACATCCGCCCCTGACGAACATCGGCTCCTGAAGCACGACGCTCCCTCAAGTCCCCGCTGCTGATAAATCGTTCGACGTGGGGCAAAGCGTCGGCAATGATCGGCGTCATGTTCCGGTACGCCTTCCACCTCGCAGCATCCGCGGTCGCGGATGCCCCGAAGGCTGCCGTTCCCGCACTCGTTCTCGTTCCTGTTCCAGCGGCCGCAGTCGACGGCGCCCGAAGCTGACCCTCTCCGGATCGTCCGGCGGACCCCGCAGGGGGAGGGTCGGCGAGTCCTCGGGGTCCCCGCAATCCACTTCACCAGGCTTCGAGGTACCGCCATGTCCAAGACGGCATACGTCCGCACGAAACCGCATCTGAACATCGGCACGATGGGCCATGTCGACCACGGCAAGACCACCCTGACCGCCGCCATCACCAAGGTCCTCGCCGAGCGCGGCGCGTCCACCTTCGTCCCGTTCGACCGGATCGACCGGGCGCCGGAGGAGGCCGCGCGCGGCATCACCATCAACATCGCGCACGTCGAGTACGAGACCGACACCCGGCACTACGCGCACGTCGACATGCCGGGCCACGCCGACTACGTCAAGAACATGGTCACCGGGGCCGCGCAGCTCGACGGGGCGATCCTTGTCGTCTCCGCGCTCGACGGGATCATGCCGCAGACCGCCGAACACGTGCTGCTCGCCCGGCAGGTGGGCGTCGACCACATCGTGGTCGCGCTCAACAAGGCCGACGCGGGCGACGAGGAGCTCACCGACCTCGTGGAACTGGAGGTCCGCGAGCTGCTCACCGCGAACGGCTACGGCGGCGACTCCGTACCCGTCGTACGGGTGTCCGGCCTCAAGGCCCTTGAGGGGGACCCCCGTTGGACGGCGTCGATCGACGCGCTGCTCGACGCCGTGGACACGTATGTGCCCATGCCCGAGCGGTACCTGGACGCGCCGTTCCTGTTGCCGGTCGAGAACGTGCTCACCATCACCGGGCGCGGAACGGTGGTCACGGGCGCGATCGAGCGCGGCACGGTCCGGGTGGGCGACCGGATCGAAGTGCTCGGAGCCGCCGTCGACACGGTGGTCACCGGCCTGGAGACCTTCGGCAAGCCCATGGCGGAGGCGCAGGCCGGCGACAACGTGGCGCTGCTGCTGCGCGGGGTGCCGCGTGACGCGGTCCGCCGCGGGCACATCGTGGCGGCGCCCGGCAGCGTCGTCCCCAGCCGCCGTTTCTCGGCGCGGGTGTACGTCCTGTCGGCCCGCGAGGGCGGCCGTACGACCGCGGTGTCGACCGGTTACCGGCCGCAGTTCTTCATCCGCACCGCGGACGTGGTCGGCGACATCGACCTCGGTGAGACGGCGGTCGCACGGCCCGGGGACACCGTCACGATGTCGGTCGAGCTGGGCCGTGAGGTCCCGTTGGAGCCGGGGCTCGGCTTCGCGATCCGCGAGGGCGGCCGGACGGTCGGCGCGGGCACGGTGACAGAGGTCGGCTGAACGAGCGAGGTGCCCGTCCCTGCGGGGGCGGGCACCTTCGCGCGTTAGAGGCGGGGTGGTCCTGCCGGTGTCTGCCGGGCGACCTGCGGCGGTCATTGTCAGTGCCGTGCGCAAGACTTGATCGCGGAGGCAGTCGTGGCGAGTGCATGGAGAGGTGGGGGCACCATGGCGGGCAAGGCACTTGTGCTGGGCGGCGGGGGCATCAGCGGTATCGGCTGGATGGCCGGGATGCTGTACGGGCTGGGCGAGGCGGGCGTGGATCTCGGCGACGCCGACGTCGTGATCGGTACATCGGCCGGTTCGGCCGTCGGCGCGCAACTGGCGGCGGGCACGCTCAAGGAGCTCTACGAGCGTCAACTCGCGGCCCCCGAGGGCGAGATCCCGGGCCGGCTCGGGGTCGGCCTGCTGTTCCACTACGCGCGGGTGGCCCTGACCTCGCGCACTCCCGAGGCGTACGGCCGGAAGATCGGCCGTATGGCACTCGCCGCCAGGACACCCGACGCGGCGGCCCGGCGCGCCGCGATAGCGAGCAGGCTCGTCTCGCCGCAGTGGCCCGATCGTGCCCTTCGCCTCACCGCCGTGGACACCGCGACCGGGGAGCTGCGGGTCTTCGACAAGGACAGCGGGACGGCCCTGGCCGACGCGGTCGCCGCGAGTTGCGCGGTTCCCGGTGTGTGGCCCCCGATCACCATCGAGGACCGGGTCTGGATGGACGGCGGCATCCACTCGCCCGCCAACGCCCACCTCGCCGAGGGCTATGACCGGGTCGTCGTCCTCGCCCCGATGGCCGTGGGCGGCGGCCCTCTGGCCTCGGCCGCGGACCAGACGCGGCGGCTCGTGGAACAGGGCGCCCGCGCGGTCGCCGTCCGTCCGTCCCCGGAGGCGAAGCAGGCGTACGGCCGCAACCCGCTCGACCCGGCGGTACGGGCGCCGGCCGCGCGCGCGGGGCGGGAACAGGCGGCGGCGCACGCGGCTGAGGTGGGGGAGGTGTGGGGGGTCTGACGGAGCCGTACGACCGCGGCCTCTCGCCGCACTCCGCCCCGGCACAATGGATCCGTGAACGAGCCCATACCCGTGACCCGGGACGTTGATCACGGGACCGCCAAGCTGATGCCCGACGTGGACCGGGCGCGGGCCTGGCTGCTGACCGTCGACGGGGCGCCGCAGTCGTATGTGGACCTGGACGCGCCGACGCATCTGGAGTTCGAGTACGCGCGGCGGCTCGGGCATGTGCTGGACACCGTCGCGGAGCCGGGGCGTCCGCTGGACGTGGTGCATCTGGGAGGTGGGGCGCTCACGTTGCCCCGGTACCTGGCGGCGACCCGGCCCGGTTCGCGGCAGGACGTCGTGGAGGCCGACCGGGGGCTGCTGGAGCTGGTCGCCGAGCATCTGCCGGTGCCGGACGGTGCCGGTGTCACCGTGCACGGCGCCGACGCCAGGGCGTGGCTGGAGGCGGCGCCGGACGGTTCGGCGGACGTGGTGGTCGCGGACGTGTTCGGCGGGACGCGGGTTCCGGCGCACTTGACGTCCATGGCGTACGCCCGCGAGGCCGAGCGTGTGCTGCGGGCCGACGGGTACTACCTCGCCAACCTCGCGGACTCCGCCCCCTTCGCGTTCCTGCGCGCCCAACTCGCCACGTTCGGCGCGGTGTTCGGGGAGCTGGCGCTGATCGCGGAACCGGGTGTGCTGCGCGGACGCCGGTTCGGCAACGCGGTGCTCGTCGCCGCGCACCGGCCGGTCGACACGGTGGCGCTGACCCGGCTCGTGGCTTCGGACGCCTTCCCCGCGCGGCTCGAACACGGGGTCGCGGTACGGGAGTTCATCGGCGGCGCGCGACCCGTCCGGGACGAGGACGCCGTACCGTCACCCGAGCCCCCCGACGGAGCGTTCGGGATCGGCTGAGCCGTTCGCGACCCCCGGTTCCTCGTGGGCGGTCGGTCCGGTGCGCCGCCGTAGGTTCCGTACCTCCGGTACGCACAGGGCTCCCGCCGTGACCAGGGCGACCAGGGCCGTGCACCCCCACAGGGCCGCCGTCCGTCCGAAGGCCGACTCCGCGGGGCCCGCCGCCGCGGCGGCGACCGGCATCAGCGCGATCGAGCCCAGCCAGTCGTACGCCGCGATCCGGGAGAGCTTCTCCTCGGGGATCTCCTGGTGCAGTGCCGTCATCCACGACACCCCGAACACCTCGACGGTCGCTCCGGCGACGAACATCACCACGCACAGGACACCGACCGGCACCGGTATCGCGAGCGCGGCGGACGGCAGGGCCAGCGGGAAGATGCAGAGCATGCCCGCGAGGAGCAGCCTGCGGGGTTTCCAGCGGGTCATCAGCAGGGCGCCGGCGACCGTGCCCGCGCCGAACGCGGCCAGGGCCAGGCCCCAGGGACCCGCGCCGCCGAGGCTGTCCCGGGCGACGAGCGGGCCGTAGACGCCGTCGGCCGCGCCGACCACCGCGTTGGCGACGGAGAACGCCAGGACGACGGACCACAGCCAGGGTCGGCCGATGAACTCCCGCCAGCCGTCCCGGAGATCGGCCAGCATCCCGCCACCCGGTGCGCGCACCGGTATGTGGCTCACGTCGAGGAAGGAGCGCAGCGCCCCGGCGACCGCGAACATCGCCGCGTCGAGGGCCAGCACCCAGCCGGGACCGACCGCCGCGACCAGCGCGCCGCCGAGGGCCGCACCGCCCAGGGACGCGCCCTGCATCGCCGTCCGGAACACCGCGAAGGCCTTGCTCGCCTGCTCCCCGCTCACCGTGGACATCAGCATGCCCTCGGCCGCCGGACCGAAGAACGCCTGCCCGGTGCCGCCGAGCGCGGTCAGCAGCATCATCTGCCACAACCGCGGCTCGCCGGCGAGGACCAGTACCGCGAAGGCCGCCTGCGACACACAGCTGAGGGCGTTGGCCGCGACCATCACCCGGTGCCGGGGTATCCGGTCCGCGAGCGCGCCGCTGATCAGCAGGAACACCACCAGCGGCAGCGTGCGCGAGGCGGCCACCAGTCCCACGTCACCGCTGTCGCCGCCCGCGTCCAGCACCGCGAACGCGGCGGCGATCAGCGCACCGCTCCCACCGAGCCCGGTCGCCACCGCGGCGGTGGTCAGCAGGGTGTAGTTGCGGCCCGCCCAGTCGGGACGGTGCGGGTGACGGAGGGCGGCGGTGTCGTTCACCGGCCGACTATCGCCGCCCGGGCCACGGCCTGCCAAACCATTTGCTGCCAGAATCCGGCCAACCCGTCACGGCGTCAGCTGGTGCTGCCCGTCGGGTCCCCGTGCAGCCGTACGGTGCTGAGGATCTTCTGGATCGTGGCGTCCGGGATCTCCTCGCTGACGCCCTTGGCGCCGTAGAGGGTCCAGGAGACGAAGTCGCCCGCCGAGTTCTTGAAGGCGAACGTGGTCGCCTTGCCGTCCGAGGAGCACTTGCCGGACTTGGGCACACCGGTGGTGTACGAGGTGGCGACGCTGCCGGCGACACCGGACTTCGTCGTGTACGACTTCGCCGCGCCGATCTTCAGGTACTTCTTGGAGGAGTCCTTCTGGTCCGTGTACCCGCCGAAGGCGAACGCGGCGGCGTCACCGCGCGCGGTGCTCGCGGTGTCCTTCGCGCCGTCCTCGCCCTTGGTGCCGCTGGACGCCAGCGACGAGGTCTCCTTGGTGCCGTCCTTGTTGTCGTCGGACTCGCACCAGTTCTGCTTCAGATAGGCGGGCGCGGAGAAGCCGATGTACGGGGAGCCGTCGCCCTTCTGCTCGTCCTCGAAGAAGGTGAAGGTGCCCGGCGTGCCCACTTCCCAGTCGGCGGGGACGTCGAAGGCGGTGCCGTACTTCTGGTTGACGACGACCTTCCAGCCCGCGACGGTCGGCTGCTCGGTCTCGGTGCCGCGCGGGTTGTCGTCGGAACCGGAGGAGGAGGCACTCGGGTCCGCGGAGGCCGAGGGTGACCGGCTCGACGTGTCCTTGCCGCCGTCCGCCTTGTCGTCCTTGTTCCCGCCGAGGACCAGGAATCCGGTCACCCCGGCGGCCACGACGACGGCCGTGGCGGCGACGATCGCGACCAGCTTCGTCCGGTTCCCGCCGCCCCCGCCCTGCGGCGGCTGCGGTCCGCCCGCGGGGCCCGGAGCGCCCCACTGGGGCTGCTGCCCATAGGGGTTGGGCTGCTGGTAGCCGGGCTGCTGATACGGATTCGGCTGTTGGTACCCCGGCTGCTGGTACGGGTTCTGTTGCGGGTTCTGCTCGCCCCCGGGCGGCTGCTGTCCTGGCCACATGGGCAGTAACCCTAGTGCGGCACGGGACACGGTTGGGTCACCGCCCCTTGTCAGGGTCGTACCAACCGGGGACCGGACGGTGTTTGCCGGCGCACAGGTCTGGTCCGAATTGGCTACTCATGGGTAACATGCCGTCCATGAGCGCAGATCAGATGTCCATCGGCGAGTTGCTCGCCGCCACGGTGCCGATGGTTCGCACGCTGAACCTGGAGTACCTGGAGACCAGTCCCGAGCGGGCCGTGCTGGCCCTGCCGGACCAGAGCGAGTACCGCAACCACGTCGGCGGGCCGCACGCCGGCGCCATGTTCACCCTCGGCGAGTCCGCCAGCGGCGCGATCGTCCTCGCCGCCTTCGGCGACCAGCTCTCGCGGGCCGTGCCGCTCCCGGTCAACGCCGAGATCGCGTTCAAGAAGATCGCCCTGGGCCCGGTGAAGGCCACCGCGACCCTCGGCCGTCCCGTCGCCGACGTCGTCGCCGAACTCGACGCGGGCGAGCGCCCCGAGTTCCCGGTCACCGTCGCCATCCAGCGCGAGGACGGCGCCGTGACGGGGGAGATGACGGTCACCTGGACGCTCCGGCCGAACGGCTGACCGTCACGAGGCAGGCGTGAGGGCCCGGTTGTCGCTACGGCGTCACCGGGCCCTCGTGTGTGCGGAGTTCAGGCCGCGAGCTGCTCGTTCTCGCTCGCGCCGCCTTCGATCCCCGCCACGAATTCCTTGAGCCACGCGAGGAATTCGGGTCCCAGGTCCGGTCGGTCGCAGGCCAGTCGGACCACCGTGCGCAGATAGTCGGCCTTGTCGCCGGTGTCGTAGCGCAGGCCCTTGAAGACGACTCCGTGGACCGTGCCGCCCGCGGCCAACTCCTGAAGGGCGTCAGTCAGTTGGATCTCGCCGCCGCGGCCGGGCGGGGTGCGTTCCAGGGTGGGGAAGATCGCGGGGTCGAGGACATAGCGGCCGATGACGGCGTAGCGGCTGGGCGCGTCCTCGCGGGACGGCTTCTCGACCAGGCCGGTGACGCGTACGACACCGTCCTCGCCGGTCGGCTCGACGGCCGCGCAGCCGTACAGGTGGACGTGTTCCTCCGGGACTTCCATCAGGGCGACCACGCTGCCCGCGTACCGCTCGCGGACGTCCAGCATCTGGCTGAGCAGGGTCTCGCGCGGGTCGATCAGGTCGTCGCCGAGCAGGACGGCGAACGGCTGGTCGCCTACGTGGTGGCGGGCGCAGAGCACCGCGTGGCCGAGGCCGAGCGGGTCGCCCTGGCGGATGTGGTGGATGTCGGCGAGGCGCGCGGGATCGCGTACGGCGTCCAGGCGCACGGTGTCGCCCTTGGCGGCCAGGGCCTGTTCCAGTTCGAAGGCGTGGTCGAAGTGGTCCTCGATGGCGCGCTTGTGCCGGCCTGTGACCATCAGGATGTCGTCGAGTCCGGCCGCCGCGGCTTCCTCGACGACGTACTGGATCGCGGGCTTGTC
>NZ_JAEQAZ010000088.1 GCF_016654115.1 Streptomyces sp. MBT53
ACGATCATTGAGATTCTCCTTCGCTGCTGTCGCTGCCCGTTGCGGGCCCTGGGGTGGCGCCACGGCCCGGTTTCCTGCCGCCACCGCGCGTCCAGCCTTCGCGGTAGGCCGCCATCCGGTCCCGGACGACCTCCGGACTGCGGTGCTCGTCGTGTGGTGCGTCAGGCGCCCGTTCCCGGTCCGCGGCGGGCTGTTCGCGGAGCTGGGGGGCGAGGCTCGCCTGCCGTACCCGGCGGGGGAGGTCGTCGCCGTCCTCGGGGCCTTCGGTGTCCTCGGGAGGACGGTGCAGTCGCAAGGTGGTGACTCCAGGGGGCGGGGTGCCGTTCGTCGGCTCCGCCGAGCCCCGGGGCGGGGACGCCAGGGCGGGCCGGTCGGCCGGTGCCGGGACGGACTCCTGGTGCTGGGGCGGGGACGGCACGCGCGCGTACTCGCGTTCCACGGCCCGCTGTCCGTCGTCCACTGCCGCGCGGGGGGAGCGGTCGGCCGCGCCGCCGTGCAGCAGGGCCGTCGGCAGCAGTACGACCGCTGTCGTTCCGCCGTAGGGCGAGGTCCGCAGGTGCACCTTGATGCCGTGGCGGGCGGCGAGCCTGCTGACCACGAAGAGGCCCAGCCGGTCGCTGTCGAAGAGGTCGAGGGCCTCGGACTGCTCGATGCGCCGGTTGGCCTCGGCCAGCGTCTCCGGGCCCATGCCCAGACCCCGGTCCTCGACCTCGACGGCGTACCCGTTGCCGACGGGTTCGCCGGTGACCCGCACGCGCGTGTGCGGCGGCGAGAACTGGGCGGCGTTCTCCACGATCTCGGCGAGCAGGTGCGTGAGGTCGGCGACGGCCGTGCCGAGGACGGAGGCCTCGGGGAGTTGGCGTACTTCCACGCGCGCGTAGTCCTCGACTTCGGACACGGCGGCGCGCACGACGTTGGTCAGCGATACCGGCATGCGCCAGGCCCGGCCGGGTGCCGCCCCGGAGAGGATGATCAGGCTCTCGGCGTGCCGTCGCATACGGGTGGTGAGGTGGTCGAGGCGGAACAGGTCGCTCAGTTCGTTCGGGTCCTCGGAGCGGCGCTCCATGCTGTCCAGAAGGCTGAGTTGACGGTGCACCAGGACCTGGCTGCGGCGGGCGAGGTTGACGAAGACCCCGGAGATGCCGCTCGCGAGTTCGGCGCGTTCCACGGCAGCCCGCAGGGCGGCGCGGTGCACGGTGCCCAGGGCCTCGGCGACCTGCCCGGTCTCGTCCTCCGCGGCCGGTCCGGGCGGGGCCTCCGCGCGGACGTCGATCTCCTCCCCCGCGCGCAGTCTCCGCATGGCCTCGGGGAGTTTGTGGCGGGCGATCGCCAGGGCGTCGTTGCGCAGACTCACCAGCTCGACGACGAGACCGCGTCCGATGCGTACCGAGATGACCAGCGACGCGATGACGGCGGCGAGACCGAGAAGAACGGCGGCGCCGGCCGGGGTGAGCAGTCCTCGTGCGAACGGATCGGCGCGGTCCGCGACTCCGCTGCCCGCGTCCGCCTCGATGGCCCGCATGCCGTCCTGCACGCGTGCGTGCGCGTTGTTCCAGGTGGTCTCGGGAGCCGAACCGATCGCGCGGGTGGCCGAGTTGGCGGCGAGGACCTTGTCCTCGACGGCGCCGATGACGGTGTAGGCGCCGGTGTCGGCGAGGTTCCGCCAGGCGGTGCCTTCGGAGCCCCGCAGATCCGCGGTGGCGGATTCGGTGAGGGTACGGCGCGTGTCGACGGCGCCGGTGAACAGCCGCAGCCGCTCCCCGTCGAGACGGCCGTCGAGACGGGCACCGGCGAGCACCACGTCCTCCTGGGACAGCGATTCCGCGGCCCGGGAGAACTCCAGCAGCACGCGCGCGTCGGAGCCGAGGGCGGCGTCCTGGATTCCGGTGAGCGCCCCGCCCACGGCGAAGGCCGACGAGATGGTCCTCGTGTACTGCCCGTACGTCTCGTCCCATCCCGCGCGGTGGGCGAGCACGTCGGCTCGCAGCGAGCGCAGTCCTTCGGCTCCGGTGACGAAGGTCTCCAGGCGCTGGGCGACTCCGGCCGGCAGTTCCTCGCCGTCCGCGACGGTGCTGGTGTCGCCGAGCCGCAGCCGGGCGACGGCCCGGTCCGTGTCGGCGGCCAGCTTCTTCAGGTCACCGCTCGGCTCGGCGCCGGGGTCGGTGGCGTAACGCACCGCGGCCGACCGCTCGGCCTGCAGCGCGGCGACGGCGACCGCGACGGGGCTGCGCACCGCCGAGTCCACACGCTGCAACTGCCTTAGCCGGGCCACGTCCTGGGCCGTGCTGACGGTCGCGTACGCCCACAGGGCGAGCAGGGAGACGACCGGCACCATCAGCAGGCAGACGATCTTGGCCCGTACGGTTCGGGGACGCATCCGCCAGCGTCCCGCGCGCGGGGGCACCTCGTCCTGCGGTGTGTCGAGGGGCTCGTCGAAGAGCTCTTCTGCGGGTGGTCCGGCGTGTGCGCGGCGACCGCGCACGGGCGGCGGCGTCTCGGCGCCGGCTCTGGGGGTCCTACGGGGGTTACGCATGGCCTCCTCGCTCGGGAGTGGTTCGGGCGTACCGTGGCGGGCCCTGGTCGGTCGGGCCGCTTGTCAGTGGGCGACGCTCTCGGCGGGCCGCTCGGCCGAGGCGGTCGCCTCGCGTTCTCCCGTCGTCGGCGACAGTGCGACGAACGCCGAGGTCAGGAACAGGTAGGACCCGAGGCCGACGGCTAGGGGGAAGATGAACTGCATCGCCGTGGCCCCGGGCAGGACCGCGCCGGAGGGGGTGACATGCACGCGCACCGCGAACATCCCGGTGTAATGCATGCTGGCGACGGCCGCCCCCATGACGAGCGATGCGACGGTGACCGCGATGGGCGACTTGATGTTGAGGGCCGCCCACAGGGCTGCGGTCGCCGCGACGACGGCGATGAGGACGGAGAGCCCGACGAGCATCGGGTCGTAGGTCACGTCGCCGTGCAGTCGCACCGCAGCCATTCCCAGGTAGTGCATGCTCGCGACGCCCAGTCCGGTGGCCAGGCCACCGAGGACGAGTGCGCGGCCACGGTCGCGGCCGTAGCCGACCACGAAGACGCCCGCGCAGACGACGACGATGGCGACGACGAGGCTGAGCACGGTCAGTGGCACGTCGTAGCGGATGTCGGTGCCGCTGACGCCGAAGCCGAGCATGGCCACGAAGTGCATGGTCCAGATGCCGGTGCCGAGCGCGGAGGCGGCTGTGATGAGCCAGTTTCGGCGCGACCGGCCGGTGGCGCCGAGCGCGCGGACGGTGCAGCGCAGCCCGAGTGCGGAGCCCATGCAGGCCATCACGTAGGACAGCACGGGGGTGAGCCAGCCGAAGGTCGCGTGGTCCAGGTGTCCCATGACCAGGGGACGCTAGTAGGGGCATGGGCGCACAAAGGGGGCGCATTTCGAAAGGTGCTGCAATATGACGCAGAGAGGTGCCTGAACGACCACGTGACGCTCGAACATGTGCACCGAAGCGTCATCCGTGTCGGTGAGGGATCATGCGGAACATGAACGACGACCACACTCATGTCCGGGAGTTCTTCGGTGCGCGCGCCGCGGACTGGGACAGCCGCTTCCCGGACGACGGCCCCGCCTACGCGGCTGCCGTCGCCGAACTGGCGCTGCGCGCGGGGGACCGTGTGCTCGACGCGGGCTGCGGGACGGGACGCGCGCTGCCGCCGCTGCGTGCGGCCGTGGGGCCCTCGGGAGTGGTCGTGGGGGCCGATCTGACCCCGGCCATGCTGGAGGCCGCCGTACGGGCCGGACGCGGCCGTGAAGGGTGCCTGCTGCTCGCCGATGTCGCCGTGCTGCCGTTGCGCTCGGAATCGCTCGACGCCGTGTTCGCGGCGGGCCTGATCGCGCATCTGCCCCAACCGGAGGCGAATCTGCGGGAGTTGGCGCGCGTGGTGCGGCCCGGCGGCACGCTGGCCCTGTTCCATCCGATCGGCCGCGCGGCGCTCGCGGCGCGTCAGGGGCGGCAGATCACCCCGGACGACCTGCGCGCGGAGCCCAATCTCCGTCCGCTGCTCGCCGGTTGGGGGTGGCGCATGACGTCGTACACCGACGAGGATGTCCGCTTCCTGGCGCTGGCCGTGCGCGAGGGCTGAGTCGTACGACTGCGGGAGGCCCGAAGCGCTTCACCGCAACGTCCCCCTGCTGTCGCCGCAACTCCAACTCTATGTTGGGTAGCAGTAGATGGACGGTCGACGACGGAACACCACGCAGGGGGAAGGTGGTCAGCATGTTCGACAGGCCCCGCAAGACCTTCGCCAGAATTCTCGCCTCCACGCGCACGGAGGCCGGCGACGGACCCGAACGGCGGGCGCACAACCTCTTCGAGGCCGCGGCCGTCTATGTGTCGGCCCGCGCGGAGGACGACCAGGACCGGATCGACGAGGCCGCGGGCTGGGTGTCGCCGGAGGCGCTGTCCTTCGGGGTGAGTGAGCTGGCGTGCCGGGCCGTGGTCGCGCTCGCCAGGGAGCGCGACGAGTCGCCGCGGACGGTGGCCCGGGCCCTTCTCGGGCTCCCCGCGGCCTGACACTTCGGGTCGCCGGTGGTCGTTTCGCCCTGTCCAGACGGAAAACTGCAGCTCCGGGTGTACTTGGGAGTCGTGACAAGCGGCTTCCGCGCACACTAGGGTGCGCGCCGTTGGACGAACGATGGGGAGGCTGGGATGGCCGACACTGATGAAGAGGCCGTCGCCGCCGAGGACGACGCGCTCTATGTGCTCACGGCGGTGCTGCTGACGCCGGCGAAGTTCCCGAGTGTGCTGGGTGACGACTATCCGGAGGCCTGCGCCGCGCTCGGTATGGCGCCGCTCGCCGACGGGTACGGCCTGGTGCTCGGCCAGGACGGCGAGGGCGCGCGGTGGACTGTCGTCATCGACGACGTGTCGCTGGTCGCGGTCGCCATCGCGTCCTGGGACTGCGGCATGGAGTACGACCTGTCGCCGAGCGAGCGCACCGTGGTCGCGGCGCTGCCGGGCTGGCCGCTCGCGGTCGCGGTGGCGGCTCCCAATGTGCCCGCGCCGCACGATCCGGACCCCGACCTCGTGGACCGGCCGGCGTTGGCCCCGCCGGACACCACCACCTGGGGCCCGGCGCAGCGGCGGCTGGGTGCCGACGAGATCGCGCTGCAGTGGGCCCTGTGGCGGGAGCAGATCGACGACTCGGCCTTCCCCGTCCAGGGCGAGGCGGGCGAGGCTTCGGAGCCGTCGTCCGACGACGTCACCTCCGAAGAGGCGTCCGAGGCGGACGAGGTCGCTTCGGACGACAGCGGGGAAGGCCCGCAGACGGGCCACAGCGGGGTCCGCAGGGTGCTGACGGAGGCCCGGGCGTATGTGGACGCCCCGCCGCCTCTCGGCCGCGTCAGATCGTCCTTCGCGCCGGGCGAGGCGCGCACGCTGCGTGCCGACGGTCCCGGCTGGTCGATGGTGGCCCGCACCGACGACATCGCGTTCGTCCTGCTCGACGAGGAGCCGGGCGAGGTGCTGCCGGTGGGTCGGGGCTCCGAGTTGCCGGGCCTCCTGGAGGCGCTGGACAAGCTTGCCGTAAGGCCCAGTTGAGCCCTCGGGTGCGTGCCTCAGATGGTCGGGCGCCGTCCGCGGAGCTGCTGTCGGCAGCCCCGCGGACGGCGTCGTGCTGTTCTCCGCTCCCGCGCGCCGGGCGGGAGCGCGGTGAGGCATCGGTATGTCGGTGTCAGCGGCCGATCTCCTTGCCCGCGACGCGGCGCAGCCGACGCCGCTGCGCGGGATCCAGCGTGAGATAGGCGGCCGTCGGCACTCCCACGACTATCAGGAATGAGACCCACCAGGGCAGCCAGATCAACAGGATCAGTCCGACCGCCACGCCTCCTACAACGACCTTCGTGTTTCTCGACATGTGTCGCCTCCTCCGCGGCCGCGGCCGCTCTCTGATCTGAAAACGGGTCCGCGCTTCCCACAGTTCCGGACCGCGACCCTGAGACATCCCTGAGACGCCTCCCCTACTGGTCCCCGAGGGCCGTCTGTCCCCGAGCCGTCAGCTGCTCCGTCGTCACTCCGTCCACTCCGGCCTCAGCGGCTCCCCCACCTCGTGGAGGTGGCGCAGGGCCTGTCGGTAGGAGTCGACGAGCCCGGTCTCCACGTAGGGGATACCCACATCCTCGCAGTGGGCGCGCACGAACGGCTGGGCGAGCCGCAGACTGGGCCGCGGCATGCTCGGGAAGAGGTGGTGTTCGACCTGGTAGTTGAGACCGCCGAGGAACCAGTCCGTAAGGGGGCCGCCCCGGATGTTCCGTGAGGTGAGCACCTGGCGACGGAGATGACCCCATCGCTCGCCGTTCGGGTCCGGCATCTCCATGCCCTTGTGGTTGGGGGCGAAGGCGAGACCGAGGTGCAGTCCGAACAGGGCCTGGTGCAGCGCGGCGAACGCGAGCGCCTTCCCCGGGGACATCGAGGTCAGCAGCAGTGTGGCGTAGGCCGCGACATGGCTCACCAGAAGCGCGCCTTCGACGGTCCGTTCGCGCCGGGGCTGCCGCCGCAGGTCCTGGAAACCGTGCACCTTGAGGGCGACGCCTTCGAGCAGGGTGAGCGGGAAGAACAGCCACGCCTGGTTGCGGGTGAGCCAACGCCGGAAGCCGGAACGGTCCTTGGCCTGTTCACCGGTGAACACGAGGATGTCGGCGACGACGTCCGGGTCCTTGTCGATGTGGTTGGGGTTGGCGTGGTGGCGGTTGTGCTTGTCGTTCCACCAGGAGTAGCTCATTCCCAGCAGCAGGTTGCCGTGGATCAGGCCGATGAGGCGGTTGGCGGCTTTGCCGCCGGCGATCTGGGAGTGGCCCGCGTCGTGGCCTATGAAGGCGGTCCGGGCGCCGAACACGGCGAGCAGCGGGGCCAGGAGCAGGGTCAGCCAGGAGTCGCCGATCAGGACGATGCCGGTCACGATGCCGATCAGCGCGAGAGCGTTGGCGGAGACGCAGAAGGCGTACCAGGCGCGCCGCCGCTCCAGTAGGCCTCGGCTCCTGACCGTGCGCAGGAGGGGCGCGAACTCGCTTCCGGGGGACGCCGCTACGGCATCCCCCGGATCATGCGCGCCGACGACTGCGGTGGTCTGGGACATGTCCGGTCTCCGGCTCTCTCAGGCAACGGGGTGACCTGAGCAAACGTACGAATCGGTGACCGGTCGCGACCATGACGGCACCCCCCGTGTGCGTACGGGGGTCACCCGGGTCCTCTCAGGGGGGTTGACGACACCCCGGCGACCCGGTCCCGAGAAATCGCGCACCCGGAGAAGTACGTCGGAAAAAGCGCCGGAAAAAGGCGATGGCAAGGAGGTCGTCCACTCCTTGCCATACCCAACGTATAGCGCACCACGGGGCTTGCGGCAAGGCCCCAGTAGTGCCGCAAAATGGCCGACCGAGGCCTGGACCTGCGGAAACGCGGGGTCAGCGGAACGGCTGCCCTCAGGGCGGCCGACTGGAAGGCAATCTCTTTGAATGGGTGTTTCGATGACGGACGTGATCGTGGTCGGCGGCGGACCGACCGGCTTGATGCTGGCCTGCGAATTGCGGCTGCACGGCGTGCGCGTGGTCGTTCTGGAGAAGTTGACCGAGCCGACCGGGGAGTCCCGCGGGCAGGGGCTGCACGCGCGCAGTGTCGAGATCATGGACCAGCGTGGTCTGCTCGACCGGTTTCTCGCGGTGAGTGAGAAGTTCTCGGTCGGTGGTCTCTTCGGCGGCATCGTCAAGCCCTGGCCGGACCGGTTGGACACGGGGCACCCCTATGGCGTCGCCACTCCGCAGCCGGTCACCGAGCGGCTGCTCGGCGAGCGTGCCGTCGAACTCGGTGCCGAGATCCGGCGCGGCCGCGAAGTCGTCGGGCTGAGCCAGGACGCGGCCGGGGTGACCGCCGAGTTGGCGGACGGCACGCGGCTGCGCTCGCGCTACCTCGTCGGGTGCGACGGTGGCCGCAGCGTGGTGCGCAAGTCGCTCGGCGTCGGCTTCCCCGGGGAGCCCGCCACGGTCGAGACGCTGCTGGGCGAGATGGCGGTGACCGAGGATCCGGCCACGATCGCCGCCGTCGTCGAGGATGTCCGCAGGACCCAACTGCGGTTCGGCCTCAGCCCCGGCGAGAACGGCACGTACCGCGTCGTGGTGCCCGCGGACGGCGTGGCCGAGGACCGTGCGACACCGCCGACCCTGGACGACTTCAAGCGGCAGCTGCGGGCCGTCGCGGGCACCGACTTCGGCGTCCACTCGCCGCGCTGGCTGTCCCGGTTCGGCGACGCCACTCGGCAGGCCGAGCGCTACCGGGTCGACCGGGTGCTGCTGGCCGGCGACGCGGCGCACATCCATCCGCCGACCGGCGGCCAGGGGCTCAACCTCGGTGTGCAGGACGCGTTCAACCTCGGCTGGAAACTGGCCGCCGCGGTCAACGGGTGGGCTCCGGAAGGGCTGTTGGACAGTTACCACGTCGAACGGCATCCGGTGGGCGCCCGCGTTCTCGACAACACGCGCGCGCAGATCACGCTCCTGGGGACCGATCCGGGTGCGACCGCGCTACGGGAGTTGTTCTCCACGCTGATGGACTTCGAGGAGGTGAACCGGTACGTGACCGAGATGATCACCGCGGTCGGCATCCGCTACGACTTCGGCGACGACCATGAACTCGTCGGCCGGCGGATGCGGGACGTGAAGTTGACGCAAGGGCACCTCTACGGGCTGATGCACGGCGGCCGGGGGCTGCTGCTCGACCTGACCGGCAAACTCTCGGTGGCCGGGTGGACGGATCGCGTCGACCACGTCGTCGATGTCGGCGAGGAAGCCGAACTGGACGTACCCGCCGCGCTCCTGCGGCCGGACGGTCATGTGGCCTGGGTCGGTGACGATCAGCAGGAACTGCTCGGTCGGCTGCCCAAGTGGTTCGGTCCCGCGCGCTGAGTGCGGCCTTCGAACCCTCGCCTGCCCGACGAGCGGCCGACACCCTGGATTCATCCGACCGTCGACCGTGGGTCCTCATGAGGACCAACTCTGGCCGCTGTCAACGAATTTGCCCTCAGGAGGCCAGATGTCCCCGCATGCCCCCGCCAGGCGCCGCGTCCGTCGTCCCGTCGTGGCGGGCGTTCCGCTCGCCGTGGCGGTCGCCCTCATGGCGGCCGGTACGGCCTCCGGAGCCCCATCCGGGAGCGGGGCCGCCCATGTCACCCGCACGGCGACACTGGGCGACATCCCGCTCGGCGCGTTCAGCAACGCGCTGCTGCCCGGGTCGGTGGACAACGACCGGGGAGTGGACCTCGGCGGCATCGGCAGCGACATCTACCCGGCCGGCCGCAAGGGCGAGTACTGGACGATCACCGACCGCGGGCCCAACGGCCAGATCAAGGTGAGCGGGACGAAGCGCCGCACGTTCCCGGTGCCCGGTTTCGACCCGGCGATCGTGAAGATCCGTGTCTCCGGGGACACGATCAAGGTTCTGGACGCCATCCCGATCACCACGTCCTCCGGGAAGGGCGTCACGGGGCTGTCGAACCAGCAGGGGCGCGACGAGGCGCCGTACTCCTACAACGCGCAGACGCCCCTGTCGTACAACCCGAACGGGCTGGACACGGAGGGCATCGTGCGGGCCGCAGACAATTCGTTTTGGCTTGTCGACGAGTACGGCCCCTCCCTGGTGCATGTCTCCGCGCGCGGGAAGGTGCTCACGCGGTACGTGCCCAAGGGGCTGCGTCTGACCGGGGCCGACTACCCGGTGGTGGAGGCGCTGCCCGCCGTCCTGTTGCACCGGAAGATCAACCGCGGCTTCGAGGGACTCGCCCAACTGCCCGGCGGCGACCTGGTGATGGCCCTGCAGAGCCCGCTGTCGCTGCCGGACGGGAACGCCGGGGACGCGTCGCTCAACACCCGTCTGCTGCGCTTCTCCACGAAGAAGAAGGCGGTCACGGCGGAGTACGCGTACCGCTTCGACCCGGTGAACGTGGTCGACCCCAGTGAGGACGACACCTCCGAACTCAAGATCTCCTCGGTGGTCGCCGTGGGCGACGACCGGCTCCTGGTCGAGGAGCGCACCGACAAGGCGGCCCGGCTCCAACTCGTGAAGCTGGAGCGGAAGTCGAACATCCTGGGCGGTCGCTACGACGACGACACGACGTCCCCGTCGCTGGAGCAGCTCGACGACCCCGCCGGCGCGGGTGTCCCGGTGCTGGCCAAGAAGCTGGTCGTGGACCTGGGGACCGTCTCCGGGGTGCCCCTGAAGATCGAGGGCATCGCGCGCGTGGATCACGACACGCTCGCCCTGATCAATGACAACGACTTCGGGATGACGGACGGCGCGGGCGCGTTCGACGCACAGGGGCGACTGGTCGACAGCGGTATCGAGACGACCCTGGTGTACCTGAAGCTCCCCCACGGCATCTAGGACGCGCCGGCTCCTGAGGGAACTAGCCGAGCAGGGACGGGAGCAGCGACTGGATGTCGCTCGGGATCTCGCTCGGCAGTTCCGAGGGGAGTTTCGAGGGAAGCGCCGTCGGGAGCTTGGTCGGCAGGCTGGTGGGGAGTTTCGTCGGGAGGCTCAGGGACGGGCTCTTGCTCGAACTGCTCTCCGCCGGCTGCTTCTTGTCCGGTGAGTCGTGTCCCCCGAAGACCATCAGCGCGACGGCGACGACGGCCCCGACCGCGACGATCACGGTGAGCAGGACGAACAGGGGTCGGGGGCGCCTGCGGGGCGGCGGTTCGTAGTCTCCGTAGCCCCCTCCCGATCCGTGCCCGAAGTCCCCGGGAGGTGGTCCGAAGCCGCCTCCTTGAGGCGGGGTGGCGTCCGGTGGCCCGGGCGGTCGAGGCGGTACGGGCGGCATGGCCATACCGTCAAGAGTCGCGGCGCAGAGGTCATGACGCGACCCCCGCGCGGTGGTTGATACGGACTCATGCCATGGATCGCATGATTCCGGAGCAATCCGCGCGGGGGTCGGTCACAAAGAGAGCCTCACGAAAGCCGAGGGCTACCGAGCGAAAACCGGCGGGCTCGTGAGTGACGCACGCGTGCGTGCCGTCAGCCGCGCGCTCCCAGGAGGTGGTCCATGGCGAGCTGGTCGAGCTGCTCGAAGGCCATCCCGCGCTGGGCGGCGGCCTCCACGTCGAAGTCCTCGAACGCCGAGCGGTCCGCGAGCAGCGCCTTGAGGCCGTCCGCCGCGGTCTGCTGCGCCAGTTCGTCCAGACGCGAGGCACGCAGCGCCTCCTGGACCACCGGGTCGGCGCGGAACGCGGCCGAACGCTCCTTCAGGATCAGGTAGTTGCGCATGCAGCCGGCCGCGGACGCCCACACGCCGTCGAGGTCCTCGGTGCGCGGCGGCTTGAAGTCGAAGTGCTTCGGGCCGGCGTAACCGGCGCTCTCCAGGAGGTCGACCAGCCAGAAGGCGGCACGAAGGTCGCCGTTGCCGAAGCGCAGGTCCTGGTCGTACTTGATGCCGGACTGGCCGTTGAGGTCGATGTGGAAGAGCTTGCCCGCCCACAGGGCCTGGGCGATGCCGTGCGGGAAGTTGAGCCCGGCCATCTGCTCGTGACCGACCTCGGGGTTGACGCCGTAGAGCTCCGGGCGCTCCAGGCGCTCGATGAACGCCAGGGCGTGGCCGACGGTGGGGAGCAGGATGTCGCCGCGGGGCTCGTTCGGCTTGGGCTCGATCGCGAACTTGATGCTGTAGCCCTGGTCGGTGACGTACTCGCCGAGGAGGTCGAAGGCCTCCTTCATGCGGTCGAGTGCGACGCGCACGTCCTTGGCGGCGCCGGACTCGGCGCCCTCGCGGCCGCCCCAGGCGACGTAGGTCTCGGCGCCCAGCTCGACCGCCAGGTCGATGTTGCGGATCGTCTTGCGCAGGGCGTAGCGGCGCACGTCGCGGTCGTTCGCGGTGAACGCGCCGTCCTTGAAGACGGGGTGCGTGAAGAGGTTGGTGGTCGCCATCGGCACCTTCATGCCGGTCGCGTCGAGGGCCTCGCGGAAACGCTTGATGTGCGCCTCGCGCTCGGTGTCCGAGGACCCGAAGGGGATCAGGTCGTCGTCGTGGAAGGTCACACCGTGGGCGCCGAGCTCGGACAGGCGCTGCACCGTCTCGACGGGGTCGAGGGCGCGGCGGGTGGCGTCGCCGAACGGGTCCCTTCCCTGCCAGCCGACGGTCCACAGGCCGAAGGTGAACCTGTCCTCGGGGGTGGGCTGGTAGTTCATGACGCGGCTCCTTGTTGCTTCGCTCCGACTATTTCGTCATGGCGGTTTACAAATTAGTATGCCGGAGCGTCTCTGGGAAGGGACAATGTGTCTCCGGGCGGAGACACATGCCGCACACAAGGGAGAAACCCGATGTCAGCAGCCGAGGGTCCGCTCGTCGTCGGCGTGGATTCGTCCACGCAGTCCACCAAGGCACTGGTCGTCGACGTGTCCACCGGCCAGATCGTCGCGAGTGGCCAGGCGCCGCACACCGTCTCCTCGGGGGCGGGCCGGGAGAGTGACCCCCGGCAGTGGTGGGACGCCCTGCGCGAGGCCCTGCGCCAGTGCGGGGACGCGGCCCACGAAGCGGCGGCCGTGTCGATCGGCGGCCAGCAGCACGGCCTGGTCACCCTGGACGCGCAGGGCGCGCCGGTGCGCCCGGCCATGCTCTGGAACGACGTACGGTCGGCACCGCAGGCCACCCGTCTGATCGAGGAACTGGGCGGTCCCAAGGCCTGGGCGGAGCGCACCGGCAGCGTGCCCGGAGCTTCCTTCACGGTCACCAAGTGGGCCTGGCTCGCCGAGCACGAGCCGGAGTCGGTGCGGGCCACGGCAGCTGTACGGCTCCCCCACGACTACCTCACCGAACGGCTCACCGGCCAGGGCACCACCGACCGCGGCGACGCCTCCGGCACGGGCTGGTGGGCGTCAGGGACCGAGTCGTACGACGAGGAGATCCTCCGGCACGTCGGGCTCGACCCGGCGCTGCTGCCCCGGGTGGTGCGACCGGGCGAGGTGGCCGGCACGGTGCGCGACTGCCACGACCTGCCGTTCTCCAAGGGCACTCTCGTCGCGCCCGGAACCGGCGACAACGCGGCCGCCGCACTGGGCCTCGGACTGCGCCCCGGCGCGCCCGTGCTCAGCCTCGGCACCTCGGGCACGGTGTACGCGGTGTCGAAGCACCGCCCCGCCGACCCGTCCGGCACGGTCGCGGGCTTCGCCGACGCGCACGGCGACTGGCTGCCGCTGGCCTGCACCCTGAACTGCACCCTCGCCGTCGACCGGATCGCGGCCCTGCTCGGCCTGGACCGGAATGCCGTGGAACCCGGCACGTCGGTCACCCTGCTGCCCTACCTGGACGGCGAGCGCACGCCGAACCTCCCCAACGCCTCGGGCCTCCTGCACGGCCTGCGCCACGACACCACCGGCGGCCAGCTCCTCCAGGCCGCCTACGACGGTGCCGTACACGCGCTGCTCGGCGCGCTCGACCTGGTCCTCGACGAGGACGCGGACCGCACCACCCCGCTGCTGCTGATCGGCGGGGGCGCGCGGGGCACGGCCTGGCAGGAGACGGTACGGCGGCTGTCGGGGCGTCCGGTCCAGGTGCCCGAGGCGAAGGAGCTGGTCGCGCTCGGCGCCGCCGCCCAGGCCGCGGGCCTGCTGACCGGCGAGGACCCGGCCGCGGTGGCCCGCCGTTGGAACACGGCCGCCGGGCCGGTGCTGGACGCCGTGGAGCGGGACGAGGCGACCTTCGCCAGGATCTCCGGGGTACTCTCCGACGCGGCTCCGCTGCTCGAACGCGACCCGAGCGGCCGTTGACGGACACGGTCGAGGACTACCGATCGAGGACTGAGGGAGGCATGACCGCACCGCTGCACGAGGCGCACCCAGCCGGGCCCGGGCGTGCCCTGCCCGACACCCAGCAGGGCATGCGCCGCCGCAACCTCGCCCGGGTGATGCACACGGTGAGCGCCGAGGGTCCGCTCTCCCGTGCGGCCGTCGCCTCGCGCATCGGGCTGACCCGTGCGGCGGTGTCGACCCTGGTGGACGAGCTGATCCGGTCGGGCCTCCTCGAAGAACTGGGCCCCGAGCGCCCCGGCCGGGTGGGGCGCCCCGGATCGGCGCTCGCCGTCAGCGGGCGCGGTCCGGCAGGGATCGGCGCGGAGATCGGGGTCGACCATCTCGCCGTCTGCGCCGTCGACCTGCGCGGCGAGATACGGGCCCGGGCGGTGCGGCACGGTGTGAACCGCGGCCGCTCCCCCGAACCGGTTCTCGCCGAACTCACCGCGCTGGTACGGCAGGTCGTCGCCGAGGCGGACGCGGAGGGCCTGTGGCCGGCCGGGCTCGCGGTCGCCGTGCCCGGTCTGGTGGCCCGCGACGGCCGTACGGTCGTCCGCGCCCCGAACCTCGACTGGCACGACACGGATCTCGGCGCCCTGCTGCCCGCCGAACTCCCGCCGACCGTGGACAACGAGGCCAACTTCGGCGGACTCGCCGAACTCTGGCTGGGCGAGACCACCCCGCGTGACTTCCTGCATGTGTCGGCGGAGATCGGTATCGGCGCTGCGGTCGTCGTGGACGGCGGGCTGCTGCGCGGAACTCGGGGATTCGCGGGCGAGTTGGGGCATGTGCCGGTGCGTCCGGACGGGCCGGAGTGCGCGTGCGGCGGGCGCGGGTGTCTCGAACAGTACGCGGGCGAGGAGGCGGTGCTGCGCGCCGCCGGCCTTGAACCCGGCGGGGATCGGGTCGGTCTGCTGGCCACCCGCGCCGCCGACGGCGACGAGGCGGTACGACGTGCCCTGCACGACGCCGGCACAGCGCTCGGCATCGCGCTGACGGGCGCGGTCAACCTCCTCGATCCGCAGCTGGTGGTGCTGGGCGGCGCGCTGTCCGGGCTCGCGCCCTGGCTGCTGCCGTCGCTGGAGGCCGAGTTGGCGCGCCGCACGGCGGGCCCCGCCTGCCCGGTGTCGGTGTCGCGGCTGGGGCCCGAGGGTCCGCTGCTGGGCGCCGCGCACTCGGTGGTGCGGGCCGTGCTCGACGACCCGGCGGCGGTGGCCGAACGGGCTGGGGCAACCGCGACCGGACGGGCTGTGGACATCGTGTCCGAACAGGCCTGAAACACAACGGACTTCACTCGGCCTTCGCTCGTTCGGGTGGCCGGGTTTTCCACAGCTCCGTCGTCGTCCACGGAAGCCCACCACGCCCTACTGCCCAACCCGCAAGCGCCGTACCGTGATTCACGCGAGGCGCAGCCGTCGTGACGTGAGAACGGCGGACAGGTGAGGGCGGACAGGGGGGATTCACGTGTCGGAGGCGACAGTTCAGGGGCTGCGGCGGGATGCCGTCGGCCTGCGCGAGGTGCTCTTCCAGAGCGTCACGGCGATGGCGCCGGCCGCCGCGGTCGCCGCGTCGATCCCGTCGGGCGCGGCCTTCGCGGGCGGCAGTCTGCCGCTGTCGGTGCTGATCGCGCTGGTGGCCTGCCTCTTCACCGCGTCCTGCGTGGCGGAGCTGGCCCGGGAGTTGCCCGCCGCCGGTTCGGTCGCCACATACGCGGCACAGGGACTGCATCCGGCCGTCGGCTTCCTGGTCGGCTGGGGCTATGTCTTCGTGGAGGCACTGGTCCCACCGCTGCTTCTCCTCCAACTCGGCTTCACCACGGCGGGCACCCTGCACCAGGAGTGGTCCTCGTATCCGGAGAACCTGTGGTGGCCGTGGGCACTCGCCGGCGCCGCGATCATCACGGCGGCGGGCTGGTTCGGAGCGCGCCTCCGCCCGCTTCGGCACGGTCCTCGGGGTCTTCGAGATTCTCGTCTTCCTGGTGTTCGCCATCTGGCTGATCGGCAAGGCCGGCAGCGCCAACACCCTGTCGGTGTTCGGTACTTCGCATACGGCCAAGGGCTACTCGGGCCTCGGCGGGGTCTTCGCCGGCTCGGTCTACACGGTGCTCGCGTTCGCCGGATTCGAGGCCGCGGCACCGCTCGCCGAGGAGACCCGTGACCCGCGCCGGACGATGCACCGCGCGGTGCTCGGCGCGGCCCTCGGCATCGGCCTGTTCTACGTGCTGACGACCTACGCCATGACGGTGTACTTCGGCCCGGACCGCTTCGCCGGATTCGGTGCCTCCGGAGCGGCATCCTGGGAAGGCGTGGCCCGCGCGTCGTTCGGGCTGTTCTGGGTCCTGGTGTTCCTGGCCGTGGTCAACTCGACGATCGCCAACGCCAACGCGTGCGCCACCGTCTCGACCCGCACCGCGTTCGCCCTGGCCCGCATCCGGGTACTCCCCCGCGTCCTCGCGACGCTGCACCCCCGCCACCGCTCCCCCGTCGTCGGAATCGCCGTGCAGACCGTCGTCGCGGTGGGCGCCGTGCTGGGCCTCGGGCTCGGCTACGACCCGGTGACCGCGTTCCTCCTGCTGGCGACGGTGATCGTCACGGTCGTCATCGGCGTCTACATCGTCGTGAACCTGGCCTGTGCGGGCTACTTCCTGCGCCGCAGACGCGAGTTGCTCAAGCCGGTTCGCCATCTGCTGGTGCCCCTCCTCGGGATCGTGGCCTTCGTCCCGGCCCTGCTCACGGCGGTAGGCCTCCCGGTCTTCGACTTCGTCACCGAGCTGACCACTCCCGTCTCCTACGCCGGACCGGTCGTCGGCGTCTGGATGGCGGCAGGCGTCGTAGTACTGCTGGTGCTGCTGCGGCGTCACCCCGAGCGAATAGCCGAGACCGCCCGTGTCCATCTCGACGAAACCGTCCCCAGTGGTCCTCCACAGAACGGAGCAGTACAACCATGAACGACCCCCGGATCCTGACGGTGCGGCCCGAACCGGGCGAGTACGCCTGGACGTTCGGCGGTGCAACGCCCGTGGCGCGCATCGCGCCCGGCACGGTGCTCGACCTGTACACGGAGGACTGCTTCGCCGGGCGGGTGCGGTCCGAGAAGGACCTGGTGTCCGAGGTGTGCGAGTTCCCGTTCCTCAACCCGCAGACCGGGCCCTTCCATGTGGAGGGCGCGGAGCCCGGCGACACCGTCGCCGTGCACTTCGTGTCGATCGAACCGGCCCGCGACTGGGCCGCCTCGACCACGGTCCCGCTCTTCGGCGCGCTCACGTCGACTCACACGACGGCGACACTGCAGCCGCCGCTTCCGGAGACCGTCTGGATCTGGCAGTTGGACCGCACCCGTCGTACGGCGTTGTTCCGCGCGCGGGACAGCGACATCGAGATCGAGCTGCCCATGGACCCGATGCACGGCACGGTGGGCGTGGCCCCTGCCAATCTGGAGGTGCGGTCGGCGCTGGTGCCCGACGCGCACGGCGGGAACATGGACACGCCCGAGATGCGGGCCGGAGTCACCTGCTACCTCGGGGTCAACGTCGAGGGCGCGCTCCTCAGCCTCGGTGACGGGCACGCCCGGCAGGGCGAGGGCGAGACCTGTGGTGTCGCGGTCGAGTGCGCGATGAACACCGCGGTGATCGTGGAGCTGCTCAAGGGCGTCGCGACTCCCTGGCCGCGCATCGAGTCGGACACGCACATCATCTCGACGGGTTCTGCACGCCCGTTGGACGACGCGTTCCGGATCTCGCAGCTCGACCTGGTGCGCTGGCTGGTGCGCGACTACGGGTTCAGTGAACTGGACGCCTACCAATTCGCCACCCAGGCGGTCGAATCGCCGTTGGCCAACGTGTGCGACACCAACTACACCTGCGTGGCCAAGATCCGCAAAGAGTGGCTGCCCGCGCGCGAGACTCACCGAGGGCTGCACGCGCGGTTGCGTGAGACCGCTGCGGCCCTCCGCCACTGAACCGAAAGGCAACCCGACCATGGAACGGGCAACACCGCTCCCGAGCAGGCGATGGCTCCTGAAGGGCGCCGCCCTCGCCGCCGTCCCCTACGCGTTACTCCCCGCCACACAGGCCGACGCACAGCCGCAGGCCGTCGACTATCCGTCGGCCGAATGGCAGCCGGCGACCTCCTCCAACTACACGGCGTCCAGCCGCCCCAGCAGCTATCCCGTCGACTACGTGGTCATCCACGTCACCCAGGAGACGTACTCCTCGACGCTTTCCATCTTCCAGAATCCGAAGAAGAAGGTGTCCGCGCACTACCTCGTGCGATCGGCCGACGGGCATGTCGCGCAGTGCGTCCGGGAGGCCAACATCGCCTGGCACGCGGGAAATTGGGACTACAACACCCGCAGCATCGGTATCGAGCACGAGGGCTGGGTGGATCAGCCCGCGTACTTCACCGACGCGCTCTACGAGCAGTCGGCGAGACTCACGGCGGCGATCTGCGCGAAGTACGGGCTCCCCAGGGACCGGTCCCACATCATCGGGCACTACGAGGTACCGGGCACCGACCACACCGATCCGGGGCCGAACTGGGACTGGACCCGCTATATAAGGCTGGTCACTTCGGTCTGACAAGGCTGGTCGCTTCGGCCTGACCCGAACCGGGCCGGAGTCGGATCCGCGTCTGATTCGAACGGGGCCGGAGTCCGATCCGCGCCTGATTCGAACGGGGCCGGAGTCCGATCCGCGCCTGCTCCACGCCTGATCCGACCGGGATGTGCCGCGTTCGGACCGGCCCGGTCGAAACGGTTGTCCGTACCCTTCCCCGGAGTGACGATGTCCGCAGGCGTTTCCCCGCCGTATCGCGGGCGTGTCACCGCTGTATCGCGGTACTCGCGACGCCGTATCGCCTTCCTGGGAGGCCGAGTTGACCGATCCATGGGTGGCCCTGGAGCCGGGGGCCGACCCTGCCGAGCGGGTGCGGGTGCTGCGCCGGGCGCACGAGACGTTCGCCGTGGCGGGCACGGTACCGCCGCCGGTGCGCTCGGTGGTGGCGGATTCCTGGCGGCGTTCGGCACGTGCCGGTGTCGGTCCCGAGGGCACGGCGAACGTGGAGCTCACGGACGGCGACCTGGGTGTCTATCGGGCGCAACATCCGCTGGCGCGGGTGATGCCGCTGATCCGGGAGCTGATGGGCACGTTCGCAGCCGACGGAGAGCATCTGCTCGCGGTGTGCGACGCGCAGGGCAGGCTGCTGTGGGTCGAGGGGCATCCGGCGACCCGGCGGAAGGCCGGCCGGATGAACTTCGTGCCGGGTGCGCGCTGGTCGGAGAGCGCGGTCGGGACGAACGCGCCGGGTACGGCCGTCGCCGTGGACCGGCCGGTGCAGGTGTTCGCGGCCGAGCACTTCATCCGGCGGGTGCAGCCGTGGACGTGTGCGGCGGCTCCGGTGCACGATCCGCGCACCGGGCGGGTGCTCGGCGCCGTGGACATCACCGGCGGGAACGGTCTTGCACATCCGCACAGCCTGGGTTTCGTGCAGGCGGTGGCGCGCGCCGCCGAGTCCCAGTTGGCGCTGCTCGCCCCGGAGCAGACGTCGCTCGACGGACCCGAGCTGTCCGCGCTCGGCCGGGACGAGGCCCAACTGTGCTTCGACGGACGCAAGATGAGGCTGAGCCGTCGGCACAGCGAGATCCTGGTGCTGCTGGCCCGGCATCCCGAGGGACTGACCGGCGACGAGCTGCTGTGCGCGCTGTACGAGGACGAGTCGGTTCCGCCGGTGACACTGCGGGCCGAACTGGCCCGGCTGCGCAGGCTGTTGGGACCGGGTCTGCTCGCCTCGCGTCCCTACCGGCTCACGTTGCCGGTCGAGTCCGATGTGGCGATCGTCGAACGGCGACTGGAAGGAGGTGCGGTCACAGGAGCCGCGACGGCGTACACGGGTCCGTTGCTGCCGGGTTCGCAGGCTCCGGCGGTGGTACGGCTCAGGGCCCGCCTCGCGGACGGCCTCCGTACGGCGTTGATCGCCCGCCGCGACCCCGACCTGCTGGCCGACTGGGCGCACGCGCCGTGGGGCGAGGACGACCTCGATGTGTGGCGGGCACTGGCGGCGATACGTCCGACGGCACCGGTGCGCTCCCGACTCGCCGCTCTGGAGACGGAGTTGGCGGCACCGGGCAATTGGTCTCGCGGGACGGGCCGCTGACCTGGCTCGACCGACGTACCAGGAGGCGCCGCAACGTACATGCAACGTCCCGCTCCCTAGCCTCGCGCCGAGAGCTGCCCAACGGCGGGCAGCGCTGCTCCGGGAGGCACATCAGCATGACCCGTTACGCGGCACCCGGCACCGAGGGCGCGATCGTCTCCTACCAGTCGCGCTACGACCACTTCATCGGCGGCGAGTACGTGCCGCCGGCTCGCGGGCAGTACTTCGAGAACCCGTCCCCGGTGAACGGGCAGCCGTTCACGGAGATCGCGCGCGGCACCGCGGAGGACGTGGAGCGGGCGCTGGACGCGGCGCACGCCGCCGCGCCGGGCTGGGGGCGCTCCTCGGTGACCGAGCGGTCCGACATCCTGCTCAAGATCGCCGACCGGATGGAGGCGAACCTGGAGCCCCTCGCGGTCGCGGAGAGCTGGGAGAACGGCAAGCCGATCCGCGAGACCCTCGCCGCCGACATCCCGCTGGCCATCGACCACTTCCGCTACTTCGCGGGGGCGATCCGGGCGCAGGAGGGTTCGCTGGGCGAGGTCGACGACGACACGGTGGCGTACCACTTCCATGAGCCGCTCGGGGTCGTGGCGCAGATCATCCCGTGGAACTTCCCGATCCTGATGGCGACTTGGAAGCTGGCCCCGGCGCTCGCGGCGGGCAACGCGGTCGTCATCAAGCCGGCCGAGCAGACCCCGGCGTCCATCCACTACTGGATGAGCCTGATCGCGGACCTGTTGCCGCCGGGTGTGGTGAACATCGTCAACGGCTTCGGCGTCGAGGCGGGCAAGCCGCTCGCGTCCAGCCCCCGCGTGGCGAAGGTCGCCTTCACCGGCGAGACCACCACGGGGCGGCTGATCATGCAGTACGCCTCCGAGAACATCAAGCCGGTCACGCTGGAGCTGGGCGGCAAGTCGCCGAACATCTTCTTCGACGACGTGTCGTCGGCGAACGACGACTTCCTCGACAAGGCGCTCGAAGGCTTCACGATGTTCGCGCTCAACCAGGGCGAGGTCTGCACCTGCCCGTCCCGGGCGCTCGTCCAGCGCGGCCACTACTCCGACTTCCTCCAGGCGGCCGTCGTCCGCACCGAGGCGATCAAGCCGGGCCACCCCCTCGACACCGACACGATGATCGGCGCCCAGGCCTCCAACGACCAGCTGGAGAAGATCCTCTCCTACCTGGACATCGGCCGGCAGGAGGGCGCGAAGGTCCTCACGGGCGGCGAACGTCTCGACTACGACGGCGAGTTGAAGGGCGGCTACTACGTCCAGCCGACGATCTTCGAGGGCGACAACCGGATGCGTATCTTCCAGGAGGAGATCTTCGGGCCGGTGGTCTCGGTGACGTCGTTCGACGACTTCGACGACGCGATCAAGGTCGCCAACGACACGCTGTACGGTCTCGGCGCCGGTGTGTGGACCCGGGACATCAACACGGCATACCGCGCGGGCCGGGCGATCCAGGCGGGCCGGGTGTGGACGAACTGCTACCACGCGTACCCCGCGCACGCGGCGTTCGGCGGCTACAAGCAGTCCGGCATAGGCCGTGAGAACCACAAGATGATGCTGGAGCACTACCAGCAGACGAAGAACCTTCTTGTTTCATACAGTCCGAAGAAACTTGGGTTCTTCTAGAGCCTGAAGTCGGTTGCCTGGAGGCGCCGTTGCGCTCCAGGCAACCTGACACGGCAGGTACCCGCTTTAGTCAATTGGGTCGAGTTACTGCCTGACATTCAGGGAAGTTCCCACCGGGGCAGAACTGCGGTTGTCCGATCCTATGGTTCGGCGGATGGAGAAACCGACCGGGATCGACGCCTAGCGCCTGCACCCGACCCCCTGGCGCGCTATGCCGGCAACGCGCTACCGCAGGTTCCTACGCGGCAACGGCAGCCGTTGGCTCCCGCGCCGGAAACCTACCTGGTCGTTCGCGCGCGTTGACCACGCTGTGTCCAGGTGACCGAGTGCCAGGCCTGCTGGAGCACCGTCCATTTCCGCCACGACTTCCCGCCTGAGCGAACCTGCGACAACATGACCGCCGAGGTGGAGTGGGGCTCCCACGCACGAGGACAGGCAACTCGTGGCCCTGGCAGCGGTGCTGATCCCGCTCCTGTCACCCGTTATGCGATGCGCTCCCCCAGGGGTACACCTCGCAACAACAGAGGAAAGGCAGAAGGCCGTGGACCGGCTCACTTCGGGTAGCGGCCGCCGTGTATGCCGCGGACTCGTTTCTACACCGCAGGTATTTCGCCGACCAGGTCGCAGACTGCATCGCCGACCTTCGGCTCCTGGATCACCTGCGTAGGCCATGGCACTTGGACGTGACGGAGTTGGCGTACGAACCTTCACTTCGGCCGAATCTCTTCGTCGAGCCGCTGGTGCACCTCGGGTTGATCACTCTGGGCGGCTGACTCTGACGACGACTTGATTTTCACGTGATAGATCGAGGGCCGCCATGACCAGACCGCGCAGTCGCGCCAAAAAGTGGTTCTGGATCACTTTCAGGGCTGCGCTGTGCTCTGGAGAACCTCGCGATGCAGGGCGAGGGGTGGCTGGCCGGGCTCGTCACTTCGGACTGGGCGGACCGCTATGGCCGACCGGTGCGCTACGACCGGCTTCCCCGCGGCCGAGACGCATTGATCGCCCGGGTGCTGCGGGTGGGTGAGGACGGGCTGCGCATTCTGCGCGCCGTCTATCACGACGATGCCCCGCCTGGTCTGCGGGAGTTGAAGTCAGTGCAGATCCTGCGGCAGGTCTGGGTCCAGCAGTACTGGCACGACGAAGCGTGCCAGCCGGAGGGCAACCGGGGGCAACCGGGCAGAGGAACACCGGCAAAACCCCAGCAGACGGCCGGCCCGATCCCGCTTCGGCACGGGTGCCGTGGTCCACGATGGAGATCGTCACCCCACAAGACCCGAGGCCTGCCACAGCCAGAAGGTCACCGCGGCCGGCCGGCGCGACTGGATCGGCTGTCGCGATCACCAGACCGAGACCTGCGACGAAACGAGCCCTAACGTCATCGTCCAGGTCCTCACCCGGCCGGCGCCGCCGCAGCAGCAGGACAGCGATGCCCTCGACGACATCCACCACCAGCTCGCCCGCCAGGGCTTCCAGCCCCTGGAGCACGTCATCGACGGTGGCCATGTCACCCCGGCCAGCATCCACCACGCGGCCCTCACCTGGGGCCCCGCTACTCGGCCCGGTCCGCGACGACCCGCAAGCCGCCCAGCGGCCGGGTTTCACGAAAGGGGACTTCCACATCAACTGGGAGAACCGCACCCTCACCTGCCCGAACGGCATCACCAGCCCGCCCTGGAAACCCACCTTGGGCGGTCATCCCCGGCTGTCCGTCCGGGCTGCGAGGCAACCGTCTCAGAAACGCTCCATGCTCATGGCCTGCGCCACTGCCGCCACCGCCGCCACCGCGGCCTGGCAAAGACACACGTCCATGAACTGGAAGCTGAGGTAGGAGCCCATCAGCGCGACG
Organism: Streptomyces sp. MBT53; assembly: GCF_016654115.1. Lineage (GTDB taxonomy): Bacteria > Actinomycetota > Actinomycetes > Streptomycetales > Streptomycetaceae > Streptomyces. The sequence goes on from NZ_JAEQAZ010000088.1 coordinate 23,441, forward strand.
ATGCTGAGGTTGGCCCGGACCGTGACGGCCTTGCGCAGGGCGCCGAAGCGGACCAGCGGGTACCGGACCCGCTGCTCGATCAGGGTTTTCAGGATCGACCTGTGGTCAAGCAGACGAGGACAGCGGTGCCGGCCCGCGGCAAAGTCACCGTCAACAGTCCCTCGGCCGCGTCCCATTCCACCCCTGCGTCGCCGGTCGGCGGATACAGCGAAGTGGGGTGAGCATGGGTGCCGCGCAGGTGGGGGATGGCCAGTGTGCGGTCGGCGTCGGCGCTTGTGTCGGCACCGACCTCTCTCCTCCAGACCATCAGGTACGTGGACTCCGCACCTCGCAGCCCCTGCGCGATCCACTCGTCGTCCCAGCCGGGCAGGCCCAGCGGCCAGAACGGGTGAGCGGCAGCGATCTCCGCCCTGATGTCCTTGTAGACGGCGAGCGCCGAGCGGACGAGGTCGAGTTGCTCGTCGTCCATGAGGTTGAGGAAACCGGAGAGGTGGATACGGCCGAGCAGCGCGCCGGTGAGGGTGAAGGCGACCTCGTCCAGGCTCTGTTCGGGCTGGGGGTAGGCCCATACGGCGGCCTGTTCCGGAGTCGCGGCGGTGGCGGCCGAGGCGGCGATGGGCGGGTAGCGCAGCGGGTCCTGCTGGTCGCTGGTGGACTGGATCTGTGCCACGGCGAGTTGGGCGTAGTCCATGCGCAGACCGCCCGATCCGCAGTTCTCCAGGACCAGTTGAGGATGACGGTCGAGGAGTCCGGCCATCCAGTCGAGGTGGGCGCGGTGATGCCCCAGCAGTCCCGCACCGGCGCTTTCCGAACCGTTCTCGGTTCCCGGGCCGATGTTGATGTTGTAGTCGAGTTTCAGATAGCCGACGCCCCACTCGCCGACGAGCCGGTCCACGACCTCGTCGAGGTGGGCGCGGGCGGCCGGGTGGCGCAGGTCCAGGTGGTGCCGTCCGTGTTCCGTGACGCGCAGGCCCCCGCGCCGGAAGAACGCCTCCGGCGGCAGGGTGTCGGCCAACGGGCTGCGCACGCCCACCACTTCGGGTTCGAGCCACAGTCCCGGGGTCATGTCGTGCTTCCTGATGGCGTCCAGGACTTCCTGTATGCCGCCCGGGAAGCGGTTGGGAGCGGCCTCCCAGGCGCCGACGGAGTCCCACCAGCCCTGGGCGTCGTCGTCGTACCAGCCCGCGTCGATCACGAACACCTCGGCACCGGCGCTCGCCGCCGCCTCCACCAGGGGCAGGAGCCGTTCGGTGGTGGGGTCGCCCATCAGGGTGTTCATGTAGTCGTTGTAGATCACCGGGAGCGCACGGTGGTCGGGGTGGTCGCGCCGGATGCCGCGGCGATAGTCCGTAAGCGTCGCGAAGGCAGTGTCCAGACCGCCGCTCTCCGTGCGCACGAGAACGGCGGGAACGGTGTGGAACTCCTCACCGGGGGCAAGGAGTTGGTGCCACTGGTGGTGGGCGTCGTCGGGCCCGAACAGGGCGACGTACGCGGCGCCTTCGCGCTCTCCGGTCTCGAAGCGCCAGCCCGCGCTGGACTCGATCTGCCACAGCCACACCCCGCCGTCGCGGTCGGTGAGTGCGCCTACCGGCAGATGGCGCCCGGTGGACCAACTCCCTTGTGAATAGCGCTCGAAGCAGCCGCGCCCCTCGTGGCCGTGGGCGGATCGGGTCAACGAAACGACCTGGTCGCGGAAGTCTGCCTGGCGCCAACGGCATTCGGCGAGCCAGTCGTTGTCCGCCCAGTGCAGGGTCAGCCCGTCGAGGCCGTCTTCGGCATCGGAGGAGGAGATCCCGCCGAGCGTCAGGGTCGTGACGCTCTCCAACCGGACCGGTACAACACCCTCGTTGACCAGCCGTACCCGCGAGCGCAGGAAGCTCGAGCCGATGCCCGACTCCAGGGTGACCTCGGCGGCGAGCCCAGTCGCCGGGTCCGCCAAACGGATCGTCGTACGCTCCAGGTCCCCGTCCCGCACGGTCTCGTGGTCGCGGTAGGTCATCCGCTCACCGACGGCCGTCTCGATGAAGCGCTCGCCCGACCACATGCGCCCGTGCCCGGTGGCCGTGACCTCGACGAGAGGCACCAGTTGGGCCCAGTTCTGATCGGGCCCTCCCAGCCGGACCGCTCCAGCGGCATCGACGACGGCGTGCAGCCCGAGCGCCGGATGCGACCAGACACGGGACCTCTCGACTGTTCCTACGACACTGGTCAACGCGTTTTCCCCTTCTGGGACGGTTCGGTCCTGCGGGTCATGTACGGGCGCCGAGCTGGGGTTTCTCGTCCGGCGGGAGGGTTCCTGCCGCTCCGGCCGGTGTGTTCGAAAGGTAAATCCCCAGTTACGGTCTCTTGACGCCTTCGTTGTGACCGCTCACAATCCTCGCATGGATGTGACCGGTCACACAAGCTCCGGCGGCCAGGGCGACCCCCCTCAGGGGCAGCAGAAAGCCGCCAGTATCCGCGACGTCGCCGCTGCTGCGGGCGTCTCCTACCAGACGGTTTCGCGGGTCATCAACGGCCACCCGAACGTCAAGGAGGAGACCCGCAAGCGGGTCGACGCCGCCATCCAGACCTTGGGATTCAGGCGCAACGCCACCGCGTTCGCCCTGGCCAGCGGGGTCACCCGGTCGGTCACCGTCATCACGTCGAACACCGTCCTCTACGGTTACGCAGCCACCCTGCAAGGCCTGGAGGAGGCGTCCCGCGCCGCCGGATACGCGCTCGGCGTACGGGTCGTGACTCCCGAGGACGATCTGGACCGTACGATCGCCGCGGCCGCCGACACCGGTGGCGGCGTGGTGGTCATCGGCTTCGACCGCCTCGGTGCCGCCGCGCTGGACCGCGTACCGGCGCACGTACCGTGCGCGGCGCTGGTGGAAGCACCACCGCCGGGCCGGACACCCAGCCGTCCGGCGGTGTGGGCCGACGACCGCGAGGCGGCCCGTACCGCCACCGAACACCTGCTGGCGCTCGGGCACTCGAACGTGCACTATGTGGCGATCCCCGCCTCGACCGGAACCCGGCGCCTGGCGAGTCCCCGCTCCGAGGGCTGGCGTCAGGCGCTGGAAGCGGCCGGCATCACCCCGCCTCCGCCGTCCGGCAAGGGCTGGGACGCCCAGGCCGGCTACGAGGCCGGGAAGAAGCTCGCCCGGAACCAGGACGTCACCGCGATCCTGTGCGGCAACGACGACCTGGCGCTGGGTGTGCTGCGGGCCCTGCATCACGCGGGTCGGCGGGTCCCGGAGGACGTCAGCGTCATCGGCTTCGACGACGCGCCGCACTCCGGTTTCGTCACCCCGTCCCTCACCACCGTCCGCATGGACTTCCACGGGTTGGGCCGCGCCGCGTTCGGGCTGCTGCGCGCCCAGCTCGACACCGACCGGCAGGAACCCGCGCCGGTACCGGCCGAACCCACCCTCATCCTCCGGGAGAGCTCGGGGCCGCGGGACGCATGAGCCGGACCGGACGTCCGACCTCGCCGTATCCGTTAGCCGTCTTCCCCGCAGTCATCGCACATCTCCGCAGTACCGCCCCGCCTCCCCTCTGCGAACGATCAAGGATCCGCCATGAGAAGAGCCGTCTCCGTCCTTGCCGCCGCCTGTGTCCTCGGGCTGACGGCCACCGCGTGCAGTGACAGCACCGGTGCCACCACGGCCGCCGCCCCCGAGGGCTCCGTCAATCCGACCGCCTCCCTCAAGGGCGTCAAGCTCACCATGTGGGTGGCCCAGAACAGCGTCTCGGAGCCCAAGCAGGCCATCGAGGCGTTCGAGAAGGCCACCGGCGCGAAGATCACCACCGAGGTGATACCCGACCCGTACGAGTCGAACGTCCCGACCAAGCTGGCCTCGGGCGTCAAGCCGGACCTGATGTTCTGGCAGCCCACGGGCAGCACCCTGCCGTTCGTCCAGCCGGCCAAGAACCTGCTGACCCTGGACAACGAGGACTGGGTCTCCAAGCTCGGCACGACGGAGAAGTCCCTCGGCCAGGTCGACGGTCACCGCTACGCGGCCATCGTCACCAGCCCGGCCTCCCTGGGCGTCTACTACAACAAGGACGTCTTCAAGAAGGCGGGCATCACCACGATGCCCACCAGCTACGACGATCTCCTCGCGACCGCTGCGAAGATCAAGTCCAAGACGGGTGTCGCGCCCTTCTTCGAGGTGGGCGGCGACAAGTGGCCGCTGCAGTGGCAGGTCCAGCTGCAGATGACCGACCTGCCGCAGAGCTTCTGGGACAAGCTCAACAAGAACCAGGCCAAGTGGACCGACCCGGTGATCGTGAACGCGATCAAGAAGTACAAGACCAAGGTCCTTGACGGCGGGCTGGCGCAGAAGAACTACAAGACGGCGACCTTCGTCGACCAGGGCAAGGCGATCCTGGACGGCAGCGCCGCGATGGCCGTCAACGTCACCTCGCTGCAGAGCGAGATCCAGGCGACCTCCAGCACCTCGGAGATGGACCAGAAGCTGGGCTGGTTCCCCGTCTCCAACAGCTCCGCCAAGGCTCTGTACTCTCCCGACCAGACGAACGGCGTCGTCGCCTTCAACACCGGTGACACCAAGCGTCAGAACGCCGCCCGGCAGTTCCTGTCCTTCTGGCTCGGCAAGGACTACCCGGCCTACATCAAGGCCAACAAGATCGTCTCGGTGGAGCCGTCCGTGCCCAACCCCGCCGGTCTCCCGCAAACCGCCATCGCCCAGGCCGAGTCCCTCGCCACCGCGACCGGCGTGTTCCAGGTCAAGGCCCTGACCGCGCCCGACATGCACCTCGCCCTCGCCGACATGATCTACGGCAAGAAGACCCCGGAGCAGGTCGCCCAGGCCGCCGAGGACCAGTTCACCCAGATCCTCAAGGCGCGCGGCGTCTCCGGTTTCTGACCGGCGCACTTCGCCAGCCCGTCCCCGGGCCGCCCGTCGGCGGCCCGCCCGGGACCCCATCCGGAGGTAAGAAAGTGGTGGACACCGCCACGATGGACGCCATCGACGCCACGCGCGCGAAGGACCGAGCCCGGGACGACGGCCAGGACCGGACGTCCCGTCGCAACCGCCTGCGCAGCAGGGCCAACCAGCCGTGGTGGTTCGCCCTGCCCGCGCTCGCCGTGTTCGGCGTGTTCTTCCTGCTGCCGAACCTGCTGAACTTCGTCTACCCGTTCACCGACTGGTCGGCGTTCCACTCGCAGATCGGCTTCGTGGGACTGTCGAACTTCAGCACCATCCTGCACGACGGGTCGATGGCCCGTGACATCCGCATCACCCTGGAGTACGCGGTCCTCGTGGCCGTCTTCCAGAACGGCTTCGGCCTCGCCCTCGCCCTCCTGCTGGAGCGCGACACCCGCTTCAACCGCTTCTTCCGCGCTGCCTTCTTCCTCCCGGTACTGATCTCCGCGCTCGCCGTCGGCTACATCTTCCGCGCCCTGCTCGCCCAGGACGGCGCGCTCAACAGCGTGCTGTCCTCGCTCGCGGGACACCACGTCGACACCCCCTGGCTCGGCTCGACCACCTGGACGCTGGTCGTGGTGACCCTCATCCACGGCTGGAAGTGGATGGGACTGGCCATGCTGATCTATCTGGCGGGCCTGAAGAGCATGCCGGGTGACGTCCTGGAGGCGGCCCGGATCGACGGAGCCGGCTGGTGGCGCACCTTCTGGTCGGTCAGATTCCCGCTGCTCGCACCCGCCGTCACCTTCAACGTGACCACCGCGCTGATCGGTTCCATGAACACCTTCGACATCGTGCAGGCGACCACCGGAGGCGGTCCCGGCAGCGAGACCGAGGTCTTCAACATCTACATGTTCCGCATCTTCGGCCAGGGCCTGTACGCGCAGGCGTCCGCGATGAGCCTGGTGCTCTTGCTCATCGTCGTCGTCCTCGCCGTGCCCGTCATCGTCGGCCTGCGCCGCAGGGAGAACAACCAGTGACCACCGTTACCGCGTTCGCCCCCGCGCACCGGCGCCCACTGCGCTGGGTCCAGCCGACCGTCGTCCTGATCATCGCGGCCGTCACCATCGGTATCCCGCTGTGGCTGGTGGCGGTCACCTCCGTCAAACCGCAGGCCGAGGCCATCAAGCCCAACCTCTCCCTGCCCCACCACGCCCAGGCCGCCGCGAACTACAAGCAGAGCTTCGACGAGGGCAAGATCGTCCAGGGCTTCGTCAACAGCCTCCTGGTCGTCGCCCCGTCCGTCGTCCTCGTCCTGCTCCTCGGAGCGGGCGCCGCCTGGGTGTTCGCCCGCCGCAAGGGCCGCCTGGTCAACACCCTGTACGCGCTCAGCATCAGCGGACTGCTGCTCCCGCCGGCCGTGATCACCATCGTCATGGAACTGCGCCAACTCGGCCTGGCCGGCACCCGACCCGGCATGATCGGCGTCTACGCCGGGATGTACCTGTCCACCTCGATCTTCTTCATGACCGGGTTCATCCGCGCCCTCCCCGAGGAGTTGGAGGAGGCCGCCCGCATGGACGGCGCGGGCCCGGTCCGCGTCTTCTTCCGCATCATCCTGCCGCTCCTGCGCCCAGTCATCGCCACCGCCACGATCATGGTGATGCTCTACGCCTGGAGCGACATCTTCTACGCCTTCTTCGTCCTCGGCGGCGGCGACAAGGCCACCCTCCCGCTCAACCTCTACCAGGTCGCCAACGCCCAGCTGTACCTCAACAACTGGCACCTGATCTTCGCCTACGTCGTGATGATGAGCCTCCCCATGGTCCTGGTCTTCGTCATAGCGCAGCGGCGCATCGTCTCCGGCATCACGAGCGGCGCCGTCAAGTAGGCCAAACAGCCCCGGGGATCGGCCTGTTGAGCCGCCCCGGTCACCCGCGAAGTACCCCGACAGCCTCCCGCAACGCCGCGGGAGGAGGAGGACAGCCATGCCTCGAACAGCCCGCAGACCCCGCTCCGTCCGCGCCCTCATGGGTGCGACGGTGGTGACCGCCGCCCTCCTGGGCACCGCGCTCGCCGTCCCCGCCGCGCAGGCGGCCACCCCGCAGCTGACCGTCGACCTCGGCACCACCACCGGCGCGGTCATGCACGGAGCCAACGGCGCCCTGTACGGCCTCAGCGACGACGGCGTGCCCGGCGACAACATCGTCACGCCCCTGCACATGACGTCCATCGCGCAGAAGGCACCCGACGGCGCCCAGCACCCCAACGGTGACGCGCTGGTCGTCCAGCCGGAGTTCGCCCGCGGTGGCGGCGGCGACAACCTCATCTACATGCAGGACATCTACGCCTCGTGGCCGTACGAGAACCTCGGCCTGAGCGACTACCTGTCCAAGGTCACCACGATGGTCACCAAGGTCGCGGCCCGCTCCGACGCGAGCACCTTCGTGTGGGTGCCGTTCAACGAACCGGACGGCAACTGGTACACCGGGCTGGGCAGTTCGACCACGTCGACGTACAACAGCGCGCTCGCGAGCTTCGAGAGCGACTGGACGACGGTCTACAACAAGATCCGCTCGATCATCCCGAACGCGCGCATCGCCGGCCCGAACGAGACGCACTACGACGCCCGTCTGATGGGCGACTTCTATCCGTGGGCCAAGGCCAACAACGTCCTTCCGGACATGACCACTTGGCACGAGCTGGACCCCACCTCCCTCTCCAACTTCGAGGGCAACCTCGCCGCCTACCGCACCATCGAGACCAACGCCGGCATCAGCCCGCGCCCGGTCAACATCAATGAGTACGGCGACCGCCGCGACCTCTCGGTGCCGGGCCAGATGGTCCAGTGGATGTCGATGTTCGAGCGGAACAAGGTCTACGCCGACCAGGCGTACTGGGACATCGCGGGGAACCTGGACGGCAACGTCAGCCAGACCAACATCCCCAACGGCGACTGGTGGCTGCTGCGTTGGTACGCGGGCCTGACCGGCCAGACCACCAAGGTCACCCCGCCGCAGGCCAACGTCATCGACACGCTCCAGGGCATCGCGTCCCTCGACACCGGCCGCAAGCAGGCCCAGGTCCTCCTCGGCGGCGGCACCTCCGGCTCGGCGAACACGGTCGTCCAGCACATACCGTCGTCGTTCGGCAGCACCGTCAACGTCTCGGTGGAGCGCACCGCTTGGAGCGGCTACGAGGGCGCCGGCCCCGCGCCCACAGTGCTCGCCCGCAGCACGTACACGGTCGCCTCGGACGGCAGCATCACCGTCCCGCTGACCAACCTCGACCCGATGTCGGCCTACCGGATCGTCATCAACCCGGCCGGCACCGGCACGCCCACCGCCGCGAGCACCCCGTGGTCGGCGTCGTACGAGGCCGAGAACGCGACGATCACCGACGGCACCGTCTACACCCAGGGCAGCGTCACCAACGCCTACGGGTACGCCACTTCGGGCACCAAGGACGTCGGCAGCCTCAACCAGTCGGACAGCAAGGTCGCCTTCACCGTCACCGCCCCGACCACGGGCACGTACAACCTGAACGTCTTCTACGGCAACCAGTCCGGCGGCCCGGCGACCCAGACCCTCACGGTGGACGGCGGCTCGTCCCAGACGGTCACCTACTCACCGACGCTGAACTGGACCTACCGCTCGACCGCCAGTGCCTCCGTGTCCCTGACGGCGGGCACGCACACGATCACCCTGGCCAAGGGCACCAACGAGGTCACGCTCGACAAGATCGACCTCACCGCGGCCTCCACCGCCGACACTTCGTACCCGGCCACGTACGCGGACATCACCGGTTCGCCGACCTACACCTACACGGCCTCCGGTACGACGGGAGCGGGCGCCCTGGCGCTGACCTCGGGCACCTCGGCCGCCTTCGACGTCTACGCGCCGACCGACGGCTACTACACCGTCCACACCGACTACTCCTCCAACGGCTCCGGCACCCTCACCCTGGACGGCGCGACCGCCGTGACGCTGGCCTCCACCAGCGGCACGCTCACGGACAAGAGCTCACGGCTGTACCTGTCGGCGGGCAACAACCGCATCACGGCGGCCACTTCGGGCTCGACCACACTGACCGTGCGCGACCTGCGCGTGTCCGCGAGCGCCGACACCACGGGCGTCACCGCCTACGAGGCCGAGAGCGCGACCCTCGCGGGAACCGCAGTCGCCACCTCGGACAGCTGGGCCTCCGGCGGCAAGTACGTCGGCTACATCGGCAACGCGGCGGCCAACACCCTCACCTTCCAGGTGAGCGCCGCCAGTGCCGGGCGGTACGTCATGAACGTCCGCTACGCCAACGACCAGGTCTCCGGCTCCGGGAACTACAACACCAACGTCGTCTCCCGGGCGGCCCAGATCTCCGTCAACGGCGGCACCGCGCAGACCGTCATGTTCCGCAACAACTACAGCTGGTCCACCTACTGGGACCTCCCCGTCCCGGTCACCCTGACCGCCGGCACCAACACCATCAGCTTCGCCAACGCGAGCGCCTACGCACCCAACATCGACCGCATCACCGTCGCACCGGTCTCCGGCTGACAACCAACTCCGGTCGGGGCCCGGGCACTTGCGCCGGGCCCCGTCCGGGGGTCCCATCCCGAGATCTCCTCTCGACCTCATTCGCCACATCGAACAACGACTGAAATACCGAACAGAAGGGCGGCGGACGGTGACCATCGAGCACCTCGATCACACCCATCCCGACACCTACGTCATCGGAGTCGACTACGGCACGTTGTCGGGGCGTGCTGTGGTGGTCCGGGTCGCGGACGGCGCGGAACTGGCCGTCGCCGAGCACCCGTACACCCACGCCGTCCTCGACGGCCGGCTCCCCGACGGCACCCCGCTGCCGCCGGACTGGGCGCTGCAGGTCCCCGCCGACTACATCGACGTGCTGCGCATGGCCGTCCCCGAGGCGCTGGCCCGTTCCGGCGTACGTCCGGAGCAGGTCGTGGGTATCGGGACGGACTTCACCGCGTGTACGGTCCTGCCGGTCCTCGCCGACGGCACGCCGCTGTGCGAACTCCCGGAGTTCGCGGGCCGTCCGCACGCCTACGTCAAACTGTGGCGCCACCACGCCGCGCAGGCCCAGGCCGACCGGATCACCGCACTGGCCGAGGCCCGCAAGGAGCCCTGGCTGAAGCGGTACGGCGGGAAGATCTCCTCGGAGTGGGAGTTCGCCAAGGCCCTCCAGTTGCTCGAGGAGGACCCGGAACTCTACGAGCTGACCGAGCGGTGGGTCGAGGCCGCCGACTGGATCGTGTGGCGGCTGTCGGGCACGTATGTCCGCAACGCGTGCACCGCCGGCTACAAAGGCCAGCTCCAGGACGGCAGTTACCCCTCCAGCGACTATCTGGCCGCGCTCAACCCCGACTTCGCGGGCTTCGTCATCGACAAGCTGGACCAGCCCATCGGCCAGCTCGGCGACCGGGCGGGCGGGCTGACGGCCGAGGCGGCGGCCTGGACGGGCCTGCCCGAGGGCATCGCGGTGTGCGTCGGGAACGTCGACGCCCATGTGACCGCGCCCGCGGCCACCGCCGTGGAGCCGGGCCGGATGGTCGCCATCATGGGCACCTCCACCTGCCACGTCATGAGCAGCGACCGGTGGGCCGAAGTACCGGGCATGTGCGGGGTCGTCCACGGCGGCATCCTGCCGGGGCTGTGGGGCTATGAGGCCGGGCAGAGCGGGGTGGGGGACATCTTCGGCTGGTTCGTGCGCACCGCCTTCCCCGCCCCGTACGCGGAACAGGCCGCCGCGCTGGGCCGCGACCCGCACGAGCACCTCACCGCGCTGGCCGCACAGCAGCGGGTGGGCGAGCACGGGCTGATCGCCCTGGACTGGCACAGCGGCAACCGCAGCGTCCTCGTCGACCACGACCTGAGCGGCGTCGTGGTCGGGCTGACGCTGTCCACCCGGCCCGAGGACGTCTACCGGGCCCTGCTGGAGGCCACCGCCTTCGGCACCCGCACCATCATCGAAGCCTTCGAGACTGCCGGGGTGCCGGTGGGTGAACTGATCGTCGCGGGCGGCCTGATGAAGAACCCGCTGCTGATGCAGATCTACGCCGACGTCACCCGCCTGCCCCTCGGCGTCATCGACTCGGCACAGGGCCCCGCGCTCGGTGCGGCGATGCACGCGGCGGTCGCGGCCGGCGCCCACACCGACATCCGGGCCGCCGCCCACGCCATGGGGCAGGCCCGCCCCGCCGTCTACGAGCCGGACCCCGAGCGGGCCGCGGCCTACGACCGGCTGTATGCCGAATACCGCCTCCTGCACGACTACTTCGGCCGCGGCACCAACAAGGTCATGCACCGACTGCGCCGCCTGCGCACCGAGGCCTCCGCCTGAACACCACGCCTCGCCACGCCACGCCTCGCGCGGTGGTCAACTCCCTTTGAAAGGAACCCTCATGGACACCACAGCCTCTCCCTATCCGGACCAGGAGGTCTGGTTTCTCACCGGCAGCCAGGGCCTGTACGGCGACGACATCCTGCACCAGGTCGCCGAGCAGTCCCGCAGCATCGCCGAGATCCTCTCCGGCCCCGGGAAGATCCCGGTCCGCATCGTGTGGAAGCCGGTCCTCACCGACGCCGACGCGATCCGCCGCCTGTGCCAGGAAGCCAGCAGCTCCGACACCTGCGTGGGCGTCATCGTGTGGATGCACACCTTCTCCCCGGCCAAGATGTGGATCGCCGGACTCTCCGCCCTCGACCGGCCGCTGCTGCACCTGCACACCCAGTACAACCTGTCCCTGCCCTGGCCCAGCATCGACATGGACTTCATGAACCTCAACCAAGCCGCCCACGGCGACCGCGAGTTCGCCCACATCGAGTCCCGCCTCAACATCGACCGCAAGATCGTCGCCGGCCACGCCACCGACCCCCGGGTCGTCCACCGCGTCGCGGCCTGGGCACGGGCCGCCGTGGGCCGCCACGCCTCGCGCACCCTGCGGCTGGCCCGCTTCGGCGACAACATGCGCGACGTCGCCGTCACCGAGGGCGACAAGGTCGAAGCCCAACTGCGGTTCGGCTACTCGGTCAACACCTACGCCGTCAACGACCTGGTGGCGGTCGTGGATCAGGTCGAGGACAAGGAGGCGGCCCAACTCGCCGCCGAGTACGCCGAGTTGTACGACGTCGTGCCGGCC
>NZ_JAEQAZ010000089.1 GCF_016654115.1 Streptomyces sp. MBT53
GTCCAGGCGTCGGCTATCCAGCGCAGTGAGGCGCGCGCGTAGACCATGTCGGTGCGCGGCGCGGGGAGCATGCCGTCGGTGAACAGTTCCCAGTGCCGGGTGCCGCGTCGGACGTCGCGGATGAACACCCGGTGCACACGGTCGGGTTGGGCGTCGTAGGCCTCGCGGGACATCTCGTAGTAGAGGTGGGTCCGGGCCAGTACGTCGTAGTACGCGGGCCAGTCGCCGCGCGCCCTGGCCTCGGCGAGGTCCCGCTCGGTCTCGGTCGGCGGGGTCCAGGCGGGCGGACCGGCGGGCGGGGGAGGCCCGAAACCGGCGGAGGGCGGTCCGAACGACATGGGTGCTCTGTCCTTCCAGGGTCCAGCCGCTGCTGACCCCGGCACACTGCCACACGGGACTGAGACACCCCTGTGGACCCCCGGACCCCCGGGATCCCCGGACCCACGGATCCCGGGAAACGCCATGCCCTGTGCCCGAGGCCCCCGGCCGCGGTCACGCGGTCAGGGGCCTCGCACAGTGCACTGCGGGCGGGTCGTCCGTCAGACGTTGACGCCGAAGTCCTGGGCGATGCCGACCAGGCCCGAGGCGTAACCCTGGCCCACCGCGCGGAACTTCCACTCCGCGCCGTTGCGGTACAGCTCGCCGAAGACCATGGCCGTCTCCGTCGCCGCGTCCTCGGAGAGGTCGTAGCGGGCGATCTCCGCGCCGCCCGCCTGGTTCACGATGCGGATGTACGCGTTGCGGACCTGGCCGAAGTTCTGCGAGCGGGTCTCCGCGTCGTAGATCGAGACCGGGAAGACGATCTTCTCGACGTCCGCCGGGAGGCCGGCCAGGTTGACGTTGATCGCCTCGTCGTCGCCCGCGCCCTCGCCCGTGCGGTTGTCGCCGGTGTGGACGATGGTCTGGTCCGGGGTCGACTTGTTGTTGAAGAAGATGAAGTGGCCCTCCGAGTACACCTTGCCCTCGGGGTTGACCGCGATCGCCGAGGCGTCGAGGTCGAAGTCCGTGCCGGTGGTGGTGCGGACGTCCCAGCCAAGGCCTACGGTGACGGCGGTCAGGCCCGGGGCCTCCTTGGTGAGCGAGACGTTGCCACCCTTGGACAGGCTTACAGCCATTGTTGGGAGTCCTTCCCTCGTTGCGGTGCGGGCTTCGTACTGAGGACGAAGCTACCGGTACCTCTATGAACGCCAAGAGGGGTATCGAAGGTTCCACGTGGCTTTACTTTCTTTACCCCCCTCTTCACCCGCGTCTTCCGGAACGTCCGGGGTAATTGGCGTGACGTGGACCGGACAGACAGGGGACCATGGGGGACATGTCCGGTCCCTATCTCATCCGCGGCTCCGTCTCCCTGCCCGAGGCCGAGCTCATGTGGCGTTTCTCGCGGTCGTCGGGGCCGGGCGGGCAGCACGTCAACACCAGCGACTCCCAGGTGGAGCTGCGCTTCGACCTGGCGAAGACCGAGGCCCTGCCCGAGGTGTGGAAGGCCCGCGCGCTGGAGCGCCTCGCCTCCCGGCTCGTCGACGGCGTCGTGACCGTACGGTCCTCCGAGCACCGCTCCCAGTGGCGCAACCGCGAGACCGCCGCCGTACGCCTCGCCGCGCTGCTCGCCGAGGCCACCGCGCCACCGCCGAAGCCGCGCAGGCCCACCCGGATTCCCCGGGGCATCAACGAGCGCCGCCTGCGCGAGAAGAAGGCCCGCTCCGACACCAAGCGGGGGCGGACCGGGCGCGACTGGGGGTAAATCCCCGGTTCCCGCCGCCGGTTGTCACATCCCCGGCCCGCGCTCCGTCGTAGCGGTGACGACGGACCGCGACGAGGAGTGTTCACCCGTGGGCGACTTCGAATTCCCCCGCCAATTCACCCGACGACAGGACGGTGAATTTCTCGCCGCCCGGTTCGAATCCCACCGCCCGCGCCTGCACGCCGTCGCGCACCGCATGCTCGGCTCGTCCGCCGAGGCCGACGACGCCGTGCAGGAGGCCTGGGTCCGGCTGAGCCGCTCGGACGCGGAGAGGGTGGAGAACCTGGGCGGCTGGCTGACCACCGTCGTCGGCCGGGTCTGCCTCGACATGCTCCGCTCCCGCACCTCCCGCGCCGAGGAACCCCTCGACCTCGGCGCCCCGGTCCCGGCCGCCGCGCCCACCCCCGAACAGGACGCGCTCCTCGCCGACTCGGTCGGGGCCGCGCTCCTCGTCGTACTGGAGACCCTGACGCCCGCCGAACGGCTCGCGTTCGTGCTGCACGACCTGTTCGCGGTGCCGTTCGACGAGATCGCGTCCATCGTCGGCCGTACGCCCACGGCGGCACGGCAGTTGGCGAGCCGGGCCCGGCGCCGGGTGCGGGGCGCGCCCGCGCCGGACGGGGATCCGGCGCGGCGGCGGGTGGTCGCCGACGCGTTTCTCGCGGCCGTGCGGGAGGGCGACTTCGAGGCGTTGGTGAAGGTGCTCGACCCGGACGTGGTCGCGCGCTCCGGGGACACGGTGACCGCGGGTGCCGCCGCGGTGGCGTCCGGCGCGACGAGCTTCGCGCACTTCGCGAGTCTCGCGTGGCCCGCTCTGGTGGACGGTGTCACCGGTATCGCCCTGCTCGTCGACGGCCGCCCCGTGCGCACCCTCTCCTTCACCTTCGTCGGCGACCGCATCGCCGCGATCGACATCGTGACGGAGCCGGAGAAGGTGGCGCTGCTGGACGTACGGCTCGTGTGAGGCGCGGCTACGGCAGCTCCAGCACGCCGACCGTCTCGCCCTCGCTCAGCTCGCCGTTGGGCCGGAAACCGAGCCCCGCGTAGAACCCGGCCGGCCCGGACGGGCCCTCGTGCCAGGTGACGTAGAGCTCCTTGCCGCCCCGGCGGCGGATCTCGGCGGCGACGGACTCCACGGCGAACCGGCCGTAGCCGCGCCCCTGTTGGTCCGCCGCGATGTTCAGGCGCCACAGGCCGGAACGGACGACGGGTAGCCAACCAGTCAGTCAGTCGAAGAAGGCCATGAGGAAGCCGACGGGGCGGTCCTCGTCGACGATCAGCCGGGGCCAGGCGGTGCCGGGGTGGACGTAGGCCTCGGCGAGGGATTTCACGACGGGGGAGACCGCGAATTCCTGGTCGGGGCGGACCCGAATGCCCAGGGCGGCGTCGATGTTGCCGCGGGTGATCTCTTCGAGACGGGGCCCTGGACCGGTGGTGATCGTCGTCATGGGTGCACGGTAGGCGGACCGCTCACCGGCGGGCGACCGAATTCACGGTCACCCCAACTGCCGGTACCTGCCCCGGAAATAGGTCAGCGGGCCGCCGTCCGTGCCGGTCGCCTCCGCCGTCAGTACGCGGCCGATGACGAGGGTGTGGTCCCCGGCCGGCACCCGTTGTTCCGTGCGGCATTCGAGGGTGGCGAGGGCGCCGCGCACCAGGGGCGCGCCGGACGCCGACCCGTGGACGTAGGGGATGTCGTCGAAGAGGAGGCGGTCGCTGATGCGGCCCTTCATCGCGAAGCGGCCCGCGATGTGGCGCTGGCTCTCGGAGAGGACGGAGACGGCCCACAGGGGCTGTTCGTCGAGGAGGTCGTCCATGCGGGAGCCGTTGCGGAGGCTGACCAGGACCAGCGGCGGGTCCAGGGACACCGACATGAAGGCGGTCGCGGTCATGCCGACGTCCTCGCCGACCGGGGCGTGCGGGTCGTCCGGGTCGTACGGCTCCTCGTGCGCGGTCACCAGGACCACGCCCGCGGCCAGCCGGGCGAGGGCGGCGCGGAACTCGTCGTTGCTCACCCCCACAGCATGCCCGGAGGGAGTGGACTCGGTGATCGACGCGGTGTTCAGCACGCCGGGAACGCTAATCTCCGAGTGCCGCGCACCGCATCGGACTTCGGTCCCGGACGGGTCCTAGGACCAATGGCCCACGCGGTGGAACATCGTCGTGCATCATGTCCACACAGTCACAAAGTTTGCGTTCAGTAAACGCACAGGTAAAACGCAGAAACTCCACTCAATTGTTCATCTTCCGCTGTGACTTGAGTCACAAGGGGTAGTAATTGTTGACCCTGTGTACCGAGTGGGCAGCGCGCTGTGATTCAGTGGCGGGGAAGAAGACCCTTGATTCGCTGCGAGGTCTCGGGGGGAGGGCGAGTATGGAGACCGAGTCGGAACCCTACGTCCGTCTTGAGAACCTGCGGCAACTGCATACGGTCATGGCGGACATGAACACCGCCCGCAGCCTGGCGGACACCCTGCAGACCGTCGCCGACGGCGTGGTCAACGGCCTCGGGTACGAGCTGGCATGCGTCAACCTCGTACGCCCCGACGGCGACCTCGTGGTCGCCGCGTTCTCCGGCAACTCCGCCGCTGAGGCACTCATCACCGGCCGCGTCGGCTCCCGCGCCTCCTGGGAGCGCCGGCTCGGCATGGGCGAGGACTGGGGTGACCTGCGGTTCATACCGCACACCGAGGGCTGGGTCCTCGACGAGGACGACGTACCGCAGTGGTACACCGACGGCCCCGCCCCCCGCTTCGAGGACGAGTGGCACCCCTCCGACCGGCTGTTCGCGCCCATGTACACGCCCGGCGTCTCCGGCGGCTCGTGCGGCGAACTGATCGGCGTCCTGTCCGTGGACCGCCCGCGCAACGGCCGCCGGCCCGGCGCATGGGGGCGCGAAGCGCTCCAGATGTACGCCTTCCAGGCCGCCATCGCGATCAGCAACGCGCGTCTACGTGCGAATATGCAACGCGCACTTGTCAGACTCGAACGCGAGCAACAGGCCCTGCGCGCAAGCGAGGAGAGCTTCCGGCAGGCCTTCGAGTACGCCCCCTCCGGCATGGCGATAGCCGAGATGGGCGGCGACCAGCACGGCCGAATACTCCGCAGCAACGACGCCCTGTGCCGCCTCCTGGGCCGCCCCGCCTCCGCGATGCGCCGCTACTCCTTCTCGGACCTCGTCCACCCCGAGGACATAGGCACCCTGCTGAGAACCTCGGCGGAGGGCGGACGGGCGGAACTCCGCCTGGGCCGCCGGGACGGCACCTACGTCTGGGTCTCGCTCCGCAACTCCGTCGTCGCCGACGCCGCCGACGGACCGCGCTTCCTCCTCTCCCACGTCGAGGACATAGAGGACCGCAAGCGCCGCGAGCTGCAGCTCGCCCACCGCGCCGCGCACGACGCGCTCACCGGCCTGCCGAACTCGGCCGAGCTGCGCACCCGCCTCTCCTCGCGCCTCTGCCAGCGCCCGACCTCCGCCTTCCCCGGCGAGGTCGAGTCGCTCGACGCCGCCTACGGACACCCGGCCTACGACGCGAACGGCCACGGCTTCGACTACCCCCCCGGCGCCGGCCTCCTCGACGCCTACGACCACCACGTCCACACGATCGCCCCCGAGGGCGAGCGCGACGACGGCACCAAGGGACTCGCGGTCCTCTTCTGCGACCTCGACGGCTTCAAGTCGATCAACGACCGCTTCGGGCACAACGCGGGCGACGCGGTCCTCATCGAGGTCGCCCGGCGGCTCGGCCGGGCCGTCCGCGACGGCGACACGGTGGCCCGCCTCGGCGGCGACGAGTTCGTGGTCCTCGCCGACGGCCTCGGCAAGGCCGACGCCGCCGACCTCGCCGTACGCCTGCGGAACGAGATCATCCAGCCCATCCGGGTCGACGGCCGGGCCATGCGGGTCGGGGCCAGTTTCGGCATCGGGTGGGCCCACTGCGGCATGACGGCGGACGAGGTGTTGAAGTCCGCCGACGAACGGATGTACATCGAGAAACGATCTCGTCCCAAACAGCACAGACGCGCGGGATGATCACCAGGTCAGCGTTGTGATGCCGTCCGAGTCACCCGTTTGGACTACGTGGAGCGGGTAGGCTCGCAGTTCTCCAGACGTATCGAAGACGCGATCGAAGACGTGGTCGAAGACGCGTCTGAAGCTGACGTACCCGCACCCGCACCTGTTGAGGAGTACCTAGGGATGACGCCCGGCAACAACGGCGCGAGCACGCCCGAGGACGACGACCCGTTCGGCTACCTGTACGAGGACGGCCAGGCCGCCGGAGCCCAGCCGCCGTCGGGCGGCGGTTACGGCTACCCGGGCTCCGTCAACCGGGTGCGCGCGGTCGGCGAGCGCCAGTACGGCGGCCAGCCCGCCGCCCCCACCGCCCAGTACCAGCAGCCGTACGGCCAGACCGTCCCGCAGCAGCAGGCCTACGGCGACCGGCCGAACGCGCACTACCAGGCCCCGGAGGCCTTCGGCGCCCCGCCCACCCAGCAGCCCCCGTCCTACGACGGCGGCCGCGGCGGCGGCCGGGGCCGCGGCCCCAACACCAAGGGCCTGCTGATCGGCGCGATCGCGGTCGTCGCCGCGGTGGTCATCGGCATCAGCGTGGCGATGATGAACGGCAACGACGACACGAAGACGGGCAACGAGGCGGGGTCTTCGCCCTCGGCTTCGCAGAGCGCCTCGTCGAGTCCGTCGCCGAGCAGCAGCGCGTCGGACGCGGCAGAGACGCAGGAAGTCGACGTCAAGGCGCTGAAGCTGGACGGCGGGGCCACCACGGCCTCGGACGTCGACGGAGCGAAGGCCGCGGGTGGCGTCTACGTGTCGGGCTTCAACCAGGTCGGCGCGTCCATCACCTGGACGGTGAACGGCATCACCAAGGCCGGCAAGTACACGCTGAACGTCAACTACGGCGTGCCCGGCAAGGACGCCAACGCCACGCTCACGGTCAACGGCACGGCCCAGACCCGCCCGCTCAACCTGGGCAACTTCGCCAAGGCCGCGGAGGGCGACTACGAAAAGGGCTGGACCAACACCTGGGGGGACATCACCCTCAACAAGGGCACCAACACCATCAAGGTCTCCTGCGAGCAGGGCAACCAGTGCGACGTCAACTTCGACCAGTTCTACCTGGAACCGGGCTGGAAGTAGCCCCGAGCAGTCGGACCTAGGCCGCGGTGGCGTCCCCCGTCACCGTGACCCGCCCCAGCAGCTCCTCGTAGGCCGGGCGGTCGAACTCGCCCGCCACCGGGGCCAGTACGGTCGCCGCCGACAGGGCCACGGCCCGGGCCAGTCGGTCGGGCCAGGGCAGGCGTTCGACCAGTCCCGACAGCAGGCCCGCGACCGCCGAGTCGCCCGCGCCGGTCGGATTGCCATGCACCCGCGCCGGAGGCGCCGCGTGCCAGTCGCCCTCCGGGGTCGCCGCCAGCAGACCCCGCACACCCAGCGAGGCGACCACCGTGCGGGCGCCCCGGCGCCGCGCGTCCCGCGTGGCCCGCAACGGGTCGTGGGAGCCGGTGAGTTCGGCCAGTTCGTCGGCGTTGGGCTTGAGGATGTCGGGGCGGGCGGCGACTCCACGGCGGAGGGGTTCGCCGCTGGTGTCCAGCAGCACGGGGACGCCTGCTGCCCGTGCCGTCCGGATCAGGCCCGCGTACGCGCCCACCGGCACCCCCGGCGGCAGACTCCCGCACAGCGCCACCGCCGACACTCCACCTCCCAACAGGCCCTCGTACGCCTCCTGGAACGCCGACCACTCCGCCGAAGTGACCGTCGGGCCGGGCTCGTTGAGTTGAGTCGTGTCACCGGTCAGCTCGTCCACGATCGCCGTCGTGCGGCGGGTGGCCCCGGAGACCGGGACCAGCGCGTCCAACACACCCGGCGTACCAGCGAGTTGCTCCTGTACGACCCGCCCGGTGGCGCCGCCCGTGAACCCGGTCACCGTCACCTCGTGGCCGAGGGCGGCCAGCACCCGGGCCACGTTCAGCCCCTTGCCGCCGGGCCGCTCGGTCACCTCGGAGACGCGATGCGTGCCGTGCGGCCGCAACTCCCGTACCCGGTAGGTGATGTCGAGCGCGGTGTTGAGCGTGACCGTGAGAATCACCCGCGTCGACCTCCCCCGACTTTCGCGTGAACGCGCTTGCTCCGGAGGCTCGATGATGCCAAACGGGCGGCGGTCCTCCCAGTCCCCCGGGACAACCGCCGCCGTCAACCACGTCACATATCAGGCCAGTTGGGGCTCGACCACCCAAGTGCCGCGCCGCATCACGCCCTTGAGATCGAACTCGGAGTCCAGCAGCACCAGGTCGGCGTACTTGCCCGGCTCCAGCGAGCCGATCTCGTCGTAACTCCCGAGCAGGCGCGCCGGGTTGGCCGAGATCGCGGCGACCACGTCCTCGACCGGCAGCCGGTCGACCGTCACCGACCGCTTGAAGGCCCGGTCCAGGGTCAGCGTCGACCCCGCGATCGACCCGCCCTCCACCAGCCGCGCCACACCCTCGCTGACCTCGACCTCCAACGGGCCGAGCATGTACCGGCCGTCACCGAAGCCCGCCGCGTCCATCGCGTCCGTGATGAGCGCCACCCGGTCCGCGCGCGCGTGATGGAACGCCAACTCCAGGGACGCCGGGTGCAGATGCGTACCGTCGTTGATCAACTCGACCGTGACGCGCTCGTCCTCGAGGAGCGCCGCGATCGGACCGGGCTCGCGGTGACCGAGCTGCGGCATCGCGTTGTACAGATGCGTGGCGACCGTCGCGCCCGCGTCGATCGCCTCCACCGTCTGCTCGTACGACGCGTCCGTGTGCCCGATCGCCGCGATGACGCCGTGCTCGACGAGCAGCCGCACGGAGTCGAGCCCGCCCGGGAGTTCGGTCGCCAGCGTGACCATCTTGGCGCTGCCGCGCGCCGCGTCGACCAGCTTGCGCACGTCCGCGGGATCGGGCTCGCGCAGCAGGGCCTCGGAGTGGGCGCCCTTGCGGCACGGGGAGATGAACGGGCCCTCGAAGTGGATGCCGGCGAGGTCGCCCTGCTCGGCGAGTTCGGAGAGGAGGCCGGCGCGCTGGACCAGGAAGTCCATCTCGCCGGTGACGGTCGAGGCGACGAGGGTCGTCGTGCCGTGCAGGCGGTGGGTGTGGATGCCCTTGAGGACGTCGTCGACGGTGCCGGAGGTGAAGGAGGCTCCGCCGCCGCCGTGGTTGTGGATGTCGACGAATCCTGGGACCAGGGTGTACCCGGTGACGTCGAGTACCTGGGCGTTCTCGGGGGCGGCACCGGCGATTCGGGTGCCGTCGACGATCACTCGGCCGTTCCGGACGGTTCCTGTGGGGAGTACCACTGTGGCGCCGGACAGGACGAGGGGCCTTGTGCCGGTTGCGGGCTGCGGGTGCGTTGTGGCTGGTCGCGCAGTTCCCCGCGCCCCTGGGTCGGCTGCCATTAGGCGGTTACCTCCGTACGGTCGGTGTGATTGAGGAGATCCCAAGCCAGCAGGCCCGCGCCCAGGCACCCTGCTGTGTCCCCCAGGGCCGCGGGGACGATCGTCGGGAGCTTCTGGAAGGTGATCCGGGCCTCGACCGCCTCCCGGAGCGGTGTGAACAACGTTTCCCCCGCCTCGGCCAGGCCGCCACCGATGATGATCGTGCGGGGGTCCAGGAGGGTGAGGGCGGTGACGAGGCCGTCGGCGAGGGCGTCGACGGCTTCCTGCCAGACCTTCTCCGCGCGGGGGTCCCCGGAGGCGACCGCCTTCGCGCAGTCCGCCGCGTCCGCGTTCGGGTCGCCGGAAACGGCCGCCCACGCCTCGGTCACCGCCGCCGCGGACGCGTACCGCTCCAGACAGCCGGTCTGGCCGCAGGGGCAGGGCGCGCCGCCGGGTCGTACGACGATGTGGCCGATCTCGCCCGCGAAGCCGTGCGCGCCCGCCTCCACCCGGCCGTCGATGCCGATCGCGCCCGCTATGCCGGTGCCCAGCGGCACGAACAGGAAGCGGTCGGCGCCCTTGCCCGCGCCGATCCGGCCCTCGGCGAGGCCGCCGGTGCGGACGTCGTGGCCGAGCGCGACCGGGACACCGCCGAGGCGGGCGGCGAGCAGGTCGCGCAGGGGTACGTCGCGCCAGCCGAGGTTGGCCGAGTAGGCGGCGATGCCCCGCTCGGCGTCGACGATGCCGGGGACGGCGACTCCGGCGGCGGACGCGGGCTCGCCGTACCGCTCCTCGCCGTACGCGCGCAGCTCGGCGGCGAAGCCGAGGATGTGCTCGACGACCGCGTCCGGTCCGCGCTCGCGGCCGGTCGCCCGGCGGGCCCGGTGCAGCAGCTCGCCGTCGGCGCCCACGAGGGCGGCTTTCATCCCGGTGCCGCCCACGTCGAGGGCGATGACATGTCTCACGGGGGACAGTGTGGCCCGTCTACCCGCGAGAGGTCTAGTCCACTCACGTGGTGTAGACCTTATGGGTTCGCGGAGCGAACGTCACGACAGCAAAGCTTTGGGGAGTCAGCAGTGCAGCGGCGCAGGACAGGAATGATCGCGGCGATGTCCGTACTGGGCATGACGGCGGTCCTCGGCGGCTGCGGCCTCGGCGGGGACTCCGGTGAAGTGACCCTGAGACTCGTCGCCGCCGACTACGGCGACTCCGCGTCCAACAGTTCGCGGAAGTACTGGGACGCGCTCGTCAAGGCGTACGAGGCCAAGCACCCCGGGGTGAAGGTCGACGTCGGCGTGTACTCGTGGAACGAGGTCGACGCCAAGGTCAGGGCGATGGTCGACGCGGGGAAGGCCCCGGACATGGCGCAGATCGGCGCGTACGCCGACTACGCCGACGAGGGCAGGCTGTACTCCACCGCCGACCTGCTCTCCATCCCCGTGGAGGCCGACTTCCTGGAACCGCTCGCGGACGCGGGGGAGGTCGACCACGTCCAGTACGGCATCCCGTTCGCCGCGTCCACGCGCGTCCTCTTCTACAACAAGACCCTCTTCGCCCAGGCGGGCCTCACCCCGCCCAGGAACTGGAGCGAACTGGCCGCCGACGCCGAGGCGTTGAAGGAGCGGGGCGTGAAGTACCCGTTCGCGCTGCCGCTCGGCTCCGAGGAGGCGCAGGCCGAGACCATGCAGTGGCTGCTCGGCGGGGGCGGCGGCTACACCGACGACCTGGGCAGCAGCTACACCCTGGACTCCGCGGAGAACATCTCCACCTTCACCTGGCTGCGCGACAACCTCGTCGCCAAGGGCCTGACCGGTCCCGTCGCACCCGCCAAGCTGAACCGCGCGGACGCGTTCGCCGCCTTCGCCAACGGCGACGTGGGCATGCTCAACGGCCACCCCACCCTCATCCAGCAGGCGGCCAAGAAGGGCGTCAAGTTCGGCACGGTCGCCATGCCGGGGCGCACCGGCAAGGCCAAGACCACGATGGGCGTCGCCGACTGGATGACCGCGTTCAAGCAGAACGGCCACCGCGACCAGATCGGCGACTTCCTCGACTACGTCTACAGCGAGAAGAACGTCCTCGCCTTCTCCCGCGAGTACGACCTGCTGCCGGTGACCAACTCCGCGTCCAAGGTGATGGAGGCGTCGAAGCAGGACCAGGATCTCCGCCCGTTCCTGGAGGAGCTCCCCCTCTCCACGCTCTACCCGGTCGGCAACACCTCCTGGGCCACGGTCAGCGCCGACATCAAGAAGCGCATAGGGCAGGCGGTCGCCGCGAACGGCAGCCCGGGCGCGGTGCTGGGGCAGCTGCAGGCGGCGGCTTCGCTGGCGGAGAGCGGCAAGTAGGAGGCGGCAGGGGCTGGCCGGGGCCGCTGTCGGTGGCGGGGGCTACGGTGCAGAACATGGACAAGGACCGCCCGGACCGCCCGGACCGCCCCTCGCGTCTCCCTCCCCTGAACCGGAGGGAACAGGACATCCTCGCGCTGGAGCGCCGCGGCTTCCCGGGCCCCGGCGCGAAGGAGCGCGCGATACGCGAGGAACTGGGCCTGGCCCCCGTGCGCTACTACCAGCTGCTCAACGCCCTGCTGGACGACGAGCGGGCGCTCGCCCACGACCCGGTCACGGTGAACAGGCTCAGACGGGTCCGTGAGACACGGCGTTCGGAGCGGTGAGGGTCCGGCCGAGGGGTGATGGGCGAGGGGTGCGGTCGGCTCCGCCCGGATAGGGTCGTTGTATGGGCAGCCCTGAGGACTCCACCGATCCCGTCCATCCCCCGGACGTACTGCCGACGGACGTACTTCCGACCCCTCGCACCGGCGCCGGGCGTGAGGGCCTGGAAGCGATCCTCGCGCGCCCCTCCGCCGCGGTGATCGGGCTCGACTTCGACGGCACGCTCGCACCGATCGTCGCGGACCCCGAGCAGGCCCGTGCGCACCCGGACGCGGTGCCCGCGCTGGCCGCGCTCGCCCCGAAGGTCGCCTCCGTCGCCGTGATCACCGGCCGCCCGGCGGGCGTGGCGGTGCGCAACGGCGGCTTCGCGGGCGTCCGGGGCCTGGAACACCTCGTCGTCCTCGGCCACTACGGCACGGAACGCTGGGACGCGGTCACCAGCACCGTCAGCGCCCCCGCCCAGCACCCGGGTGTGGCCGCCGTCCGCGCCGAACTCCCGGGCTTCCTCGACCGCATCGGCGCGTGGCAGGGCACCTGGATCGAGGAGAAGGGCCGCGCCCTCGCCGTCCACACCCGCCGCGCCACGGACCCCCAGGCCGCCTTCGAGGCCCTCCGCGCCCCCCTCACCGACCTCGCCACCCGCCACGGCCTGATCGTCGAACCGGGCCGCCTGGTCCTGGAGTTGCGCCCACCGGGCATGGACAAGGGCGTCGCCCTCGCCGACTACCTCCGCGAGACGAACGCCGAGTCCGTCCTCTACGCCGGCGACGACCTAGGCGACCTCCCCGCCTTCGCCGCCGTGGAAAAACTCCGCTCCGACGGCCTCCCCGGCCTACTCGTGTGCAGCGGCAACGACGAGGTGACAGAACTACGGGAGCGGGCGGACCTGGTGGTGGACGGCGCGGCGGGAGTTGTGGGCCTGCTGTCGGCTCTAGCCGCTCAACTCGCCTGATTGCGTGGGGGTGTTGGCGGAAGAGGCCGGGCGGGGTCTCCGGCCGTGTGGCCCGCGCCGGCGGCGATGAGTGCGCCCGCCGCAATGGCGTGCCGGGCGGCACCCGCCGTGACCGTGGCCCTGCTGTCGACGTCGGCCGCTCAACTCGGCTGATTGCGTGGGGGTGTTGGTGGAGGAGGCCGGGCGGGGTCTCCGGCCGTGCGGCCCGCGCCGGCGGCGACGAGCCGGGAGCGACGAGCCGGCGGCGACGAGCGCGCCCGCCGCAATGGCGTGGCGGGCGGCGCCCGCCGTGACCGTAGCCCTGCTGTCGACGTCGGCCGGTGAACTCGGCTGATCGCGTGCGGGTGTTGGTGGGCGCCGGGCCAGGTCGTCGTGGCGGCCCGGGTGCCCGCCGGTCGGCCTCCCCGGTGTTCTATCGTCCGCGCGCTGTGATCAACTCGCCTGATCCCGCAGCGCGTTCAGCTGCTCCAGGAACCACTGGGCCGGGGGGAGTGCCGTGGCCGCGACGGCCAGCCTCTTTGTCCGTTCGGCGCGTTCCTCGGTCGGCATCGTCAGGGCCTCGTGGAGGGCGTCGGCCGTGGCGATCACGTCGTACGGGTTGACGGCGATCGCGTCCTTGCCCAGTTCCTGGAACGCGCCCGCCTCGCGGGAGAGGACCAGCGCGCAGCCCTCGTCGGAGACGACCGGGACCTCCTTGGCGACGAGGTTCATGCCGTCGCGGATGGGGTTGACGAGGGCCACGTCGGCGATCCGGTACGCGGCCAGCGAGCGCGCGAAGTCGTCCTTGACGTGGAGCACGACCGGGGTCCAACCGGGCGTCCCGTAAAGGGAGTTGATCTCGTCCGCCACCCGTTGCACCTCCGCCGTGTAGTCCCGGTACACGGCGAGATCCTGCCGGGACGGGTAGGCGAAGGCGACGTGCACGACCCGCTCCCGCCACTCGGGGTGGTCGTCGAGCAGCTGCCGGTACGCCAGCAGCCCGCGCACGATGTTCTTGGAGAGTTCGGTGCGGTCGACGCGGACGATGGTCCGGCGCCCCTCGCCGATCTCCTCGCGAAGGGCCGCCATTCGCTCCTCGACGTCCGCCCGGTGCGAGCGCGCGTGCAGGAACTCGGCGTCGGCGCCGAGCCCGTGGACACCGATCAGCGTGTTCCGCACGGGACGCCGCCCGGTCGGGCTGTGATCGATGGAAATCGGACCGTCCTTCGGCCACGAGGGGACGATCCGCTCCTGGTCGACGTCCTGGGCGCTCATCATGAAGCCGCGGGCCCACCGCAAGGTGAGGAAGCCGAGCCGGTCCGCGCCCAGCATCCCCCACATCAGCTGCTCCCGGATGTCGTCCGGCAGCATCCGGAAGTACTCCACCGGCGCCCACGGCGTGTGCGAGAAGTGCCCGATCCGCAGGTCGGGGCGGAGCTCGCGGAGCATCCCCGGCACCAGGCACAGGTGGTAGTCCTGCACCAGCACCGCGGCCCCCTCGGCCGCCTCCTGGGCCAGCGCCTCGGCGAACGCCCGGTTGTACGTCTCGTACGACGCCCACTGGCGCCGGAACTCCGCGTCGAAGACCGGCTCCAGCGGGGTCTGGTACAGCATGTGGTGGACGAACCACAGCACGGAGTTGGCGATGCCGTTGTACGCGTCGGCGTGCACGTCGGCCGGGATGGCGAGCATCCGCACACCGTCCTCGCCGACGCCCCGCCGTACCGCCTCCCGGTCACCCTCCGACAGCGCCGAGCACACCCACAGCGCCCCCGCGTCCGGCCCGATCGCCGAAAGACCGGACACCAGCCCGCCGCCCCCACGCCGGGCGTGCAGCGAACCGTCGTCGCCCACCTCGTACGAGACCGGGCCGCGGTTGGACGCGACGAGCACCTGAGCAGCACCGGGAGAGGGTGTGGAAGCCGTGGAAGCCGTAGAAGCCATACGGCACAACCTAGCCCGGCCCGGAAACGCTCAAACGTACGGACGCACCGCGGCGGAGCGTCGGAGTCCGTATACGGCCTCCGCCTCCGGCTCCCGATACGGCCCCCGCCCCCGGCTCCCGGTCGCCGTGCCGCCGGCTACGCCACCTTGCGCGACTGGTACTCGGTGATGTCCGCCATCGGCGGCCGTTCCTCCGTGTCCACGGAGTACGTGCGCGGCTCGAAACCGTCCGGCCCCCGCTCGAACTGCGTGAGGGACGGCCGGATGAGATGCCCGCGGGCCAGCCTCAGCTGTGCCGTGCGGTAGATCTGCGCGGCCATCCGCCCCAGCGCCTGCCCGTCCTGGTGCCGGTGCTTGCGCACCCCGACGTCGACCTGGGCGAGGGCGTCCAGCCCCACCAGGTGCAGCGCGTCGACGAGCATGCCCAGCTCGACGCCGTAGCCGACGGGGAACGGGAGCTGCTCGAGGAGCGAGCGCCGGGCCGCGTACTCGCCGCCCAACGGCTGGACGAATCCGGCCAGTTGAGGCCAGTGCATGTTCAGCAGCGGGCGGGCCATCAGCTCGGTGACGCGTCCGCCCTGGCCGGCCGCGCCGCCGAGCGGGCGGTCGTACATCGCCTTGACGAGGTCGACGCCGGGGTCGGTGAGCAGTGGGCCCACGATCCCGGTGACGAAGTCGGAGGAGAACTCCTTCAGGTCCGCGTCGATGAAACAGACGATGTCGCCGCTCGTCACCAGCAGCGAGCGCCACAGCACCTCGCCCTTGCCGGGCACGGCGGGGATGCGGGGCAGGATGTCGTCCCGGTGCACGACCCGGGCGCCCGCCGCGGCGGCCACCTCGGAGGTGCGGTCGGTGGACCCGGAGTCGACGACGACGATCTCGTCGACGAGCGGGACCTGCTGCATGAGGTCGTGACGGATGATCGCGACGATCTCACCGACCGTCGCTTCCTCGTTGAGCGCGGGCAGCACGACGGAGACCGACTGGCCCGTGCGGTGCTTCGCGGCCAGAATCTTGTGGAGCGGCCGATCGGTCAGGGACCAGGAGCGGGTGCTCAGCCAGTGCTCGACTTCCTTCAGCACGTTGCGCGGCTCCTCTGCGTTCTCTCGGCGAGGGCTGGTCACAGACAGTGAGTATGTGATCCATCTCGCGGTTCGGACGGCTCACTCAACTGTCCTGGCCTTCGGTTACAGTCTTGAACAACGCTGATGACCATCGCATGTCGGGGGCCGTCGGCGAGACAATTGCATACACAACTGAACACCGCTCATCCAGAGGGGCAGAGGGATACGGCCCGTTGAAGCCCCGGCAACCCTCCAGCCGGTCTTGTCGCATGTACATCCACATGTGCCGAGGCTCCCGGCTCGGGAAGGTGCCAAATCCGTCTCACGGCGAAACGCGTCGTGGGGAAGATGAGGAAAGGGCCTCGCCTCCATGGCTGCGCAGACTGTTGCAAGCACCACGAACTCCGCGAAGACGGACACCACCGCCGCGGACCCGAACACCGCTTCCGCGAACGCCGTCGATCTCGGCCCCGCCACCGCGCTCTCCTGCCGCGAGTGCGGCCACCGCGTCCCGCTCGGCCCTGTCTTTGCCTGCGAGGAGTGTTTCGGCCCGCTGGAGATCGCCTACGACTTCTCGGCCTACGACACCGAAGAGCTCCGCAAGCAGATCGAAGCGGGCCCCGCGAACATCTGGCGTTACGCGCCCCTGCTCCCCGTCCCCGCCGACGTGGCGACCAAGCCGAACATCAACCCCGGCTGGACCAAGCTCGTCCAGGCCGACAACCTCGCCCGCGAACTCGGCGTCGACACGGGCAAGCTGTTCGTCAAGGACGACTCCGGCAACCCGACGCACTCCTTCAAGGACCGGGTCGTGGCGCAGGCCATCGAAGCGGCGCGCGCCTTCGACTTCACCACCCTCTCCTGCTCCTCCACCGGCAACCTCGCCGGCGCCGTCGGTGCCGCCGCCGCCCGGGCCGGCTTCCGCTCCTGCGTGTTCATCCCGCACGACCTGGAGCAGGGCAAGGTCGTCATGGCCGCGGTCTACGGCGGCGAGCTCGTCGGCATCGAGGGCAACTACGACGACGTGAACCGCTTCTGCTCCGAGCTGATCGGCGACCCGGCGGGCGAGGGCTGGGGCTTCGTCAACGTCAACCTCCGGCCGTACTACGCCGAGGGCTCCAAGACCCTGGCGTACGAGATCTGCGAGCAGCTCGGCTGGCGGCTTCCCGACCAGCTGGTCGTGCCGATCGCCTCCGGCTCACAGCTCACGAAGATCGACAAGGGCCTCCAGGAGCTGATCAAGCTCGGTCTCGTCGAGGACAAGCCGTACAAGATCTTCGGCGCCCAGGCGGAAGGCTGCTCGCCGGTGTCCGTCGCGTACAAGGCCGGGCACGACGTCGTACGGCCGCAGAAGCCGAACACCATCGCGAAGTCCCTCGCCATCGGCAACCCGGCGGACGGGCCGTACGTCCTCGACATCGCCCGGCGTACGGGCGGGGCCGTGGAGGACGTCACCGACGAGCAGTGCGTGGACGCGATCAAGCTGCTGGCGCGGACCGAGGGGATCTTCGCGGAGACCGCGGGCGGTGTGACCGTGGGCGTGACGAGGAAGCTGATCGAGAACGGTCTGCTGGACCCGACGCTCACCACGGTCGTGCTGAACACCGGGGACGGTCTGAAGACGCTGGACGCGGTGGCCGGCACCGGGCTCACCGCGACGATCCGCCCGAGCCTTGAGTCCTTCAGGGAAGCCGGACTCGCGTCCTGACGGCCCACGCCCCCACAAGACAAAGCCGTACCTGACCGGAGGTCCTGAGCATGAGCGTTTCCGTCCGCATCCCCACCATCCTGCGCACCTACACCGGCGGGCAGGCCGAAGTGACCGCCGAAGGCGCCACCCTCGCCGAGGTCATTGGCGACCTGGAGAAGAACCACACGGGGATCTCCGCCCGCGTCCTCGACGACCAGGGCAAGCTGCGTCGGTTCGTCAACGTGTACGTCAACGACGACGACGTGCGGTTCGAGCAGGGGCTGGAGACGGCGACTCCGGACGGCGCCGGCGTCTCGATCATCCCGGCCGTCGCCGGAGGCTGAGCGCCCGCTTAATCGGTCGGTCGTTACCCTAGGTAATGCCGATTACCGAGAGTTCATCGAATTGCCCCCTCCGTGAGAGAAGCGGAGGGGGCAATTCTCTATGGTTGAGCGGGGTAGAGTTGGGGAACGCGCTCCACTCCGCATGCCGAACGCATATGAGTACCGGCTCCGCGTGCGATGAGAAGTAGCCAAAGTGTGCAGGTCTTTTGCGCCTTATGTGCCCTTTATCCGGCCCGACTTGCCCTGAAGTCGGACGAATTCTCCGTAAATTCCCGACCGGTCCTGCCCGGAATTCTCGTCGGATTGACCTGTTGCAGACGGCAGTTGGACGGATACATTCGGCCGCGGTCGACGCGTTCCGGCGCACGCCCCCAATCCTGTGGGGGGTGAGGTCTGACCCGGATCCGCGAAGTGCGGATCCGTGCAAGGGCCAGTAATAGGGGAGTTAGGCATGGCTCAGGGCACCGTCAAATGGTTCAACGCGGAGAAGGGGTACGGCTTCATCGCGGTCGACGGTGGTGCGGATGTTTTCGTCCACTACAGCGCGATTCAGATGGACGGCTACCGCACCCTGGAAGAGGGTCAGCGGGTCGATTTCGAGATCTCGCAGGGTCAGAAGGGGCCGCAGGCGGACATGGTCCGGCTCGCGACCAGCTGAAGCACGCGCCGACGAACAGCAGCGACGTTCTTCGTTCCTCACCGAAGGGCTCGTACTCCTGGGGGGTCACCTCCTGGGGTACGGGCCCTTCGGCATGCCCGGGGCCGGGGGCCGGAGCAGGGGCCGAAGCGGGGGTGGGAGCGGGTGTCAGAACCTGGGAGCCGCTTGCACTCGACCATGCCGAGTGCTAATCATTGGCGTTAGCACTCTGAAGGTGAGAGTGATAACGAAGGATCGGGTCGGTGAGGCCCGCAGGCCAGGTGGCGCAAGGAGCCACGGGGCAGGCGAGCCGTCCGTCGCGGGCGCCAGCGCGGTCCGGAGCAATCCACCCCAGTCCGGGAGGACCACTTCACATGGCCAAGATCATCGCGTTCGACGAGGAGGCGCGGCGAGGCCTTGAGCGCGGCATGAACCAGCTCGCCGACGCCGTCAAGGTCACCCTCGGCCCCAAGGGCCGCAACGTCGTCCTTGAGAAGAAGTGGGGCGCCCCCACGATCACCAACGATGGTGTCTCCATCGCCAAGGAGATCGAGCTGGAGGACCCGTACGAGAAGATCGGCGCCGAGCTGGTCAAGGAAGTCGCCAAGAAGACGGACGACGTCGCCGGTGACGGTACGACCACCGCGACCGTCCTCGCCCAGGCCCTCGTCAAGGAAGGCCTCCGCAACGTAGCCGCGGGCGCCAACCCGATGGCCCTCAAGCGCGGCATCGAGAAGGCCGTCGAGGCCGTCTCCGGTGCCCTCCTCGAGCAGGCCAAGGACGTGGAGACCAAGGAGCAGATCGCTTCCACGGCCTCCATCTCCGCCGCCGACACCCAGATCGGCGAGCTCATCGCCGAGGCGATGGACAAGGTCGGCAAGGAAGGCGTCATCACCGTCGAGGAGTCGCAGACCTTCGGTCTCGAGCTCGAGCTCACCGAGGGCATGCGCTTCGACAAGGGCTACATCTCGGCCTACTTCGCGACCGACATGGAGCGTATGGAGGCCGTCCTCGACGACCCGTACATCCTGATCGCGAACTCCAAGATCGCCAACGTCAAGGACCTGCTCCCGCTCCTGGAGAAGGTCATGCAGTCGGGCAAGCCGCTGCTGATCATCGCCGAGGACGTCGAGGGCGAGGCCCTGTCCACGCTGGTCGTCAACAAGATCCGCGGCACCTTCAAGTCCGTCGCCGTCAAGGCTCCGGGCTTCGGCGACCGCCGCAAGGCCATGCTCGGCGACATCGCCATCCTCACGGGCGGCGAGGTCATCTCCGAGGAGGTCGGCCTCAAGCTGGAGAACGCGACCGTGGACCTCCTCGGCCGCGCCCGCAAGGTCGTCATCACCAAGGACGAGACCACCATCGTCGACGGCTCCGGCTCCGCCGACCAGGTCGCCGGCCGGGTCAACCAGATCCGCGCCGAGATCGAGAACAGCGACTCGGACTACGACCGCGAGAAGCTCCAGGAGCGCCTGGCCAAGCTCGCGGGTGGCGTCGCCGTCATCAAGGCGGGCGCGGCCACCGAGGTCGAGCTCAAGGAGCGCAAGCACCGCATCGAGGACGCCGTTCGCAACGCGAAGGCGGCCGTCGAGGAGGGCATCGTCGCCGGTGGCGGCGTCGCGCTCATCCAGGCGGGTCACGTCTTCGAGAAGCTGGAGCTCGAAGGTGACGAGGCCACGGGTGCCGCGATCGTGAAGCTGGCCCTCGAGGCCCCGCTGAAGCAGATCGCCGTCAACGCCGGCCTCGAGGGCGGCGTCGTGGTGGAGAAGGTCCGCAACCTCACCCCGGGTCACGGCCTCAACGCCGCGACCGGCGAGTACGTCGACCTCATCGCCGAGGGCATCATCGACCCGGCGAAGGTCACGCGCTCCGCGCTGCAGAACGCGGCCTCCATCGCCGCGCTCTTCCTCACCACCGAGGCCGTCATCGCCGACAAGCCCGAGAAGGCCGGTGCCGGCGCGGGTGCCGGCGGCGGCATGCCGGGCGGTGACATGGACTTCTGATCGACCCCTTCCGGTTGATCAACGGTCTTACCGAGGGCGGTACTTCCTGCTTCTGGCGGGGGGTACCGCCCTCGGGCGTGTCCGGGATCACAGGGTGTCGGGTGAAGCGGGTGGAATGACGGGCTTGGCTCGGGGGTTGTCGTTGACGCATGATCGATGCATACGCACATACCATCCGGTACCCAGTGCCTTGTTGTCCGAGGAGCCCCCACACGTGTCTACGTCCGCCCCCGCGTCCCGAGCGGCCGAAGTGCTCGCCCGTCCGATCGTCCTCAACGGCCTGACCGTCCCGAACCGGATCGTGATGGCGCCGATGACCCGGCAGTTCTCGCCGGGCGGCATTCCCGGTGAGGACGTCGTCGGGTACTACTCCCGCCGGGCCGCCGCGGGCGTCGGTCTCATCGTCACCGAGGGCACGTACGTCGGGCACGAGTCGGCCGGGCAGAGCGACCGCGTCCCGCGCTTCCACGGCGCGGAGCAGCTCGCGGGCTGGGCGAAGGTCGCCGAGGGCGTGCACGCGGCGGGCGGCACGATCGTGCCCCAGCTGTGGCACATCGGCATGGTCCGCGAGCAGGGCCAGCCGCCGTACGCCGACGCCCCCGCGGTCGGCCCGTCCGGGCTGCGCATCGGCAGTGACGAGGTCACCGGTACGGCCATGACGCAGCGGGACCTGGACGACGTCATCGGCGCGTTCGCCGAGGCCGCTGCCGCCGCGGAGCGCATCGGCTTCGACGGCGTCGAGTTGCACGGCGCGCACGGCTACCTCCTCGACCAGTTCCTGTACGCGGGCACCAACCGCCGTACGGACGCCTACGGCGGTGACGCGGTCGCCCGTACGAAGTTCGCGGCGGAGATCGTGGCCGCGGTACGGGAGACGGTCTCCCCGGAGTTCCCGATCATCTTCCGTTTCTCCCAGTGGAAGCAGGATGTCTACGGGGCCCGGCTTGCCGAGACTCCGGAGGAGCTGGAGGCGATCCTGACGCCGATCGCCGCGGCCGGTGTCGATGTCTTCCACGCCTCCACGCGCCGTTACTGGCTGCCCGAGTTCGAGGAGACCGGGTCCGACCTCAACCTCGCGGGCTGGACCAAGAAGCTCACCGGGAAGCAGACCATCACCGTCGGGTCGGTCGGTCTCGACGGGGACTTCCTCAAGGGGTTCCGTGGGGAGGGTGCGCCGGTCAAGGGGATCGACGATCTGCTCGACAGCCTTGAGCGTGACGAGTTCGACATGGTCGCGGTGGGGCGGGCGCTGCTTCAGGATCCGGAGTGGGCGGAGAAGGTCTTGGCCGGTCGGGTGGATGAGCTGGCGCCGTACGATGCGGCGGCGTTGCGCTCGCTGAGCTGAGTTTCTCGCCCCCGCCGCCCCTGCCCGTCCCGTCACTGGGGGCTGCGCCCCCAGACCCCCGCTTCGGCCCTGAAGGGGCCTCGTCCTCAAACGCCGGACGGGCTGATGGTGCCGGCCTGGGTTGGAAAGGAAAGGTGCCGGTCAGCCTGCGATGCGGGCGAAGAAGCCGAGGGCGAGTGAGTACGGCGCGACCAGCAGGAGCATGGGGCGGAGGGCGCGGCCCTGCTGGTCGCCGCCGGCGGTGTAGGCGAGGGCGCTGGAGAAGCTGCCGCTCATGACGGCGCCCGGCGTGAATCCGAAGACGTCTCCCCAGCCCTCGATCACGACCGAGGCGCCCGCGTGGCCGACGACGGCGAGGAGGGCGCAGACCAGGTTGAGCCGGTCGTCCAACGGGCGCCAGACCGGGCCCCCTTTGCGCCCGTGTCCGGTGAACCGGGCGATGCCCGCGTACAGCAGCGCGGGCAGTCCGACGGCCACCAGCAGTACGGCCCACGTGGCGCCGGTGTCCGGGTCTCTCGGGAACCCCACGATGTCTTCTCCGCCCTGCCGCTCCGGCTGTCGTCCCCTCGTGCGCGAAGCTCCGTGGGCGTGCGTACGGTGATCGTATGACTTCCGCCGGCCGGGTGGCCACCGTCGCCGATCTCGACGCCCTCGTCGCCACCTTCACCAGTGCCTTTCTCCATGACCCGGTCTGGGGGCCCGCGTTCCCGGACGAGCGCCGGCGTGCCGAGCAGGCGGCCGTGATGTGGCGGGTCTACGCCGGTTCCGCGCTGCGGTATCCCTGGACGTTGGTGACGCCGGAGGTGGAAGCCGCGGCGATCTTCATCCCGCCGGGTGGGGTCGAGTTGACCGAGGAGGAGGCCGGGGGGCTTGAGGGGCGGTTGGCCGCGGTCACCGATGCGGGGACCGCTCGGGCGATCATGGAGGTGGGGGAGCAGTTCGAGGCGGCTCATCCTCCCCAGCCGTTCTTCTATCTCACCATCCTGGGCACGCACGCCGACCATCGGGGCAAGGGGCTCGGCATGGGGCTGGTGGCCGACGGGCTGGCCCGGATCGACGCGCTCGGCGAGCTTGGCGCTCCCGTGTATCTGGAGTCGACCAACCCGGCCAACAACAGGCGGTACGAGAGCGTCGGGTTCGAGGTCCGGGACGAGATCGTCATCGCCGGTGGCCAGGTCGTTACGACCATGTGGCGTCCGGCCACCCGTTGAACCGTGGCTATTGGTCAGGGTCGCAACTCGGGCTAGCGTGCCGCAACATGAGGATTCTCCACCTGTCCGACACCCACCTGGAGCGCACCGACGCCCCCAACCGCAACGGCGTCAACGCGACCGACTCGCTGCGGCTGATGCTCGCCGAACTCCGCCACCAGCGCGGTGTGGACGCGATCGTCGTCACCGGGGACCTCGCCAACGACGGTGCGGTGGAGGCGTATTCGGCCGTACGGGAGCTCGTGGGCGCCTTCGCGCGGTCGATGGGCGGGGTGCCGGTCTTCTACACGACCGGGAACCACGACGAACGCGAGGCGTTCGGGAAGGTGTTGGGGAGCGGGCACCTGGCCGCCGACGGCACCGATCAGGTCGTGTCCGCCGCGTTTCCGGTGGAGTTCGCGTGCGCGGCCGTGAGTGACGTGGGCGGACATCGCTTCATCACGCTCGACTCCCTCGTGCCGGGGAAGGTGTACGGGCGGCTGAGCGGGGCCCAACTGGACTGGCTGAAGGAGGAGTTGAGCACGCCGTTCGGGAACGGCACCGTCCTCGCCTTCCACCATCCGCCGATCGCCCTCGACTCACCGACCCAACAGGCCTTCGGGCTGCGGAATCCCGGGGAGCTGGCGGACGCGATCCGGGGGAGCGACGTACGAGTTGTCCTCACCGGGCACTTCCACCTCCAGCTCTTCGGCTTCCTGGAGGCGACCCCGGTGTGGGTCACGCCGGGTGTCGTCAACCGGATCGACCTGACGACCGCGTACGGCACGGAGCGGGCGGTGCGCGGCGCCTCGGCCTCGCGGGTCGAACTGGGCGGTGAGAGCGGGCCGATGTTCCACACCCTCCACGCGCGGGACCCACGGGCACACGAGACGGTGTACCAACTCGACGCGGAGCGGACCCGGTTGGTCATCGAACGCGAGAGTTAGTCGGCCTTGAACCAGGCCACCGTGAGGACCAGTGCCGCGCCGAGCGCGGCGGCGGCGAACTCGTAGGCCGCGTGGTACGCCAGGTCGGAGCGGTCGGTCACGGCCCAGTCCCGGCCGGCGTAGAGCCGGATGCCCGTCACCTGCTCCTCGTCGTACTCGAAGGCCAACCCCTCTATTTTTCCCCGCCCTTGGTGCCCGTCGGGGAGGCGCCAGGTGCCCGTGCAGCGGTCGTTCGACGCGCAGTGGACGTATCCCTCGGTGATCGTCCGGTCGCCGTCGACGAAGCGGTGGACGTTCCTCGCGGCGAACCACAGCGGCAGCGCGAGCGCGCACAGGCACGCGACGAACACCACCCGCTGCCACCAGTTCAGCCCCTTGAAGATGCTCAAAGGTTGCCCAGCGGCTCGATGTCGACGTGTACGGGCGTGCCCCATACCCGCAGCACCTCGTAGTCCGTGAACTCGTGCACCAGCCGGTACGCCATCGCGGCGCGCGAACCCCTGCGCTGGGCCGCGAGATACAGCTCGGCCTCGTGCCGGTCGCGGCGCGGGGTGCCGCACAGCTGCCAGGCCTGGCCGTTCCACAGTTCTGGCAGCCAGCGCTGCTGCGCCTGCGGGCGGTCCTCGCGCACGCCGTAGCGGGAGGGTGTGGTGTCGGTGGGCCTGCGCACGTCGGGGCCGTTGATCTCGGAGCGGCGGGCCGCGCGGCGCCGGGTCTCGCAGAGCAGGCACAGGTCGGGGGCGTCTGCGTCGACCGGGCCGTTGGGGTGCTCCGGGCAGCGCGTGGTCGGCGCGCCGCCGCTGACGGTGTCGTCCAGCAGGTCCAGGGCGCGCTTGATATCCGCCTTGACCTCGTGCAGCCGGGCGTCGGGGGTGTCGGACGTCAGCGCCTCACCGTGCTCGCCGAGGAGGCGGAGGGCGCGACCTAGGGCGGTCTGCTGGGCGTGGTT
This sequence comes from Streptomyces sp. MBT53, assembly GCF_016654115.1. Lineage (GTDB taxonomy): Bacteria > Actinomycetota > Actinomycetes > Streptomycetales > Streptomycetaceae > Streptomyces. The sequence goes on from NZ_JAEQAZ010000089.1 coordinate 24,870, forward strand.
CATGGTCCTGCCGACGATAGTCGGCTTTGCCGGGGGCCGGTGGCCTTGAGGGGAGCGGGGTGGTGGCCCCGCGGCAGGGCCGACCTCCTGCCGTCCCTCAGGCTGCCGGGTGGGCGGTGAACGTGACTTCCTCGTGGTCGTCGTCCAGCGCGATGTTCAGGGAAGCGTTCAAGGCCAGGGTCAGGCGCCGCAGCAGGGGGAGGGTCGGCACGGTGTCGGCACCTTCGACGCGGGAGATCTTCGCTTGGGTGAGTCCGGCCCGCTCCGCGAGCTGCGTCTGTGTCAGCCCCAGCTCCACGCGGCGGTCGTACACGGCCTTGGCGAAAGCCATGGCCAGCCGGATCTCCGCACGCTCGGCAGCGACCTCGGGGGATTCGGCGCACTCCTCGGCCAGCCTCTTTTCCCGGGCCAGCTTCCAGCGGGTGTGGCTCATCGCGTGTCTCCTTTTTCGCCGCGACTGTAGGTGGTGTGAGCGGGCCCGTGCTCGGCGGCGCACACCTTGCGGGCGGCGACTGCTCGCGCGACCTGCGCCGCCTCATGCATACGGGTCTTGCGGAAGACCGTGAGGAGCACGATGCGGCGATCCGGTGCGAACCAGTAGGTGATCCGGGTGTCCACACCGCCGAGTGTGGGGCGCAGTTCGTAGACGCCCCCTTCGAGCGGGCGGGCGAAGGGCATGGGGGTCTGTGTCCCCGAAGCGGCCAGCAGTTCGGCGTACTCCTCCACTTTGCGGTGGTGGTTGTCGGGCAGGAGTTCCAGCCAGGACCGCACCTCTGGCTCCAGCTCGATCACGTACAGGTTGTCCATGCGGCGGACCTAGTATGTCGACAACAGCATACTCGTGGTATTGGGAAAAGGTCACCGCATGGAGTGATGTGGCGAGGTCAGACGTGCTTGAGGTCTTCTACGAACGTGGCCCATGCCTCGGCCCGGAAGACGAGTTTCGGGCCGAGGGGGTTCTTGGAGTCGCGGACGGGGACGACGGTGGGGTTGCCTTCGGCGACTTCGAGGCAGTCGCCACCATCGCCGCCGCTGTGCGTCGACTTGCGCCAGCGGGCGACTTCCAGGCAGTCGCCTCCGCTGCCTCCGCTGTAGCTGGACTTGTGCCAGATCGCGGTGCTCACGTCGTACTCAGAGTTGCTCCTCATGGGCGTAATCCTGCGCCATCGCTTCGATCAAGACCAGGGACTTCTCTGGGGAGAGCGCGCAGGCGGCGAGGAGTTCGTAGGTCAGGCGGTGGTGCCTGATGGTGCTCGGGTCGTCCTCCAGGCGTCCGGTGCCGACGCCTTCGAAGTAGACCAGTGGCGGGGCGTCCTCGAAGTCCATGAGCTTGATGGAGCCTTGCATGGCCGGGTGGGCCCCTGCCTCGAACGGCAGTACCTGCACGATGACTCGGTTCCGGCGCATCAGGCCGGCGATGCGGTGCAGAGCCGCTGCCATGACCGCAGGGCCGCCTGACACCCGGCGCAACGCGGCCTCGTCGACAATCGCCCACAACAGTGGTGCTGTTGGGTCGTCGAGGAGGCGCGTCCGCTCGATCCGGGCCGTCACGAGTTCCTCGATCACCTCATCCGTTGCCGTGGGCTGATAAGCGCGGCAGACCGCCCGTGCGTACTCGGGTGTCTGGAGCAACCCGGGGATGAGCATCGTCGAGTACTGCCTGATCTCAGTCGCCGAAGCCTCCGCCTCCGCCGCCTCCGCGAAGTGCTCGGGGTACTTGGACTTGGCCGCCGCCCCACAATTCCGCGTGAAGAAGTCCCCCGTCCCCAACTCCACGTCCAGCATCCGCGCGTACTCCGGCAGCATCCGCCGCGTGCCCGCCTCCAACTGGCCGATGAACGAACCGCTCACGAACAACCGTTGGCCCAACTCCTCCTGGCTGAGGCCCGCCTTCTCGCGGGCGTGGCGGAGTTCGGCGCCCAGCAGCGCGCGTGGTGACGACGACGGGTCGAGGTCCTTCTGTCCTGCCACAGCAACTCCCTGCCCTGACACCCGAGTTTGTTGGGACTTCGCGTATGGCCAGGTTAGACACGTGGAGGCCACGCTGTGTTGCGAACAGTGAACTCTGCGTGGAGGTGAAGGAATGCTGCGGTCGACGGAAGAGGTCGTCGCCCTGCTGCGGGACGCGCTCACCGGTGTGGGTGTCGCCCTGCCGTCCCTGGGGGTGGACCAGGTGACCGGTGCGAGTGAGGAACCGTTCGCGTTGGTGACGCTGGGGCGTTGCAACGTACGTACCGCCGAGAAGCTGGCGTCCGTGCTGCGCGGCGAACGGCCGCCGGTCGGGGCGCACGCCGTCGACGTACGGGACGGGCGGATCGGCGAGGTGATGGGACACGTGGGCGGGAACGTGCAGTTGCGGCCCGTCTGCGGCGGCCGGGAGTGGGACTGCCCGCCGGAGTCGACGGGGCCCGCGGCACAGGAGGAGGTGCTGCGGGCCCGGGTACGGGAGCGGAACCGCGAGGCTCGTCTTCCTCAGGTTCCGTACGGCACCGGCTGAGCGGTGAGGGCGTCGAGGACGACGCGGTGGGCGAGCGGCTGCCGCAACTCGACCTTCACCTTCGTTTGGAGCATCTCGGCGCTGCAGGGGCCGCTGCGCGCACCCTTGACGGAGGCGTACAGCACGACGCTCTCGTTCGTCTCCAGCACCTTGACGACGGGGCCGTCGTCGCAGGCTCCGTGGCCCGACCGCACGGTGAGGGAGCGGCCGTCCGCCGAGGTTCCGGTCAGCCGGGCGACACTCCAGAGGCCGTCGGCGGATCCTGGCGCAGCTCGCCCGATCGGCGGCTTGGGAGGCTTCGACGGGGTGACGGCGACCTGTTTGAGCGGGGTGTCGTAGCCGTCAAGTGTGAACAGCCAGGCGGGAACTGTCGCCGTTCCCCGGGTCGTGCTGATCGTCGTCTCGCCGAGCTTCACTCCCGTCACGGTGAGCCTGGGGCCCTTGTCGCGGAAGTGGGCGAACGACTGATACGCCCAGTTCGGATCCATCACCGGACGGTTCAGCGTGCTTCCGCTCTTCCACTTCACCGTCCCCTGCGCGATCGCGGTGGTCGGCAGCTTGCCGCGCCGGACGATGGTCCTGGCTTCGTAGGCCCGCTTGTCCGCGTCGCTGTGCCAGCCCGATTCCGGGGGTTGCGTCGCGTCGGCCATCGGGTAGTAGCCCTTGCTCCAGGCAGCGGCGGCCGCGGACCCCGGCCAGGCGTCGGCCACTTCACGGGCGCGCTTCTCCTGCTTCTGAGGCGACTGACTGCTCGTAAGCCCGTCGCCGCAACCGGCAAGGAGGCAGGCCCCCAGGAGGGGTGCGAGTAGCAGGCCGGTGAGGCGCTTCGCTTGCGTGTTCACGGGGTCCCCCTGGACGTCGCCGACGACGGTTCGCCGCTTGCACAGCTTCGACGCCGAAGGGGGACCCGACGTTCACTCCATCAGGAGTGGTTGAGGACGTTGCCGTTCACGCAGTGGTTGACGGTGTTGCCGTTCCAGGCGCCGCCGACGGGGACCACGGCGAGTTCCTGGAAGCACACCGAGGCTGCCGTGAAGGCCCAGTTGCTCGCCGCGTTCACCCCGCTGCCGAAGTTGGAGTCGTTGTCCGCGTGCGCGGGCGTGGCCATGGCGAGAGCGACGGCGGCGCAGGCCACCGTCATCAGTGTCTTCTTCATGACCGGGGAAACGATCACGTTCGGGCTGCGTCACCAGGCATTACCCCGCTCAGCCCCACGAAGTACGTCGCCACGAAGCCCACCGCGTACCCCGTCAGCAGCCCGCCCCCGTAGATCGCCATCGACGTCCCCAGCCCCCTGTTTCCCGCCAGCAACGGGAACAGGGCCCAGCCCGAAGGCCCGATCGCCGTCGCTCCCACCCTGTCGCCCAGCATCCCGAAGAAGCCGACGAACGCGCCGCCCGCCGCGCCGCCCGCGCACGCGGTCAGGAACGGGCGGCCCAGGGGGAGCGAGACGCCGTAGACGAGGGGCTCGCCGATGCCCAACAGGCCTGCGGGGAGCGCTGACTTGATCGTGGTCCGGAGTGAAGTGTCGTGGCGCAGGCGGAAGTAGACCGCCACCGCCGCGCCGACCTGGCCCGCTCCCGCCATCGCCAGGATGGGCAACAGGACCGTGTAGCCCTGTTGTTGGATCAGGGTGGTGTGGATGGGGATGAGGGCCTGGTGCAGGCCCAGCATGACCAGGGGGAGGAACAGGCCGCCCAGGATCAGGCCCGCGAAGGGGCCCGTGGTCGTCAGGAGCCAGTTCGCCGCCGTGCCGATCGCCGTGGAGATCTCGCCGGCCGCGTACATGAGGCCGTAGAGCGTCGCCAGGCCCGACACCAGGACCGTCAGGGTGGGGGTGACGAGGACGTCGAGGGTCGCGGGGACCCAGGTGCGGCACCACTTCTCGACGTACGTGCCGAGCAACGCGGCGGCCAGTGCGCCCAGCACTCCGCCCTGGCCGGGGGAGAGGGCCACCCCGAACGCCGTCACCTTCGCCACCCCGGGGTAGACGACCACTGCCGCCACCGCCCCGCCCAGCACCGGTGTCCCGCCGAACTCCTTCGCCGTGTTGTAGCCGACGAAGACCGAAATGAGGGCGAGGAACGCGGAGGCGACGGCGGCCAGGGCCGGGGTCAGGCCCGGTAGCCAACTCATGTTGATCAGGAGGCCGTTGAGGCCCGCCAGCACTCCGCAGCCGATCAGGGCGGGGATGAGGGGGACGAAGATGTTCGCGATCCGGCGGAGGAGGAGTTTGCCGGGGGTCGCGTTGCGTGCCCGCCGTTCCTCCTTCAACTCGGCTCCCTGCGCGGCCAGTTCGCCGCCCGTCCCCGCCAACTTCTCGAACTCCGGGGTCACTCTGGCCACCACCCCCGGCCCCAGCACGATCTGGTACGTGTCGTCGTCCACGATCCCGAGCACGGCGGGCAGGGCCCGCAGTCCGTCCTCGTCCACCCGTGACCGGTCGGCCAGGCCGAGCCGTAGGCGGGTCATGCAGTGGGCCACGGAGGTGACGTTCGCGGGGCCGCCGACCAGGGGGAGGAGCGCGGCGGCGATGTCGTACGGAGTGTCGGTTTCCACCCCCTGAGCGTGCTGGTCAGCCGCCCGCGGCGGTCAGTGCCGCGCGCAACCGGCCCCCGGACTCCTCCAGAAGGCGGGCGGCCGTCGGGCCGTCGACCCCGGCGAGGACCACCAGGATCGCGTTCTTCACCTCGCCGTCGGTCGCCGCGAGGGCCCGCTCGATCTCCGGGTCGTCCGCGCCGGTCGCGAGCGCGACGATGCGGCGGGAGCGGGCGCGTAGTTTCTCGTTCGAGGCGCGGACGTCGACCATGAGGTTCCCGTACGTCTTGCCGAGCCGGATCATCGTGATCGTGGACAGCATGTTGAGGACCAGCTTCTGGGCCGTGCCCGCCTTCAACCGCGTTGATCCGGTGAGGAGTTCGGGGCCCACGACGACCTCGATGCCGTGCTCGGCCGCTGCGGCGAGCGCGCTGTGCTCGTTGCAGGACAGGCCGATGGTGAGTGCGCCTTCGCTCCGCGCGTGTTCTACGGCTGCGATCGCGTACGGGGTGCGTCCCGAGGCGGAGACGCCGACCACCGTGTCGTCGGCGGTGAGCCTGAGTGCGTCGAGGTCTGCCTCCGCCAACTCCCTTGAGTCCTCGGCCCCTTCGACGGACGTGACCATGGCGGCGGGGCCGCCCGCGATCAGTCCGACCACCTGGGAGGGGTCGGTGTTGAAGGTCGGCGGACACTCGGACGCGTCCAGCACGCCCAGCCGTCCGGCGGTACCGGCGCCCATGTAGATCAGGCGGCCGCCTCTGCTCATGCGTTCCGCTACGGCGTCGATGGCGGCGGAGATCTCGGGGAGGCGCCGCGCGACGGCGGCGGCGACGGTGGCGTCCTCGGCGTTCATCAGCCGGGCGATGTCGAGGGTGGGCAGTTGATCGATACCGGCGAGTTCCGGGCGGAAGGCTTCTGTGGTGAGTGACTCCAACTCGGCGCGGAGATCACGGGGGTTGGACGTGGAGGTCATGGAGAAGCGGCTCTTTCGGTTGTTCTTTTTCTGCGGGCCGGTGGGGGCTGGGCGCGCTCACGCGGCGGTAGCCGCAAATTGAACACAGTCCCGCGCCCCTAAAGACGACGACACCGAACCGTGGGATTCAGCGCCTGTGGCGGTGCGCCAGTGCCTCGTAAGACGCCGACAGCGCCGGCGCCGCCTGCTCGTACGTCCGCTGTGCCACCCCGATGAACAAACAGTCCACCACCAGCAACTGACTTGTCCGCGACGACATCGCCGCCGGGCGAAGCTCACTCTCCCGAGCCGTGGACGTCGTAAGAATGTGATCGGCGTACTGCGTCACCGCCCCGTTCGGCCGCCCGGTGATCGCCACGGTGGTGGCCCCGTGCTCGAAGGCGACTCTCAGCGGTTCGATGACGTCACCGGTGGAACCGGAGTGGGTGATGGCGATCGCCACGTCACCCGCCTTGAGCTGCACGGCGTTCGTGACGGCGAGGTGCGGGTCGCTGTGGGCGTGGGCTATGAGCCCTATGCGGAGGAGTTTCTGGGTGAGGTCCTGGGCGACGAGCCCGGACGCGCCGACGCCGTAGACGTCGGTACGGCGGGCCGCCGCGAGCGCGCTGACGGCCGCGCCGAGCTGCGCGGTGTCGAGACCGGCGGCCGTGTCGGCGAGGGTCTGCTGCTCGTCGTAGGCGAGTTTCGCGACGACGTCGGCGATCGGGTCGTCGACCGCGATGTCGGTGGTGAGGGCGGGCGCCCGCCCGGACTGCTGCTGCGCGGCGAGCCCGGCGAGGGCCAGGCGCAGGTCGCGGTAGCCGGGGTAGCCGAGGATGCGGGCGGTGCGGACGACGGTGGCCTCGCTGGTGCCGGTGAGTTCGGCGAGGCCGGTGACGGTGAGGGCCGCGCAGCCGGCCGGGTCGGCGGCGACGGTCTCAGCGACGCGCTGCATGGAGCGGGTCATGGAGGGGACGAGGGTGCGCACCTTGGCGGCCAGGGCCGCGGGTGGCGTACTCCCGGTGTTCCCGGAGGCGCTTCCGAAAATTTCCTTCACGTCCTGGGTCACCTTTGAAAGATATTTTCGGTGCGGTGGTTCGGTCAAGAGTGCGCACAATGGGTGCATGGAAGAACCCACCCGCGACCCCGTCAGTCCCCTGGAGCAGGCGCTGCACGCCGCTCGCGCGCTCGTGCTCGCCGATCTGGCCGCGCGCGAGGTCGTCGCGGCGGACGTGGTGTCGATGGTGGAGGAGTCCGTCGTACAGCGGCGGTGGTGGGTGGAGCAGTGGCCGGAGGGCGTCGCCTACGTGGCCGGGCTGGTCGCGCAGGACGTGCAGGACGCGCTGCTGGAGGCGTACGGCCGCTGGCCGCTCTGCCCGGTCTGCTCGGCCGGTGACCCGCACGCCCTGGAGGTCGAACCGGAGCTGGGCCCCGACCCGCACTGGGTCTGCCACCAGGCGGGCGTGAAGGTCGCCGCGGTGGGAAACCTGGGTTCCCTGTGACCGTGTACATCGACCCGCCGACCTGGCCGGGGCACGGCCGCCTGTGGTCGCATCTGGTCAGCGACGTCTCGTACGACGAACTCCACCTGTTCGCCGAGGAGTTGGGCGTGCCGCGGCGGGCCTTCGAGCGGGATCACTACGACATCCCGTCGCACCGTTACGCGGACGCGGTGGCCGCCGGGGCGGTGGAGGTCAGGAGCCGGGAGGTGGTGCGGCTGCTGACGGCGGCGGGGCTGCGGCGGCCCAAGGGGCGCACGCTGTAGTCCGGTCGGCCGGTCAGCGGCCGAGCTCGTAGGTCAGCTCGTCGATGTCCTCGCCCGCCTGCTTGAAGCCCACGCGGGAAACCACCGCCTGGGAGGCGAGGTTGTCGCGTTCGACGGTCGCGAGGACGGTGCGTACGTCGTCCCGTGCCAGGGCCCAGCCGGTCAGCGCGCGCAGCGCCTCCGTCGCGTAGCCCTGGCCGCGCGCGCCCTCCACCAGGTCGTAGCCGACCTCGGTGCGGCCCTCCTCGTCGGGTACGGCGTGGAAGCCCATGCCGCCGATCGCGCGGCCGTCCTCGCTGCGGACGAGGGCGAACACCCCGAACTCCGGGCGGTGCAGGCCCGCTTGGTACGCCTTGGTCATGAAGGTCGCGGCCTCCCGGGTGCCCTCGAAGGGGCCGCCGGTGATCCACTCGAAGCCGCCGTCGCCGCCGGCGGCCAGGTCGGCCGCGGCTGCCGGGTGGACGCCCTCCAGGGTGAGGCGTTCGGTGGGCAGGACGAGGTTGTTGCGCCAGCGCCACTCGGTGACGGGGGCGCGGCCGGGGAGTCGGCCGCGGCCGGTCGCCCAGAGCAGGGTGCGCCAGGGGTCGGCGCCGGGGCGGACGTGCGGGAAGATCCGGGTGAGGACGAACTCGGCGAGTTTCCGGGCCGGTTGGAAGTCCAGTCCCAGGGCCTGGGCGATGTCCTGGGTGTGCAGCAGCACCTCGGCGGTGCCCATCGCGGCGAAGCCCTCGCGGTTGGCGCTGCGGAACGGGTACGGGTGGAAGGCGCGCACCTCGCGCGGGGCGGTGCGGACGGCGGCGGCGAGCAGGGCGCCGGTCGCCCCGATCACGTCCAGGACACCGGAGTTGTCGGTGCCTTCGTCGAGGGCGATGTCGAAGGGGACGTACGCCTGCTGTGCGCGACCGGCCAACTGGCCCGCGTACGCGATGAGATCACTGGCGATGTGCTCGGCCGTGTAACGGCAGCTCCACTCCAGGCCGTCGGCCTTCACACCGTCCCAGTCCCGGTCCGTCGCCGTGCTCAGCAGTGCGACACAGCTCGCTACGGCCTCTTCCAGCTGTGGTGCGCCCGTGGTCCCCATGTCGGGGAGCATACGGGCCACGACCACCGCTCCACGTCACCCGGCAGTAGGGTCCGCCGAGCCCAGCAGGGCCAGTTCCCCCGTCAGGTTGTAGCGTGCCGTCGCCTCCCACTCCGCCAGCCCGTGCGGGGTCCTGAACAACTGGGGCAGGGAGAGGAGTTGGCGCAGGATCGCCGAACGGCCCTCCCTGAACGCGTCGTTGGGGACGAAGTGGTACTCCTCGCGGACGGCGGCCGTGTACGCGGCGTACGCCGACGGCGGTGCGGCCAGGATCGCGAGGTCCGCGTCGCACAGGACCATGCCGTCGCGGTCGTCGTCGGCGGGGGCGTGCGTGACGGTGAGGCGGACCAGGCGGGCGACCTGGGCCGTCTTCGCGTCCGGGACCCCGGCCTCGGGCAGCGCACGCTCGGCCAGCCGTGCCGAACGGTCCTCGTTCTCGGAGCGGTCGGGGAGATAGACCGCGTCGTGGAACCAGGCCGCGAGCCGTACGACGTCCGGGTCGTCGGCGTACTGCTCCAGCACGTCGATGTGGTCCAGGACCGCCGTGAGGTGGGCGAGCGTGTGGTAGTGGCGTTGCGGCTCCTGCCAGCGGGTGAGGAGGTTGTCCGCGTACGGCAGGGGGTCGGGTCCGCCGCCCGGTGCCCGGGCTCCTTCGAGAGCACGGGTCCAGCGGGCGCGAAGGGCGTCGAGATCGGCCATGGTTCTTATTTTCCTCCTGTGGCGGCGCCCCTAGCGTGGGGTCCATGACTTACGCCGATACGACACACGACGTACGTGATCCCGAGCTGCCCGGACGGCTGCTCGCCGGGGAGCGTGACGTGCTGATTCCGCTGCTGCGTTCCCGCGCCGAGGAGGACTTCGCGCTGGCCACCGCCGCGTGTCCGGGGTGGACCGTGCGGGACGTGCTCGCGCACTGTTCGTCCGCGCTCATGCGGGTGGTGGAGCGCCGGTTCGAGGAAGGGGTGTTCTCGCCGGAGGCCAACGACCGGGACATCGCCGAGCGCGCCGACTGGAGCAACGCGCGGGTCCTCGACGAACTGGAGCGCGGGATGACCGAGGCCGGTGCGGTGATCGCCCGCGCGGGCGGGGCGCTGGACGCCGTCGCGCTCGGCGAGTGGGTGCACGCCGGCGACGTACGGGACACGCTCGGCGAGCCCGGGGCCTATGGGGGCGAAAGGCTGGTGTCCGCCCTAACCCTTCTCGGCCTTGTGACCCGTCAGAAAAAGCACCAGCCTCTCCACGCCGACCTCGACGACCTGGACGATCCGCTGCGACTGGGCGATGTGTCGGGCGAGCGCACCCCGGCCCGGTACATCGGCGACGCGCCCACGCTCGTACGGCTGTACTCGGGGCGTCCGGTCCCGGAGGGGACGGTGTACGAGCTGGCGGGGGCGGAGCCGGCGGAACTGAACATCTTCGGCTCGCGGCCGTGAGGCTCTGTTTTTTCGGCATCTGTTTTCCGTCATGTGTTCGCCGTTCACGGGGGTGATCTCGCGGCCCCCGACCCGTCCGCGTACCCTGAGATTGGACTAGACCTGTAGCCGCTCCAGGGAACACGACGGAAGGGGTCCTATGAGCACGCGTGCAGTCCTGGAGGTGATCGCCCTCGGCGCCGAGGACGCGCTCGCCGCCCAGGCCGGAGGCGCGGACCGCCTCGAAGTGGTCACCGACATCGCGGCCGACGGACTGACCCCGCCGGTCGAGACCTTCGCCGCGATCCGCGCCGCCGTGGACATCGACCTGCGCGTGATGATCCGCCTCGCGGACGGCTTCGCCGCGGGCGACACGCACCGGCTGGTACGGGTCGCCGGGGAGCTGCGGACCGCCGGCGCCGACCAGTTCGTGCTCGGGTTCCTCGACCCGGACGGCGGGGTCGACCTGGACGCGGTGGAACGCGTCGTCGCCGAACTGGACGGCTGCGCCTGGACGTTCCACCGCGCGATCGACCGCGCCGCCGACCGCGACGCCCTCCGCAAGCAGCTCGCCGACCTGCCCGGCCTCGACACCTACCTCACCGCCGGCTCGGCCGACGGCGTCGACGACGGCCTCCCCGCCCTCCTCCGCGAGGCGGCCCTGCACGGCGAACCCGGCTACGAACAGCGCATCCTCGTCGGCGGCGGCCTGCGCCTCGACCACGTCCCCACCCTGCGCGCCGCCGGGGTCGACGCCTTCCACATCGGCGGGGCCGCCCGGCCGGACGGCTGGGAGCGGCCGGTCTCGGCGGCGGCGGTGGGGGAGTGGC